>NZ_JCAXEL010000023.1:0-112168 GCF_059759055.1 Paenibacillus sp. GQ49
CTATATAGAGGAGGTTATCTAAGATGGATAACGCAAGTAAACCCATAGCGGAGACACTTAACCCATTCGATTACACCCTTTCTATCATTGGCGAGAAGTGGAAGATGAAAATCATGTATCAACGGTCACACGCTAAGGCGAACTCAAAAGGCGTGTCCCCGGGATCACGTACAAGGTATTAACCTCTCAACTGAACGATTTGGAACATGAAGGTGTGATAAAACGAGTGGAGTATGATCAGACTCCGCCCAAAGTGGAGTATTCCTTAACCCCCCGAGGCAAGAGTCTAATGCCCATTCTGGAGGAAATCTGCAAGTGGGGTGTGCATAACGTACCGGAGGCACAAACGTTGCATGAATTATAGTGAATTGGGTTGATAAGTGCGAAGGGCTTCATCCAGAACAATGCTTCCCAAGCAGGATTTCCACCTACTAAACTTCGCAACCGAAGGTTGGTCGCACCGAAGGTTGAGTTATTAATAAAAAAAAGCAGGTGAAGAAAAACAAATTGTTTTTCTTCACCTGCTTTTTTAGTGCCATATAAGACAGTCTTGTTTCACATTCTGCGCCACCAAAATTTTCTACAAAATTGGAACATACGATCTAATGACGAATGATCTGATTTGTCTATCGGGATATTTCATTTATGACCCCAAAACTCGTATATCGTGCGCTTTGACATCACTGGTGTGTCATAAAGTTAATGGGAATCGTTCTCTTTTGGTCTGCATACCAACCATCATATATATAGGAATCCATTACTGATTTAAAAGCTAGCGAAACAACAGTGTCTTCCGCCACCGTCTTATCATCTGTTAAAAAATTCATGTCATTATTGGTGGTCTCATTATTGTCGAGAGGCAACCACTTTGCATACAACTGCAACGTTCTAGAAGTGATTCCCAGATCTGACATCTTCAATTCGAAATCATAGGCCCTGGTAAAACGTGTATCTCTATACCACCCTTCGAACACAAATCCTGGCTTCACTGGAGGTTCAGGTACTTTGACTTTATCTATACCTCCAAGGAGGGTCTGAGAAGCCACCGCTGAACCACCATTAGACTCGAAGTTCACCGTATGGGGCTGTCCATAATGTGCGCGTAACTCAAAGTTTCCTGTCACTGGCGTCTCGAAATTGTAAACATCTTCCCAAGGCTCACCATATACGTACCACCAGTAAACTATCCATCCATCACTTCGTGGAGGAGAGGCCTCAGGTCTAGTAACCACATCGCCCTCTGCCACTGACTTTTCAACCACTTCAGTTAAATTACGTAAAGTTACCGTATATAAGACCTTCCATTTTGCATACAGCGTGATGTTCGTCGTCACCGGTGTTTCAAAATGATAAGCATTGGTCAAAGCTTCATCGCTATACCAACCGATGAAGGTATAACCTTCTCGATGTGGTGCGGCAGGTGCAGAAACCACTTCCCCTTCCAGCACCGGCTGCTGATCTGTCACCGCTGAACCATCCTTATGGTCGAAGATTATTGTGAAGATTGGTTTCCATTTCGCATACAACGTGAAATTTGTCGTTACCGGTGTCTCAAAATTATAGATAATGGTCAAATCTTCATCACTATACCAATTGCCGAATTCGTAACCTGTCCGCATCGGAGATGCCGGCGCCGCAATTTTAGCATTATACTCCACTGTCCCGGCATTTACTGCTGAGCCGCCTTTACTATCAAATCTCACAGTGAACTCAGGCAGCCACTTCGCATACAACGAAATTTCACTCGTCACCTGAGCCCTGAAATCGTAGAGCATCGTCAAATTGCTGTCACTGTACCAGCCTTTAAACACATAACCTTCGCGCGTTGGACTTGAAGGCTCCTTAGCAGATTGTTGATGGTACACGGACTGACTACTCAACTTCTTGCCGTCGCTTATGAAGCTTACCTCATAGCTATTCAGTATCCATGCTGTGTATATCTCATAATTCCTCATTATTGGTGTTGTGAAGTCAAATGCTTGGTTCCGCTTCTCTTTATCTCTCCAGTACAAGAACGTATGATTTGGTTTCGTTAGTGGCTCAGGTGCCACTGCCACACCACCTTCAGTTACCAGCTGATCGATTGGCTCAGTCTTTTGTTCATCATAGAAGCGAACTCTATACTGTATTTTTTGAGCAACTACCCATTTCACATACAAGGTGATATCACCATTTACGATTTCGGTTGTGAAATTATATGCCTTTGTCAAATCTTTGTCGCTAAACCAACCTCCGAACACATATCCCTCCCGCGTTGGTGGTTGAGGTGCCGCAGGTTTTGTTCCTTCGTAGACCGCCTGATTGGATATTTCTGTCCCACCATTACTGTCGATGCTCATCGTATACCCACGCATCCACTTCGCATACAACGTAATATTACTCGTCACCGACATTGCGAAATTGTAAGGTTGCGTAAGATCACTGTCGCTGTACCAACCTCCGAACGCATGATCTTTCTTCGTTGGTGTGACTGGTGCGATGACAGTTTTTCCATAAGCTAACGTTTGATCAGGAACTTCTTCCACTCCACCATTACTGTTAAATTTGACAGTATGCTGGTCTATGTCCCACTGAGCGATATACTCGATATCTTGTGCAGGCATGGTTACCGCTGGGACAGCTGACCACCCCTTGAATTCATGACCTGCCCAAGTTGGATCACCGAAATGTAATGAAGTCGTTGATCCGTATTGTACATCTATCTCCTTTGCAGGTGTATTCAAGTCATTGTAATCTATGGTCAACTTATACGTATTGCGGGTATAATACACCCGTAGAACCGTTGTACCGTCGCTGGCAATATCGGCATCTAACACAGTTCCTGGAAGAGCTGTATTTACAGTAAATCCTTCGTAAGACCTGAGTGATTCTTTAGGCAGAGTTACCCTCGTATTGGTTATACCCCGATGCGTTTCTACATCTGCAACCGTGTAGGTTGGATGCCCTATATTTTGCTGTAAGTATACGACTTTGTATGGCGTATCATCCCTGACTGTCCAGTTTGCGGTATAAGTCGCGTTATCCGTTGGCATCGTATTTGGGACATTCGGTGACCAACCCGCAAACGTATATCCCGTTCTTGTCGGAACTGGAATTCGATTAACGATATTTTTATAAATTAGATCCGTTAGTTTACCTTCCGGTGCTCCCTCATAACCTAAATTAAAAGTTAATGTCCGACTTATCGGTTTGTAATAAATATTAACAACCGTTGAACCATCGCCCTTAATATAGATACCTTTTACTGCAACTTCATTATAACCACGATCTCTATATTTGTTAGAGGTTATACGGATCTCTGTATTTGTTGTTCCTGTCTTCATTTCGGAATCCGTAAGCACAGATAATTTCTGTGAGTTTGCATCTATCAAATAATGATTGACTTTGTACGGTGTGTCTGTGTTCACAATCCAACGTGCATACAGTTTTTGAATACCTGTAGGCATCCGGTTGGGAATGTCCACTTTTGTACCACCATAGGCAGAAGTATACCAGCCATCGAAAGTATATCCCGGATTTACGGGGACTTTGTTTTTCACTTGAATGGCTGCATTAAAGGCAGCAGTCACAATCTCAGATGGTTCTCCATTGCTTGGATCGAACTCGATCGTAAGATCACCATCCGCACTTTTAATCCAGTTCAGTGGGATCGTACGCTGAATCGGAGCTGAAGTGAATGACATCGGCGCTCCCTTCCAAGTAATAACTAATTTAGCCGCACTCGATGGAATCGTCTTATTTCTAACTTGTACCCCTTTTTTATCAAGCAAAAATCTGAAGTTATCACCGCTTAATTGAATATCAAATTGTGAACTATCATATGTTTCTTCCGTCGTTATACCTGTTTTCAAATTAAGAGTATTCATCTTGAAAAATGACTCTGGTAAATTGCGAGAGTCAGCATTTCCTCTAAAGAGCAACCCAAGCTCATCATCCTGTGGATAGGCGAAGTCATAGACGTTCTTTTCTTCCCCAATCGTATACAGTGGCCACTCTTCATCCGCCAGTTCTACGCTATCCGAGAGCGCTCCATCGCCTAATTGGGCGCCAAGTGCCACCTCCAAATAGATGCCGATCTCGACGAACAGGGCCCCTAAAGACTTCGTGGTCTTCACTCCGCTAATATTTTTTAGCTGATAGTAGAAGTAACCCCACAGATTCACATACACGCCTGGTTCTACAGCAATTCCGATACTATTCAGATCAACACTGCCAATTCCCGCTTGAACCTCCATATGAATACCGGCTCGCAAACCGAGCGTCCCCATTACATAGAAGGTAAACTGGTAATCGCCGTCTTCTGGCAAGCTAACCGTATTACTCGAACCACTGAAGCTCAATACACGTAAGGTCACTGAGTAGCGCTTAGCCATCTTGTAATAGAAATCTGCCCCGATGGTTAAGTTCACCTGCGCGCTAACTACAAACTCAGCTTTGAATTGGACTTCAATAATCCCCAGTGCCACACGCACGCTCTTTTCAAAGAGTGTCTTCTTGATTAATGGAACCCATTCCGTTTTCTGACTCAACATCTCTTGATACTGTTCCTTCAATGATTCCGCGTCTACGGCGGTATCTTGCACACCCTCCATGACCGCTTCAATCTCTGTTGCAATGTTCCGCACCTGACTAAATTTGCCAGAGGTCTTCGCATCCAGCCAGTCCGTCAGAGCAGCTTCCAACTTATCTGGTTCGACAAGAGCCATCTCTGCCGTGATGTTCATCCCGGTATAGCTATAAGCATCCAGATTCGCTGTAATTACATAATCATCAATGACTGGGAAGATGGCATACCAATGCCACTTCGTCTCCGAATTCACACCGAGATCCAGGCTCATCTCCTGAACGAATGTACTGGTCATATGAATGATCAGGTCGCTATCTTCACTAACATTCACAACAATATCCGCGCCCACTTGCAGCGTAGCACTCACACCGGAGGATCGGCCGTTAATGTTCTTCAGTTTTGTGCCAAGTTTAGCAACAACGGTCAGATTCTCCACACTTACCCTACCACTGTCACCAGAGAGGGCACGTGATGCCTGAGCATTGATCTTCTGGATCTCCTCTGTCTCCATCGCCAGTTCTGACAGATATTCCGCCGCTTGATCAACGAACCCGCTATCTAAGGCTTGCTCCTCAATCTGTTCTTCGAGCTGTGCGATCTGGTCTTTCGACAACAACTCTTCGCCTTCAATGGCTTGCTTCTGATAGAGGTCGAATGCACTCGTGACGTCATCTAGCGTAGCATCGGTATACGTAATGATATTCATTTCTGCCGCAGGCGTAATTGACGTGATGCGCCCGTAACCAGTGGCCACAAAATCCGATTGGGCAAATCCACCCTCATAGAACCCGATAAAGTCGCCTACATCCACTGTCGTCAGCTCATCCAGACCGAGTGGCTCATACATGCTGTCACTATAGTTCATCACAGTCTGCTCAACCGTGATGGAATGGTTATCAGGATCATTGTCTGTGTCTGCATTTTTGCTCACTGGCAGCACATCCGGTTTGAACAACACTTGATTGATGTCCGCTTGACCATAGGTGTAGGTCGTACCGTTCACCGCTGAGATCTGGACATAGGCGACATCGCCATTGTCTTCACCGGTTGTTTCTAACGTGCGCAGATCAGGGCGAACCCCTTGATAGATGGCGACGGTATCGCCAGCTTCAACCTCGGTGCTTCCGTTATATACGAACGTACCGCTGCTTGCATTGGCTTCAGCCAGCGTATTTCCACTACCACCTACCGTTGTGGCGACTACAGGAATGGCTGCCGAACCAACCTCCGTGCCGTTCAGCATCATATCCGTGACATCCGCAAAGGACAGGTAGATCATGCTCGTATGCAGTGGGATGTCCATGATTTCTTGCTTCCCAACGCCAAACACATAGATTCTCGTCGTCGCGTCTTGGCCTTGGAAGGTCAAGTTGTCGTCTGTCAACGTAAGTTCATACGTGTTGCCTTCTACGAAATGACCACCTTCTACTGCGGACGCTACCGTGAAGTCGCCGTTCCCTCCTGTGACAGTGATCCCCTCAAATTCAGGATTAGCTGTATCCTCAAACGTCATGCGAGCTTTGACCTCAGATGCCGTTAGGCTGCCCGATGTGTCTTGTACAGCAATCGTATAGTTCGTCGCGACATCCAATACCGAGTAGCTAGGAGTGCTCTGTACGGCACTGTCCACGCTATCCGTATACTTTGCATATAATGTCGTATCTGCGGTCAGGGTACTGCCGCTTGCAAAGATGAGTGAAAGATCCCTATCCGTAAACCATCCTTGAAATATATATCCATCCCGCGTTGGAGCAGGAAGATTATTGAGCACCTGGCCTGGTCGTACCGTCTGCGCAGCGACCGCCGAGCCACCGTTGCTATCAAACGTTAGTGTATACGCGGTGGAACCCGTTCCGGGGTTACCTCCAGGTGTTGGCGCTGGTGTCACCGGTTCCGTCGGTGTTACGCCACCATTATTACCGCCGGGTGTTGGTGTTGGGTTTACCGTTGGAGTTCCCGGTTGGGTCGGTGTTGGCGTTGGTGTTGGTGTTGGAGTAGGCGTCACCGGCGTTTGATTCTGGTTTTTCCACGCTTCCACAACCTCGTTGTTGCGCATGAATAGAACCGCCGCTTCCGCGCGAGTCGCTTGCGCACGCGGATTGAAGTTGCCCTTGGCGTCTCCGGTGAACACACCGGCTTGCCACAGCTTGACGACCGCGTTAGCCGCCCAAGACGAAACATCCGCAAGATCACCCGGCTCTGTCGTGAACGGATTCTCGGTCTGATAAGGAATCTGTTCGCTTTCGAAATACCGCAACGTCATCGTCGCCATTTGCTCCCGAGATACGGTAGCATCCGGCGAATATTTTCGATCCCCCGTGCCTTCGGTAATACCTTGCTTAACCGCCCATTCGACATATGGCGCATACCAGCTACCCGCCTGTACATCGGCAAAGCTCGAAGTGGAGTACGCCCCGGCATCGACTCCGGCCATCCGTCCAAGTGCCGTTACATACATGGCACGTGTCATTGTCCCCTTAGGAGAGAAGCTACTCGCGTTCGTTCCGCTGAATATGCCCTTCTCCTGCACATGGACGACTGCATCATAGAACCAGTCGGTGGGACTCATATCCTGGAATCCAGTGGATGTGGTTACTTTTGTCATCTGCATCGGCAGTTCAGCCGCTACTGCCGATTGCGCTGGTAATAGGGGCACGGCAGAAACTATTAAGCTGATCACTAGCATCCACATCAGGATCTGCCGGCTCAACTTCCATCCCTGTCTTACTTTCTTCACTTTCATTCATCCCTTCTATGTATAGATCAAACTAAAAAAGACCATCCAAAATTCGACTGCTTTAAGGTACGATAATGCCAACTTTACAGATTGAATTCGTTCACCGACCTTTCTTATCAGTCGCAGTCGAATTGTGACACCAATACATGCAAATTATGTCGTTTTTTCTTCCGTATTTTATCATGCGAGATAGGGGCGCTTGTGAATTATAAAGAAAACTTTAAGTAAGCAACTACTCGCAAGTGAGAACATCAATGACATCAAAAATAGCGGCGTAGGGAAGGTAACTCCCACACCACTATTTTTTTATGAACTCTTAAGCTAGTCTGCAATCCATTGCAGATAATTCGCGTGTCAACGATTCACCTACCAGAATCGACTATAACGAACTGCTCTTCCCCCAACGCAGTCTTTGAGGAAGTGAAAAAATACTAATATGCCTCTTGGGTTTCAATGAAATAAAAGGCTCCTGCTGATTATTCGCCACATTGTGGGCGATATGCCTGAAGCGCAGCCCGCTTTCGAACTCGGGATTAAGCGCAATCGGGATGCCCTTATGTACGGAACGTATAATTTCTACATCGGCATGGATCACGCCAATCACACCGATATTGAGAATATCGATAATATCCTGCATCTTTACCGTTGCCGAACGGGCTTCCTGTCCGTCGGCCATATTAATGATGAGCTGTGGCGGAGCCGGAATCATATCTTCTAATAATCCGATTACGCGATCCGCGTCCTGAAGCGATGTACGATGAGGCGTAGTAACGACAATAGCCTCATCTGCTGCCAAAGCCGCATTCCAGAATCCATTTTCAATGCCTGCCGGCGAATCGATCAGCACATAATCATAGTTCTGGGCTATTTGCTGTACAACCTCGCCAAAAACTTGCGGATCATCGTGATGCACCGTGTCGTTACTACAGGAGATAAAGGACAAGGTACTGATTCGCTTATCTTTGACGATCACTTGATGTAAAGCACATCGACCCGTCAGAAAATCGGAAATATGATACCTTACCCTATTGCTCAAACCAAGCGGAATATCCAGATTTCTCAATCCAAAATCAGCGTCGATCAGGCAAACGCTGCTCCCCGATAAGGCAAGGGCAGTCCCGAGATTAGCTGTGACCGTTGTCTTGCCAACTCCACCTTTCCCTGATGTGATACATATAACTCGTGCCATCGGAGCCACTTCCTTCTTCAAGTACTAATGCGGGACAGCAATACAACCATTTCTTCACGTATTATCGTTTGATCCGGCTCGAATGAACGTCCTCTTAGCTAATAATCAGTTACAATTTGATGAAATATGTCGTTATATCGACCAATGTGATTTTATCATGATGGATTATCCTACTTGAGAAACCTAAAGAAAACTTTAAATCCGTGCGTATTGGATCGTTTAATTCTTCGGAGAGATGGCTCATCATTTGACGAGGATGGAAAAGTGCAGACCAGTGTTGAGGAATTCAATATTTTGAGTCGATTACGAAGCTAGTGGAAAAAACAAAAAAATGGGAAAATAGCGTCAGGTACTGCTCCAACGCCATTTTCCCATTTATAATAGACTACCAACCTTATCGCTATATTTATGCTTGTGACGTACTGGTAGCAACCAGCATATACCCGCTCCCCCGAACCGTAATGATTCGCTCAGGATCGGCAGGGTCAGACTCGATTTTTTTGCGTAAATTACTAATGTGTACAGCGACGGTTCTTGTATCCTCCAGACTTTGCATTCCCCATATGATTTGAAACAACGTATCGACACTGACGACACGATTCACGTTTTGTGCCATATAGGACAGCAGACTGAACTCTTTTTTCGATAAATAGATAGGTTTACTCCCCGTGTTGACGGACTGACTATAAAAATCCAGTGTCAGACCCGGTAACTCCAGCAGTTGTTCCCTTTTGCCCGTCGACACTCTGCGAAGGTGAGCCTTAATCTTGGCCATGAGCACTCCAGGACTGAATGGCTTGGTCACATAATCGTCGCCACCATAGGATAATGCGCTAATTTTCACTTCATCTTCCTCTTGGCTGCTCAGAAACATGATCGGCGCACTGGTGAAGTTACGCGCATTCCTGCACCAATCAATGCCGTTTTCATTAGCCAGCAATATATCCAGTACAATTAAATCTGGCTCGAACGATGCAAGCAGCTTCATGGCTTCTGTCCCGCTATGGCTGTAAGTGGAGATAAACCCCTCCCGTTCACAATACACCTGAACAATCTCGCATATATGAGGATCATCATCAACGATCATTATTTTGTGAGTGTCCATCCCATCATCCCCTTCCTTCATTGCCGATACAAGGAAGCGTTACATAGAATGTCGCCCCCTTCTTACCATCGCTCTCCGCTCGAACCTTCCCTCCATGTGCGAGTACGATTTCCCTGCAAATCGCTAACCCCAGCCCACTGCCCTCTATTCCGTTCCCCAAGCCAGGCTGATCGTATCTGTAATTACGTTCAAAAATCTGCTCAAGCTGGTCTGGAGGAATACCCATTCCAGAATCCTGTATGCTAATGATAGCTCTGCGAGCATAATTCACCTCTTCCACAGCTAGCGCAATACGCACCAGCCCTCCGTTGGAGGTGAACTTCATCGCGTTCGACACTAGATTAAACAAAGCTTGCTCTACTCTTTTCGCATCCATCTCGACAACAGGCAAGTTAGGGCGCTGGTCCTCCGTATCTCTGATATCCAGTATGAAATCTAATCCTGCGTCACGCACAACCAGCTCATATTGTTCAAAAAAATCACGCAAGAAGGGAATCATCTGAACCGGCTCCATGCGGTACGAGACTTGTCCGGTCTCCAAATGCGACAAGAAGGACAACTCCTCGATCATGCGGTTAATCCTTATTGTGTTCTCCTGGATATACTTCAGATATTGTTCATTACGTTCCGGCTTGACCCTGTCCTGTATAGCTTCTACATATCCTAACATGCTGGACAACGGCATACGTAGATCATGCGTAATGTAGGCAAGAAGTTTCTTCCTCCCTTGCTCGGAGTGAAGCAACCGGTCATACGAAGTGCGGAGATCATTATGAGCCATAGATAAGGCCTGTGTGCGCTCATCCACGGTCCGTTCCAGATTCATATTCATTTCGATCAGCTTGTCGTTAGCGTTCTGCAACTCACGTGATATTTTCTCCTCATTGGATGCCGTCCTCGTAAATCTCGAAGAAAGCAGAACCATCTGTGCCATCGTAAATATCAATAAGCCAAGCGGGGATGTATTTCCGATCAGCGACCAACCGTTGTAATATAAAAAATCGTTGACTACCGTGACCAAAGTAATCACCGACACCAGCAGGAAGATCAACGCTCCCTCCATACGTCGCACAGCCGCTTGAACCAGCCCGATCATCAGATAGACCATATGTAGAACAACCACAACACCGATCATCAACAGAAATTTCGTATATATAATTGCAGGGGTTACCACCACAAGGATACAGAATGCGCCAGTTACAATCCGGGTACCAAGACGAAACCATCGCGATACGTAATTCGGAAAAATGCAATCAAAATACATGGTGATGATATAACCGCTGAGACAAAGAATCAGATACTCGATCTTGAACTGCAATTCCCAAGGAAAGTGAGGAAGCCATTGTGTAATCATGATCTCTCCGCCCAACAAGGAGCGAATACCGAACAACACGGTGAACAGACCAAAATACAACGGAGCCTTGTCCTTGCGTCTCAGCATGAACAACAGTAGATTATATAAACCTATTACCAGCAGGCTTGCTGTGATGAACATGTCTGCAGCAATTTTCATATTTGTTTTAAGCGTTAACATTGTACTGCCACCTAGTTCTATAGACTTGGTGATGCCGCCACGCTTATGATTAAAGTTGGCTACTTGCATAACCAGCTCCACAGTGTCGTTTTCAGGCTGAAAATACACCAGCTTCGTTTGCAGATGCGGGGTCACGTGGTTCTTGTCCTGACCTACCTCCCCAACTTCCGCCAGCAGCTCGCCATTCACCCATAATTTGTACGCATGAAAAATGCTGGGCAGCCGCAGAGTAAGCCGCTCGTTTCGATCCTGCTCGCTTAGTTGAATCATCAGTCGATAGGTTGCATAGCCTGTACCGCTCAGCCGCTGACCTTCTAACGGATAGCCTAGCCAAGAGCTCGGGATGCTGATCCAGTGGTCCTGATTTCCTTCCCTTGCCGAACGAACCCGTATGTCCTCAGGCGACAGTAGCTCTTGCCAGTAGAACGACCACTCCCCTGTTAACTTTTGCGGATTCGTACTGAGCTGAACCTGCCTTAAATCCAGAATACCTTTTTCACTTTGGAACTTAGGAGAGTCCGGCTCAGAGAGGACGACATAGCCTGCAACCAAGCCAACAATAACGGCAACAACGATATAAAACCACACCTTACGAGAACCGACTCGGAGAATTCCCCTCATGATGAATCTAACCCCAATCTCTAAGAGCGCAATAAGTAAGTTTATTTATCCAAATGATATCATCATTATAGGAGAATGTACCCTGCAAATTTCTAGCAGGAGTCGTTAACAAACATCACGATGAAGCTCTTTTGACGACGCGCGCTTAGCTGGGCACACCACCACAAAAAAAAGTACGCACTTTGAAGTGCATACTTATTATGAAGGAAGCTTATTCGTAATGGATCATTCGAGCACAATCTGCATGTGCCAGATTCACAGACACTTCATGAACTATTAATAAATTAGCTATTTATATACAAAAATAGGACACTCCACAGCTTTCGTAGAGATGCGTGATAATGTGTTTGTTTCAACCATGTCGATTCGCTTAAATCCGCCTCGCTTCGATTACTCCCTCTCCATTTGAAATATTCTAGCGAACTGAACTGAGAAATTTGCGGGATGTATCCTGACTCTTAAACGAATTGAGGCATATGATCTGTAGAGAAAGGAGTTAAAAGAAGAAAGAAATTGAGTAACTTTTTTCCTAAATAATTTATATTTGTTCATAAAACCAAATTATTTTATTTACTTTTTTTTACTTTACTTATATATATATCAATGGTATATTTTATGAAGAATTCCGGGATTCTACATAATATGTATAGAGGAGATTATACTAATGAAAAAAAAGCTTGTTAGTCTTACACTTGCAGTAGCCGTTCTTATGGTTCCATTGAGCCAAGCAATGGCAGATACCATCGAACCAACCGATGGAGGATCTGTAGATTTGACTAATGTAAGATTTGTTTCAAATGATCTTACTACTCTACAAGATGATACTGGTGGTGGCACTTGGGATTATGGTACTACTCCAGTAATATCTGGTTTCTCTATTAAGAAAAAAGTATGGTCTAACTACAACCACCGTACAAAAATACATTCATCTACAGCCAGTATAGGTACAACTATTTCGCGTAGCGGACAAGTTAACAAAGAGATCACTTCCTATGCTAGTGCAACTGGTGACACTGGGGATCAAACTCATGCTTACTGGAATACGTACTAAACTTTAAACTTAATATAACATTGTTATATTTGGTAAAACGAACTAAATTCCACGTTTAACTACGGAGTTTAGTTCGTTTCCATTTATTCTACATTCTTGGAAGGGAATTAGAACATTGAAAAAAAATATTATCTTTTTTATCTTGTGCGCCTCTTTGTTAACATTCTATAGCAATTACAGACTCTATGATCAAAAGATATTAGAGCAATTCTATTCATTAGATGAACATATCGGTTATGAGTTTTTTATTCCGGAGACTGAGTTGCTGGCTGATCCAGACGTAATCTATCCTATCTTGGCAGACACATCCTCAGACCTCCAGGTAAATATATTTCGCTCAGTTATTAACAATAAACCTGATAACCAAATGGAATTCATGAAATACATATTGCTTAATCGAAAAAGCTCTATGTTTGATAATATTAAACTGGAATCAGGAAGAGTTCTTGATACTACAGACTCTCAAAATAAAGAAAGATATATTTCAACCACGTCTAGTCCAGATTCCGATCAGGTAGGAGTAATTAAAGAATTTGGTGGAAATAACACTATTACGATAAAGCCTCTTATAAGTGCTTATGATTATTTGCCTGTAAGCGGATACTACTACATTGAAACCAGCGAAAATAACCTGATTCCATTTTTAGAACAGTTCTCTCTTAATTTACGTGAGTTTTATAGTCAAAAAGGGGTATCCGTTCAATATTCACCTGCTACATTCACGATTTATAATTCTACAAAAGTCGGTTTCCCTTCAACATCCATGGTTGATGTAACCAACATGTTATATATTCTAGTTATAATAACAGCTTTTTATATGCTTTATTATAATTTCAAGGAAACCAAGCGTGTGGGTATATACAAGTTATTGGGAATTCCAACATTGAAAATATGGTATTATTTTATAGGTAAAACAATTGTTATATCTTCCTTTATAAATTTATTTATGGTTCTAATATTATCTATTGTGATTCCCAACTCTAACCCACATTTCTTTTTCTATTCACTCTTTGAACAATTGAAATTGCTAATATTAATAGTTGTTCTAACATTACCATCCTATATTTACATTTCTCGTACTGACATAAAGGAAGCGATTAAGAATAAAAAATATACTAAAATCATATTTGCAATGAATACACTGCTTAAAATAATTACTACGATTATAGTCATATCTCTATTTTCTACATTATCTGGTCAATATAATACTCTCAAAAGTGAACAAGATGACCTTGAAAGTTGGAAAAAAAGTAATCAATATGGTGTATTTTATCCTGTAAACGCAGGATATGATGCCACTGATTTCCAGAACAGCGCAGTGCAGTATATTAGAACAACAGCAGGCCAACTTTATCCTGTTTTGAACGAACTCGGCTCAGTTTTAATTAATTCTCGTCAGTACGAGGAAATGGCACTTTTGTTAAATAAAAATTATGAAGGAATCCGTTCTTTGCAAGTTAACCCCAACTATTTGAAGGAATTTCCTGTATATGATACAAAGGGTGAACCCATTTATATACCTGAAGAAGAAGTTAGTTGGATTATTCTGGTTCCTGAAAAATTAAAAAATCAGGAAAAACAGATTGTCCAATTCTTTAGAGATGAACGCGATCAAAGAGTTGTATTTGAAAAAGAACAACTTAAAAATGAGATTTCACCATCTACTGAAATGCAAAAAATTCAAATTATTTGGTATGCCAATCATCAGGACATTTTTAGCTTTAATCCCGATGTGAACCCCAACAATAATAATTTAATTACAGAGCCTATTATTCAGGTCATTACTGAACAAAACAGCCTAGTAGGGGATCGGGATGCAATTCTAGGTAACGGAAGTTCAGATCCCATCAAAATCAAATTAATCGACGGTGATACCGCTAAAACATATGGCTTTTTAGAATCAACTTTGAAAGAATTAAAATTGGATGATAACCTGCATTATCTAATCACTGTTGATCAGTACATTGCGGAGAAAGTATATGCGCTTCAGCAACGTTTCTATTCTACTTCAGTTGCTTTAGCGATCAGCGTGCTGATTCTTTGCTTTCTCCTTATTCAAAATCTATCCATTATGTTCAACAAATTTCAACAAAAGTTTATTATCAGGGGAATATTTGGCCTGTCTATACCCAGAAAGTACAAAGAGTTCATCTATATTTTCGGTATCTCTTGGATAATAATAGGCATCTGTTGCTATCTATTAGGTATCTTGAATTTGGCACTACCTATCTCTTTATTCTTTGCTCTTATTTTGTTGGAGTTATGCTTCTCAGTAGTTTGGCTGACTCGGCTTTCGTCTAAACATATCATCAAATTATTGAAAGGCGGGCAATAAATTGAACCTTCCATTGGTATACGAACTTCGCAATGTATCTAAGCGTTACGCCACTCACAACGTGTTAAGTAACCTTAATCTGGATATTCTACAAGGTCAGATGGTAGCTATCGTTGGAAAGAGTGGTTCTGGTAAGTCAACATTATTGAACATGCTGGGCATGATCGAGAAACCCGACAACGGAAGTATCAAATTCTATAATGAGATTTTCCCTAAACCAGGGAGCAAAAAGCAGTCCATTATATTACGCAATAAAATTTCATATTTGTTCCAAAATTACGCTTTAGTAGACAATGACCGTGTGGATGAGAATCTAAATATGGCTCTTTGCTACAGTCTTAAATCAAAAAAGGAAAAACATGATCTGAAAATAGAAGCTTTAAATAAAGTAGGATTGTCCATCCCTTTGAGCAAAAAGGTATACGAATTATCCGGTGGAGAACAACAGCGTGTGGCACTAGCCCGAATATTATTAAAGCCTTGTGATGTTGTTCTGGCTGATGAGCCAACAGGTTCTCTAGACGTAAGCAATCGTGATTTTGTTATAAATATGCTGACTGAGCTTCACCAACAGGGTAAAACAATTGTAATTGTTACCCACGATGAAGTTGTGGCTGGACGATGTGAACACATTATCGAATTGTGAAATACTACACCTACTGGAAATAAATAAAATGGAAATCAGGTATTCTGGTACTTATACACTAAACACTCCTTTTTCAAAGTGTCCAGCTATGGATACCAGAATACTTCCATAACGGGAGTTGCTCTCTCCTATCCGTTCATTAATTTTTAAGAGATGATTGGAGAATTGAAACATCAATTTATAACCATCGGATGTATGCCCGTACATTTCCCGATAGTTACCTTTGGTATAATTATCCACTGTTTTCCGCCAGAAAGATTGGCCGATCTTATTGTTCTCCGATGGATTGGTGAACAACTCCCAGTTTCCTTTAAACATTCCGAAGATCGTCGATGCCGCGTGTTCAGCAACGCCTACACCTCGAAATGGCTGCATCAGAAAGAATTCATGTACGAAGAAATCTATTCCTTGTGAGCAATAAGGTGGCGTGGCTACGAACGCAAATCCTGCCGGTAGGCCATCCACAATCATGAGGAACGGATAAAGACACTCCGGTTTTTCCCACCAAATGTTTTGTACATCATACTGATCCTGTAACGTTGTATAATCAGGACTTGGCTCAAAAATGCCATGTTCGTTCGGGGTATGCTCTCCACCCAGACCATAATGTCCGGATAGATCATGAAGGTATAGCGGGTACATATTTTTAATCACATACGCCTCGTCTTTATTCGTTAATTTCACTTCTATATGCATATTCACCAACCTTACCAGATGATTTGAAAACTTATTTCATGAACTCTCAACGCGCATCCTAATATCGTCAATTTAATTGTACGCGTAATTAAGAACCTCGAATATGTAAAAAAGCTTTAATAACCATTCTTTATTCTTACAGGAAAAAGCCACATTCGATTGCTCGAACATGGCTTCTATAGTTTCATCCCTTTTTGCAATACACAATTTTCTTGATGCTATCGATGGATAAACAGTATTGGTCCGCAAGCTGATCGATGGTCGTTCCCGCAGCAAAAAGCTTGCGGATCTCGTCGTTCCGATCCTGGACAATCCTTCTGCCACCCGAATTCTCGCCCCACTTCTTGTGGGCATCCTTGGGCCTCGGAATGTAGATCAGACCTCCGGGGATATGACGCTGTATTTCTCTGAGCAATTTTTCCGGGAAGATTGTATCCGCATTAATATATTTCACGTTGCTCCACTCCTTAAAAGTTAGAATCTTTAAGGCAGCAGAGTCGTACGATGAACGCATTGGATATGCACTACAATGATATGGCGGAAATGGATTTCACGCTCTATACAAACAACCGCCGTTGTTCATCGCATGGACTCTGCATAGAGCGGATCGTGAAACTTCTTATGAAACGAATCATGGTAGCCCCCCATTCAGTTAATCTTATTCGTGCTGAAGAACTTTTAACTGTCTATTCCATAATAAGGTTTACTTTCCTTCATGGCAAAATCTACACGTCGAATCTGTAATATACCCCTGTTAATTCTTCTGATACGCTCCATAGCTTGTTTGAAATGTTAGCGTCATATAATTTTTCGATGATCTTAGCGCTCCTGGGATAGCCCTTAGTGCCGCCCATACCACTGGGAGCAATATACTCCCCTCCCGTGATCGTCGGATCTGCTGCAGCATATAAGGTAGGTAATGCCCCCATATGTGCCGGTTGACTAATGATTTTCAAAAGACTGCGCATGAATATATTGGTCTGTTTCCCAGAACCGAAAGAAAATAGATTGGTATGCGAAATTCCTGGATGAGCGGCGATACTCATGGAATCAATATGGGCGGAATTAAATTTATTCTGCAGCTCTCTCGCAAACATCAGATTGGCTAGCTTGCTTTGACTGTAGAACTTCATGGGATTATATCCTTTGGAGCCATCTAAATTATTAAAATCAATCGCACCATTATGAGCTGCCATACTACTAACAGTGACAACTCTCGATTTTGGAGTAGAGATCAATCGAGGCAATAGTAGACCCGTAAGCGCAAAATGGCCTAGATGATTACTACCAAACTGTAATTCAAATCCATCTTTCGTCAACTGGAATGGAGGGTTCATAATTCCTGCATTATTAACGAGAATAGACAAAGAATCGTATTGCTCAAGAAAAGCGGCTGCGAACTCACGGATACTAGCTAAATCGCTAAGGTCGAGCTGCATAACGATTACCTCTCCAGCTACATGCACAGACGACTTTATTTTATTAGCTGCCTTTTCACCTTTTTCCAGGTTACGAACTGCAAGGATAACTTTTGCGCCTTTTTCAGCTAACGCTAATGCCGTTTCATACCCTAACCCGCCGTTCGAACCTGTCACAATCACTACTTTATCGGATACAGTCGGGATGATGTCTTTAGTCCAAACTTCGCTCATTTGTCTACACACCTTTCTTATCTCTTCCTTGATACCCTAATATCCAGCGTTTGAAATCTTTTATCCCCCACCATACTGGCTTAAACTCCGTTCCAGCATCCCTCTAACCTGCTGCTGCAGTTCGAGCGGAGACACCACCTTCACTTCCGGCCCATAGGAGAGTAATTTCCGGGCTGTAAAAGAAAACTCCTCGGGCGGAACAAGTCCGCGCCATTCGTTATCTTGAACCGACTTGAACAACACATCTGACGCAGCAATCCTTGCTCCAAATTCCGTGAATTGCAGCACCACTTCTACGCTTGCTCTATCTTCTTTGGCAGCTAGCCATGCCTTTAGACTTGGAACAGATTTATCCACTGATTCCATAACCGTCAATTGCTGCATGCGATCCACCCGATACAATAATACGCGGTCCTTATTTCGGGCTGGCATGTACCAATGTCCCTGCTCATAGTAGATGCCATAGGGAAAGACCTGGACTTTTTTACGCCCATTGCGGGCATGATACATAAATTGGATCTCTCTCTTTTCTACCGCTGCACTCAATATCTCGGTTGTTAAAGGCTCGGAATGCTCACCAGGATGCTGGACAAAGGTGATATGCTCTCTCATTCGCATAATGAGATCCTGTACATCTTCGGGCAAAGTAGAGAAGTATTGCTCAGCCAGATGTCCACGCATTGATCCATATGGAAAATCCGGTACTTGCTGTAGATATTCCAGCATCATAAACAGCCCTAATGCCTCCTGCTGTGTCAGTTGAAGAGGTGGCAAAATCCGATTGGGCAACACCCGGTATCCACCGTTCACGCCAACTTCTGTGTACAAGGGAAAACCCAGCGCCTGCAATGCATCCAGATCTCGCTGAATGGTACGAACCGAGACGTCGAAACGTTCTGCCAGTTCCCTAGCAGTGAATTTCTGTCTGGAATCCATGAGACGCATGATAGCCAGTTTCCGATGATTCATAAATTCAACATCCTAACTACGTCAACTTTTGTCATAGTTAAAGTGTATCATACATTGTAGAAGGGAGCGATGAACATGTCTGATAACAAAACCATTTTGTACATTGCTATGAGTTTGGATGGATATATCGCAAGACTGGACGGTTCGGTCGATTGGTTATTTGATGTGGAGGGTGATGGTGAAGACAACGGGTATGCTGCATTTTATAAAACGATCGGTAGCGTTGTTATGGGACGTTATACGTATGAAGAGGTGCTCACACTTTCCGAAGAATTTCCCTATGCGGATCGCCCAACGTATGTGCTTTCCCGCTCGGAACAGCCGCCCGCTCCGCATGTACAGTTTACAACCGAGGCGGTAGAGACGCTCATTCCCCGGTTAAAGCAGGATTCTGATGGAGATGTGTGGATTGTGGGTGGTGGAATACTGGTTGAGGCTGTGTTAACCAAAAAAATGCTGGATGAGATTGAAGTGGCCATTATTCCTAAAATTCTTGGTGAAGGCATCCCCTTATTCCCGACAGGCACTGTGCCAAGTCAATTTAAAATGCTTCGAACCCAGACGCTCGGACAGATTATTTCGATTCGTTACGAGGTACAAAACAGCGACACAACGGATAAACCCTCGAATGTCTAGATAAGTAGAAAGGGAAAAGACCATTCTTATGATAAATGGACCTCATAAAGTTAGACACCATCTAACCATTGGGGTACCCGTTCATGAAAGAGTGGTCTTTCCATTACCATGTATCAAGTTATCCTATCAGTCCTCGTACATATTCCGCTAACACCTCTGCCGTCCTACGGTGAGATAACTTGCCTGGATGGGTGCGCGCCCCTACCGTCTCTTCGGTTGTATCAGGAAGCTGGATGATTGAGACCTTACGATCTCCTGTCCCGTTTGTATACGCATCAACCGCCCGGTAGATGGCAGGCATCATGGGAAAACCAAGCATGCCATAAGCCCATACGAGTTGTGCATCCGGATTGTTTTTCCGAAGTTTGAACAGGAACTGCTCCACTGCTTTCTCAAAAGCGGTCAGATCCTCTTCATGATACGTACCATCTTCGTTCAAACGCTGCTTGTACACCTTGCCCGTGTCGGGGTCTTTCCACTCAGGTGACTGAAATGCACCCCCATCATTGCTACCCAGATTCACGACCACCACATCCGGCTGCCACGAACCAAAATCATGCTCATCTCCTGCACCGAGCGCTTCATTACGCTCACCAGTAAGCAAGCCACAGACCTGTTCGTAATACTCGGGGATGTTCCCCTTTGGATTGTTATCCCAACTTGTCAGCACACCCCAGCCACTTTGCGAGATGACCCGGTATTCTGCATTCAGTGCTTCTGCTGTCATGAACGTATAATTATGTATAGCGCTGAACCACATCGGAATCCAATCTTCCTCCGCTTTCGCTCCAATCGCCCCTTCACCAGATGTAATACTGTCACCAATGAACTCGATCTTGTGCGGTTTTTCCTGCACAGGCAGGAACGCTCCATCGGATTTCACCGTATGAATCCGCAAGGCACAACCCGGGTCACCACTCATCGCTTGAACATCTTTGACGATCCGTACATTCTTCACCACATTCGCGTTCATGCCTCGGAATACACAGACCCAATACCTTCCCGCCGTTAACATCTGTCTGCTCACCGGAACACCGTTGATCAGAATGCTGATCCATGACTCATACATGTCATACTGCGACTCTACCTCAACCCATAGTTCGGAGCCCCGTACATTAAGTTCAACTGCACTCCCCGTCCAAAATAACGTCAACGGCGATCGCTCTCCAGTTGTTCTGCCATGCACTTTAAGATGTCCGATCTCAGGCAGAGCATATACCTTTAAATTCTCATTAGATATCACGGTGCAAACCTCCTATGTTTGGCTCAGATTATAAGCAGGCTCTCTACATGCTTCGGATGTGCGCTTAACTGATATTATGCAACTTTTGAAGCGCTTCCTCTTTGTTTTTCAAAAAGAAAACATGCTTGCCATTGTTGCACTCATAGATGAAATCTCTCAGGCTCTTGCTGTTATGTTCTTCGAAATCTCCCACAATAGCAAGCTTAACATGATAGTTCACGTATTTCTGCAAAATCTCACCTGCAAGCTTGGTTTTCAGTTCGAAGAACTCTTCCGTGATGTTCGTTTTGTCGATAATGAGTTTATCAGCATCATCGCTATACCTTACCGAAGCCATCAAATCCAGTGCATCTTGAGCATTGTTGATGACGATGCCATCACTTTCAATAATGGCGACCTTGGAATTACCTTGTTGATCAATAGTTATGTTCATTTCACTTTCTCCTCCTCCTGGAATTCGGCTTTGGGTTAAGAGATAACATATCTCAGTTACTATTTAGTTATTTAAGACGCTGATCCATGATCATGCGCGCCCCTTCTATACCGCCCTCTGCCATGCCTGCAAGCTCGCCGATTCCACAGGATTCAATGATATCATGCAGCATACTCCGGCTCACCACATCATCATCCACGATCATGATAGAAAGTGTCATCGACATCGGCCCCCTTGATTAGATTCATTTTGGGAATAGTTATAGCGAATGTTGTCCCTGTCTCTCCTTGAGGCGCCGACTCTACCTTAATTTGTCCCGCCAACGACTGAACGATATCACGTACATGGGACAGGCCAATGCCCGTCGCGGCAATGCCGACTTCATTGAACTTTGTTGTATAGCCCGGTTCGAAGATAACATCCCGTTTGGCTTCAGGTATACCTTTTCCAGTATCCATCACAACCAAATGCACGTCATCGTCCTGCTCATACACACGAATTCGGATCGTCCCTTCATGCTCAATCGCCTCTACCGCATTGGCAATCAGGTTGTTCATTACCGTTAGAAGAGGAATGTAGTACGGAGACTCACAATCATACTGTTGCTCGATGTCGATCTCGACCTGCTTATGCAGCATTTCACTATATTTTCGGTTTGCCTTACTGGCAAAGTTCAGCACTTCGGATAAGCTCATGTTAACCGCTTTTTCGTTATCATACAGCTTCAGCAGACCCGCGAGAATGCGTTGTGAATCCTTCTTCACTTCATGAATCTGCTGAGCGATGCCCAGCGTGCGCTGACTGTATTGATTCATGTCGTGCTCTCGGAGATCGCGATATAGATCATAGCTGTCTGCCGTAATGCCTTCGATCGTATTCATCGCTTTCTTGAGGTAAAATACCTCGCCATACAGACCCGAGTTCACACTTAGCATCTGCTCCATCCGCTTCTCCTGCTCTGCATGTAAGAGCCGCATCTGCCTCACCGCAATGCTGTTATATAACCCAATCACAAAGTAACTTCGCAGACCGCCTACCACAAGCAGATACAACCATTCCTTCATATAAAAGATATTGGTCCCGCTTAACATTCCACGAAGAAACAGCTCAACAAGATTAGAGGAGAAATCGATACATGTGATTAACCCGCCGAGCAGAAGAGGCTGCATCTCATGGAATCGATGCTTGAACTTGCTAAGCCCATAGGCAAAGACCACATAATACACACCTGCCCCCAGATTGTCCCGCATGCTTTCCAGTATGGACACGGTCTGTACATGATTGATGAGATCTGCTGACTGAAACAGCAAATTCGCGATGCCTGTCAGGATTCCTGTCTTCACATAAGACAAGTGTGGCATGATCATCAGCAGAAATAAAAGGATGCTAACCCCAAGCCCGATTCGGAAGTAATCTTCCCGGAACGGATTTATCTTGAATTGCGCCCCTACCGCAGTGGCAAAGGCAATGGCCGTCATCTGCACATTCTCATTTTTGACCCAATTGCGCATCGATCTCTTCACCCACTATAACAACGTTTAGCGCTCAATGCCGGAACCCGCGCTTCTAATGTTAAATATACTAACATATGAAAGAAGCATTAGAAATAATTAAAATTAGGGAATGAACACGCAAGCAAAACAAAAAGGCCGGAAGTCTTCACTTCTGCGACCTTTTCCTTATATCTCATCCGGAATATCAAATGATACCATCGTGCCCTCACCCGGCTCACTTACGATTGATAATCCCTGACCATACCGTTGCAACAATCTGCGGTTTGTATTCACAATGCCTATTCCGCCTTTTCCACCTGGCGTAGCATGTAACAGCTCTGCAACCTTCTCCGGTTCGATGCCTTTGCCATTATCCTTCACCTCAATACGGGTATAACCCTCATGACGAGTGATGGATAGACATAACGTACCGCCTACATTGCGGCTTAATAGTCCGTGTCTGACGGCATTTTCAATCAAAGGCTGAATTGATAGCGGCGGGAGAAGTAACGGAAGGTCCGGCTCTACGTTTAATACCACCGACAATCGATCTTCAAATCGTGTTTTTTCAATAAAAAGATAGGCTTCCACGAGTTCCAGCTCATATGATAATTTCACCAGTTCCCCTGTGTTGAGATAGTTGAAGCTGATCCGTAAATAGGATGAAAAAGCTTCACCCAGCTTCCGCATATGCTCTGTATCAATATCACTTAAAACCATAAGTGAATTCAGTGTATTAAACAGGAAGTGAGGCTGAATCTGAGCCTGTAAATAAGCGGCCTCCATGCGCAGGCTCTCTTTGATGGATTGATTTAGCATGGTCAATGCACGTATCCGATATTTCAGTTCCACCGCATCTACAGGCTTCGTGACATAATCATTGGCCCCCGATGCAAACCCCGTGTAGATGTCTGGCGGCTGACTTCGTGCCGTCAACAGCAGCACAGGAAGCTCAGACATCGAGAATTGTTCCCTCACCTTCTGGGTTAACTCATAGCCGGACATATTGGGCATCATCACATCTGTAATGAGCAGATCCCACTGACGTGTGCCGAGCAATTCCATCGCTTCCTGACCCGAACCTGCTGTAGTTATATCGTATGGTTCCGTCGAAAGAATGCTGACCAGCACATCCAGATTCACTGGATCATCGTCCACAGCCAGAATGGTGGCTTTCCCCTCTTTTAACAACGGAGCCATCTCTGCTGTCGCCAAGGCTTCCGCGTCCCCCATACCTGGGCGGGGTAACAGGAATCCGCTAGGTGCATCTTCCATCATCTCGGCGGCCTGTTCCCATATCAGGGGAAGTTGTGACTGAGCCTGATCGGCGGCTTCATCCGCGAGTGGCAGATCGAAGCTGAATACCGAGCCCTTTCCGAGTTCCGAGCGAACCGTAAGTGCCCCGCCGTGCAGTTCTACGAGCTCTTTGCAGATGTTCAGTCCAAGCCCGATGCCTTGTCCATCACTGATTCCATACGACCCTTGTTCATACGGAAGGAAAATGCGCATCCGTGTATCCTCATCCATGCCAATGCCTGTATCGGCCACATGAATCAGAGCATGTCCTTCACGAATTTCGGCACTTACGGATATCGTTCCTTCCTCCGTATGTTTAAGCGCGTTATGCAGCAGATTATACAAAATCTGAACGAGCCTTTCTTCATCAGCCATGACCAGTGGGAACGATTCCGTAATCTCCATATTAAGGCGGACTGGTTTTCGTTCTGCCATGAATTGCAGCATGGCGATAACGCCAGGCACAACCGACTGTATGGAAAGAGGCCCCTGACGTAACACAATGCGGTGCTCCTTCAGCCGGACTACATCCAGTAGATCACCAAGGAGATGTGACATCCGTCGACCGATCGTAATCAGCAAATCCATATCCTCCAGGCTCCGTTCATCCAACCGGCTTTTCTCTCGGGTAATCACGTTGTGAGCGATGTTAATGATCCCGTGCAGCGGGGTCCGCAGTTCATGTGATGTATTCGCCAAGAATTGATCTTTAATTTTGTCACCCTTCTGCAGTTCTGTATTCAGCTTCATATTCTCTTTGGCATTCCTGAAGTATTTCTTGAACCAATAGGCGGAGAAGCCGGTAATGGCAAAGATAATGTCAATAGGATAATAGACTGTTGTCACATCTCTGGCTGTCTCGGCCACACTCCACAACAGGTTGGATGTAATACCTCCTGCAGTAAGCAGCAGAAAAACAATATCCCGGTCCGACTGTTTCCTGAAGATCATCGTTCCGACGATATATAGGAACCAGATCAGAGATACAAGAAAGAATAGGTTAATAACGTTGTAATGGATCATGGCATATGTAATATGAATGGGCACCACCACAATCACGGCCGTATAGATCAAGGTCATGACAACATGCCACTTTAGCCATGCCTTTCGTACATGAACCACCGTTAATCTCTGGAATAACAGAAGGATACAAGCATTTTGCAGCAACAATGAGATCAATCGAATTTTAATGCCCCAGGTATAATTAATTGGAAGCCATAACATCAATATATTGTCATGACCCATCGTAACCGTGATGCCAACAGATAAAGTTAATAGGGCTCCAACCAGCAAGGAACGTTCCTGTCGATTAAATGCGTAAAGAATACAGGCATACAAGCCGTGGAGGAGCATAACCAGAAAGGTGAGCATCTGAAAACCAATGGAATACCAACGCGAAAAATCAACGGCTGCCTGTGAACCAAAGCGAACAGGTTTGCTAATTCCGCCCATATACGGGCTGTCGTAATTGGCTACACGGACCAATAGTTCAATGGAGGTTGTTCCTTCCTGATCATAGGTCGCTGTATACGAAGTACTTCGGGGTATATATGTACTGCTATCCGCGGAGACCTCACCCATCCCCCCGTCGTTGTATCCATTCATCTCAACCTCGGATGAACTTTGAATCCCTTTGAACCAAAAGGTTACCGGCGTCTGAAGCGGATCTGTCAAAATGCGCAATCGATACGTTCCGTATCCGAACGAATTCTCTTGTTCCTGACTCTGTCCAATCCTCCAGTCTCCTGGGACCTGAACACTCTTCGCACCGCCATTCCTCTTCGCAATATCTTGTTGGGTTAGTAACTCATCCGGGTAAAGTTCCCATTCCCCATTCAAGTACATGACAGGGGATTGATCCAGATCCACATCTCTCAGATCAAGCACCCCGTTAACGGCGCGATGCTCATCTACTGTGTGGAATAACTCTGACCATACCGAGCGCATGCCAATTAACACTCCAAAAATAATTAGCATGATGATCAAATATTTGTAACGGTCCCTACGTTTCGTTTGAAGTAATTTCATTAATTATCTTCTCATGACTTTGGTTAAACCGAGCTTCCAGTCCTGATACCATTCGGTAATGTCCTCACTGATCGGTATCTCCAAATCTTGCTCCATTCTGGTGGTTAAGAGACGATACTGCTCCTCCACACCGAGATCATTGTGCATTTCATCATATAACTTCATCAGCATAAAATAACTTTCTTCTTCATCCGGAAGCATATGCTGGATACGTTGTGTACTCTCGATCACTTTCTCCGCCAGCCCATGCTGCTGGTAGTACAGACTTAGTTGTCTCATATGATACAACCAAAGATAGCGTAATCTTTCCCGCTCAGGTTCAGCCCACATGTATTCATAATTGCCAAGATAGGTACCCTTATATAGATGAAGCGCTTGCTCATAGGCATGAACGGTACTTGCGTCTACGACTTTCCATTGCCTGATTTCCCGTTCCCACTGCTCACTATCCAACTGAGCCTCACCCAATTCGAGTCGATAACCTGCCTCCAGGTGTCCACTCTGAATCGTGATCATATTCATATTGCAAGTTTTCAGAGTTTGGCGGACATGATAAATCGCAGTGTAGAGTTGGTGTGCCGTCTTCTCCTCTTCCATTCCCGGCCACAGAAGCTCCAGCAGAACACTGCGATGGACGACCTGGTTCCGGTGGTGAAGCAAGTATGCAAACAGCTCCTGCGCCTTGCTTGTACGCCATTTGGCAACCTGGATATCCTTTCCTGGAAGCTTAAACTGAATCTGATTAAAACAGCAAATTAAAGGTACGTTTGTATCCTTTGACCGCTGCTCGCGTTTTACGCTCAATTTCTCTCTTACGCGGCTTACCGTCTGCTTCAATCGATCCTTTTGGATGGGCTTCATCACATAATCCAAAGCCTGTAGTTCGAAAGCATGCACCGCATATTGATCGTAACTGGTCACAAATATAATTTCGGTGCCCGGTGTTGCTGCCTGAATCTGTCTTCCCAGATCCATACCATCCATCTCCGGCATATGAATATCCAGAAATACAACATCGGGGCGGTGCTCCACAATACCCGCCACAGCCTCTGTTGGATTCATATATGTAGCAATAATTTCAATGCCGCTTACTTCTTTTTCTAGTGATTTTTGAAGGCCTATCAACGCTAGACGTTCGTCGTCAACCAATATCACTTTCACAGGAGCTTCCTCCTCGACCCTGAGGCCTTGAGATTTATTTTCACTATTATATCATAGGCATTTTAAGTATTTAGCGTTCTTGGTTATCCATTTTTAATTTTTAGCAATTTAATTGTATAATACTTAATAGAAGACAGGTTAACAAATCCGGTCTTGGAAGAGAGGAAGGTTCCATATGTCAGATGCTAATCAAAGCTTTGGGCAAGCCCTTGTCAAATCATTAGTGGGGGAACGCGGTCATATTCGCATCGCCCGTGCTCTGCCCGATATCGATGTCACACTTGCTGCTCGTACGCACGATGCCATGCCATATACGATCTATCAGTTGGTGAAGCACATGCATTATTGGCAGCAATTTATGCTCGATCACTTGGAAGGACGCAAACCACAGCTCCCTGCTAACGTGAGTGAGAGCTGGCCTGAGGAGAAGGGTCCACAGGACGAAGCCACGTGGAAGGCAGATATTCAAGCATTCTTGGATGGGGTTGATCAAGCCGTAGCCATTGCAGAAACTGCACAATTAGATGATCCACTGCTCTATTTCCCGGGTGAAACCAAGGCAGGACTTCTACGCAATATCGCATCCCATAACTCGTACCATCTGGGTGAGATTGTTCTGCTGCGTCGCTTCTACGGCGCATGGCCACCTCCAGGTGGCGGGTTCCCGGCCTAAACCATATTTACAACAGATCTATTGGACGAATATACAGACACATCTAAGCTGTGAAAGGACGATTGTCCCTTTTACAGCTTCTTGTGGTTATAGGCAAGTAATATCCATTGAAGTGCAGATTTTAACGCTCATATCCTCTACCAGGCTCATATATTACTTCAAAGTACGTATATGACTTTGAGGTGCGTACTTCTCATCCCTCTTTTTCTGACCCACAATAGGAACAGAAGAAGAGAGGAGCATGTCCATTGAAAGCCGAACAATCCGTTACCCGTCACACCGCACTTGTCATTGGTGCTGGAGGCGTCATTGGAAGAAACCTTATCGATTATCTGATGACACTTCCGCAATGGAATATCATTGGTGTATCTCGCCGCGGAGGGGAAGATGCTCCTGGGTTACGTTATATATCAGCTGATTTACTGAACGAAGCAGACACACAAGACAAACTGAGTCATTTAACGACCGTTACGCATATTTTCTACGCCGCGTATCAGGATCGCCCAACTTGGGCCGAGTTGGTACAGCCCAACCTGGCCATGCTCGTCAATGTGGTGAATACCATCGAACCGATCGCTCCAAATCTCCAACATATAAGCCTAATGCAAGGATATAAAGTGTACGGTGCACATCTGGGGCCATTCAAAACACCTGCCAAAGAAACGGATGCATATCATATGCCTCCTGAATTCAATGTCGATCAGCAACAGTTTCTCGAGGATCGGCAACCCGGAAGCAGCTGGGCCTGGTCAGCCCTGCGCCCTTCCGTGGTATGTGGATTCGCTCTGGGTAATCCAATGAACCTTGCCATGGTTATTGGCTTGTATGCGTCTATCTCCAAGGAGCTTAACTTGCCATTACGATTCCCCGGGAAAGCAGGAGCGTATCATTCGCTTCTTGAAATGACTGATGCAACATTGCTGGCTCATGCAACCGTATGGGCAGCAACCGAACCTCGCTGTGCCAATCAGGCATTTAATATCACTAATGGTGATCTGTTTCGCTGGAATGAACTATGGCCCAAAATCGCTGCATTTTTCGAATTGGAAACCGCACCTCCACTGCCCCTTTCACTTGCAACAGTGATGGCAGATAAGGAGAATCTTTGGAATTCCATGATTGAAAAGTATGGTTTGGTAAACACCCCTTATGATGATGTCTCTTCCTGGGCATTTGGTGACTTTGTCTTCTCGTGGGATTACGATTTCTTCGCAGATGGTTCCAAAGCTCGCCGCTTCGGATTCCATGATTTCATTGACACTGAGACTATGTTTATGGATATCTTCAGAAATCTGCGTGATCGCAAGATCCTTCCGTAAAGTAGATAAAATGCATAATAAGCCGATTCCTGAATTGCAGAATCGGCTTATACAAGTCCTCAACGGTCAGTAGTAGTTGGCGGCTTAAACAGAATTTTTCCTCGATCACCATAAACATTCTCCACGTGTATATCGCCCCACCTACACATCAGATGAAGAATCTCTTTAAGACTCCAGCCATACGCTGTTAACTCATATTCCACTTTAGGTGGGACCTGATGATGGGAAATACGGACAATAACCCCCGCCTCCGTTAGTTCACCAAGTTGCTGAGTCAACACTTTCTGAGTGATCGCAGGGATTAGTTTCATCAGCTCACCATTACGTTTCTTGCCAAAGGTAAGATGGAATAGAATAACAGGCTTCCACTTTCCCCCGATTACTTCAAGAAAAGCTTCCACTGCGGTGTTATATACTTTGAGCGGTTCCTCCATATCACCTTCTGTCTCCCTTCCACACAACAGTTTATAGAATCTCTGTCGATTTACTAGACTTCTGGAGTCATCAGCCCTTGGATAAACGTCTCAAAGTTCGGTGCCAGCGGAATGATCTCTTTGGGGTGCTCCCTCTTCACATAAACGACCTCAGGTTCTCCGTCATTACCGAATGAACGATAATCGAGCATGACAACCCCTGACTCCGAAGGAGATACCGCGATGACCACACCAATCTCCGGATAACCTTCACGTTCAATCAAAGTCCAGCTGCCTTGTGCACCAGCTAACGTGCGAGGCTTCTCACGGCCAATGCCCAATATACCTTCAATTTCAACATAATCCGTAGTTCCCGTATCTGTATTCGCTACAGGGAAATAACGATTGTACGGAATGCCACCGTTATGTAGCTTCATCATCTCAATGTAGGAGGCAGGGAGGCGGAACACCAATTGCTCCTCCACAGACTCAATGAGACCATCACTCGGCGGATTGGACACATAGTGCTCCAGTGCCTGCTCACTATCGTTCCAAAATTCCCCGGGTTCCGGTCTGGGAACCTCTTCAAAGGTCGCTACAACGTCAACGGGTACACGGAATTCTTCAACAGTCTCTGGATCCGTTTCAACTTCAGGTTCAGACGACTCCTCCATTTTGCTTCGAATCCACCCCAGAAACTCCAGCGTATCTTCATCATCAGGCTCTAATTGATCCGCTCTTTCGAATGCTTGCAGCGCATGTGCATATTGCTCCAGATAATAATAAGCCAGTCCAATCCGATAATGCCAGAGTGGGTCACCTGTGCCCTCTTTAGCAACCGTCAGGAATTGTTCGACTGCCTCTTCGTATCGTTCCAGGTTATTCAGCGCTCGTCCCAGATGGTTAACCAGCTCATAATCTCTTTCTTCCACAGGAATGGCTTGAATTGCATCTACAATTTCCTGAAATTCATCTTCTTCATGCCATTCTTGCAATTGAACCAACAGATCGTCTCTCATTCCTTTGGCCTCCCCGTTCATTCTCTCATCATTACGTATTGAAAATTATACCACTATCCGGATCACCATCTCCAGCAAAGCAAGATCCTTAGGGATATCATCAATCGATATCTTTTCATTTCGGATGACAAAGCTAAAAGAGGTAACCTGAACCCGGTTAAGAAAACCAGGCAGGCTACCTCCTTATATTCCTTCCACTACATTGCATTCTTCAATCAATTCAGCAACTCAACACAATCGTAGACCCAACCTGCACTTAACCAGTTACCCAAGTCACTGGAACCGCTGATCGGCGTAATCGTGATGGTATTGGAACCATTCACGAAGTAGGATGCTGGAACATTCCAGCTAAAGGTTGTGTTGTTCCCACGATACGTACCAATGGTGAAGCTGCGAGATTTGGGCTGTGAAGATGCAGCAGGATTGGTTAAAGCATGTCCATTAACCGTTACACTAGGTCTGCCATTATTGTAGGCAGCGGTAATCCCGATGTTGAGCGTATGAGAAGATGCCGCTTGAGATGCATTCAAATTAAACGTTATTGTGGTTGGAGAATTCTGACCACGGAACTGGATTGCCGGGAATCGATTGGTCGCGCTACCGGTAGCATAGGTGACAGGTCCCCAGCTTGGGTTGCGACTATCGGATGGGTGACGAATCGGAATCGTCTGTCCATTCAGGAGCTCCCGTGGTGTACCATCCCAGTTGCCGATTCGCCAGATGTTAGAGGCTTTACTTGGATCATTGTTGATCGTACGTGTATTCAGTGTCGTCGTTTGTCCTGCCGTGACATTAACCGTTTCCGTATATACGGCCAGTTCTCCCTTATAAGCTGTCATAGTGTACGTGCCCGGGATCATGCTGTATTTGGCGGCCGCCCCACTTGAAGACGTCCCCACCCAATACTGGGCATTGCTATTGGCGAACCCAATTGTGTAAGCATACCCTGTATCCATCCCGGAGAGACCATTAAGTACCACGTTCCCCCGACTGGATACCCAACCCTGCAGATTCAGACCAGACATCCAGCTGAAGTCGGGTACACTTGGCGTACCTCCGGTTGTAAAGATCAAAGCATACGGCCCGTGCAGACCCAGGCGCCAATTCTCCGTCTGTTCATGTCCCGAGTTCATATAGTTATATACTTCCGTCTCTGTTCCACTTTGGAACTGGATATCACGGAAGAATGGACCACCAGAGCTTTTCTCCCGATTGCCGTAGGCCATAAATACACCGACACCATTACCCGTAACTCCACGAACCGATAAGTCTTTGGCCTGATCATTACCATAATATTTGGAGGCCGACTGTCCATTTGCAAACCCGAACACATCCTGACTCTCGATTGCTCCTGTGTTACCTCGATTATTGGAATTCGCCGGAACACCTGTCAACACACTACCATTACCGCGGAAAATGTATCGCAGCTCCCCGATCGAAGGTTGAGCCGTGATATGCGTTGCCATGTATATGATATTTTCGCCACCACGCGAAGCATAATAGTGAGTCAGTGTACTTGTCGATACCGTGATTAACACGGTTGATCCTGAAGGAGAGGTATTCCACGTCACATTGGCCGAGGAGCCCAAACCTGAGCCGATATGCGACCCTCTGTTGCTGTTCAGCTCCGTACCGTTCATTTTGGCTGAGATAATATCCCCATTGGTTTTGTTCACCACATAGACTAACCCTGAACCAGTGTTTACTTCAATTCTGGAGCCGTTATCCGTAACATTAATGGTTGCTGCGTGTCCGGTAGATGCAGGGTATACAGCGGCTGTTGCGATCATAACGATGATTAAAAACAAACCAAGCGACTTTCTCACTATACTTTTGGTCATGAGTAAATCCCTCCTTGGATTCCATTTAATAAAGCGCTTACATTATAATGTATAATAACTGACACTTCCGTCTCGTATCGATATGTCTGCTATGCGGGCATGTCCATAATCACTGAAATGTTATGTCTGCGTTCGTATAAAATAAAATCATCACTTCATGTAAACTTAATTTCTCTCCACCCCCTTTTTAAATCACTCTTCAAACTACAAGTATTCTTACAATTCCAATAAAATAATACCATTATATTACATATACTTGCAATGAAAACGACTCGTATATCTGATAGCAATTTCTGAAAATAAAAAACGCAGCTTCAAAAAGCTGCGCCCGCAGATACCAAGCTAGAGACAGTATCATCTCTTCCGAATAGGTATCCAAATCTCACTTCTATATTGCTCTACAGTAACATCCTTGTGCTCATTCCATAACATTTCCGGACCCTCACTCAGCTCATAGTCCGATGAAGGAAACCACTCTGCGTAGATCCGGCCCCACACTTCCTGAAGCGTGCTTGGAAACGGACCCACGACAGTAAATACAGCCCACGTCGAAGCAGGAACCTCGAGCTGTTCCAGTCCTTCAGGCACTTCTTTTGTCGTAGCAGCGCCAATGTAATGATCCAGTTCTCCTTGTTCTGCCATCCGCCCCTCACTGAAATGGGCTGAAGCACTGATTAAGCCCAGAGGCTGGACGTTCGATGCCCCCTTGATCGTATCAATCAATTCCGGTGTAAGACTCTGGTACATCGCAGCGATCTCCGGATTAACCCCGTTGAATACGATTGGCACCCTTTTACGAATACCCACGATTCGAAACGCCTCTTTATCTTCAATGCGGTAGTTCATTTCGCTTCCTCCTTGAATGGTCAGTTGAAATGTCATCCGTGGGAAGGCTTTAAGAGATGGACCATGGTTTCGCGCTTCGGAGGGCGTAGTGCCATGCATGCTTTGAAAAGCACGAGAGAAAGAATCCGGCGATGTATACCCGTATTTCAACGCAATATCAATGATTTTGCTGTCACTGTGGCTTAACTCCATAGCTGCAAGTGTCAAGCGGCGACGTCGAATATATTCCGAGAGCGTTACACCACTAAGAAAAGAGAACATGCGTGTAAAATGATACTCCGAGCAGCAGGCAATCCGGGAAATCTCCTTCATGTCCACGACATCCATCAGATGCTCCTCAATATAATTCAAGGCTTCATTTAACCGCCTCAGCGTATCCATATCATCCCTCCCACGTTAATTTAAGCTTAGCAAAGTCATTCTATTTGCATCCGACATTACCTGCACCATTCTGTAGGCTCTTTGCATCCAAACCAGAAAAAAGAGCAGCATCAGCTACTCTTTTCTAACCTTGATATTCACATAACACCAGTAGTCAAGTCAAACAGGTCAAACCAGATACTCCGCCATAATCTGCTCGATATCGTACGGCGTAATACCTTGATTCACCGAATAGATTGTATCCGCCTGATCCATTGTATCCACCAGTTCTCCTCTAGCTTTGGCATGGAGCATGAACAAGTCATGCAGATCGGGTTTGCGTAAATTTGTTAGTGCTTTACCCATCAGGACCATGCCTTTTTGATTGCCTTCCACGTTGTTGTAGTAATCGGGATGGCTTGTCAGCGCCAGGTCTGTCCAGATGACGGTACGTTCGACCAGGTCCATAATGACAGGGATCGCAATCTGCGTATCAGCAGTAATATCGATTTTGTTCGCTACGGTGGACGGTTCGAAAATCTCGCCAGAACCTGGTTTCTTCCGCATCATCCACCCTACAAAACATTCCGGCAGATCACAATACGGATGACTGGTGAACGAAAGCAGGGTTGCCACCACATATCGTCCACCATAGGCCACGATGGATGGAATATGCAGATCAATGAACTCACTTGCTCCGTTAGGTGCTGTCACGATATCTCCGCTATGAACAGCCTTATAGTTAGAGGATCGCAGATTCGTATAGGAAATATGCTCCACATAGTTCCAGTCCTTATCGTACATCACCGCAGACAAGTCAATGTCCACGCGCCCTGTAGACTTTCCATCCACGTCCCCCTCTTTCCACCAGTTGAAGAATCGAATGGTATCACCCTCTGCCATCGGCACACGGCTTCCACGAACGATGGTACGTAGAGCCTTGCTTGCCGATCTCTGAGAAAAGGGTACCAGATAATCATGAAGCTGTGGATCGACATAGGTCTTTCCAAGCGTGGGAAGGACAGCGAAGCGCTCTACCAGCGCCCGTTCGCATAACTGCACGACCTCCTGACACGTAGCTTCATCGATGTCTGGCAGCTCATTCGGAACAGCAAAAGCTTTGGCTACATTGCCTTTTGGGAAGAAAACACGCAGATCCTGCGGTTCATTACGCTGTGTAAAATGCTGTCTCACTTGCAACAAGACCGGGGTAGATACCTGCTCCAAAACCTCACCAAATGCCAGCAGTACATACGCTTCATCTTCGGTCATCCGCAGCAAGTGATCCAGTCTTCTCGCAAATTCACCTGGACGCTGTGACAACAGATCAATCAGACTCCAGACATTCCGATATTGGAAGGCAAGTTCCACACTTCCGTTGAAGGTCGAATACGGCTTATTATTACGCAAAATAGCAAAGGCTTCTTCACATCGTGGATACCGAAGCTTATATTCCGAAGGATGCAGAATTTCACCGAGGCGAATCCAGCGATTTTTATATCGCAGCATATCCTCCGTGATGGAGCCACATTGCTCCAGCAATCCGAGCAAAAGGCGTCTTTCACGGCGTTTGAATTTCCGAAAGGGAGAAGCCGTTGCGAGGCTGACATCACCATCGGACCAAGCAACAGCTAGACGGAGGACATCACTCGCCGTTTTGAAATACGGACTGATCCGGTCGATGTTCGCTTTTTCATGCTTCAACAGCGAGGCAACCACAAAGCCCACATTTTCTTTGAACGGAATCTCAGCGGGTAATAGCGCATCCACGTCTTCCGGGTCTGCATGCTCCAATACCGTGTCGATATCGGCCTTGTCAGTTTCCGAGATGGAACCTTTTGCTTCAATGATCTGACGGATGAGTGTCTGGAATGCTTGCTGGTTTCCCAAACCAATGACTTTCAAGTCCGTCTTCTCCAGCAAAGGCATTCTCTCCACACATTGTTGATCGGGACAGACCACATTCAGGTTGGTCAGATAATGAATAATTGCATTAAGGTATAACTCCGCTTCATCCGCATGCATCACCTGCATCGGGAATCCTGCATACATCGGTTTGTATTTCACATGTGCGCCGACCATAACTCTCAGATCAGCCTCCAGTTGAATATATACTGCTTCAAATTGTTCCTTGGACAGCTGCCGCATCGCCTGCATTAGCTCATCCGAGAAGGTGTATCCGAGTGCTTCAATATTTTTGAGGGCAGTCGCCAGATGTGTCTTCGGCAACTGTTGTTCCCCTTCGTTTGATTCGATAATGAGTTTGTTCGCTCTGCGCAAATAGATCGTATTGTTCATGATAAAAGAGTCCAGGAAAGCCACATCCCTATATAACGTGAAAGGTTAGGGTTAGAAGGAAGGAATATGATAGCCTGGACGCCTCCTCTCTGAAATAAAATCTTCAGGAGAGCTGCGACCCTATGATCTCCAATGATTGTAGAAGGAAGGATCGCAATAGCCTGAAGGCCAGAGGTTCGAAGTTTGTCACCCGAACCTCTGGTGAACCCATCATCTCAGATTCCACGATCTTCCAACAGGGCGAAAGTATTACGACGTGAATTTAAGAGTTTAATGAAAATAAAAAAAAGCCTTTGCTGACCCCCAATGTCAGCAAAGGCTTTTCATTTTAGATTGTGTTTATTGATCAATCAAGTTTGTTACTTTCAACATTCTTGCAATCAATGCAGTGACCTCAGCACGAGTCATCGTTGTCTTCGGACTCAGAACCTCTGGCCCGTTACCTTGGATGATTCCGGCTGCAATCAACTGGGCTACATCTTCTTTGGCCCAATTCGATACATCGGCTGCATCACTGTAACGTTCCAGTTCAGAGTTCATCTGATCCGGGCTAATTGCCGCTTCCGGCTCAATCAGACGGTAGGCACGAGCAACCATAGCAAATCCTTGCTCACGTGTGATCTCCTGATTACCGTTGAAGTTCCCATTATCGTAACCGCGAACGATACCGAATTCATTCGCAAGGGCTACCGCGGAGCGGAACCATGCGGAATCGTTAACGTCAGGGAATAGATTCTGTGGTGCATCCTGACGCATCAAGCCCAGTCCAAGCACAACAATCTCGGCAAACTCGGAACGGGTAACGTGACGGTTCGGTGAGATTGTGTTATCTCCGTTACCTTGCAAATCTAATCTTGCAGCGATGTTGTTCACATCCGTTTTGCCCCAATGGGATCTGGCATCTTCAAAATCCTGTGGATTCCAGATAACCGAGTAGCTTCCGCTGCTACGCAAGTCATTAATGAGTGCATAGTAACGACTATCAATCTTAGTGACAACCGTTGGTACATGGAAAATGCTACCGTCCGGATTAATGATTACGCCTGTGGTAATCCGGTTCGGGTCGATACCTTCCGGAAGTGCAATATACTTCGGTGCATAACCGTTCAGCTGGCCGGATCGCACGGTCTGTCCATCTTTCGTAAACGTCAGATCCAGATCAACCGGTGTGACAAGTAACTCGTATCCTTGGGATGCGGCTCTTGTCTCGGCGCTGTCAATCAAAGCATCCGAGGAACGTGCGATATCAACATGGACATCAATATCATTCAACGCTGCATTACCAAGCTGTCTGGACACACCATTCACGTCCATTTTACCGCCAGGTACCGGATAGATCGCCAGCGGATTGCTAATGTTTAGTTTGGAACCTTGATCCACCAATTGTTTCAGTGTTTCGAGGGTTAAACCGTCCACCTTCATATCCCCATCATTTGGTGAATGAATGGCGAACTGCTGGCCTGTGCCTTGTGACATGGCAACATTCAGCTTGGCTGGATCAACTTGAACCAATGTTTCTTTGTTGTCAGATGGTTTCGATGTAGCAAATGGTTGATGGCTACCATCCCGAGTTGTTTCCAGATTATCCTTCACGGGTGCCGAAGTTGGTGTTGGTACTGGCGCAGGGGCAGGTGTGCTTCCACCGTTACCTCCCGTATTTCCACCGCCATTGTTCCCGCCACCGTTATTGCCTCCACCATTGTTACCATTGTCACTGGATGCTCTGGTGATAACCGTAGTGTACTCCGTCTGCAAGCCATTCGTATCTGTAACTCTAATGACAATTGTGTTTGAACCTACCTTAAGTGCAAGATCATCACTACTATTGCCACTCTCCACTTCCTTCCAGATTCCATCATGCAAAATCTCAATTTTGTCTGCAGAATCAGGAGCAGTCGGGTAAATACGTAGATTGTACACATCATTGGTTACCGTTGCTGCGTAGTTGAATTGGTTTGGATCAAATGCTTGGTTCAACGCAATATTTTTCCCAAATGAATCGGTCAGACTGAGCTGTGTCAGTGCTTCTTTTACAATAGTAAATGTTTTCGTTTTTGTAACGGAACGTCCTCCGTCCACTGCTGTTACCTCAACGGTATAAGTGCCGGGTGCCAGATCTTCATCCAGATGATAGGACCAGTTTGGGTCCCCAGCATTCCAGATCAAACTTCCTGCAACATCAACTACATTTCCATCCGCATCTTTCAACACTGCACTCAGCGTATCTGTATCCGTATGGACCGTACCCGAAACCGCTGGCTTCTTATCTGAAGTACTCCCTGCTGGTTCAGTAATCTTCAACGCGCTCGCGAATGGGTCTTCCAAATCGAATTGGAAATCATGAACCAATGTCCCTTCTGCTCCCTCGCCTTTTAGATAGCCAGATGTTCCATTGTAAGCAACGTTAACCTTCTCATCACTTGATAATTTAACCGATTCGGGCAAGGTCAAAATCAATTTTGTAGGATCAGATCTATCGATGACAGCTCCGACAACTTCTACGGTTTGCCCACCTACCGTAACTGTAAATGCACTACTTAGATCCACTTCAGAAACTACTTCGATACTTTTATTAAAATGAATGGATATCGTGCTTTCGCCCTCGATGAAGCTGCCGCTGTCCGCTTTGGGTTGATTCTTGACCAATCCATCGATTGCGTTATCCAATACACTTAACAGGTCATTTACCTGAGTCTGTGTTACCAAAGGATTGCTCAAAAGTGTCTGTGCCTCTTGGACTTTGGTTTGCAATGCATTCCATGAATCAGTCGTGTAATCACCATTCGATAAAGCTAAGGCTTCTTTCACTTTTTTCGCTAATGGCATTGTATTGACTGCATGAATAGCCTGATCGAATTCATCAACCTTGAGTCCGGTTAACGCGTCTCTCAACGTGCCACTACCGTCATAGTTAATTGTAATTTCTTCTCCCGATTCAAGCTGAGCTTCCGTCAGAGGGATGGAAATCGTAGATCCATTAGCTATAAATTGACTCAGATCATCATACACGGTACCTCCAATTGTGACGGTGAAGCCCTTCAAATCATCCGATTTCACGTCACGATTGAAGGTTAGATTCAAAGTTCCATCGTCATTGACTTGCGATGTTAGCAAGTGAGCATCTTTAGGTTCCGGATAAGCAGCTGCAAACGTGAAGTAAGAACCGTCCACAAAGTTGGAACTGTTTAATGTAACCTTTCCATCCGTTACTGGATAAAAGGTATCATTGTTGTCAAAAGAGTCATCTTGGCTAAGAATGATGTAGCTTGGTTTTAAGCCTTCAGCATCATCCACTTGAAGTGTGATATCTTGATCATTCCAGTTTGTTTTGTCCACCTGATACGAACGATCCATGATCTTTACACGAAAGCCATCTTTCACGATGGGTGCACTTACATAAGATACGGTATCGTTCGCGCTCTTGTCTGCAAACATAAAGAAGGAGTTGTTATCCATCGTATTCTCATTGTCGACATTATCTGAATGAATCGTATCTCCAAGAACAATGGATACATTTGAGCCGACTCCTTGTGACTTGGATTGTTTCTGGTTCTGGGCACCTAAGTCATCACGGCCAATCCCGGTAATGCGATTCTTGTAATCAGCTTGGTTCGACGAATTCCAGAAAACAGTACCTTCTTCTCCGTTCCAATCACTGGCAACATAGTTGTCTGCCAGAGTGATTCCGTATTTTAACCCCAAGTAACTGTACACTTTAGCTCTTTCAACGTCCTGTAACTCGCGATTATATAATATCGTTTCCGATATTAGTCCATTAAACCTTCGATTATGCCCTGCTCCGAAGTAGTAACCCGTAGCACTCGAGGCACTATTAAAGTTCGCTGTTCCTGCAGTTGTTTTATCGATTAACTTCGTATGATTTAAATACATCCCAAAGTAATTCTCAGTGCGAAGTACATTGAAAATATCTGCTTGCCCTAACTGATACGGGTTACCTGCATTATCTCGAATCAATTCGTCGTTCCCTGCATTGCCAAATGAAGATCTGATTACACTTGTACTGTACGTGTCGGTGCTTCCTTGGCCGCCAAAATGCCATGGGAAACCATTCGCAGCAGCTCCTTGAATGGAAAATGCCTCACGAGCGACATCCGTTGTATGGAAAGGCTCCCTGATATAGTATCCTTTGTTACCATCAATTAATATACCGCTGTTAAAGTTAATGGCACCTGTAACTAAGGTATTAGGATTTACGATACTCCATACATTATCATGTTCTACATTGGGATCCAGATCTACCAGATCGGTCAAAGAAGTGATTTTACTGCCGTCAGCTGCCAGTTTCATACTCTTTTCAACATCAACCCACGAAATGAGTCCATCGCTTACACCACCTGGATAAACTGCCTCCGTAACACTGATATTCGTGGAAATCGGACCCGCATCTGCATGTGCTTGCTTCGTTGGTGTTATGCCGGGTAATGGTAGAATACTTGCAACCATCAGGAGGGAAAGTGCCTTTGACCATCCCCGCATCATTTTGCTGCCTTGCGTTTTCTTAACGTCCTTCAACTCTTTTCACACCTTTCGTTCTATTGATTTCACAAATAAACCATTTTTCTCATATGCCCATTAGGGACATCCGGTTTATTAGATGTGTTATTTCGATATACATCACCGTTCATTCTACTACCCTATCTCTTACCAAACTCTTACCAAACCCAACGAGGTCTCAGAACAAAAAAAATAGCCTCGCAAATGAAGCTGCAAGGCTGTATATTTCCAATTAACTATTTGATTGTTTCCATTGCTGGTACCACAACTCAACTTCCAAGCCAGGACGTATGCCCGCCTCTTGTTCTAACGTAGTGACCAACTGATTATATTGTGCGATTACAGGATCTTTATTGCCTAATCGATCATAGGTCTTCATTAAGGCCAATCCGACTTGCTCCAATGATGGCTCGAACTGCTGTACCCGGTGATATAACGTGAGTGCTTCCGTATTCTGTCCCATTTCAATATAGTATTGTGCAAGTTGCATGGCATGATTACGCCAGAGTGCATGCAAGCGCTGACGCTCCAGCTCAGCCCATATGTAATCGTCCTCACCATAATATTTGCCTTCATATTGATCTGAGGTCTGTCGATGTTCAGCTATTGTAGACGAAGATAATAGAGGCAATCGGTTAAGACGACTCTCCCATTCTTCCACATCAACCCTGAATTCACCCGTTTCCAATAGATAACCAAACTGTTGATAGCGAATGGACATCTTATCCTCACCCATGAGTTCGTTCATCATGCTGCGTAAGCGATGGATACCACTGTGCAGATTGGATATACCTCTCCGCTCATCCAACTCTGGCCACAACAGTTCAAGTAACGTATCCCGCTTAATCGGCTTGTTCCGATAGTGAAGCAAATAGGCGAATAACTCTCTAATTTTGGTTGTTCTGAACTTCATATGTTTTGGCGGCTCATTTGGGTGCACTTGGACTTGGAGCATTCCCAGACAACGGATCAACATGGATGGCCCTTCTGTTATATTCAGACTTGCTGACACCGTTCGGCGTTGATACATCTTCATCGTTTTTTCCAAACGGTCACGCGTTACAGGCTTCATAATATAATCCAGCACTTCAAGCCCATAGGCCGTCAGTGCATGTTCGTTATATGCGGTTGTGAAAATAACTTCTGTTCCAGGAGAAACCTCATGGATACGTTCGGTCGCTTCGATCCCGTTCATCCCCGGCATCTGAACGTCCATGAAGACGATTTCCGGCAGATGAATTTCGATCTGATCTATGGCTTCCTGTGCCGTCAGAAAAGAGCCGATAACTTCGCAATCCTCTCTCTCTTGCAACAGTTTGTTCAACCTGCTCAGAGCGAGATATTCATCATCTACCAAAATCACTCTCATATGCACAACTCCTCTGGCTCACTGATCACCCTTTAATCTATAATTTTACCATAAATCCTGACGTGGGACCGCTATCATTTAAATATAGAATCTATGTTCCGTTATTCAAAAAAATGTTCATCTTTGGCAGAGGACATGCAGGAATTTGAAGTAAACTGTCGAAAACTAAAGTCTGCCATGAAACCAATAACCTATAAAAAGATACCCCGATATGTAGTGCTGTCGATTCTATTCCTGACTATTTTGCTTGGCTTTCGCTGGATATGGTCCGAGACTTTCACTATACCCGCACATCCTGAACCCATTGAAGGCTTGTTAGACCTTCGAGGCTGGGACCTCGCCAACACTTCACCCATATCCCTGGATGGAGAATGGGAGTTTTATCCTCAGACGTTAATCTCTAATCGTGACGCGAAAATAGCGGATAACCTATCCACACGGATTCAAGTTCCCGGTGACTGGCGTAATGCATTACCACAATCCTCATCATCGTTCGGATATGGGACGTACCGTCTTCGCATACTGTTAGATCCATCTGTGGAGGAAGTCTCTCTCTGGGCTCAGAAAATCCAGACATCATCGATCATCGAGATGAACGGGACCATTGTTGCCGAATTCGGCCAACCTGCCACTCATGCCGAAGCCTATCGACCAGAAAGGACTGCATTTACGACTTCCTATGTGCTTGACGGTTCTACCGAACTCAATCTTTTGGTGCAGACAGCCAATTTCGACGATCCTTATAGCGGAGGGATCACACGCTCTCTCTATTTTGGTTCTCCAGAAGCCATTGGAAGTGAACGAGGACTATCCATCGACTTGCAAAAGATTACATTCGCCATACTGCTTTTGCACAGCCTATACGCTTTTGTGATGTTTCTGTTTATCCGAAAGGAACGAGCTCTGCTGACGTTCTCGATGCTAACACTGGTAGCTGCCCTAACGGTCGCTTCCGATCATGACAATCTGTTATTGAGTTGGATTCCACTCAACTTCACTTGGATCGTTAAGGCCAAAGCGTTGTCCTATCCGTTGTTCGCATTCTTTCTTTTACAGATGGCTAGAAGCTTCTCCCATAATCTACAAGGGCGTAAACTGTTCCGTATCTATGCCAGCGTGCTTGGCGTTTACTGTTTATTTTTGCTCGTCGCACCAGTGACCCTGATCTATCATGTACTTGAGATTGGGCTTTCTGATTTCCTCTATCTGTTTGCCATCGGCTGGTCTGTGTACCTATTCTTCCGAATGGCAGCCGAGAAACGAAGCGACGCAAGCTTTTTGCTCTTTGCGGCTACTAGCAGCCTATCAAGCGTATTATGGGGAATTGTGAACTCACATAGCGAAATTACCAACGTGTATTATCCGATCGATGTGATCGCGGCCATGTTGGGCTTCTCCGCCTATTGGTTCAGAAAATACTTCCGCAATTCAAGTGAGATCGAGAAGTTGTACGAACAGCTCAAAGAGGAGGATCGCCAGAAGGATCAGTTTCTTGTGAATACGGCTCATGAATTGCGTACACCGCTACACGGGATCATCAATATCGCCGAGAGCATCGCGGTCCGTGAACGGCGTAAATCAGGTGGGCAGCAGGCAGAAGACATGAAGCTGTTAGTTACCATCGGCCGACGCATGTCCCAACTGGTTGATGACCTCCTTGATGTCATTCGTTTGAAGGAAAAACGCATTACGCTTCAGAAGAAACCTTTATCTCTTGCATCTGTCATTCCAGGCGTGATCGGTATGTTCCGATTCATGGCAGAGGGAAGGCCTGTCCACATGAAGGTAGATATTCCTGAATCACTGCCGTTAATTCAAGCCGATGAGAGAAGACTTGTTCAGGTACTCTACAACCTGTTGCATAATGCACTCAAATTCACCGATGAGGGTACCATTACTGTATCTGTTCGGGTACATGGAGAGCATGTCTTGATCCAAGTCTCAGATACAGGTGTTGGTATAAGTGAAGAGATACAACAGCGAATATTCGAGGCGTATGAACAGGGGACCCAAGAGGCTCGTTTAAGCGGAGGAATCGGCCTCGGTCTCAATATCAGCAGGCAGCTCACCGAACTCCATGGCGGCCAACTCACCGTGCAATCCGTACCTGGGCAAGGATCAACCTTCCAGATCTCGCTTCCACGGGAAGACACCGCATCGTTATCGGACCAGACTGAGCAGCAATGGGACGCTCACAGCTTCGATGAAATTGCGATTGCAGAACCACAGCAGCAGACCATATCTCAGGATAAGACTGCCGCCCGTATTCTTGCCGTCGATGATGATCCTGTAAACCTGCGAGTACTGATCTCCATGCTTGCGAATGAACCTTACCACATTCAACCAGCAGCTTCCGCACTTGAAGCATTAGAGTTGCTGGATAAGGAGCCGTGGGACTTACTGATTGCTGATGTCATGATGCCCCATATGTCCGGTTATGAACTGACCGAGAACGTACGCAAGCGTTATTCGGTATCGGAGCTTCCCATCCTGTTGCTGACGGCCCGTAACGAACCAGCGGATGTATACGCCGGATTCATGGCCGGTGCTACGGACTATGTCACCAAGCCCGTGGATGCCGTTGAATTAAGGCATCGCATCGGGTCTCTGATCGTACTGAAACAATCCATTGATGAGCGACTGCGCATGGAGGCTGCTTACTTACAAGCACAGATTCAGCCCCATTTTCTTTTTAATACGCTCAATTCAATCATGGTTCTTAGTGAGATGGACACGGAGCGAATGCAGAAGCTGGGCGATGCTTTTATCGAGTATCTTCAGACCAGCTTTCATTTTGTCAATTCGGAGAAAATGGTTGAGGTCACTCATGAGTTGGATCTATCCCGCGCCTATCTCTACATTGAAAAAGAACGATTCATGCATCGGTTGAACGTCATCTGGGATATTCCCGATGATCTTGATCTATCCCTGCCGCCACTCACCATTCAACCGCTTATTGAGAATGCTGTTCGACATGGTATTCTCAGCAAAGTTGAGGGTGGAACCGTGCATATCCGAATCATCAACCAAACAGCGTCCACCTTGATTGAAATCGAGGATGACGGTGTGGGGATGCAGCCCGAGCAGATCGAACGGGCACTGGCGTGGCCCAAGAAAGGTCCCGGCGGAAGTGGGGGCATTGGATTAACCAATACACATCGCCGGTTGACTCAGATGTACGGACAGGGCTTACGCATCGTCAGTTCACCGGGCCAAGGTACGAAAGTTTCCTTTGTTATCCCTTTGGACCGCAGTTGAGAGCCTGAGCAATAAGATCGTTCTATAACTCTACAGCGGCATATTATTCGATCCATATCCGTTTGCTCTGTGTAAGGTCTACGGGGAACGCGATGATAACGGACATGTTCAAGTTCAAGTTCAAGCTCACGTTCAGGTTCTGACATACCAAATAAACCAAAAGAGAGCTAAGCACAGGGTTCGTCCCGGCTTAGCTCTCTTTTCTTTGACTTCATTATGATCTAACACGATAAGCTAATGATTATACGTGCATGACATGTTTTTCATCCGATAACCCCAGCGCCTTGGCTGTTGAAGAATGAACCTCTTTGAGAAGATCCAGATTCTCCACAAGGGATATGCCATAGGATGGAATCATTTCCTTGATCTTTGGCTCCCATGCCTCCATATGCTGCGGGAAGCACCGCTGAAGAATCTCAAGCATGACTTGAACCGCCGTGGATGCACCTGGTGATGCACCTAGCAAAGCCGCGATTGTTCCATCTGCAGACGTGACCACTTCTGTACCGAATTGGAGCGTTCCTTTGCCACCTTGGACAGTATCCTTGATCACCTGCACACGCTGCCCCGCTAGAACCATATCCCAATCCTCACTCTTCGCACCCGGAACAAAGTCACGCAATTCTGCCATACGTTGTTCTTTGGATAACATCAGTTGTTGGATGAGGTACTTGGTCAAAGAGATTTCTTTGACACCTGCTGCGAGCATCGTAAGCAGATTATGCATCTTAACAGACGTGATTAAGTCGGCATTGGAACCCGTCTTCAGGAACTTCGGTGAGAACCCGGCAAACGGTCCAAATAACAGCGACTTCTTATTGTCGATAAAACGGGTGTCCAGATGCGGAACGGACATCGGCGGAGCTCCTACCGAAGCCTTGCCATATACTTTGGCATGATGCTGTTCCACGACTTTTTGATTTTTGCACACCATAAAGATCCCACTGACCGGGAATCCGCCGATATGTTTACCTTCCGGAATGCCCGTCTTCTGGAGCAAATGCAGACTTCCGCCGCCCGCGCCGATGAAGACAAATTTCGCCTTATGGCGTTCGACTGCACCACTCTTCAGGTTTTTCACGGATAATTCCCATAGTCCATCGCTGGTGCGTTTCATATTCTTCACGCTATGTTGGTAGTGGACGCCCACGTGTTGTTCCTTCAAATGTTTGATCAGCATACGCGTTAAAGCACCAAAGTTAACGTCCGTACCGGAGTCAATTTTGGTCGCTGCAACAGGTTCATTACTTGTACGATCTTTCATCATCAGCGGCATCCATTTCGCCAGCTCTTTCTTGTCATCCGAGAATTCCATGCCTGCGAACAGCGGATGATTCGACAAGGAGTCATAACGTCTTTTCAAAAACTGGACATTGCTCTCTCCGTGCACATAACTCAAATGAGGAATCGGCATAATGAAGTCCCGCGGATTACGAATCAGACGGCTATTGACGAGATAGGACCAAAATTGCTTTGAGATCTGAAATTGTTCATTCACTTTAATCGCTTTGCTAATATCTACGGTTCCGTCTGGTCGTTCAACGGTATAGTTAAGTTCGCACAATGCAGCATGCCCGGTTCCGGCATTATTCCATTCGTTGGAGCTTTCCTCTCCTGCAGTGGCTAGCTTTTCGAAAACCTTAATATTCCAGTCTGGTGCCAATTCTTTTAGCAAAGTTCCCAAAGTTGCACTCATAATTCCGGCACCAATCAAGATCACATCTGTACTCGTTTGTCCCTGGCTCATGTCTACCGTCCTTATATCCTATATTTGCCAAAAGGATGTAAGCGTTATCGATTTGGCATTTGCAGCAAGCCCATTCTTGAACGGGATCGCACCTTCTCTGAATGATTATAACCTTGATCTAGTGTATCAATAATATAGAGCAATTTAAATATGCAATTTCAAGATATTTGCTATTCCATCAGTATACGCTAGTTTACATCGGAACGTTAGCCCGGTTATAGGCCTGAAAGATATATTTGTTCAAAACAAAGAAAGGAACCCGGTTTTAGGGGGACTTGGTTGATCAAATGGATGCACTAAAAGCCGCTCTCGAATCTCTTCGCAAGGCGGCTTTATATATAAATTAACGATTACCACCCCCGGCGTTTCCGGGAGTACTCAGAAGATCGAAATTAACTCTTTCGTATACGGATGGCGTTCTTCAGCGAACAACGCATCCGCGCCAAAGCGATCAACGATCTGACCTTCCCGCATGACGATAATGCGCTGGCTCATGCGATGTACGGCAGCCAGATCATGCGAGATGAACACGTATGACAGACCAAGCGATGTCCGCAGATCGGTGAGCAACTGCAAAACTGCTCCTTGCGAGATCACGTCCAGGCTGGCTGTCGGTTCATCCAGAACGACAACGTCCGGCTCAATACCAATGGCACGTGCGATCGTGACCCGCTGACGCTGTCCACCACTTAACTCATGGGGGTATCGTCCAGCCAAGTCGCTTGGAAGCTCAACAGCTTCAAGCAGCTTTTGGACGTAAGCCTCCTTCGACGTATAGGTAAAGTGGGAAAGCTCAGCGTTCCGTCCAAGCTGTTCGTACGGATCGATTAGCGAATCGGCAATCTTGAGCTTCGGATTCAGTGCAGCCATCGGGTTCTGGAAAACAATCTGAATCTTCCGGCGATGAGGTCGCAACCGTCGGCTGCTCAGCCGCGCGATATCCTGTCCGCCCAATGTAATCGAGCCTGTATCTGCATCTTCGATCCTCAACAGACAGCGTGCGAGTGTACTCTTGCCGCAGCCGCTCTCCCCAACCAGGCCAAGGCATTCGCCGTGGTTCAGAGTGAAGGAAATATCATTCACAGCCGGTCTGTCTGCACCCGCATACGTTCGGCTGAGATGTTCCACGTGAAGCACAGCATTTCCAGGGATGCTGAGCGATGAAGCATTGCCTGTACCCGTGGTATCTATATCCGTATCTGTATCCGCATGATCTGTACCCGCAGTATTTATGTTTACATTGTCTGTGTCTGCATGGTTTAAGTCTTTAGCAAAATCGTGGCTTCGCACATCAGATTCTTCTTTGGACTGCACAAGTCCACGGCGTTCATCATTTGTGGTCATCTTCATTCCGTTCCCGCCTCCTTCAATCCCGACTTCAGTGACCGACTCAGGACGGGAGCCGCATCAATCAGCTGACGCGTATATTCATGCTGAGGATGATCGATAATGCGATGTTTCCCGCCAGATTCAACGATCTGCCCTTCCTTCATGACAGCCAAGCGGTTGGCATAGCGACGTACATGGCGCCAGTCGTGTGTGATAAACAGAATGGCACATCCCGTCTCCGCTTGTTTGCGTGCCAGCAACTCCAACACGCGATGCCCGGACACACTGTCCAGTGCCGTTGTCGCTTCGTCAGCGATCAGCAGACGAGGTGAGAGCATCAGCGATGTGGCAATTGAGGCCCGCTGAAGCTGTCCACCGCTCAATTGGAACGGATAGCGGCGCAGCAATTCAGCGCCAAGGCCAACCGATTCCAGCGCTTCCTCCGCTCGTTTCTTGCGGATAGCAGAAGACTTTTCCCCATGTACCTTCTGGTATTCATCAAAGTGCCCACCAATGCTGCGAAAGGGCGTAAATGCTCCCTGATAGTCTTGAAAAATATACGAGATGCGGCTTCCCCGCAGGGCGCGCATCTCCTTTGGCTTCCGTTCGAGCAGGTTGCTGCCCTCGAACATGACTCGCCCCGACGCATGCAGGTTGGGCGGCAGCAGACGACCAATTGCTTGCGAGAGCAAGCTTTTGCCACTACCACTCTGTCCAACCAATGCCATGAACTCGCCTTCGCGAACAGCCAGAGAGACTTGATCTACAATCGTACGATCCCGACTGGAGATGCTCAGTTCCTCAATGGAGAGAATCATGGCTGCACCTCCTTCTTCACGTCAAACCGGTCTCTTAGATAGTCGCCCAGCATGTTGGCTAGCAAGACTACCGAGACAATGGCAAGACCCGGATAGATCATCAGCTCTGGCCGAGACTGGAAGTAAGGCCGTGAGTCGTTCAGCATCGCACCCCATTCAGGTGTTGGCGGCTGAGCGCCAAGGCCAATGTAGGACAACGAAGAGATGAGCAGGATGATTTTACCCAGATCAAGACTGGCCAGCACGAGCACATGCCCTGCGATATGTGGAAGCAGATGTTTTCTCATGATACGACCGTCCGAAAGTCCGTTGGTCCGGGCGATGCGAATGTAATCCTTTTGGGACTCCGATAAAACCGTACTTCGAACTAGACGGGCATAGCTGACCCACTTTACGATCACAATCGCCAATACCAGATTACCGATTCCCGCGCCAAGCAAGCCACTTAGCACAATCGCCACGATGGTATCAGGGAAAGCAAGAAAGGCATCAGCAATCCGCATGAACAACTTATCGACCCAGCCACGTTTGTAACCCGCGATCAAACCAAACGGAATGCCAATCAGCAATGCAGCACCGAGTGCCAGCAGACTATAACCCAGTGTTTGGCCGCCGCCAAGCAGCAGACGTGTCAGTACATCGCGGCCCAGATGGTCGGTGCCGAACGGATGGAGAGCACTTGCGCCCTGCAATCGTCCGCGCAGATCGGTTAAGGTATGATCATGTTTCAGAACTAAAAAGGCATATAAGGAGGCCGCGATGACCAGCAGTGCAAACAGCAGACCAATGATCGCCTGCCAGCTATGTTTTTTAGATTTTGTCGTTGGAATGGGCAGGGGTATGGTTTTCATCGGTGGGCCTCCTTTTCCTTGAGTTTCATTTCGGGATTCAAATAACGGTACGACAGATCAACCGCCGTATTCACGAGGAATACCGCGATAGCCATGATCAGGATGTAACCCTGGATCAATGGATAATCACGCTGGCGGATGGCGTCAACGACGAGCTTGCCGATGCCCGGATAAGCGAACAACACTTCAATCACGACAACTCCGCCAATCAGGCTGCCGAGGCTGACGCCAAATACCGTAATGACAGGCGGCAGACTGTGCCGAAACGCATGAAGCATGAAGATCCGGCCTTCGGATAACCCTCTTGCCCGGGCGGACCGAACGAACTCCTGACTTAGTGAATCTAGCAAGCTGGAACGCAAAAGACGCACATAAACGCTGGAGATGGCAAGTCCCAGCGTCAGAGATGGCAGAATAAGTGAGGTGAATCCATCCCGGCCCATGGTCGGCAGATTGCCAAAGCGTACGCCGAACATATCGATCAGGATTAGACCCAGCCAGAAGCTCGGCACCGCGGCACCCACAATGGAGAGCATCCGGCTGCCGCGGTCAATCCAACTGCCACGATGGAGTGCTGACAGCGAGCCTAGCGGGATCGCTATGACGAGCATAACCAGTAGAGCGCCAATCGTGAGTTCAGCCGTAGCTGGCAGCGCATGCATCAGGGTCTGCATGACGGGCTGGCCTGTCGAATAAGATACACCGAAGTCGAGCCGAACGAAATCGAGTAACCAGTTGCCAAACTGGACAGGAAGCGAATCGTTGAAACCCATTTCCTCGCGTACAGCTTCGACCTGCTCCTGACTAACGGAAAGTTCGTCTACGTTCAGGATCGTCAGTACCGGATCACCGGGAGCCAGACGAATGAACAGGAAACTCACAAACATAATGAACAACAGAAAGATAAATACCTCAAGGAACTTCCGAAGCAAAATACGAAACATTACATCACATCCAGCTTATTGGTAATCATGTAATATTCACTGCGGGTGGTAACCCAGTTCTTGATCTTCTTGCCGTTATAGGCAACGATCGTACCTGGATGCAGCACGAATGAATTCAGCACATTGTCATGCACGTAGTTGGCTGCCTTCTCGGCAAGCTCTGCGCGTTTCTCCGGTGCAACTGTGAGATTCAATTCGTCGATGATCTTGGTCAGCTCCGGATCTTCCGATCCACTGAAGTTAAGAGCACCCTTCGGATGGTACGTCGCATTCAGGTAATAACCAGCATCCCCACGAGGAGCCGTCAAATTACTGTACGTCGCAATATCCCAGTCACGGTTAGATGCCATATAATCTTCTGGCGTGTCAATCTGGCGAATCTGCACGTCGATACCGATCTTCTTCGCATCAGATTGGAACACTTGAGCGATCAGTGGCAGATCAGCACGGGCTGAATATGTCAGCAGCGTCAGCTGCAATGGTTTTCCATCCTTGGTCATCACGCCGTTTTGCTGCGTGTACCCTGCTTCGCCAAGATATTTTACAGCGACATCAGCTCCGGATTCCGTTGCTGTATCCGTATAGGTTGGTGCGAATGGCAGCGATGGCAGGAACGGTCCAATGGCCGGTTCCCCATAGCCGAGCAGGATCGTGTCCACGATACCCTGACGGTCAATCAGCGCGTCCAGCGCACGACGAACATTGAGGTCCTTCATACTCTCCCGCTGCATGTTCATCGTTAGTTGATGCACGCGGAATGTCGATGTGGACTCAACCTTCATGCCGTCCATCGCTTTGAGCGATTCGAGGCTCTCAACTTCCGGACGGTATACGATATCTACCTGCCCAGATTTGAGCGCTAGTGTGCGGGCATTGGCATCTTCATTGAATGAAAACGTGATGGAATCTAGGGGCGATGCTCCGTCCCAATATTCATCATAGCGATTCAGTTGCAGCTTGCTGCCTGGGGTAAAAGAAGTCAGCTTGAACGGGCCCGTACCAATGGGCTTGTTCACAATGTCCGGCTCACTCACGTCGATAATCGCCGTGTTCGGATTCACCAGCTCTGAAGCAAATTCCGGGAAAGGCTGAGTTGTGGTAATCTCCAGCTTGTCACCCTCGGCTTCAATTGTATCGATCTTGAGAGCGTTCTGGATCGCTACACTCTCTTCCAGTGCCCGTTCAAGAGACGCCTTAACGGATTCACCTGTCATTGGCTTGCCGTTCTGGAAGGTCACATCATCTCGCAGGTCGATCGTCCAATGCTGCCCATCTTCGCTCTCCCAGCTCTCGGCGAGCCATGGAGCAACCGTCAAGTTCTCTTCATCGAGACGAACCAGCGTTTCCGTAATGCCCGCGCGCAGCGGCACATAGCTGGAATCCACATGTGGATCTAGCGAACTGGTGGAGAAGTTATATAGGAAATGAACATTTTTATTATCGGTGGATGGTTGCGCAGCGGGACTGGACTCAGATGATCCGCAGGCGCTCAACAGTCCAGCGCTCAAGGCCAAGGAGACCAGCGCTAGCAGTGGCGTCTTTTTATTCAAGGTAATGCCCCTCTCTCTTAATCGTAATCATTATTATCTAAACAATGAGTATTATCATATCGTAATGATTACGTTTTGACAAGAGTTATATTGGTGTTAGAACGAGAAAAAATCCGACTCTCGAATGAGAGCGGATTCTTCATGTTTTTTGTTACATATGAGGGCTTATCTTGTTAACGATTTGCTTTCTAGCTCAATATTGTTAGAAAGGCTCTACTGCAGTATACTTCGGCACTCTTCTTTTATATTCATCTACCTCTTCAAATGAAATCATACTTAAGCGTTCAGGTACTTTCGTTCGAGAAATGTGGACTCCTTGAAGACAAGAATTACACCATATGTCTAAAAAACCCACTCTTGAACGTGTGTCTCCCACATACTGATAATTAACTTTAGTCTCTTGGCAGTTAGGACATTTAATAGTAGATATATTTTGATAGTTCTCAATGATCTCTGTATTTACCTTGATCCAATCTTTAAATTTAGAGTTCGTCATAGTTATCTTTCCCTTCGTTGATAATACTCCCACCAAGAGCTCTCTGAACCATAGGCTCCTTTCTCATACTCAAGCAATGTTTCCGGATCTTGAGGCTTACCAAAGACCTTAGTCTGATATATGTGAATTCTCTCATGCCCTAGAGTCTTAACTAGATTCTCTTTACTACTAAATGCATCCGGATAGAGAACTATCCTGTTACCTTTCGGATCAGCCCATCCGTATAAATCCTTCCCTACTAGTTCAGCATCCCGGACTATTTCTATCTTTACCCCTTTGAGTCCTATTCCTGCATCTCCTGCTACCTTATCAACATGTCTTAATTGCATAGGCTCAGATAAGTCCTTGAAGGCTCCCGTATTGGAAGTTCTACGATATAAGTCATTGCCATTGTTATTGCTTATACCTGCCTTTTGTTCAGCTTTCTTTATATTATTCTGAATCTTAGATGCCAAGCCAGTTGACGAAGTTTTAAACGGTCCCGAACGTCCCGGCATACTCCCACGAACCATCTGAATCGCCATGAATATTTGACTAAATTTCAGAGAGGTCACCATCATCTGAGCATACTTATCTGATACAGGCTCTCCCGTCGTAGGATGAATCCCCATCTCAAACGCCTTGATCTGTAACGCAAAAATATCTTCCCCAGGCGGTTCAACGTTCACAGCTTGCATGCGATTAAAGTCCAGATTTCCCTGATCCCTCTGATAAGCCTGAAGAGCAGCCTGATCCGCAACACCTTTCTCGTTGACAGGCATCCATACCCACTTACCGAACATATTAATTTGCGCCATCCGATAGCCCTTGTCACCCGAACCTGAACCACCTGCTGACTTGGTCATCATAGCTGCGGCACCGACTACTCCAAACGCACCACCCAGACTTACCTTTTGAGCATCTGCATCTTGGAAACGCGTGGCGATATCCTTCAATTCCTTGGATGTATTCACCATACTCTCCAGCGCTTTATCCAGTATAGGTCGTGACTGCTCGAACTCATAGTAAAATCGCTCCTGCGTCGCACCCATCCACATCATCTGAACGAACATGATCTGTCTCGTCAGATCACTTCGTATACTCTCCAACTGTTGTCTGGCTTGATCTACCTGATTCGATACGTGATGAAGTTGTTCCGGGGTAACTTTGATTGTACTCATACGTTTCTCCGCTCATTCGAAATAGGATTATCCTATGTTAGCAGAAGTGTAATATGTAAACTATCCGGCTAACATCCTGATTTCACCATGATAAAAACACAAGCTGTGCTCCTCATCGGTGCTATGGTCCTATATGCATATACCCACTTCAAGGCATATCCTACCAGTTTCAGTAAATACCTTTCCTACTTCATTTCCTCCAACATCACCCGATACCGTCTAATCTGCTCCGCTGTCGCCTCTTCCCGCAATGATTCCAACAATGCTGTGCACCTTATAAAATACCGATCCATCCCAAGCTTATCCGCTAACCGAATCGCCTGCAAAATGAATTCCACGGCCTCCTGTGGTCTTCCCATCCACTGTTCATACAAAGCCCGCTGATAACAGTAATGGTACATATCATCGTTGTTTGAAGAATCTATTTCTCTGCCAACACCCTGTATCTGATCCTCGAACACATGTAAAACCCGATCAATCTGCCATCTATGCCGCACTGCTGCCTCCGTAATCACCTTCAGACCTGCCAACCATTCCTCCGGATGCTCAAGCAAAAAGTTCACAAACTCCTCCAGCAGTTCCACCTGCCCGGCTTCAATCTCAAGAGCATACCGATTCACCTGTACCTTATGCCTGAACTCCTGCACCGCCTGCATACCTACCTCATCCAGATCCTCCATCCATCCCAGATCTGCATATTGATCGATACATGCCCTCGCCTGATCTACCTGTCCCATCTTCTGGTGAGCCATACCCCGCATTAAGTGACTGAACCCGTAATAGTAGACCAAGGGCCGCTCGATGTGTATATGTGGTGCAGGCACTCCCTTTGACCGATACTCCTGCCGCTCTTCATGGATCGACTGCACACATTGATATAACATGTCCGCCCTCTCCATCACCTTGTTCCAATTTTCAAAAGCCACAGCCATGTCCAGCATTTCAACAATGATGTCCGGTTTGAGTGATTTTAGGATAGATTTTCGCAAAAGGAGATCCTCCTTAATTATCCATTTTCTTATAATTGTATAGATAAATCAAAAAAAGATCAATCTAAATTGTACTTATAAGTACTTTTATTTAGTGATACAGTTTGCACATATTAGTCTGTAAGGATTCTATAACCTCTTCTAACCTTAAGTGGAGGTGATTAACATGAATTTACCAGAAAGTGTCGGAAATCGGATACGTGAGTTAAGGAAGGCAAAAGGCTGGACTCAGGAACAACTGGCGGAAGCAGCAGGTCTTCATTACAGCTACATTGGTGGAGTTGAACGGGGAGACCGTAATATTTCTTTGGAGACTCTTGAGAAAATAATGAATGGATTGCAGGTCACTGCTGAAGAAATCTTTAAATTTAAAGAAGACTCTGAGTACAAAAGAGCCTTGGATGAACATATAACTTTAATAAGCGGCAAAAGTACAGATACAATCGTATCATTGACTAAAATTAGTAAAGAGATTTTTAACGCTATCGAAAAATCACATAAAAATTCCGATTAAATATTTCTGTATTAACATCTTTCTTTAATACCAAAAAAGAGTGGAGTACATCCCCACTCTTCTCTTATTTCTCTTTTCAAACAACTCCCCGCTCAAACTCCGCAAACTCCACTCTGTTCCGCCCATTCTGCTTCGCCTGATACAACGCCTTATCCACCGCAGCGAACAGTTGAGTCAAATACCCCTCCGGATTGTCCGGTACATGCACAACTTCAAAGTCCTCAAAGGAAAGAATCCCAATACTAATCGTAATGGACACCTGCATAATCTCGTGATCCACCATAATATGGTTGGACTCCACAGCTGTTCTCACGCGCTCCGCGATTTGGTTCGCCAGATCATGCTCCGTGTGCGGAAGGTAGATCATGAACTCTTCCCCGCCATAGCGCGTCAGAATATCGGTAGTGCGAATGGATTGTTTGACGGCCTCTGCCGTGCGAACGAGAACTTCGTCCCCGATGACATGCCCATAGCGATCATTGATCGCTTTGAAGTAGTCGATATCGAGCAGCAGGAGTGAGAATGGTGTTTTGTATTGAATATTGGTAATGACCTCGTGATTCAGATGCTGGGTCAGATAACGGCGGTTGTAACAATTGGTCAAACTGTCCGTCAGCGCAAGTTCCTCCAGTTTGCGATTGGCCTCGGATAACTCCTGACGGATCAGGTCCAGCGCCTGATTTCGCTCCTGAAGGGTCTCGTTCTGGCGATTCATCTCTTTCACATAGAAGCGCTCCTGCGAGACATCCTGGAACGTAAGGATATGACCGATCGGCACAAGAGCCGAATCCACAATCGGAGATGATTGCAAGATATACTGACGAATCGTATCGTCCCGTTCCACGATCAGTTCAATGTGAGACAGGGTATTCTCCTTTTGCCTGTAATGATTCAGGAACTCCCGATAGCTACCCGCGACATAGACAGATTCCAGGAAAGCTCCCATATCAAAAGAATCCCCCACATGCATTTTCATAAAGGATCGAGAGGCTTTGTTTGCTTCAACAATGACTTCATTCTCATCCAGTACCAGGATGCCATATGGAATGGTATTGATTACGTCCTCATGCGCGATGGATACCAGATCGAACACATTGTATCTTTTGATCACATAGACAAAGAACAGGTCTGACAGAAAGATCCCCAGCGAAGTCATGCCAGGAATGATCGGCAACCAGCGGGCTAGAACGACATTCAGAATCGCATCAATCGTTGCAAAGACAGCCAAGACCAAGATGCCCCACAGGGTGATTCTCACCTGTTTTTTGATCATGGCAGACGTCTGCGATGAATACACCGCCCGGAACAGAACGACGAGAGAAGCCAAGAAATAGCTCACCAGAATACCCATCACAACCCAGAACCAAGGGCCGTAATCCCGCTCGATGTACCCGCCCTCCAGTGGAATGACGAACTCGTTCCATGGATTAACGACCACACCTATAGCCCCAATCACCGCAGGAACAAATAGCAAGAAGGTTCCTTTTGCACTCAGACGCTCTGAATAACCGGTAATAAAGATCGTCAGTAGAAGCCACCCGCTCCCAAGCAAGGAGACCGCAACGAAAGATAAGGTAACGTAGAACAACTGCAGACCAGAATCATCCGTGAGCGTACTCGCAAATTGGCAGAAAGGCCAGAGCATCATCAACCCGTGAAACAAAAAGTACACCTTATGTAAGTTCGTAATTCTAACCGTAGCAAACACATATACACCTACACCGAACAATAGGACAAATAAAAAGAGATCATACCATACTAATGGGTTCACGAATCTTCTCCTTCTTAGATGCTACAATGACAACGTGATTGCTCATAATTCTATGTGATACTTATATAAAACTTCAATAAACACCTATACAATACCGCTACGCCAAACTTATTGGTTAATTTAACCATATCTTATCACACCACCATAAGGGTGAGTAGCCCATACACTGGAAGTCCGACCAACCTCTGATCGAAATGCTGATCTATTTCTGATTATTTATGAATGCTTTTAAAGGTTTAGAGTACAAACAGGAGAGGAAGATCATCTATTCCGGAGATATATGGACATTGTCATGTAATTCATATTGAGCCATCCGACTATCGGACGGCCCTTATATCATTCGGTTACCGCATGTAGAGGGAGATTGTCCGTGAATAGATCGGGGTTATCCTTCAGCATCTCTGTAGTTACCTCTGCTGTCTTAGCGGCATCACACACTCTAACAACCGCATCACCGAGCTTCCCTTTACGCATCGCACCTTCGCGAACCAGTACCTCATCTACTTTCCAGAAATGCTCCGACCATGGCAATCCACAATGTCTGCGGGATGGTACTGAAATCTGGCTTCCATCTGGTAAAACCGTATAAAGCATCTCATGCTCGTCCGTCATTCTGCCAGGGATATCCACCCACTCTTCGACCCCATGGATAAATGTATTCCGCTTCAAGTCAACGCCTACTAACAAGATCGTCGCTTTCCGATCGAGCAGTTTCCCCCATGCTGAACCTCTCGCACATGGTGTATCGAAGAGATGATCGTCCTTCGTAAACGCCTCTGCGTCCCGTCCCAGTGCTGCTACCGAGTGCGTTGGGTGCCACGAACGAACCACGCCCGGACGTTGACGAAATAGTTCAGGAAGAATACCTACACAACAGGAAGAAGTTTCCACGTGGAACAATGGGTTATCCGCATTAATGGTAGACCACGTATGCGTGGGAAGCACCAACAATCCGTCTTTCATATACTCGCTACAGGCATCCAGCACCGTGTCTGCTCCACCTTCAACCTCGCCTATACTTTTCATTGAAGAGTGAATGAGCAACGTGCCTTGCCTATCCATACCAAGCTGCTCTAGTTGCTGCATCAAGCTTTCTTTTGTATACATGTCCTTCCTCCTTCATTTCTTATCCCTTTTCGATGAAAAAGCAAATCCTTGCTCAGCTTCACATCATGCTTCTCAGCATAACAAACAAAGGGCCGAGGGTTAACCCCCGGCCACAGAGAAAAAAATTGGTTGAGTTCAGGCAGTAACTACCGTTCAACTTTTACTTAATAATAACGTACTCCAGATTCACCAGCTTCGCATACGTTACGATCTGATCTGTAGTCAGGTTCAAGGATACAACCGTATGGTGACCACCACCATTTTCGATCCATGCTTTCACTCCATCTTGGAAGTTAGGCTTCACGCTCCACAGAACACGTGCTACCGGCAGGTTAGGTGCTGGAACGGTTGGCTCGAATGCAGATACTTCGTTGATCAGCAGTTTGTAATGTGTACCGAAGTCTGCCATGGATACCACGACACCTTCGCCTGCTTTGCCATCGAACACGAGACGTGCAGGATCTTCACGATCGCCAATACCCAGTGGGGACACGATGATTCTTGGTTTCGTGCTGGCAAGTGTCGGATCTACTTCAAGCATGTGAGATTGCAGGATAGCTTCCTGTCCAGCGGCCATCTCGTATGTGTAGTCTTCCATGAAGCCAGTGTTCTCGTTATGGGCCATGATTTTCAGCAAGCGATCCAGCGCAGCTGTTTTCCAGTCACCCTCACCGGCAAATCCGTACCCTTGAGCCATCAGGCGTTGCACAGCCAGACCTGGAAGCTGTTTCATGCCATGCAGATCTTCAAAGTTCGTCGTGAAGGCACTGTACCCACCTTCGTCCAGGAAACGTTTGATCGCAATCTCATAGCTCGCTTGCACACGTACGCTGGCTTCCCAAGCTTCCTTGCTGTTTGTGCCATAATCAAATTCATAGAGGTCTTTATACTGAGCAATCAGATCATCGATTTCCTGCTCCGTTACGGCGTTCACATATTGCACGAGGTCGCCAATGCCGAAGTAATCAACGGTCCATCCGAATTGGATCTGTGCTTCAACTTTATCACCTTCGGTTACGCCCACGTTGCGCATGTTATCGCCGAAGCGCGCTACTTTGATGTTAAAGCTTTCATTATAAGCTACCGCTACGTCCATCCAGTCAGCAACCTGCTGTTGCACTTCTGGGCGCTCCCAGTAGCCAACAACGATTTTATTTTGTTTTCTCAGACGGGCATTAATGAAGCCATACTCGCGGTCACCGTGAGCGGCTTGGTTCAAGTTCATAAAGTCCATGTCGATCGTCGCCCAAGGAATGCTTTCGTTGAATTGGGTTGCCAAGTGCAGCAAAGGTTTTTGCAGCAATTTTGTACCACGAATCCACATTTTTGCCGGGGAGAACGTATGCATCCACGTGATGACACCCGCTACTTCGTCGCGATAGTTGACTTCCTTCATCGTGCTTGTGATTTTATCTGCGCTTACCGCCAGATCCTGCAATACGAGTGGGTACGGCAGTACGCCACTTGCATTAAGGGCATCCGTAATTTTCTGTGCGTTGGCTTTTACTTCGCCCAGTGCTTCTTCTCCGTACAAGTGCTGTGAACCGACCACAAACCAGAATTCTTTTGCTGCTGACATATAATCATCCTCATTTCATTATTTTATAGTTGAACATATGGGTTTACACTAGCGCACTGCGATTGCAGTACCATCTTCCGATCGCTGGTTATCCCCGGATTTCTTTGATTCCCTTTTTGCAAAGGGAAAATCCTGTGATAAACGCGAGCGCTTCGCTTCTTCAGATTGGTTCTGCACTCTCCGTTATCGTGTAAAAAGTATAGTTGAACAAGTCATTCCCACACTAAACCACTTGGAAGCCAGAACATGCTTCCAGTCACTCTTATAACCTAATTACTTCTGTCCGTAATACGCGTCTTTTCCGTGTTTTCGCAGATAGTGTTTATCCAAAATGCCTTGCGGCAGTTCTTTCGCGAAGTTATTCAATTGCCGCGCGTACAGGTTCATTTTGCACACTTCCTCCAGCACGACACTGTTCACCACCGCTGACTTGGCATCTTTCCCCCACGTAAACGGTGCATGACCATGAAGTAACACAGCCGGAACTGCCATAACATCAATCCCACGCTGCTCAAACGTTTCAATAATGACGCGCCCTGTCTCCGCTTCGTATCCACGATCAACCTCGTCCTGATTCAGGAAACGTGCGCAAGGCACCGCCCCGTAGAACGTGTCCGCATGTGTGGTTCCCATTACAGGTACGTCCAGTCCGGCTTGCGCCCAGATGGTCGCCCACGTGGAGTGTGTGTGCACGATGCCACCAATTTCCGAGTAATGCTTATATAGTACGGCATGTGTTGCGGTGTCCGAGGAAGGTCTCATCTCACCCTCCACCACGTTACCGTCCAGATCAACCACAACCATGTCGCTTGCTTTCATCACATCGTAGCTAACGCCACTTGGTTTGATCACGAACAGACCGCTTTCCCGATCGATTGCGCTGACGTTACCCCATGTGAATTTCACAAGTCCGTGCTTTGGCAGTTCCAGATTCGCCTGGAATACCTCTTCTTTCAATTGTTCTAACATGTTATTCCCTCCCGTTCTCTACCAGATGATCTACAGCTGATTGCTCAATTGTGAGTCCATTCCGGTAGCGTTCGATAAATGCTTCAAACCCTTTCACATCCGATGCATCCGGCGCCACTTCGACTCCCTCAACATCGTTAAAGACTTTCTGCTCCAGGAACACACCCAGGCTTTCCTCTTGATCCTTGTTGATCATGTACGAAGCCAGAAGTGCCATGCCCCATGCGCCGCCTTCACCAGCGGTAGACATTACCGACACCGGTACGTTCATTGCAGCAGCTACAATCCGTTGTCCGACGACAGGCGTTTTGAACAGGCCACCGTGAGCCAAAATGCTGTCAATGGCTACATTCTCTTCCTCCGTCAAAATGTCCATACCCAGCTTGAGTGCACCGAAGGCACTGAACAGATGTGTCCGCATGAAGTTTGCCAGATTGAAGTTGCTTTCCGGGGAACGGACGAACAATGGACGGCCTTTCTCAAGTCCCGTAATGTTCTCACCTGAGTAATAACCGTAGCTGAGCAAGCCGCCACCATCAGGGTCTGCCTCCAAAGCCTTGTTAAACAACACGCTAAACAACTTGGCGTTATCCACTTCATATCCCATCGCTTGAGAGAATTCGCGGAACAATCCCACCCATGCGTTGATATCACTGGAACAGTTGTTGGCATGCACCATCCCTACTGGACTGCCATCCGGCGTGGTGACCATATCGATCTCGGGATACACTTTGGACAATTCCTTCTCCAGTACAATCATCGCAAATACGGATGTGCCGACGGAGATGTTCCCCGTACGTTTTCTCACGCTATTTGTTGCCACCATACCCGTTCCGGCATCGCCTTCTGGCGGGCAGAGCGGAATGCCTGCTTGCAGATCTTGCGAAGGGTCGAGCAACTTGGCTCCCGCTTCCGTCAATGCACCTGCATTCTCACCCGCGAGATAGACCTTGGGAAGAAGGTCCACGACCTTCCACGGATAACCTTTGCCTGCGATCTGTTCGTCGAACTGTTGGATCATGGATGGGTGATAGTTATGTGTAGACTCGTCAATTGGGAAAATGCCTGAAGCATCGCCGATCCCAATCGCCTTATTGCCCGTCAGCAACCAATGGATGTATCCAGCCAGAGTTGTCAGGTGATCGATCTGTGGCACATGTGCCTCTTCATTTAAGATTGCTTGGTACAAGTGAGCGATGCTCCAACGTTCCGGAATATTGAATTGTAGAAGATCCGTTAGCTCCCTTGCAGCTGCTCCTGTAGTAGCATTACGCCAGGTGCGGAAAGGTACCAGCATTTCGCCCGTGCTATCCAATGCGATATATCCGTGCATCATAGCCGAGAATCCGATAGAACCGACCGTTCGCAGCGTAATTCCGTATTTTTGTTCCACATCTTGCTTCATCTCACGATAAGCCGTTTGCAGTCCTGTGATGATATCCTCCTGGTTGTACGTCCAATATCCATCTTTCAGGAGGTTCTCCCATTCATAACTGCCTGACGCGATGGTCTCAAAACGTTCGTCAATCAACACCGCCTTAATCCGCGTTGATCCAAATTCAATTCCTAGTGAAGTAGTGCCCTTGGTAATGGCTTCTTTCAAGTCCAATTGACTCATAATCACGTGTATCCCCTCTCCGGTCGCGATTTCACATCCCAAAGGATGCATATATAAGGTGAATCTTCTACTTATAGCAGTGACTAATAATATTTTTGTATAAGTACTTCCTGTTGTGTTTTCAAAGAATGCGCTTTCCTTTTCTGACAGCCTTAGTATATTTTTTGTACGTACATTTGTCAATAATATATAATAGTTATACTTACAAAGGACACATAATGTACTCTATTTGACCATTCAAAGGTCTTATATGGCTATAAAACGGCTATGCTGTAAGGTACACCTCCATCGAAAAAGGCTGGATATGTACGGTTTATTTCGAAAAATGTTCGGTTTTATTTTCATCCTATCTGAATCATGCTAAAATATGTACGTACAACTATTTGAACAACAACGTTGATATAGATGAGTAACGATGAAAGAAGTGGACTACGTGAAGCCAAAATACCAGGTCATTATTGATGATATAAAGAGTCATATCCTTTCGGGGACATATAGCATAGGCGAACAGATCCCAACCGAGTTAGCATTACAGGAAAGCTACACCGTAAGTCGCCAGACGGTGCGGAAGGCTATTTTGGAGTTATCTAATGAAGGATTTTTACGAAGCGAAAAGGGGTCAGGGACCTACGTTAGCAATCAGTATCGATCACGATCAGGTGGCAATACGTCGAAGAAAACGATCGGTGTGATCACGACATACATCTCGGATTACATCTTTCCGTCCATTATCCGCGGTATTGAGAGTCGTCTGAATGAGGACAACTACTCGTTACTGCTGGCCAGTACTAATAATGATGTAGCGCAGGAGAAAAAAGCACTCGAAATGATGCTCTCCTACGGCGTGGATGGCCTAATTGTCGAACCGACCAAAAGTAATCTGTACAATCCCAACATTGCATACTACCTATCGTTCAAAGAGCAGGATGTGCCGTTTACGATGATTAATGCGTTCTATGAGGAGTTGGAGGTTCCGTTCTTCTGCCTGGATGACGTGCAATCCAGTTATCTTGCCACACGTGAATTAATCGCCAAAGGCCATACCCAGATCGGCATTATTGCCAAAATGGATGATTTACAAGGCAAGTACCGGATGAAGGGATACATCAAGGCGCTGGGTGAAGCGAAGTTACGGTTCCATCCCGAGCAAGTGCTTTCCTTTGATACCGCATCGAAACCAGAGTTATCTTCTAGTGTAGCCACATATCTGGACGAAAACAGGGATGCGCTCACCGCGATTGTTTGTTACAACGATGAAGTGGGACTGGAGGTCGTGAACGCCTGCAGGCAACTGGGCATCTCGATCCCGGATGAGTTATCCATCATTGGACAGGACAATTCGTATATTGCCAAGAACGCCAACATAAGACTTACAACGCTAACCCATCCCCAAGAGCAAATGGGCCGCGACGCCGCAGACTGGGTGATCAAAAATCTGCAAGGCAAAAAGGATATGCCCACGAATACCTACTATCAGCCGGTGCTGGTTGAGGGGGAGACGGTGAAGGAGATCGTAGTGGAATAATATTGTTGTGGGACAGGAGTTAAGTTGTTACCGAGCGTTTCTGTCCAACATACTTAAAGAAGGCCGTCAGAATATCTGCGGCCTTCTTTGTTTTTGTTCATTATAATGAGGGATTAACTTCTTCTTACATATACTTATACATCTTCTCTAATCGAAACTACTTCGACTGCTCCGCTTCTTCGCTTACCAGACTTACAACGACGCCTTTCTTCTTCAAGTTTTTCACAACCTGCTCTGCTCGATCATTCAACGGATTGTTAGCCAAATATACCTCTGTTAGATGTGGGATGGTTTCGAGCACTGCAATATCCTCAATGAGGTTATCTTCTACATATAGATACTCCAAGGTTGGATGGTTTTTGAAAGGTGTCAGATCTTGAATTTTATTATCATTCATAATGACCCATTCCAACTTTAATTTCTGAAGAGGACTTAGATCGGTCACCTGATTCCCACTGGCGAGTAAACTGGTCAGCTTACGCATATTTTTTAATGGAGCCAGGCTTTTTATTTTGTTATTGTCCATAACCAGATTTTGCAGATTAGTGAGACCTGAAAGTGGTGAGATATCTGCAATCTGATTGCCTTCAACAGCCAAGAACGTCAATTTTTTTAACTTGTTGAGTGGCTTAATATTTTTTATATTTTGACCAGGCAAGAATAAATCCGTCATATTAACGGCATGTTCAAGACCTTGCAGGTTAGAAATCTTACTTTTTAATTCCATAGCATATAGAGATTTTAATTTTTTCAAATCGGCAGCCTTTATTTCCTTCTTAGCCGACATCTTCAAATCTGCTCGAATAACTTTGGCCAAGACCGGGTCCTTAATAAGCGACGACGCAGCCAAAACGCTCGTTGCCGGTAATAATACAAAAACCAAACAAAGTACGATCATACTTTTGATGAATTGATTACGCATATAGAATCTCCTTTTAAGCATCTTAATTAGTGGCTCCGTTTCAAGGAGTTGAGGTCAGCCGTAACGATTTTACCTGTATTTCCAAAGACGTACACTTTCCCTTTAAACTCCACCGCATCGTACCAATCGTCTACCGTCAAGACTTCCTGCTTGGTCCATTTCTCAGCGTCATCGGAAAGGAAGATGGAACCTTCACTGCCAACAGCAATGAAGAGATTGCCCACGTATGAGATGCCAAAGAATCCAGTGTTCATTCCACGAGCATATAATTCGTCACGGAACTCTGTCCTCGCCCATTTCTTACCGTCCTCTGAAGTCAAAATAACCGCACTCTGTGCATTCCCATAGTAACTGGCAGTGGTCACGACAAATTTTCCGTCACCCCATACCACATCGAAATTATGTCCAGGAAACCGTGCCGGGATTTCGTTCCACTTCAGACCATCCTCGGAGACGAGCAAAAGCCCTTTTTCTCCAACGGCTACCAGTGTTGTGCCGTTTGATGCCATCGCATTGATTTTTTTCTTTACATTAGTGTTCAATGTTTTCCACGTCTTCCGATCCTTGGAAGAAAGAATCGTGCCGGCATCGCCTGCCACGTAATACGTATTATTGGCATACAGCACGCTCATAAGTGATTGAGTTGTCGGGGATTTAATGTCCGTCCACTTTACCCCATCAACAGAGTACATCATCTTCCCGTTATCTCCTACTGCAAAAAAGTCCTTCCCTGACCATACAACTCCCCGAAGTGGATACGCTTGATCCACATAAGAAGATTGCCATTTGCCAGCCGTGTTCATCTTTGCAGAACCCTGCGAGCTGACGGAAATGAAGTTAAGCTGGCTACGATACCCACCCACCAGCACCAGCCTATCCTTGCTCACTGCTGCTTCATATACGTTACTTGGAAGCACAAAAGGATATCGCTTTGTCAGCTTCCATTTGCGCCCATCCGCAGATGTTTGAATACCAGCATCCGTAATCGTTATATACTGTTTGCCGTTGTGAATGGTAAAAAACGGGTTCTGCTTAGGGCTAGTTGCAAACCCAGCGTCGCTCCAGCTCTTACCATCCTTGGATGTCCAGTTGACCTCCTTCAAGACATGATTGGCTTTATTCACATATTCAAAACCAAAAATATAAAATCTGTCCTTTGCCCAGTACACCTTGGACCAAAAGGCTTTGGACGATACGTATGTCCATTTCAGTCCATCCTTCGAGGTCATGATCGTTGCATCCCCTACAGCAACAAAAGCTCCACCGCCATAGGTCATATCCCAAACTTGCTCATAATTAGGCTGATTGGTCTTCACCTTTTTCCAGGTGATTCCGTCTTTGGATACCGCTACGACTCCGCCTTCATAACCTTGAGCCACGAAGGTATTATTGCCCCATGCTACGGCTGTAAAATTGGTGGAGATACCTGTTTTTCGCTCGGTCCACGTTAATCCATCCTCTGAAGAGAAAATCTTTCCTTCATATGTTGTTCCACCAACTGCAATATATCGTTTCCCGTTCCATACGGCGTCTTTTAAAAATCTTATATGTATTGAATTATTTAACTTCTCCCATGACAGACCATCAGTGGATGTCCATACGGTTACGATATCTGCTTCCTCACGAAAACCCATGAATTCTGACTTTCCATGAATAATCAAACTAAAATCTACTGGATTCCCGGTATAGATTGTCTTCCATGTAACTCCGTCCTTAGAGGTTTTCACATAACCTCCGGCAGCTGGCATCATATAAATCCCTCCACCATAGGCAATGGAATGGGAAACTCCACTATTTAACTCATCCAACGAAGACCAATTAAGGTTCAACTGACTTTTTACTACAGCATCCTCAATGTTCGCAACTTCACCCTCTGCCTGGGCAGGATGTACAGAAATTAGGGAAAACAGCAGAATCGTAGTTAACAGCAGAGGTATTACTTTTAGTGAAAAAACTAGTGTGCGACTCATAGTTATCTCCTTACATTATTTAATACTACAAATATACCATGATCTGGAATGTAATACATGGATAATATCTTCATCCTAATTTAATAGAACCCCTCCCGCACTCAATCCTATAACTGTTCCGTTAAGAACGGATAATGGACTACTTCATCAAGGAATGTAACCCTAATATAATATGGGCTGATCCGTTATTCTCATCTCTACCCATGGCTTCACTCTCTTGGCTGATATGGGCTCTGATCAAACATCCACTCTACAATGAGGATTTACACCAAAAAGCCATACGGATGATGGTCCGTACGGCTTTTTAGCGATTTTTTCTTATACATAAACACATGCGTAAATGATGAATGACGCTGCAAATGTTACTTCCAGAGCTCTTCAGCAATTTCCTTAATGAAGGCAAGCTTGCGCCATTGCTGTTCCTCGGTCAGATGGTTTCCTTCTTCCGTGGAAGCGAAGCCGCATTGTGGACTCAGGCAGATTCGATCCAGATCAACATATTGTGTAGCTTCCTCAATCCGTTTCAGGATATCTTCCTTGTTCTCCAACTCTCCGAATTTGGAAGAGAAGAGGCCAAGTACAACCTGCTGGTTATCCTTCAGGAAACGAAGTGGTTTGAAGTCACCAGCCCGTTCCGTATCAAACTCCAGGTAGAAGCCAGAGTAGTTATCGATGCTCAGAAGTGTCTGCGCAATCGGCTCATAACCGCCACCGACTCCTGCAAATGTCGAAACATAATTACCGCGGCAGACATGAGTCGTTACTACGAGGTCTTCCGGCAGGCCAGATACCACTTGTTCGTTCAGTTTTGCGAGTTCGTTTGCATACTCTTCCACATTGACGCCAATCTGCTCCATCACTACGATGAACTGTTGGTCACACAGTGCACCCCACGTGCAATCATCAATCTGGATGCTGCGGCAACCGGCTTCATAGAAAGCCAGGATGGATGCTTTGTACGCCCCAGCAATGTCAGAAAGAAGCTCTTGGCGGTTCGGATAGATGGCCTGTGTGCTTTCCTTATTATCTGCCCGGTCCAATTCGAATAGGAACTGGGCTGCTGCTGGAATAGATTGACGGGCAACAACGTCTTCCCCAGCCGCTTCTTTCAAGAAGGCATAATGCGCTACAAATGGATGACTGCTATAGCTGATTTTGCCGCTCAGACGAGCTGTTTCCGGTCTGGATGTCGCACCGTTGAATCGATATCCCTCATCAATGATCGTCCGCTCTACACCATCCAGTCCCCAGAAGAAGTCCAGATGCCACCAAGAGCGGCGGAATTCGCCGTCCGTTACAGCCTGAAGGCCAACCTCTTTTTGCTTCTGTACAAGTTTCACAATCTCGGCATTCTCCACTTCATTCAACTGTTCCGTGGTAATTTCGCCGTTCTGGTATTTTAATCGGGCATCCTTCAACGCACTCGGGCGCAGGAAACTGCCCACAATATCATATCGAAATGGAGTGACTGTTCGTTGTTAGGTTCTGTTTGTATGCTCATAATTTAATCTCCCCGTTTATCATTATAGAATTAAATATAACATATCCGATCGGAATAGCTGTTCTACGAAAGAGTTATAGCCCGCTATAGGTATTAGCTATAGCGGGCTATATTTAAGGAGACTCTATATACAATCATGTATTCCATTTTACCTGACCGGATAACCGGAACAGGATCTCAACAATTATGATCTCAGGTCAACGTAAGAACGATCTGATCCCCGGAACGGGTGATTTTGTAGATACCCTCCTGCATGTCGATGCCATAATGCTTTTTCAGCAACCACTTGGCGTTGAGATCGGTCTCGACAACCACTAGATAATCATAGCCGCTCAGAAGGTTATCCATATTATCCTCATAGAACAACACAATCCCGTCCACATGAGGAGCATACAAGAAATACTTCCCTACATATTGCATGTAATAGTTCGTGACTTGTTGGTCCCTGTCTGAGGCGTAGAAGAGATATCTGTTGTTATCCTCTTGCCCACCTGGGTACCACCGATCACCAGTAACCGCATGAATCTTGTAAGGGAGCGTTGTATCATAGCTTTGGGCAATAGACACGATACCATTATATTCGGATAAAAGGATGGTGGCCGCAACCGCCATACAGCCGATAATGCCTTTTTGATAATGACCTTTTGTCTCAACCGTCTTAAAGGATTGATAATCTGGTACTTCACCGATCCGATAGTGGAATGATCGCTCCAAGTCGATCGCAGCGCACAACACCAGCCCACCGGCGAACAGCACCACGATACTCGATGCATAACGCTCAAATCCAGCCAGGACAATTGCTTCATCCAATGGCATGGAGAAGAGATACAACGCCAGAATACCCGCATAGTACAGTAACAGAACAACGTCCAACGCAATTAATGCTTTCCACAAGTTCCACTTCTTCTTAAGCACAACGATGGCAAATACAGATGCTGCAATTGCGATAAGTTGGAAAAGTACAATTCCGAGCACAGGCCTGGACGTGATATCTATGCTTGATTTCAGGAAGAGCGTCAGGATCTCCCATTTCTGTTCTCCCGTCTTGCCAGCTTGGATCACCGAGGCTGTTCCCTCGAACTTGTTATCAATCCCTTGGAATACCGTCGCCATTCGCCAGCTCCAGCCGAAATATGGAAGTAATGAGCCACCAATGGTACCCAGCACAGCCAGTCCGACTTTCCAGTTTAAGCGCTGCCCATTTCTCAGCCAAGTGTACAACAGGAAGATCAGGCCGATCACTGCGAAAATAATCCCTGTGCTTTTGATGATCGTCAGCAACCCGGCAAGCGGAAGAACAACAATACATGCCTTTTTGATCTCATTACGATATTGGTAAATCACCGCCAGGATCGCTAGCGCGTAGATCGGCAGCAAAAAATCCACGAGTAGATTGGTGATCCGAATCGTAAGGTTGAAAAAAGAAAGTGTAGATAACCCGAGTCCGAGAAAAGCATACAGAAGAAAGCGTTTCTTCTCTGAAACGATGCCAAACATGGCATAAAAACAGGAAAAGATAAGCAGACCTTGTGCCAAAAGCATCACGGACTGGGAATGCCCCATGAAGCGACAGACATAATAAATAAATGAAGAAGTCCCCAGCGGATAGTTTTTAAAATCAATTAGGCTGGAGTCTGGTGTCGGAAAGGCATTTGTACTCAGCATCTGCTTCAACACAATGGCCCAGTGCGAGAAATTATCGTAGTGTGTCAATTCATTTTGGAACAGAATCAGCAAAAAGATGAACGTTCCGCCCAGAAAAGAAAACTGAAATATTGAGAACAATATATTCGGCTTGGTCCCTCGTCGGATAGCTCGAACCAGCGTATCTCTAAAAAGCACCAAACCTAGTATCAACACAACAATGCTTCCAATAAAGAGCTGACCTGCCAAGCCAGCGAAATATACAATGCAGGCTATCGCAGAAAACACAAATACGGGGATAAACTCCCATCGTAGTGCAAGTGTCTTCCGAACAAACTGCATATAACCAACAAAGGAGATTATCAACAAAACCCCCATCACAAAATGAAGCACAATGAGCATCTCTATCTCTCCTAACCCTCTCTGGTGAAACGATCGGAATGTGGCTGAATCAAATCAGTCAGCAATTGGTCGATCAGGCCCTTCTCCACAATATCATCGATATTCTCCACCGAGAGAAGCACTTCGCGCTCACGGGCTGTCGTTTTTCCCGTATGTTGCAAAATGACTTCAATATTACTATTCGTATAAAAAGTAACGACCGCTCCTGCCGCAATATCACCATGGAAACCCGTCGCGGAGAAGAAACGATAATTGAAGCTGCGCAGCGTACAGCTAGCATCATTGGTGAAATGAACTGGAAGCTGAAGGGAAAGCCGCGGCATTTTTCGCTGATCCGATCTGGGTTGAACAATCCGTTTTTTCACATTACGTAACATATCGTCATAAGCCGTATCCCACAGATTCATCTGCTCTGGCAATGAGTGTTTACGGTCGTAGATGATTTGCATGTATTGGCGGTTATCATTCTCATCAATCGGCTGAACCGTTGCGGAGTAACGCCAGCCCTCTCCATCCTGTTTCACATAAACGATGATTGCATCGAGGTTAGCCTCATACCGGTCGGTTTTGACAACCAGTGAGATGATCTTCTGCTCAGCCAAATAAATGGGATAAGGAACATAGAAGGCAATACCTTGCTCGGATACATCCACCGTTTTGGCCTGATATCGCAGATTGTTGGCTTGGTCGTGAATCGTGACATCTTCCTGCGCCCGAATCCGTTCTGTCTCCCGATACGCACGGCGGCCAATCATGAAGAACAGGGCGTAACACAGCGCAATCATGTTATGAATCAGCCAGAAAATAATGATACTGCTGAAGAACAGCGCAATGCCGTACTTGCCATTGACATACCGAATCACGGCTGCAATGGAAAGCAAAAGCAAGAAGATATGCGGAAGTGCATATAACAGAGCAGACATCCATTGTCGACCGCTTGCTCTGCTTTTGTTGGTGACCTTGAATTTTTTCTCACGAATACCCAGCGTCTCCAGGAGAACCGGCCAGATCAGATAAGGCATAAATATGGTATCGATAACCTGACTCCATCGCTGATTCCGAATATTGCTGGACAGATATCGCATGGATACACTATAGAAGAAATAAGAAGGAAGCCAGAATATTAAGATTTGCCAGAAGGTTGTGTTCACAATCTGGAAGTCGAATAACGCAAATAAAATAGGTGCCAAAATGAAAATCAACCGATTAAAGAAGGACCACCAGTATAAGAAACTGCTTAAGTAGGTCACTCTCGTCCAGAAAGGAAGCTTGCCAGACAAGGGTGCACGCGTATTCTGCAGGCTCTGAATGATCCCCCTTGCCCAGCGAATCCGTTGTTTAATCATGCTCTTCACTGTTGTTGTTGTCTGCCCGGCAGCTTGAACCTCTTGAGTTGCATAGGTAATATAACCTTCCTGCTGCAAGCGGATGCTTGTCTCAAAGTCCTCGGTGATCGTATTGAGCGGAAAACCTCCGATGTCTTCCATACCTTGGCGGGAAATAATCGTGTTGCTTCCTGTATAGGCTACCGCATTAGAGGCATTACGCAGGATGTTCACTTCTCTGGAGAAGAAATCCTGTTCATTCGGAATGCCTTGCTCTGCATACAGGTTAAACTGGAATAGATCTGGATTGTAGAAGCTTTGCGGGGTCTGTACCAGACCAAGCTTGAACTTAGGGTCCATCTCGTCCTCTCGGCGAGGACGCCATACCTCATTCTCCTTAATGAACGTGGAGAGCATGAAATAGGGTACCGTTTTCATCAAAAAGGTATGCTGTGGAATCATATCCGCATCAAACGTTGCAATGAGCGGCGAAGAACTTTTGCTCAGTGCATTGTTCAGATTACCAGACTTGGCATCCTTGTTTCCGTGGAACCCCAGATATCCCACGCCAAACTGTCTGGCAAGCTCCTCCACCTCTGGTCTTGCTCCATCGTCACAGAGATAGATATGAACCTTCTGCTTGTCCGGGTAATCCATGAACGTGCAGGCATTAACGGTTTTATATAACAGATCAACAGGCTCATTATGCGTAGCAATAAATACATCCACATCCGGATAATACTCCGGCGGAACGACTGGAAAGTCGAGCTGTGTACGTTCTTTTTGCATCTTTTGAAAGAATAATTCAAAGGTTGTCAGTACGGTGACCGTTTCAGCCACAATCAACAGCATACCAAAAATGACGTTCAGAACGCCCTCACCCCATGGCAACGTAAAGAACGTACGCCATACCAAATAAATCGACATCAGGATCATCGTGATGATAAAAAAGATATTCTGCCTTTTTTCGTTTTGCACTACAACTGCTTCCTCCTTGCTGCAAATACCCATCTTCGCTGCAATTGGAAACTGAGCAGGAACAGCAAGGCATCACAGACGAATTTCGCCAATTTCTCATCTACGAAGAGAACGGTATGGAATATATATACACCGGTACTGGAAAGCAAGATCACTACTCCGCATAACGTCAGATAGCGCCATAGACTTCCCTGGCTATCCTCTTTGCGAAATACAAAGTGTCTGTTCAGTACATAGTTGACCACAATGGAAATCACTCTCGCAATCACAGTTGCAAGCAGAATTCTTAGATAGTGCTGCTCACCCAACATGGGCCGTAACGCGTCGATCAAAAACCAGGCAATGCCCAAATCCACAACAGAACTAGCCACCGACGATGAGATGAACCGCAGGAAATTGGAGAACAACACCCCCATGACCCGAGCACTATCCTGGATCGCTTTAAAATGAGTGCCTGCATTGCCATTCTCATAAATGACTTGGATTGGCATCGTATGAATCGGTATGCCAGACTGAATGCACGAGATAAGCATCTGCAGCTCATATTCAAATCGAGTGCCGCGAACATCCTGCATAAACGCAAGTAACCCTGGACCGAAGGCACGAAGCCCAGTCTGGGTATCTGACAGTTTTCTACCATAGAGCATGGCAAAAATAAAGGATGTCATCCGATTGCCTAACAGGGACTTTGGAGGTATATTCCCCTCGCTGAAGTTCCTTACCCCGAGCACCAACGAATCCGGGTGAAGCCTTGCTTCTTGAGCTATGCGGTATACATCCTCAGCTGCGTGTTGTCCGTCTGAATCAGCGGTTACGACGAAGGAAGATGCGTCGAATTGCTTCCCAATATACTCAAATCCGGTCTTGAGTGCCGCACCCTTCCCCTGATTTTCCGTATGTGTCAGCAAAGCACAACCGTTCTCGCGAAGCTCCTCGAAAATCGACTGGTACGCTTCACCAGATCCGTCGTCCACAATAACAATATTAGTAAATCCATACTCTCGCAATTGCCTTACATAGGCTGGAAGTCTCTCATCCGGTTCAAGCGATGGAATGAGGATGATCGTTTCGCCGTTTTGTCTACCTATAATCATCCTGATAAGCCTCAATTCGACATATTTTCACAGATTCTTTTTTGAATATTGTGAGTATAACATCGAAAAGGCATACAGTAAACGAATAACTTGTATATATATTGGTAAAAAAGTTGCACTCTTTTATAAGCTAATTCATAGGCGAAAAATACTAGTTGAGGGTTAGTCTAGCACTACTCGAACAATTGCACATTTGGCTCTCGTTTTAGCACATGTACCAGCATGGCATGCAGTTGTCCACGGTGGTGATAGAAGTGCGCCTACGTATCCAGAAGCCACTCGAAGCGTGAATGAACGCCTCCCCAGAATGCAGTCGTTTCTCGTAATAGTTCATCTTTTGTCTCCATCGACCGATTGGACATGCTTCGACTTACAAATCTAGACGGATGGCCACTTATGCGGATCACGAATTTGAATTAGAATTACCGTAGACGATTGAAAAAGGCTGTGATTCCAATGTTTTTCGAAAGAGACAAATGGTTGCAGTATGGCATTCTGCGCGAAGAGCCCTCTCTCGCTGAACGGTTGCCAGAAACACAGTTGCTTGAAAAGGAAACGCTAACGAAGATGCTTCTTCAGTATCCCAGCGTTGTACTGAAACCTCGTAATGGCAGTTACGGAAAGGGTATCCTGTTCATTAAACGAAGCGGTGCAAAGGCTTATCGTATTCAAAATGAAAATAACACAGTCACCATGAGAGACAACGAGCAGTTACTCGAATGGTTTGAACAAACAATCAAAAGTGATGAATATATTGTCCAAAAGCGTCTGCAGCTTGCTCAAATTAAACACAGGCCGTTCGACATTCGGATCATGGTTCAGCGCAAAAAAGGCTCCTCGTCCACTTGGAACGTGACAGGCTCCTATGCTAAAGTTGCTGCACGAGGATATCAAGTTACCAATGTGAATAACCGCCCCATTCCCGTTATTAAAGCACTGAGACTAGCTCGAATTGGAGATCGGCGCTTACTTGTCAAAGCGGAACAGGTTGCACGATTAGCCGCCATACGATTGGGAGAGCATTACCCCATGCTTAGACAAGTCGGGTTCGATATTGCTGTCGACAAGAAACGACATATTTGGATCATTGAAGGAAATTATCAACCGGATTTGCGCCCTTTCCGACTTATGAAAGACTCCTCGATGCACCGCAGAATATTATGGTACAAGAAAAATTAAACCGAAAAAGAGACGACCTGCCTGTTATCCGGGCAAGTCGTCTCTTCATGTTTCGTACCTAATCTCGATATTAACCCACTTCGGTTATTTCCGGCATTTTCTAATCGCACTTGTAACACGTGTCACTCGGAACTGATTTACCCCTACCTGTATAATGGCGAACTGGCTGTACGAAGTACCTGAAGAGGTATAAGGCTCGGCTTCAATATTTCCACTCGGTGTTCTAACCGTCGCGGTGATTCTAGTTACCAGGCACACACCACGGTCGGAAGATCTCCAAGTCTCGTCACGCTGAACACTATATCTATCGTTGCTACAGAAGATAGATGCATACTCCACTACTCCACTCGCATTAAACGAAGTCGAGTTAAAGATCTGAACAGGGTCATAACCACCACTAGGTGCTCCAGGTCTTCTATTTCCCATTCTCAAAACCTCCTTTTTATTGATAGTCTATTAAATGCAATTAAATAGTTTTGGTGAGGTATAAATGTGGACAAGGTAGAAAAAGTGTGTTTGTACAGTGGTAGGGGGGAACTGGTAGCTTGATGTCGTAGCTCAAACACGAAAAAGAACCACCCTTTAATGTACAAAGGTAGTTCGGGAAATTTGATCGTCTACTATTTTCCAATTCAGTAAGATTGTCGAGATTAAGTCGTATGTATGCCTTGCGAGCATCGTAGTAACGCTCCTGATGCCCTATTCTGCCGCCTCCGCCAACCATGCTTGCATAGCCGGAGATTCTGCCCGATTCAAACGTAAGGCAATTTCGGTATTGATCTCATCCGGCGGCATGACTTCAACAAGGACACATACGGACTCTCGCGGTTGATTTAAGGCAAACACGCCTTCATCATCGAGCATTTTCATCGCCAGCTCCATGGCGTTCAGCCTCACATCCAACTCGCGATTCCAATCATCATTCTCCAGTTCCGCAATGAAAGGACGCTCGTTATATCGTTGTTTGACACCGTCAAAGTGATCATCCCCAAAACAACAATAGGGCGAATCCGCATACGACCATTTGATGAGATTCGCAATCGTGGATACCGGCGTATCACTTTCCTCTGCTTGCCTAGCCGATTCCAACGCCAAAGCTTCCCACGACCAGGCAGAGATGCTTGGTGCATGTCCTTCGCCAGTAGTGTATAACGTACAATAATAGTAACGTTCACCATTTTCAAAAAGAGTACAAAAAGATGTTCTGGCGGCAGCGGCAATCTCTATGGCCAGTGTCTCTATTTCCTGCATTGGCTTCATGATTGGAGTTCCCCTTTCCATTCGTTGATCATTTGCCCCTTCGATATGAATTGGCTATTTGGACTAGATACCAAACACCTGCACCCACAAGGGCAGCAAACACCAGATTGATGCAGCCGAACACGATGAGTGACTTTGCTTGGCCTGGACCAATCCGGAAAGCCGTAACAAGCTGGAAGACAGCCGGTAGCAAAAATGCCAGCCAGGAGACGGTTATAAGCTTTTCTGTTCTGAAGCTCCACCATACTGCGGAACATGAGGCAACTAGCAGTACCCAGGTACAGATAATATTTAGGGCGGACATCATTTCAGCCCCCTCCTATTTGCCATGAATCACAAGTCCATATTTATTGAAGATCCACGATTGGCTCAAGTCGTGCATTGCATCGTGGCTTATACGCACAGAGGGCTTTTGCTCCTTCATCGCATCTGCATCACGGGCTGAGAAGCGAAGGGGTTTGGTCATTTTTTTGATAGAGTCTCTTATTTCATCGAAAAACGCATAGGTCAGCGGCTTATGGTCCCGGATATCCTCATATATATAGTACTTTCCTTTTTCATCTTCCAAATTAACTTGGAAACCTTTCGGAAATGAAAGCAAGATAAACGGCAGTTCATCCTCTGCCCATTGTCCGTAATATGGATAAGAAACCCCTTCATTTCTCACAAAAAATCCTGAACTTTCTTGATCCGATGCAATAGAAATAGAGTAAACAAAGAAGGGATGGATGTCATCTCTCTTTTCTCCTGCCACAAAATACTGATAGAACGTCTGATACTCCTCGTACACCTGATTATAATCATGCTCTGTTCGGGCAGCATTGGTACGATAGAATTGCGCTTGCCGATGCTCCAACAGCTGCAAAAGGCTTTTAAACTCTTCAGGAGTGATGAAGAATCTCAGTTTATAGAATCCGCTATTCTTTAATTTGTCCATCTCTTTTCGCTCACCGCCCTGTTTAGAAATGTTATGCCATTAACCTTAGCGGTTCAGGTTCAACTATATATGTATCTTATTTCCATTATAGTGATTACCTTTCCTGAGTCTACCTACTTTACACCTGAATTTTGCGAATGAACTTTGAAAAGGTAGCGAAATATAAGGATCATTGCGCCTGTACGTGAGCAAAAGACATACGTGAGGTGAATTCCAGACTACCCTCCTTGTGAGGATGGGAGCACGCCAACATCTTGTAATCAGCACAAATTAGCCGTACGGATGATCACCCGTACAGCTAATTTTGAATTATTCAGCTTTGCGAATTTGGAATTGTTAAGGCTTAACTACAGAGAGAAGAGACTCATTCCCCTCAGAGATCACCGTCACATCTGGAGCAAACGTTGCATCACTTACATGTAGCGTTTCTCCAAGTTCCATAGTACTAATGTCAAATTCAATCGACGTTGGCAAGTGTCTCGGCAATGCCTCCACTTCAATAGAAGATAATTGAACTTGCACGACTCCGCCCTGTTTTGTGCCAATCGGTGTGCCGTTGAACTTGACAGGAATTTTTGTCCGCATGATCTCATTGGTCTGCACCTGTTGAAAATCCACATGAAGTAAATCCCGTGTAACTGGATCACGCTGGAGATCTTCCAACAATACAGTCAATGAGCCTTTCTCTTCAAACTGCAGTTCGATAAAACCAGACGTACCCTGCTTCAACCATTTTTGAAATTGTATTGTTGGAATATGAATCATTTCATTCTCCGTATTTTTGCCAAAAACAATACCTGGCAAACGCCCGGATTTACGTAAATCCCTAAGTCGGGATGTATTTAATGGAATGCGGGTCTCCGCCTGAAAACTAGTAGTCATGCTATGTTCGCTCCTCTTTATTAAATGATATTTTCACATTTTTCATACTCATCCAACCATCCCCTGTTGGGGCTAAAGAGAGAAACATAGCATCACCACCTCCATATACGATCCAATTGGATTTTAAAATACATTTAATGTAAGCACCCATAATATACATGAAGGCACTCTACTCCGAAGAGTAGAATGCCTATGGGATGCTTCAACCCTATCATAGAAACATCAATTTGTCGATTTAACCCCATAATATGATCAAAAGCGTCTCCCTCCAGTCCGCGTCGTTGATCAGCATAGAGACCACCCCAACGATGGAGTGGCCTTCATGTCCTCATCTCTAATTTATATATCCTTAATACTCGTTGGATTCGTCAGAATTTATCGATCTTGTACCAGAATATCGGGAGTGGAAACCATCCAACGGGCGCAGCAACTGCCATATAACGGCCATGTTGTGTAAGTAGAAGCGCCTGAGCCTGTTGCTTATCAAGGACAACGGCATCGGTCTTAGCAGATCGCTCGACAGTCACACCACTCGCATCCACTCGCGCAGTAATCGGCTGACCGTCCATGACTGCTGAGAATTCTCCCTCTACTATCCCTGTAGTTTTGAATTTGAGTGTCAGATATGCCTCCAATACATTGGCAAAGTCCAGAATATGATACATATCCGATGTCTCAATAACATAGTCTTCCGCAATGTTGCCAAGTGTCGTATTCAGCGGAATGTCATATTCCGGCGTAAATATAGATATACGATCTGTTCTATTATGTACCATATAAGCCTTAATCGTCCGCGAAATATCTGCCTCATTTTCCAACGCAAATTCAGATATTTCATCTCCTGTTTCGTTTACAATTAGATACCCAATCAGTTTATCTTGATCCAGAACGCCCAGTGCCTTTTGATGGAGGCTGCCGAAAATAAGTGGCAATTGCTGCACTGCACGTTCAACATAAGCAACCCGCGAGGTGTTGATGCTGTGTGCAAAGGACTCTGCTCCTTCAATCTCGAAGAAAGGCCTGAAAGATATTCCTGTGTCGTTCACATGTTTTAAGCCATGGCGCACATTAGCCTCTCCAACGATATACTTGAGCTTTACACCGCCAAGCGTGAAGCCAAAATACTCATACCTCTGCCGCTGACCATATAATACAACCATATCACACGTATTGCGTAATTCCTCAAGCCACATGTCCATGAGCACCTTCATATGTCCTTCGCCACGCGCCCGTGGATGGACCGATACAGTACCCAAATAGCCGGTTCGCAGGGTATAGCCACATACCGTCAGAGGCTCTGGAAAAACAGCTACCTGCGCGCGCAGCCTGCCTTCCTCATCTACAGCAACCTTATGCATGGCAGAAGAATCTACGTTCTTCCCATACCCTTTGGGCATCAGGGTTTCAAAATTCAAGTGAAACGCATAGTTGGCTAAATCGATACATTCTTCACGCTCATCTGGTGTTGCCATTCTGTATTCAGTCATTTGCCCTATCCTTTCATAACATCAATATTGATAAACAGCCTTCCAAAAGAATATAACCCCACAAAGTTTCGGGGACAAGAAAAATCGCGTCCTCTAAGGAGAGAACGCGAAATAAAGCAGATTGATTTTGTGTTTCAGCGTCGTCAATTAACGCTTTCGGGCCACCACCGCTAACCTACCGTTTTCGGTCGAATACTCGCATGTGGACAGCACAATAAGCTTGTCACCATACTGTGCTGTTACGCCTGTGTCATAAAGAGAGCGTTGTTGGATATTCTGAACATATGAATCGAACTCGGCGGGCGTACTTACATTCTCAATCTGGTAGTATTTAAACACGTCGTCCGATTTGCGATAAACTTTTGACAGAATAACGGCAACAATCTCATACTCTTCCTTTTCGTAAAGCGTGCTGAACTGGAACGTAGCATGTTCTTGATAGAAGCTTTCGTTCTTGTACTTCATTAAATCTTTAAACATCCAACCACTTTTCATGTGATGTCCATGAATCAGCAAAATGTCCGAACCATTAGCCCGACTAGACTCGTCCAAAAAAGGAAGACCGCCTTGGTTTTCATTTTTATCAAAATCATGATTGAGATAGTACTCCGAATCCTGTGGGCTCTGCATGACCGGGTACTCAATTCGGGTACCGTCAATCTTCAGCCAGCCGACGATGTCTGAGTTCCTCTCGTAAAGATCTCGAAATTCGGGGAGCATAACCGGCTCATTGCCTTTATTCAACAAAAGGGAGGGGAATGCATCCCCTCCACCTTGTTCTGATCCTTCTTTCCAAACCTTTGTTAACTCTTCGATTTTCTGCTTCTCGGCATAATCTCGCAAGAAAGTCCTCGCAAGACTGACAAGTGAAAATACCAACACAAGCAAGGAAACAGCGATAAGAACTTTTTTAGTTTTGCTCATTTTCTTACCGCCTTCCCTTCCATTACTGGATATGCTTTTTCTTCTTGTACCCGAGCAGACAGAACCCGATCGTCATTAAGGACATCAGCGCCAAAATCATATACAAGAATGGCGATACGCTGTTATCTCCAGTTTTCGGAGCATCGTCCAACTCGTTGCTCTCGTTCTTAAGCTGATCGTTACCATTGTCTGGTTCAGGCGTTACTGTGCCTGGAGCTGGCGTTACTGTGCCTGGAGCTGGCGTTACCGTGCCCGGAGCTGGCGTTACCGTGCCCGGAGCTGGCGTTACCGTGCCTGGAGCTGGCGTTACCGTGCCTGGAGCTGGCGTTACCGTGCCTGGAGCTGGCGTTACCGTGCCCGGAGCTGGTGTTACCGTGCCTGGAGCTGGCGTTACCGTGCCCGGATCTGGCGTTACGGTGCCGCCTCCGTTGTTACCATTGCCGCCGGAGCCGCCACCAGAACTAATCGGCTTCATTGGCACATCGTACCTGACAATGTCAAAATCGACTGAAATCGTACTACTTGTGTGCGTTTCGTATCCGTCCTTCGTTACGATCAGATAATAATCCGCTTCAGGAAACACCATGTACGCATAGAAGCCATTTGCATCACTATTCTGCTCCGGGCTCTCGTTGTCGTACGGTGGGAAATTTGGAACCTTTGGAAGCGTTACTTTCGTACCCGGAATGCGCCCGTTATCTCTATTCCGCTGCGTATCCGCATAATACAGTGTAACTTTCGCTCCATCAATTTTCTTGCCAGTGACGGCATCTCCTGTCGTTTCATCATAGACCGTACCATAAGGGTCGACTAATTCCTCTGAAATATTCAGCTCTCCGTTAGCTTTAACATCAAGTTGCGCCACTTTGAGGAGCAATTCCTCGCCTGTCTCAGCTTGATAGCGAACTTCCATTGTGTACTTCTGCTCGCTTAGCCCTTCTACAGAGAAAGTTCCATTCGAAGCCATAGGAAATGCTTTAGGTTGGCCGTTTTCCTTAACATAAATGCCATCCTTGTCTTTCAAGTAGATATGCATCTGGTTAGTCAACAAATCGTTGAATAGCACTGTTGTTCCATCCAGTTGTTTGAACAGAATGATCCCCACGGCCGTAATGTCCGCTGGAACAGTCTCGTCCGTTACACTGCTGTTCACATTTGCTTTCTGCGTAAACTCAACAGGCACATCCTTACCGCCTACCCGATACATCTTCGTATATCTGATCGTATAGTCGGTATCCGCTACGGCTGGGATTGAATATTCACCCTTCTCATTCGTCTGCGTCTGAACTTCTTCGCCTGTCTTCAGATCGGTTACCGTAATCGGTGCATTCGGAATGACTTCTCCTGTGTTATTGTTACGCAACACGCCTTCCAGATACGGTCGGGTATTGGCAAAATGTGCTTCAGACCATTTTTTCTCTGGAATAGTGCCAATGTGAATGAGACTCTCTGGATCAGTCACATAGCCATCTTCCGTATAGTCATCTTGGGTCACTTTATACTGAAGATTGGTTGGAAGCCCTTGTACAATGAGTGTCTCGCCATCTGTAAGCTGAAAGCTCTCACCGTTCTTGATCATGCCCTTACTGCCGTCTGACTTCTCATAGACGTAGGATTCGTCCGATCCCTCGCCAGTGAAGGCAACCGTGTACTTAAACAGCTTCTTCTTGTCTTCATCTTTGCCTTTAACTGTGTTGCTGATTAATAGGCCGCCCTTCAAAACTCGCACGTTCGTGAATGGGGCATCTTCATCAATGCCTTTCATGACTCCGGTATAATACCGTTCCTCAGGAGTAGTCATGTATTCATCGGTTGTGTAGTCTTGTTGGGTAACGGTGTATTTCAGATTCTTAGGCAGACCCAGAATATCCAGTGTCTCTCCATCCTTGAGGCGGAAGGTACCGCCGGACTTGATCGTACCTGTGCCGCCGTCCGTCTTCACGTAAGTGTAGCTTTCCTCTTTGCCTGCATCCTCAAAGTTGACGGTGTACTCGAACTCCTTCGTTTTATCGCCGCCGTTGCCCATGACCGTATTGCTGATGGTCAGCTTGTTAACGGTCCGTTCGTTGATGAAGTCCGCCTTGTGATCACCTTTATTCATGATTGAGCCAGACAGTTCTCTCGTACCCGGTATCGTCGTATAACCGTCAACGGATGTATAATCGTCCTCGGTTACGGTATAGACCAGATCCGCAGGCAATGCTGGGAACGTCACAGATTCCCCGTGCTTGAGAGCAATCTTGTCTCCGCTCTTGATATTGCCAAACGTATCATCTGACTTCTTATAGGTATACTCTCTGTCCTTACCTTCGCCGGTGATGGTCACGGTGTACTCGAACTCTTTGTCCGGATTACTGCCGTTGCCTTCCACCTTATTGGTAATGGTCAGCTTGCCTTGGGCCGGTGTAGGCACGATCAGCGGATTATCAGGGGTTAATTTTACCCCGTCTACCCAGATGGGCTTCCCTGGCGTATTCCCTACATATACTTGGTATACTCTTGTAGTTGGCAGCCAAGTATTGGTGTCAATATAAGTTTCTTTCAGCTCATAATACCCTGGATCAGGGAATAGCAGATTAAGTTTCCCTCCGCTATCGGTTTTTCCTTGGGTGATTATAGTTCCGCCGTCTTTCTTATAGAGTGTAAACTCTACGTCTTTTAGCGGATTGCCATTGGGATCTACCTTTCTCAGGGGCAACAGAGCATTGGAACTTGAACTGCCGGCCACGTCCGAACTGTCCAGTGTGCTTTCACTTCTGGCACTGACAGATTTCAGATTGTCATCGCCCTCCAGTTTTACCTCGTTGCCCATGGTGTCTCCAGCTTTCGCTGTAGATGGATCAACTTCTGTTTGGTACACAAACTGGTAAAACTGATTAGGGTCGTCCATTTTAAATGTTAGAACCGTAGTGCCACCCGCGCCTGGTACAGCTTCTACTTGAACTTCAGCATTCGGGTCGCTGAGGTCCAGTGCTGCGCCCTCTCGTTCAAGAGTGCCGCTTGCGGTTAATTTAGCAGGATAGACTGCCATACTAGGTGATGTCAGCACAAGCTTTCCGTTTTCTTCATAACGCAAATTCATGCCTGCACCCAGGGTATCCTGCAAATAAACACCCTGCTTCATGTTAAATGGCGGGGTATAGTTCACCGTCCATTCCAGCACTCCTGGAACTGGCTTAGTTACCGACTTTCCAAGGGTCTGAATAGGTACAATAACTTTGCGCTGTTCGGTGACAACCTTCTCCACTCCACCCCATGTCATATGAAGATCGGCTTTGTTATACAGCACCTGTTTGTCTGTACCGTTGATGGTGTATTCCTCTAAATACTTCTGCAGAGCATCATTGGAAGGTCTTGCCTTCACCAGAATGATATAAGGACTTTCCAACTTGGAGAAGGTGAAAGTACCCTCGTTTCCAATGTGTGAAAAATGGACTACATGAGAACTAGTACCTGGTTCAATTAGAGTTCTAGCATCGTTTCTAACACCATATTCTGTTCCTGCACCATTGTCCGAAAATCCTTTCCACAGCTCAAAATCCTTAGTTTCAGAGAAAGGAACGAATTCCCAGCCTTCGGGAAGTGTATCCACTAGCTTAATATCACTAATGACTCGATTACCGCCATCCTTAGCCATTTCTTCTGTGTTATATCCAGGCATATTAACCCCTAAACGGAATGTGACCGTCTTGGTTGTCCTGTCATAGCCAGAAATCGTCCATGCTTCATTGTTATCATTTCTAATGTAACTGCTAACGTTATTCGGCGTCACATTTTCAAAAGTACCATCTGCTTTTAATGGCCTCGAAGCAAAGAGCATATCCTTGTTCAACATATGCAGGTGTAGGTTGGCACTGCTATTTGCTTGTTTTACGCTTTCGCCATCAATGAGCAAAGCCCGATTCGAGCTTACTTTCCCTGCGTTAATATCCTGTCTGAAGAGAATGTTTGGGTTGGTCTCAAGTGCACGGAAGCTGAAGGATGCAGCTTCTTCGGTGTATCCGGTCACCTTGATCAAATCCGCCACCACTTTACCGTCCACGGTTAATGGAATAGCTTTCATCGTCAAACCGGTTGCATTCGACTTCAGAGTTCCCGCTTTGTACTGCTTCCAAAGCTGCGCTGAAGTGCTATTTGCTTTAATTTTCGCAATTGTATCCGCACTCACCTCGCTGGTTTCATCTACAGCGTTGTCCAAGACGTTCAAGTCACCGCCATGCACAAGGACATCGTATATTGCCGCGTTAGGTAAGGCATACTGTGGTGCTAGATTAACGGTCCACGTGATACTACCCAAGTTATAATCCTCGGTTGATACTGCGCCTGTTTTTGTAAACGTGTGCGCGCCAATGCTGACGCTTGCCTCATCCGTCACAGCAATTGGTCTTTTACCCGTCATTACATCGTTGTTCTGTATACCCCCTGGTGTATCCAAATTCCAGTTGGCACGAGGGTCAATTTGGAAGCTGGAACCACTTATCGCCTTGCTTTTAATCAACAATTCGACTTTTCCGTTAATATCCCCGAAGGAATAAATGCCGTTTGAATCTGGTGTAATTGGCGTTTCTTCAGATACAGCGCCATCTACCCATGTCTGCCATGCAGCTGATTCAAATTCCAGCCCAGCCGGTAATACATTTGTGATGGTAAAGTCCTTTAACCCTTTTTTATTATATTGGTTAACCGTGATCTTCCATGTAATGGTTTCATTCGCATGGTCATACGAAGCGCTGGCTTGAATCCAGTCGGGAGCAAAGGAAATCTCCAAACCTGACTGCACCAACATATCATTGTCTTTTCTCAGTTCCACCTTGCCATTCATATCCCGGTGGCCGCGACCAAGATTGGCTGGCGGATTCCGATACTCGTAATAATAAGCTTCCTTAGAAATCCATGTTTTATATTCAACCTTTGGATCTAGACCGGTTCCCTGTGGAAAAGTGTAAGTCAGCGATCCGTCTGGACCAACGACTGGAGTTACATTTTGGTCATTTACTTTAAATGAATCCTCCATATAGGTGCCGCGGGCATTTCCAGGGCTGGTATTATACGTTGAGGGATTCGTATAAAAGGTCTTTCCGTCTAGTGGCAATTTGATTGTTTTATCAAACTGATCAAACGCAGATATGGTTGACTGCCAGGTAACAGCTCCCTCAACAAATTGTGCTGGTTGAATTCCGCGATAGCTATACTGATCCCATCTGATCATTCCAGGCGAGCTTAAAGTAATGTTATACTCTGCTGTAACATCTGGGTTCTCTAGCTGATATCCACCACCAAAGATGTTGATCGGCTTTTTATCGCCATACGCCAATCCCGTTATATCTGCATTTGCAGTAGATTCAAAGCCGAAGGCAATGCCTCGTCCAACCCCATTGAAAAAATAATCATCACCGTTAAATACAATCCTGATGCTATTTGGAGTGAAATAGGCGGTACCCAGCTGTTTTGTACCTGATTCCGTCTGTGCATTCAAGGTTTTAGTAGCTGTTGGCAGCATCACTTCCTTGAAGTGATCTTCTCTTTTCAGCTCGATCCAGTCACCCTTTTGGATGTATTTATCAGGATCTGCATTAGTTGGATTTGGGTCATCACCATTCACTGGTACCTTGAGACCTTCCGATTTGAGTGTAAAGGGCTGTCTACCCTGAATAATACCGTTCGGATTAATAACAACATTCCCCTGTGTCACTTCCAGCGGAAAGGTTGAATTAGATTCCATAAATACCGCTGTTTTGTCCGTTGGGACTGCCGCCATCGCTACGAAATTGTTCGGTGCTTCGTACACTGCCTCAGGCGTCGAAAGCGGTTCGTCGTCCACTGCCTCAGGTACCGAAAGTGGTTCATCGGCACTCGGCGAGTCAGATTCACTGACCGCTTCCATTCCGGAATCCGTTGGCACACTCTCCGCATATGCGGCGGTGGAGTATATCACTGTCTGCAAGACGAGCAACATTGCCAGAAATAAAGACAATAACGGTTTACCTATATTGCGTTTTTGTTTCAAACGAAAATCTCCTCCACTTCTAAAATTTTTGCAGCAACCAGAAACTTTTTCCCTTTCCTTTGGCCATTCCATCCTTACAACAGAAACTGATAAAATTCATCAAGTTCATATGGCTTGCCTTACCATTTTACTTTAGAGCCCTTACCAAATTCTGAACACTACGCGGTAACCAGAGCATAGAGCCAATTCAGACATGGACTTCTCCATAGAATCGTGGATTTTAAGCATAAAAAAACATCCTAAATTGGGATATGGCATTCTCCTGATTTAAGAGGAATGCTCATTCGCCCGATAGGATGTGTTTCTCTGTTTTAATATAAAGTTTGAATAAGTTCTACATTATGAAGCTTTTGCTGCATTCGCAGCACACAGTTATCTACAGCTCTGCCAGCTCATTAGCTAGCAATTTCCCACCAAGCCCTGCGGTAACCGTAGCTGCGACGACGTCTACTCCGGCAAGTGCCAGAGCACCTTTAATACCAAGAAACCGTAGAGGACACAACAAATTAGGTAGCCAGGACACCGTCTCATTAGCGATCTCCAAGCCAGGATTATCTTCTTTAGGGAGAGCTACCAGATAACGTATAGCCAGCCCCGCATCCGCGACGGAGAGCAACCAGAAAAACCCGGTAAGCCCTTTGTCTCTGCGCTTCATACGATGCATGTTTTTGGGATTTGTACCTGCGCCCGTAAACACACACAGTGAATCTAGCATCAATACACTGCCTCGATAGTAGTGTAAAATACGCTCGAAGCGCGCCTCATCGCTATTTTCATTTTTCTCTTGCTGAAACGAAAGGTTATCACTAGTCATAAATTTAGCCTGCCAACTAAAGATACTGAGCAGCAAGCTCACAACTTCCAGACTGGAACCGCCACTTTTTTCAAGTGCAGCACCCTTCTCTACAGATGCGGCATCTAATCCAGCCGTGATCAAGCCATTCATTGTATCTGCTACTAGCGCAACAATCCCCCATGAGCGAATCACGCTTTTGTCATCCGACTTGGGATCAGGAGCGTTGTCGGAATCTGAGGCCTGCTCGCCAGATGACTGATCTAACAAAGCTACTTTCGATCCTGTTGCCAATTGACCTGAAAAATCCGGAGCTACCCCATCCTTAAACGGTTGTTGTTTAAAGGCGAGCTTTGATACGACAGTGACCGGGATCGCAAGCAGTAAGCCTGATAGATTCAGCAGCGTAAGCTTCCCTGCGCCAATCTGCTCAAACAGCTTCGATATCAACGGAATCTTAATCTCGCGGGTAAGCCAATCTTGAAAGAGGTTCACCAGTTCCTTAACCATATCCAAAAAGCCAAGTGCCGTCTCCTCAACCAGCTCCAAAGCCTGGATGACGACATCTCTGATGGTTTGAATCATAACGGCCAGTGCCTGCTGTGGCTTAAGCGGGTTTGCAATAATACCCTCCATTGTGTCCTTCACTCCTTCAAAAGCTCGCAGAAGAATATCTTTTCTGTCTTCAGCCCCTCCAGCAAAGGTCGAGAAGTATTGATATAATGATGACCCTCCACCCAGATTCGTCCCTAAAGCAGGTACCGGGCTGGCACCAGGCTGACCGGAGCCTCCCAATAGCTTGGAGAGGAACCACTCGGCAGCTTCTGGGAGCTCAAACTGAGAATGTCGTGCCTCCGAGGTCTCGCCACCCAGTGTCTGAACCAGGATATTCATGTTCTCGTCTACGGTCTCTTGCAGGTTGTCTATGAAGTCAGAGACAGGTTTTTTGGCATTGTCTGCCAGTTGGACAGCAAAATCAAAGGCTCCGTTCATAGATTTCACCAGATACTCTTGCGTTTTGAGAATATCGTCCCATTTGAAAATAAATTGCAAGAACTCAATGAATTGTTTGATACCCTTAACAACCTTTTCGACAATTGCTTCAATGAATTCCCCTACCATTTCAACCGTATCTACTACAAATTGAATCAGACCGTTAACAGTCTTCACTATGAGGTTAAAGCCCTTTTTAGCAGCCCCAATCACGACCGAGATGGCGTTTTTGATCGCATTTTTGATCTGTGAGAAAAAACCTCTGCCGGCGGCTGTTAAAGCTTGATCTTGAGTCGTAGCTTGACTTGTAGAAGCCTGATCAAGCATTCTCATAAATTCATCCTCACTGATCTCTTCTTCTCGGATGCGAACTGCGATTGAGGAAGATCCAGACGTTGCTGATTGGTCATTGGGCTTACTAACGTTACCAACAGTCTCGAACTTGAGCATCCAAGGATGATGGATGGCATCGCTGGAAACAACCCGATTGACTGACTTCATGCCGTTGCTTCCTCTTCCTTTGCGAACAGGGCTCTCTGCGACATAGGCTACATTAGCCATCACCCTCTTAATGGTGCTTTGTACACTAGTGACATCCTCCTTGCTATACGCCTTCTGATCGACAATGAGGTCACCATTCGCATCAGTCGCATTCCATAGTGCATCATCTTCCAACTTAGCAAGTTGCTGATGAACCTCTCGATTCGGAAAAATGACAACTCGCTCATTTGCTGTCATGTTGCTGGTGCGGATCTTTAACCCTGGAGTGTTGATGCCATCAGCTTCAGAAGTAATCATAATGCTATTCATTACATTTGGCATTAGCATTACAGATCGTTCCTCATCTATTTCATAGGTAGTCCCCTCTACTTCGATCTCAATCAGATCGGTTGCTGAAACTTCTACCTCACCTGCGCCGGGTGTAAACTTAAGCATCGTTCGATACGAAGAATACTCTTCAAGGTCGTCGCCTGCCATTCTGAAGTCCTGGCTCAGCGCGGTTGTATAAGAGGCTAAGACCTCCTCGGATGCAACAGTTCTAAATATTTTAATAGCGGAGATCGCATCATTGCCTACTTGCGATTCTCTGAGGTCCTGAACGTTGTCTACAATATCCTCAATTTCCTTCTCCCGCTTAGCTTCCGTTACTTTATAACCTTCATTGACAAACAAGGTCACCCCCGTATCTGGTCCTAATCGAATGGAGGATGCTGTATTATCCAGACCTGTGAAGTCTTTAAAGCTTTTAAAGTTCCCTGGCAGACTGGTAGCACTATCAGACATAATCCAGGTTTTCCCTCTATAGGCTACATGCTCATAAAAGGCGACTTCCCCTGTCGAGAGGGTGCCCACTTGCCCTTCATGATCAGCAAATTTAACGACACTAGCGAACACTGATCGCTCTTCTTGCTGCTTGGTCCAGCTAAATGCGTTGTCTGCACTCAGTCTCAACCACTTACTGTACTCCTCATTGACGATAGAGAACTGTGTATGGTCACTATCTAAATAATCAACAAATAGAAAAGCCGGCTTCGCCCCTTGGGTTATTACAAAATCTGCGCTTGCCTCGTCTGAGCCGGGAATGAGTTGAGGCTTATCGTACAGCGGATTGAAGTGGATGCGTAGCAGCTCACTTTCAGACTGACGGGGCGTTGTGGTGAGAGAGGATTGCCTCAGGCTCAAGTATTGGTCGTTGGGCGCTTTGATGATCCACTTCCCCGTAAACGGCTGTCCCACTGCAGACCAAATACGGATCGATCTTGGGAAGTCAGCCAGCTTCGAGAGTCGTATGTCCGTAAGGTCAGCTTGTAACTTTTGAGCCATTCCGCCAAAGCTGGGTTGTTTATATAGTGTAACACCTGTATTTGGACCAAGCCGTAGTCTTTGAAAATTGGGCGACAATTGAGTTAAGTTCTCTGTATCCTGGGTGAGAATAACGGCTGCATCATCAACACCGACCAACTCGATTTCACCTGTAGACAAGCGTCGGTTCTTCGGTGTTAACAGACTTTTCACCTGTGCGGCATTGAGAGCAGTGTGGTATATGCGAAGATCCTCGTATTGTGAGAAAGCAGTCCCCCTTTTCCAGTCGCCCAACCTCAGATCCGTACCATTGTTAATATTGGCGACGCCAGTTGGTGATGATCCTTCTGCCCCCAACTCCCCATCGACGTATACCTTGACCGTTCTCCCTTCTCTAACAAGGGCTATATGATGCCATTTTTTATGCTGAATAAGGTTTTTAGTCTCGGCAAATGCATAATTTTTCCCTTTATTATTTTCATCGACTTCAAACAGTATTTTTGCTTGTTTCTGCCTCACTGAAAACCAATTACCATGTCCCATCACCGAGCGTTGGCCGATGATGTCGAGATCACTATTGCCTAGTATTTCATTAAATTTCATGCCAAAAGCAACTGTAAAATCATCAGATCCGAACTGACCAGCCACTTTACCAAAATTAATATAAGACCCCTTGCCCCGTATGAAGACGGCCTTCCCAATGCTTCCATGTCCCTCGAACAAAGCCTGCTGAAAATTTCCTTTGATTCCATTTATATTGTCTGTTACTACATTCCCATTTATTTCGTCAAACTTCCAGTGATATTTCGGTTTAATGGTCATCATTATCCTCCTTGGATTTTCAATTATTGAATGGAGCTGGAAACTTTACGTTAAAGCTTTCAGCATCCCTCTCCACCTGATATTCGATTGCTCTCGCTATTTCAGACGATCAACGGCTTATTGTTTTTTGAATGTGTCATTCGTTGACGGAAAGAGATTCCATTTTCTGGTTCTCAAATTACATATGGAACCCCTGGGGGTACCAAAATTTTCTGCTCCATTACATCCAGTTTAGTCTATAAATATCGAGATCTTATGCAGATTTCCCTCTTTTTGCGAGGAAATATTCAAGCGAGCGTTAAACCACTGTATAATTCAGGTACAGACTATTTGAAAAGATGTGATTGGAATGAAAACGAAAGTGCTGCTAGTGGAGGATGAACCGTTCATGCTTGAGGAGATGCAAACCTATCTGCAACGGGAAGGCTTTCGAGTACAGACTGCATGTACCGGTAAAGAAGCGCTTGCCATTGCCAGGTCTGATCGGCCTGATCTCGTCGTGCTTGATTGGATGCTACCTGAGAAAAGTGGCCTCGTTGTATGCCGGGAACTCAGACAATTCTCGAATTGCGGAATTATTATGGTTACTGCCCGATCGGATGAATCGGATAAAATCGTCGGGCTGGAAATCGGCTCGGACGATTATTTGACGAAGCCGTTCAGCTTACGCGAGCTGACTACGCGCATACGTGCTCTACTTCGCCGCATACGTGGACCTGAAGACAAATCGACATTCTTGGAAAGAGACAATCTGAGTATTTCCGAAGCCAAGTGTCAGGTATTCAAGGACGATCAGGAGATCCAGCTTACACCGACAGAATTCAAAATTTTGTACACGTTGGCTGTGCATCCCGGAATGGTATTCAGCCGCTTGCAATTATTGAATACCGCACTCCAGGACGAGTATATGGGCTACGAAAGAACAATGGACTCCCATATCCGGAATCTTCGCCGCAAGCTGCGGGACGACCCAGCCAATCCTCGTTACATTCAAACGGTGTACGGCTTCGGATATCGATTCGGTGAACACTAATGCCGTTGACGGTACGGCAAAAAATATTTATTTACATGGGACTGCTCGTTTTGATTATCGGCAGTGCTTATTCCTCAACCAATCGGGTTAACCTGGAATACTTGTTTGACCAATTTTACGAGGAAGAAATCAATACAGCTTTTGGGGAGGCTTTACCGGGAGACCAAATTGAGATCTTGAAAACTTACATTACTAGCAAGATGAAGCTGCTATGGCTTGGAAAATGGGTCATTTTGGTATCCTTTGGCCTATTGTTCAGCTTATTGATTTCAGATCTTATGACGCGACCGCTTCGAACGCTCAATGCCGCGCTCGAGCGCGTTGCGCAAGGGAATCTGGAGGTGAGCGTTCCCGTCCAATCCAAAGATGAATATGGGAGAGTCATCCAAACATTCAATGATATGACGCTTCGCCTGCGGAAAGCCGAAGACGCCCGAAGAAGATTCGTGGTCGATTTCGCTCACGAGTTTCGCACACCGCTATCCATTATGCAGCTTAAGCTAGAAAATTATCAGCAGGCCGGTCATCATGTCTCGCCGGAAATGCTTCGGATTCACGATGAAGTGATCCGATTGAGCCTTCTTGTAGATGATCTTCATGCCTTGTCGCTTGCAGAAGCGGGCCAATTATTGCTCGATCTCAAGCCGCTTGATCTGACGGCACATCTTGAACGAATCGTGGACGACGTGAAATACGAAGCAGAGGAGAACGGGTTGAACCTTCGTCTCTATACGAATCCAAGGCTGATGACTGTAGTGGCCGATGCCAGACGGATTACGCAGGTATTCATTAATTTATTGACTAATGCCATTCGTTACACGCCGGAAGGAGGAAAAATTTCAGTCTTCATTGAAGAGAATGTTGTAGAGCAAAATGCAGTCTATGTACGTATCTCTGTGATAGACACGGGCATCGGTATTCCAGCCGAAGAACTGGCACACTTATTCGATCGTTTTTATCGCGTGGAAAAATCTCGTTCGCGGCATATCAGCGGCTCGGGGCTCGGATTATCGATCGCTCATCAATTTGTAAAAGCACACGGCGGGTTCATCCGAGTCGTGAGCGAGCCTGGTCAAGGTACGACTTTTACCGTTTATTTGCCTACTATTGAGCTTCCGCAGCATGTGAGTATGAAAAACACATCCTTAATTGGGATATAGTATTATCCCAATCGGATGTGTTTTCCTGTTTTAATATAAGATTTGAATACGTTCTAAATTATGAAGCTTTTGCGGCAATTGCTTTTTCAAGTAATGCTTTGGCATCGTTAGTAGTAAGACCTTGTTTAGGTTGAAGTGATTTTTTATCTGTTCCAGCAAAAATACCTTTGTCAATCAGTTTTGCCATAGGCTTAATTGCATAAGCAGACACGGATTTACCATCTTCGAAACTAGCAATAATCGTAGCAGCATCTTTATCAGTCGCTTGATCTTTTACCAATTTAGCAAGAATGGTAGCAGCTTCTTCACGTGTGATATCCCGATCAGGATAGAAGTTTCCATCATAACCTTGAATGAATCCAGCATGCGTAGCTTCAGCAATCGCATCTGCATATGCAGCATTAGCCGCAACATCCTTGAATGCAGGTGCTGTAGCTACTTCGTTAAGTTTCAACATGTCGACCAGAGCACTTACAAATTCAGCACGAGAAATGACTTCTGTGGTTACAGGTGTTTCTGTTGGCTCGGTAGATGCAGCCAGGTTTGTGATACGTCCTTCATTTTTAGCTTCGATGCTACCGCCTTTATACGTGTCTACGATGTATTGGTAGAATACATCCAGATCGATAGGACCTGCCAGGGATGACTTAGCATCCAGCAGCACTTTATAGTTATCTCCACCTGCAGCCATAAAGTTGTTAACTACAGCCGTATATGTTTTTGCAGGATCAATCGTTGTTCCATCTTCGAGACTAAGACCAGTAACACGTTCTGCGACCGGCTTATTGAAATCTGCAGTGTATTTCAAACCAGAGATTTGGAGTGTTTTGGTATTAGGTGTCCCGTCAGTATTGGTACCCCATTGCTGCTGCAACAAGGTTTTAACCTGTTCGCCAGTCAGCTCAAGTTTTACTAGAGTATTACCAAATGGTTGGATTTTGGCAAGATCAGCAAAGGTCACATCACCTTGTGGCAGATCCGCACGAATACCACCTGGATTCATAAATGCAAAGTCAGCAGCACTGGCCTTATCCCCAAAGTCTGCTTCACGCATTGAATCTGCAATGAGGTTGCCTAGAGGGGCTTCGTTATTATAGGCATCTGTACGGGTAACAGAACCATCTGTTGTACCTACTGGCTTCGTCAGCTCAGGATGCTTGTCTAATGATTTTTTAATAATAGCTAAAGATTCAGGGTCTTCTTTTACACCCTCTTGGAAAGTCGTTGTAACAGTCGCTGATTTTTCAGTTACATCCCCGGTAGCAGGGTCAATCATCAGCTTGATATCTTCAAACGCCGTACCATAGGAATAAGCTTGAACGATCAACTTTCCATTCACTTCACCGTTAGCCAAAGCATGATTGTCACCTGCAACGATAACGTCAACAGGGGAGTCCGCCGGTAAAGCTTTTGCCAGATCAGCTGCTTCTCCGGTCGTTACGCCTTCTTTGGTTGTTGCTGGATCATGTGCCAAAACAATGATCGTTTCTACGCCTTGGTCTTGCAATTCTTTGGCATATTTATTAACAGCTTCCACTTCTTCTTCTGCGCTTAAGAAACGTACGCCAGCTGTCCCAGATGGAGATACTTTGGCAGGTGTGGATTTCGTCACTAGTCCAATAAATCCAATTTTGACTCCGCCCACTTCTTTAATCACATACGGCTTAATCAATGTTTTTCCTGTGGCAGTTTCAATCACGTTTGCATTGACGTAATCAAATTTTGCACCAGCATGCGTTACCTTACCTTCTTTTGGATCAAGGCCACCAAAGATTTGTGCTTTTAATGCTGCAATTCCTTGGTCGAACTCATGGTTACCCAGAGATGCTACATCAAAGTCCATCATATTCATCCATTCCATGGTAGGCTCATCACGATCCAAAGATGAGGCTGGAGCAGATGCACCAACAGAGTCCCCATTATGGAAGAGTAGGGAGTGTTCATATTTGGCTTGAGCTTCTTTGAGATAGGTTGCTAGAATTGGAGCCGTTCCTGCCTTCTTATCACCCACGATTGATGTCGTATCTAACTGACCGTGGAAATCATTGATTCCAATCAAGTGTACTTCTACATCGTTACCTGCGGCAGAGACAGAACCTGCTGCGCCCAATAGTTGCGTGAGTAATAGTGCAGCAGTAGCTACACGCAGTGTGCTTTTGCCCAAAACTTTTTTCCAAAACATGAATGAAAAAACCCCTCTCCAATTTTAGATCCTGAGATATTTTACCATAGTTCAATTCATAAAAATCATTAAATATATAAAATGGATGTAAAAAAGTTGGGAGATTGATAGAACAGCAACATGACATTCAGCCAAAACTTCACTAATGGTACTCTGACACGCAGCTCAATTCTTCTTACGCTATCACCTACTGGGTACGTTCGACATAGTACACTGGCACTGGCTAAAAAAAGACACCCTGCAGGGTGCCTTAGTTTCTTCATATAATATCTCAAAACACTCAGACGACGAGGTATCTATCTTTTACTCCAATTTGCTTTCCTCTTTATAGAGGTAGAGATGTTTCTCGGTTGACTACTATTCTGCTTTGGTTTTATCTATCATGTTCATTAATATAACAACAGCCTCTGCTCTGGTGGTTTGCGCTTTAGGTTTGAAATCGTTGTTACCCATGCCTTCTACAAGACCAAGTTCCTTCAGAGCTTCCACAGAGGTTTTCGCCCAACCAGGAATAGATTTGTCATCTGCAAAAGACGTTGTAGCATTGCCTGTAGTAGGTACCTTGAGTGCATTCGCAACCATCACTACCATCTCGGCACGTGTGATATTGGCGTTCGGCCGGAACGTGTCGTCTGGATAACCGCTAATAATGCCTTCTTGCACGGCTTGCGAGACTGCCATTTTGGCCCAATCTCCAATTTCCGTTTTATCTGAGAATACCAGTTCCACTTCTGCTTTTTGTGAACTCAACGCACCCATCAGCATGACTGAGAACTCGGCACGTGTAATGTTCTTCCCCGGATTGAACGTTCCATCTGGATATCCGGTAATTATACCGTTGCTTAAAGCTTGTTGAATTCTTGCTTCAGCCCAGTGTCCCGAGATGTCGCTAAAGCCAGCTTCCATCGTCGGTTCAACTGGACTATTCAAGAGAGGCTTTCCGCTAGTTAGATCAACAACAAGGACAGCAAACTTCGTAAAGTGATTGGCCTCAACTGTGATTTGCTCCCCTTTTATAATACCGCCAGGCACTTTCTCCCATGCTTTATCCACTTCATCATAATAAAATACAGCCACTGTATGCTGACTCTTAAGACCTGATGAATCAAATGTAAATGTCATTTTTACCGGCTTGAGGAAGTTCTCCGGGAAATTCTTCAGAAGCTCAAAAACTGGGCTGGCCAGAATCTCTTTATTTGTTAGCAAAATTTCGGTATTAGACACTTTATCAATCGATAAAGTCAGTTCTTGAGGTGATCCCCCTGCTGGAATTGAGATTTGAATCTCTTTTCCCAAGCTAACCAACCCTGATTTGCCCACCGGAACGATTATTTTACCCGTTGTTGAAGTGACTGTATTGTCTATTGGAGCCATTGGTGCTGAAGGAGTACTCGGACTTGTTGTTTGTACGGGCTGTACAGTGAAAACTGAATACGGATTGGACTCCGTTATACCCTGTCCTGCATTACCGGCACCATTGGACACTCCATTATTCTGAAGGGTGATAACATTGACCGATTTGTTCACGTTAGCTTGAGGTGTTAACGTTGCTGTCCACGTCACACCCCCATCAGATGATTGAACAGCACTCAGTGTACCACTTGCAACCGTCAGATCTGCATTATCAAAACCCGACACAGCCTCAGAGAATGTGATTGTTACCACTGATGTTTTGCCACGGGTCAGCGTTGTATCGGCTACAACAATCGTTGCCGTTGGTTGGGCGGTATAAACCGTATAATTATTCGAATCCGTCGTACCCGTTCCGGCATTGCCTGCAACATCACTGATGCCTGTATTATCAAGCGTAATGATATTCGTTCCATCCGTGATGCCAACAGTCGGCGTCAATATCGCGGTCCATGTAATGCCTCCATCGGAAGAGCTAACGGAACTCAGTGTACCGTTTGCAATGACTAGGTCATCATTGGTAAATCCTGTAATTACTTCGGAAAACGTAAAGGTAACCTGCGATGTCTTCCCTGCAGTCAGTGTCGTATCGGTAACGTCAATCGTTGCTGTAGGTCTGACCGTATCAATGGCGTAGTTATTGGAATCCGTTATACCTATACCTGTTATGCCGCCTTGACTCACTACACCCGTATTATGGAGTGTAATCTTGTTCGTTCCAGCAGTGATGCCGGCGGTAGGGGTCAATTTTGCTGTATACGTAATATTGTCGTTCGTAGCCAGATTGTTAATGGTTCCATTCGTCACCACAAGGTCGGCAAGCGTAAAATCGGTCACTGCTTCAGAGAATGTAAAGGTGACATCAGACGTCTTGCCAATATTCAACGTTGTATCGGCTACGACAATCGTTGCCGTTGGCCGGGCGTTATAGATCTCATAATTATTCGAAGGCGTTGTCCCCGTGCCTGTATTGCCTGCAATATCACTAATGCCCGTATTATCAAGCGTGATGATGTTAGTTGCATCCGTGATACCCAAAGCTGGTGTTAATGTCGCGGTCCATGTAATACCTCCATCGGAGGAACTAAGGCCACTCACCGTCCCATTCTCAACTATTAGGTCGGCAACGCTAAAGCCGGTCACTGCTTCGGAAAATGTGATGGTGATCAGTGATGTCTCCCCAGCGGTAAGGACCGTATCGGCTACGACAATGGTTGCTGTCGGTCTTAATGTATCAATAGTATAATTACTCCAAGTGGACGTGCCCACACCTACAATACCGCCTAAATTCATCACACCTGCGTTGTCGAGAGTAATGACGTTGGTTGCATCTGTAGTGTCGGGTTTAGGTGTAAGAGTTGCGGTCCACGTAGTGCCTCCATCTGAAGATGAAGGTGCAGTCAGTGTAGCGTTTGGAACCGTTAAGTCTCCCGTATCCAACCCTTGTACCGCTTCTGAGAACGTAAAGGTTACCTGTGATGTGTTGCCAATTCTCAGCAGCGTATTATCCATTGTAATTGTTGATGTTGGAGCCGCAGCATACACCTTATCCGATGGTTTTAAGTACAACAACCCTGTAATGAGTGATAATACAAGAACCAAGCTCCCTATCCTTTTGCCAAAATTCATATGACCCTCCTCGTATCTTTCTTCTGGATGAAAAAATCATCTGAAACCCTTCTGAAATACTTCAAATCAATCTAATCATTCATTCGACACATTCTTTCAAATTCCTATATCCACAAATAAAAATAAATCGTTTGCCACAGCCGAACTACTAACTGTAAATCAAGAGTGAGACTAGTTAAAAGTATTCATTTATGCCTTCCACTATGGCCCGGAAAGATTTTAATAGAAAATTATGTATTTTATCTTTTTAGTTGATATAATGGGATAAAAAGTCATATTCGTTTTTGTGATCACATGTACGGGCAATTATAATAGTAAGCTTCCTCGGACCTCAAACCCCTCAACTCTAGTTAACACATATCATTTTCATACTATGTATTCAAGCAACTTATTGTCTATTAAAGGAGGTGACCCCGGAGAGCATTGTGAATCGATTTTCCCTATAACTACCACTGGGGGATGTGTTGATTGCTCTTTCACCACACCTAACCGAATGCTGTGCAGAAATACGCGATAACTGTAAGGGTTTGTAGTTTGTGCATTTAACTTTAACCATTATAAAAACATAGGAGCGTGTCCAATGAACAAACAACTTTTCCCCAGATCATTTCGCATTCTTATGGCTTGCTTGTTGATTCTTGCATTTGCCGTACCAACAACAGCTTCTGCTGGCTATCTTGGTGATAAGCTCACGATCGGCCAAAGCATGGCAAAGGGTGACTATCTCACCTCCCAAGATGGCAGGTTCTCAGCCATTTGGCAGAATGACGGGAACTTTGTTATCTATCAAAACGGTTCTTCTCTTTGGAGTAGCGGTACCAGTAACAGTGGGGCTCTTTCGTTCAATTTTGAATCACAGTACGGAAAACCTGTCATCTATAAATATGGCATGAAATATCAAGACGTTTACCAATATGGTTATCGTTATGGTTTCAACCCGGCTACAGGTAAATTCGAATATTACACCGGTTGGGGATGGGATAAAGTTTTGATGATTGATACTTCTGTACAGGTAGCTGCTTGGTCTCCCAATACCACCTCATGGATTCCAGGTCATCACGGGAGCAGCTTACCGGCTAACACAACAGGTGACACACTGGTCATGCAAAGTGATGGGGATTTAGTTCTCTATAACACAACCCTGACCAATAGCAATTATCCGAACAGTTGGATTCCTGTCTGGGCTTCCAATACGGGCGGGCGTTAAAATTAGATGGAGAGCCGCATGGTGTGCGGCTAGACGAGACGAGCCTAGACATCGTTATCTTCGGACCATCTGGAGGAATCGAATTGGATCCGAAGGCTACCGACAAGGAGTATGAGATAATGAGTGAAGAGTTAAAAACTTGGTTTCACACAAATTATAGTGATTAGTAGTGTCATAAAACTTTTGCAATTGCCCTCCAAGCAAAAAGGATCTGGAAGCTTACTTCCAGATCCTTTTTCCATATTGAGGATTCGAATTCTTTTTTTCACATCAGACCCTAATGAATATTTCAGCGGTAACTAATTCTTATTTCGTTTGTTAACTTCAATTGCAATGAACTCTGGCAAATAATTAGGAGTACAACCCTTGGAAACCATTTCATCTTTATAAAGACCTGTATTCTCACCAAGTTTAATACAACGTGCACGATACTTTTGATCATAAATGCCTATCCAGCCTGCAATGAAATTCATAGCCCACTGCACTTCCGGCTCTTCCTGCGTAATATTAGCTTCAATTGCAGATAGTAAGTCTTCGGTGTTATCAGGCGGTGTTTGTCCAGTCCATCTCAATCGCGCTTGATAATACCAAAAAGCTCGCCTTTGAAGAGCAGAAGGGCTTTTTTCCCATGACTCCATCAATGCAATGGTCTTTTTGTCTTTGGTGAGCTGATTAGCCATTAACCAATCCATTAAGTTATTTCGCTCATCAAAAGTGTGAGTCTGCATATCCTTATCAAAATTATTGAGCAATTCTTGTGAAAGAAGTTTTTTATCCATAATTAAAATAGCTAATAGTCTGGGCAAAAACGCTTCGGTCGACCAAAGTTCCATAGCAAGTTCGTGATCTTTTTTGATGTCCTTCGCGATTTTTCGTAAGTCACCTAGCTTAGTTTTACTATTGATCTGTGATAGAATGTTTTCTGCTTTTGAAGAGCATTTCATTTCTGTACTTTCATTCTTATTCATTTGACACCACAGCTCCTTTATTAAAGCACTGTATTTTCATATATTTACAAATAAATGTGTTAGACTACTAAAAGAAGAATTGCCGATCTATACTAAAGAATGCTACACAACTGGATGCAGGCAGTTATTACGATAAACGTAGTTAGAAAGGAAACCTAATGAATAGTTCCTTGAAGCAACGAATGAAATCATTATTAGTACCCGTGTTTCCCGGTGGAATCATAACCATTCTGATATTTTACCTTGATTACTTCCAATTAGAACTTGTTGAAAAATTTCTACTTTTTGCGGCTTTTGTCATTGTACCTCTTGTGATTTTACTTTTGAACCATGATGAAAAAAATAAACATCAACGAATGATTTATGCTGCTATGAAATGGCTTCAATTTCCCGCTGCGCTTCTGACCCTGGCCTCGGTAATGAGTAATAAGATGTGGGGGTTAGAAAGTACGGAAATCCCAGGGATTCTGTCTCTTGGATGGCTACTGTTCACACTGCTGCTCGGCATCTATGGCTTAACCACTATTGTAATCTCTAAAGGAAAAGCAGCGGAAATAGCGATTGGTGCGGGGCTCGTTTATTTTTTTATCGGGGGCATATGGTTTACCTTATATCAATATCAATTGAACCTGTTCCAAGCTAATCCTTCAACGCATGCGTTAAACTCGCTCCACTTTCATTTCTCATCTGCGATCGTTCCGATTTTTATTGGTGCACTGGGACGCATCATGACGAAGAAAAGCTGGTATCCTTGGGTTGTTGCCATCGATATCATCGGACCCATCTTGATTGCTATTGGTATGATTTTCTCCAAGCCGATTGAATACATTGGTGTCGGTTTGTTCGCCTGCAATATTGTGGTTTACACCGCTTATCTCCTTGCTTACTTGAGGAAAAATGCTTTGGATATTAAGGCAGCCTTCTTCTTAGGCCTTTCTTGTCTAGCCTTTTACACGGTTGTTGTCATTTCCATCTTCTATCCGTTACTGAAAAATATGTACTCCTTAACCATACTTGATTTTATTCCCATTTACGGATCTCTGCATGCGTTTGGTTTTGTTTTATGTGGACTGATTGGTTGGGTGTATATGGTGGACTTCATTAAGGAAAAAAAACTTGGTGAATGTGATCTTTAGGCGTTCAATCGGCTTCATATGAGTAGTTTAGTCAGGTTCGTGCTATAATAGTGATCACATAAATAACATTCATCATTCTGCCGAGATGGCGATGATTAAGGAGATTGAATTTTGACGAACAACCATGATATTGGAGCAGTTAACGAACTACCGGAGAACTTTGAAGAGCTCAAACGAGCGGCTAACCGGACGTCAAGCTGGAGAGACAGACTGAATGCGGTGAACGAATTGGGGAACTGGAATACAGCCCCTACCATTAAGTTGCTTCAGCATGTTTTGAAAAATGATCAAGTGTTCCAGGTGCGTGAAGCCGCATATCACAAGCTGAAGCAGTTGGATGAAGATGTACAAATGCCTGCCAAAAACAAAGGTGAGCTGTTTAAAGGTACTAACAAAATTTTGCTACGGATTAAAAAAAGCCTTCCTGAAGGTCACACATTCGAGCAATTCAAGGAAAAACTGCAAAAGACACGTCTGGATATTTATGATACTTACGAGGGCGACAAAGATGCTGAATTCGACTCCTGGCTCCATGGAATTTGGGAGACACTAGGTAGAAGATAACCGCCGTTCACCGTATAATAACTGAGTACAAAGCCACTTCAAAATAATGGAGTGGCTTCTTTATTTCTTCAGGCTCATCTCCATCAGATATGAGTTATTTTTTTCTAAAAAGTTGCTGCGGTCAAACTGATCTGACAAAAAAACGCCCTGTCTACTGATTCTTAAAGATCAGTAAACAAAGCGCAAAGTTAGAGCCTTTTTGAACAACCTCTATACCTTTTATTCGGGTATATAAGGAAGATCCAGTGTCTTCGGAACGTTGATGACATGCTTTTCTGTATAAGTGCGGATACCTTCCACGCCGTATTCACGGCCAATACCGGATTGCTTAACCCCACCGAAAGGGAACCGAACGTCGAGACCCTGCACAGCAGCTGTATTGATCATTGTCGTTCCAGCTTCGAGTTGACGTGCGACGGAGATGGCATCCTCTTCTTTCCCCCACACAGAACTCGTCAATCCATATATGCTTTCATTGTGTAGATGAATAACCTGCTCTTCATCGTCAAATGGAAGAATCGGAACCGTAGGGCCAAACTGTTCCTCCACTACAATCGGATCATGAACATCGCAACCTAAGACAAGCGTAGGTTGTAGGTAGTAACCTTGGTCAAACAGCTTCTGATCAAGAATTTGCCCGAGAGGGATAACCTTAGCCCCGCGCTTTTGCGCATCTTCAACCAAACCAAGCACGACATTTTTCTGCTTCAGGTTATTAACCGGACCTACTGTCGTATTTGAATCAAATGGATCACCAACTCGAATCCAGCGATTAGCCGCCTCTATATATTTATCCACAAACTCATCATAAATAGAACGGTGTACATACACACGTTTGGCGATCATACAGATCTGGCCTGTTGTCAAGAAATTAGAAATGACAATCCGGCGCATTGCTCGCTCATCATGAACATCAAAGCTTTCCAAGAAGATAGCCGCATCATTACCACCAAGCTCAAGCGTCATATCCTTAATCGTTTCCGAAGCCGCTTTAATAATATGCTTAGCTGTTGCGGTTCCACCTGTAAAAGCGATCTTCGTAACAAGAGGATTACTAGTCAGTTCAACGCCAACATCTGCATCACCATGAACGACATTGATTACCCCAGCCGGGAACTCACTCGCAATAATCTCTGCCACCTTCGCTGCCGCCAGTGGCGCAAATGGGCTTGGTTTAAGCACAATCGTGTTGCCCGCAAGTAAGGCAGGAGCGATCTTAATCGTAGATAAAGCAATGGGATAGTTCCATGGACTAATCGCTGCCACCACACCAATTGGATCATAGGAAAGAATCGTTTTACCATTCTCATGCTCTTTGATCTCTTCCTGTAGAGCCGATTTGGCTTCATTACAAGCAAACTCCATCCACATTAACGAAACATAAATTTCACCGTGTGCATCATACAGGGGCTTGCCATGCTCTCTAGACAGCAAATGCACAATTTCATTCTCAGCTGCTCTAATCTTCTCGATCGCCTTGCGCATCATCATAATGCGTTCATCAATGGAGGTCTTCTTCCATGTTTTAAAAGCCCCTGCCGCTGCTTCAATCGCTTCAACCGCTTGTTCTTTCGTAGTGACAGGGAAATAACCTACGATCTCAGTTGGGTTTGTCGGGTTCTCTTTTGCTAACTGCGAAAGGGATTTTACATTCTGACCATTAATGAACGCTTCAACTATAACTGTCTCTTGGTCTGCTTGTATCGTCATTTTACATCCCCTCCGTTATTTAAATGAATTAATTCCAAACTTCTTCTGCAATTTCCTTAACGTAACGAAGTTTACGCCATTGTTGTTCTTCCGTTAAAATATTGCCTTCTTCTGTAGAAGAAAAGCCACATTGGGGGCTCAAACAAAGTTGCTCAAGTGGTACATAGGTTGCAGCCTCTGTAATCCGAGCTTTAATGTGTTCTTTATCCTCTAACTCGCCTGTTTTCGATGTGAGTAAACCAAGCACGATTTTCAAATCTTTTCGATTCACATACTTTAATGGCTCGAAACCACCTGAACGCTCATCATCAAATTCTAAAAATAATCCATCTACGTTTAAGCCTCCAAAGATAACTCCCGAAGCGTAATCATAACCACCCGTTGAGAAATAGTTCGATTTATAGTTACCACGACAAATATGCATCGTCACCACTAAATCTGCCGGTTTATGAGACAAGGATTCATTAATCATGCGCTGCATCGTTTTCAACTCTTCCGCCGGTTCCAGACCTTTAGCACGTAGCTTATCGTGACCAGCTTCTGAGAATAGGTCTGCCCAAGCTGTATCATCTAATTGCAGGTATCGACATCCCGCATCATAGAAGGCTTGAATGGCTTTTTGATACGCCGCAATCGTATCCTGAAGGAATTGCTCTCGGTCCGTATAGATATTAGCGTCATTTTCCAATCGGTATAGAAGCATGTTAGGACTTGGAATCGTCTGTTTCGCCACAGCGTCACCTGCATGCTTTTTCAAAAACTCAAAATCCTGAACAAAGGGGTGACTCGAGAAATCAACTTTACCAACAACACGAATTCCACCCTTGCGCGTTTGCATATTATGGAATTTTGGTCCGTCTATTTGCTCATACAACTCTACGCCATCCAAGCCACCCAGAAAATCAAAATGCCACCAGCTTCTGCGGAATTCACCATCCGTAACTGCCAATACGCCATTTTCCTTTTGCTTTTCAATAATTCGAATAATCTTTTTATCTTCTAAAGCTCTTAATTCCTCATATGTGATGTTGCCTGATTTATATTGTTCACGTGCCTGACTTAAATCTGCAGGACGTAGAAAGCTACCTACATGATCATTACGAAATGGTATCATAAGTATTTCTCCTTCTAACTTTTTATTCTAATGAGTATAGCATGGTCAAAAGGAATGCCTGTTATATGAAAATAGCATGGCTAGTCATAGCTTTTAACAATAGCTAAAGTCTCAAAAAGCAAAAAAAACCACAACCTCATAGGGTACTAGATATGGTTTACCTCATATCAATATCAATTTAGCCTGATACCCGCCTTCCTATCTCTGCCATTATAATTATTTTCTAGTATAATAACGGGATACAACAAACATTTTAAAATAGAAGGAGAGTTGTTATGGAATATCATGTATCCATACATGGGAATGATCAAGGAAAAGGAACAGCGGATCAACCCCTTCGTACCATATCACGCGCTGCGGCTCATGCCATGGCCGGTGATACAGTTATTGTTCATAAGGGAGTATACAGGGAATGGGTTAACCCGGCTAATGGAGGAACAGCGGAGCATAGAATCGTATATCGATCCGCAGGAGACGGGGAAGTCGTGATTACAGGAGCTGAACAGATTACCAACTGGAATTCTGAAGGAAACCATGTCTGGAGCACAGAAGTGCTCAATTCCCTCTTTTCCATTCGCAATCCCTATGAGGTAGAGCTCAGTGGAGACTGGTTGTTTGACGGGCCCTTCCCAATTCATCTCGGCGATGTCTATTTGGATGGCAAATCATTGTATGAATGCGATAATATTGAAAGCGTTCACAACCCTGAAGTTTGGTCCGAAGCCAAGTATCCCAAGGATTCATTGTTAAAATGGTATGCCGAGGTTGATTCTACAACAACAAAAATCTGGGCCAACTTTGGTGGAAAAGATCCTTGTAAGGAAAATGTAGAAATTAATGTACGTCCTTATTGCTTCTGGCCTGAGAAACCGGGAATTAACTTCATCACCGTAAGCGGTTTCACTCTTCGTCAAGCCTCCCCCCAATGGGCGCCACCTACAGAATACCAGGAAGGTTTGATTGGACCTCACTGGAGCAAGGGCTGGATTATTGAAAACAATATCATCAGTGAATCCAAATGCGTTGGTATTAGCCTGGGTACCGAAATCGGCACAGGGCACACCAAGTCTTTGGAGAAGCATAGTAAAGGTGGTACTCAACGCGAGCAGGAGGTTATTTTACAAGCATTACGCTCCGGCTGGCATAAGGATAACGTCGGCAGTCACACAGTTCGAGGTAATGTGATTCACGATTGTGAACAGGCAGGTATTGTGGGTCATATGGGAGCAGCCTTCAGCCACATATATCAGAACCGTATTTATAATATTCACCATAAACGACTCAGACACGGTGCCGAAGTTGCGGGAATTAAGCTTCATGCTTCCCTGGATACTCAAATTAGCGAAAATATAATGTATAGCTGTTACCGTGCGCTTTGGCTGGACTGGCAGGCTCAGGGCACTCGCATCAGCCGTAATGTATTTTTTGACAATCTTTCGGAGGACCTCTTCGTTGAGGTTTGCCATGGTCCGTATATGGTCGATCACAATCTATTTCTCTCTCCAATGAATTTCAGAAATATGGCTCAGGGCGGGGCATTTGCTCATAATTTGTTTGTAGGCCGATTTGTCGTTCGTTCCGAAATTACTCGTATTACGCCATATCACTTCCCTCACGAGACGGCCATGGCCGGATACTCCAATATCACTGGAGGCGATGACAGGTACTACAACAATATCTTTATAGGTGACAATGATCCTAATAAGGAGCCTGTGCCCATCACCTTTTTTGAGCATCTTCCACTTAAATCAAGGGATGAAGTTGGAGAGGACGGGAAGACGGTCATGGATGGTGTTCCGGACAATTCCATATGTTATCTGCATGCTGTGGGACTTGGAGGCTACGATCAACATCCTGATGTGAAAGATAAGAAATGGTGGGAATACACCAAAGAGGAGCTTCTTGAGCTTGGCGATGCGGCGAAGGATATCTTTATAGGCAATGCCGTTCTTCCGGTGGCTATGGGTGGCAATGTATTTCTTAACGATGCGGTTCCAAGTCGTCACGAACCCCAAGCGAAGATAGTTGCACAGAAGGGTATAAACGTTGAAATTGATCCTGCGCAAGGTAAAGTGCACATTCAGATCAATGAGCCCGAATTGCTTCAGGGAACCTCTGCAATGTTAGTTACCACGAATCTGCTTGGAAAGACTTATCACGCCAACATGAAGTTTGAGGAGCCGGACAGCACTCCATATCATTTTGACTCCGATTTTTTCGGATCAAAGAGACCCGATGCAGATGTCACAGCTGGTCCCTTTGAGTTAAGCGGAAATGGTACTCTTGATTTTGAAATTTAAGTTTATGATTGAGGGTCCAGTCATTTCAGATGATTGGATCTTTCTTGTGTGTAAAGCCTCTACTCCGCTAATTGTGACAGGGTTCACCGGTTAACTCAAAAAGTCCATATCAATATAAGGAGTGTTATTTAATAAATTTTCATAGTAGAAGCGTCGGGCTTGCTCATACCATTCAGTCCAATCAGGAGCGTTAAAGTCTCTGCTTCTATAGAGCGCAGCTAAAACTCTAGCTTGCCTTAAATTTATAAATAGTGGAACTTTGTTTAACTGGCTTTGGCTTACAGTGTATTCCTTGCAATAGCCATTTAAGAAGTTGTAATAGTACCGTTTTGCAATCTCCTTCCTCACATCTCCAGACACAACCCAAGGAATTGGGATTTCATAAAACAATGGTGTGGCAATATCAGAAACAAACCAGCTATATTCCACCTCATCATAGTCAATAATAAAGGCTTTGTCCCCATCATTAAGATAATTGCCAGGGCTGATATCCCCATGAATAAGACCGTATGTATTTTTTCCTTGGGCAGGGCACTAATTTCATTAATTAAACGATCATAGTTACTGTGTAATTCTAACGGACAATACTTCTTAAAAGATTCTAATAGAGTATTACCACTCCATTCATGGCGTGGGTTTTGGGTCGAGTAATTAAGCGATAACTTATGTATTTTCCCGACCATTTGTCCAATATTTTCATAAAACGTATTGCTCTCTTCGGCGATTACTGCATTTCTGCCTGGTGTTTTCTCAAAAGCTGTCACGATAAAGGACCCGTTCTTAAAATGACTTCTCTATTTCCAACGACGCCGGAATAAACGAAATTTTGAAACCCATTTAATTCGACAATGGAGTTCTCACGTATTCCAAAACATTGTGCGGACTCTTTCAATATATCTTTTGTGAATAGTAGTTTAATCTTTTTATCCATATAATTTCTCCCCTTTACTTCTATGGTAACAAGAGGTACCAAATGAGATATATGCAGAATTTGATTAGAATCAACTTTTACACAAAAAGTCACATCGGAAAGCACGATGTGACTTACAAATAAATCTATGTTCTTGAGTAAATGATTCTTCAATACTTTCGTAGGAAAGACCTTCGCCCTAATTGATTGAGAAATACAGTAGCTCCTCTCTCCTAAAGATCAGGGAAACAATAGATTCAGATTTATGTAGTACCAAAAATCCCTTTTAACGATTCTTTTGTTATTTATATTCCCTTATTCTGTAATATATTTTTTTTGCAATGTTGAACTTTTAGCCCTTCTTCAGATGAAGCGATCAACATTCCAAGCCTTCTTAATCGTGTTTCTTCTTTCTTGGCGCTCATTACCCACCAGATAGAATCTCTTTTATAGGATGGTGATAAATTAGTGAAGAATAACCAGGCTGTTTGATTTGCCTTGATTTGTTCTTCATATTCTTTGGCAAGTTCCACGTTTCTTTGTTCAGAGGAATAGCCTTGTGCATCGGTTCTGTTGTTAAAGACGTGCATTCCTTCTGGTCTCATCTTTCCAAGCTGTATTAGTGCTTTTACCTTCTTTACGTTCACAGCACTCCATACACTATTTACTTTGCGCGGAGTAAAGCGAATCTTATAGCTTTGTTTATCAATGGTTTTTCGTATACCGTCAATCCACCCAAAACAAAGAGCGGCATCTACTGATGCAGACCAATTAAGGCTTGCACGCCCTGTACTTATCCCAAAATAGCCCACCCAAATTTCACTAGCTTCAGCATGATGTTCTTCTAACCAATCGTTAAACTCTTCTTGGTTTTTGAAAAAAACTACATCTCCCATTGTTCCAGCCATTTTAAAATCGCTTGGTTTGTTTCTTCCGGCTTTTCTTCCTGGATCCAATGACCGCAATCCAGATTAACCACTTCCACATTGGGCACGAACTTTGTCAGGTTTTCAGACTTCGCAACCACATCCCGGTCGCCGTAGATCATGAGGGTCGGTTGCTGGATGATTGGGTTCACTTTCGCCAATAAGCGCCAGTTGCGGTCAAGGTTCCTGTACCAATTTATGCTGCCCGTGAACCCTGATGTTTCAAAAGCGGAGACGTAAACGGCCAGCTCGCTTTCGCTCAATACGGGCTCACCGAGCGGTGTTTCTGCTCTGGCGAGATTGATCAACGCCATACCTGGCTCAGGTGCTCTGAGAGGCTCGTTCTTCCGGTACAGGTTGCGAAGGAACCTGTATGTATTGTCTTCGAATACGGCGTCCGCGACGCCTGGCTGTCGATTGAAGTGGACGAAATAGAAATCGCCGCCAAGTATTTCTTCCATGAACTCGATCCAGGGTTTTTCTCCGCGCTCTTGATAAGGCAAGCTCAGATTTATCACTTTATTGACGCGGTTTGGATGCAACAAGGTCAGTCCCCAAACGACGAATGCACCCCAGTCATGACCGACAAAGGTAGCATCCTCGTATCCATAGTGATCGAGAAGCGCGATGAGATCACCCGACAAGTGTTCAATGTCATAGTCTGTTACTTCGGTTGGACGGGATGAGTTGCCGTAACCCCTCTGGTTGGGGACGATGACATGGTAGCCTGCTGCGGCAAGTGCGTCCATCTGACGGCGCCAAGAATAGGCATGCTCTGGCCAGCCGTGGCAGAGTACAATAGGTTTTCCAGCGTTTTCTCGGCCTGCTTCAAACACTTCGAGTTCCACACTGTTGACTGAAATAAGGGTGGGCTTGGGAAAATCGGTTGGATTAAACATTGAATTAAAACCTCCTTCTTGTGATACATGTAGTATAATGGATAAAAGGTGACACCTTAGTGTCACCTTTATAAAATCATGTAAAAAAAGAGGGCAATTATGGACAAAGTGGAGAGACTCATTTCGATTATCATGATATTGCTGAGGAAAGAGATTGTTTCTACAACGGAATTCTCACAACTATTCAATGTCTCCAAAAGAACGATCCTTCGCGATATGGAAACATTGAGCTTATCGAACATCCCAATCTACTCTGTCAATGGCGTCAAAGGCGGCTACGGCATAATGGACGAATACAAGGTCGATAAACGCCTTCTAAGCAGCTCCGATTTACAGAATATATTGGCTGCGCTCGGCGGATTGGAACAACTCCTCCTTACTGAGGAAGTGGAAAGAACGATAAAAAAAATAGAGGCAATGGTTAGTCCATTGTCTCTGAATCGTTCCATTCAACTGTCGTTTTATGTTTGGGAAGGTCGGTCCGAGATTCTTGAAACCTTAAAGATATGTCAAGAATCCATTTCTAAAAAAAGGCTGGTTTCGTTTGATTATACAGATAAAGACGGGGCTGTAACGAATAGAATGGTCGAGCCCTATGAGCTGCATTTCAACGAATCGAGTTGGTACTTGAAAGGATTCTGTTTATATCGACAGGGATATCGAACATTCAAGTTATCGCGGATCGATCATATTACGATGGATGAACGTACGTTTCATCCTAGAGACGATTGGTCAGAGCAAGGTCGCGTTGCAAGTTATCTACCGCAATTCGTCACGATTAAGGCATGGATATCGCCTAGCATAAAAGATCAAATCATCGAAAGGTATGGTCGAAGAAGTATTGAAGACCATAATGGTGGATCTTTATTAGCAACTATTTATGTCCCACAAAATCATATGGGATTTCAATTGTTAGCAAGCTTCGGCACTCATCTAAAAGTTGTAGAGCCCAAGTCCTATGTTGAAGACTTTCGAAATTATTTATATCAAATGATGGAGAACTATTCCTGATATATTTAGCATTAAAGCTTCAACCTTCAACTCAACTTTTCGCCCTATTTATGGTACGGTTCCCCCCGATTTATCTTCACCGCGCGATAAATCTGCTCCACCAGCACCAGCCGCATAAGCTGATGCGGCAGGGTCATGCGCCCGAAGCTCAAGCGCTGCTTCGCGCGGCGCAATACCTCATCGGAGAGCCCGTGGCTTCCTCCGATGACAAACACGACATGGCTCGTCCCATACGTGCCGAGCTTGTCGATCTCCAATGCCAGCTCCTCAGAACTCCAGAGCTGGCCATCCAATGCGAGCGCGACAACATGCGCCTCGCTCTTCACATGCGCGAGGATGCGTTCGCCCTCGCGCTCTTTTACCGCCCGAACCTCAGCTTCGCTCAGGGTATCGGGCGCCTTTTCGTCTGCGACCTCGATCATCTGAAACTTGATGTACGGGGCGAGCCGCTTGGCATATTCCTGAATGCCCAGCGTCAAATATTTTTCCTTCAATTTGCCTACGCCAATAATCTGAATAAACATAATGAACACTCCTTCTATATCGTCTTGCGACATCATCTATAAGTAAGATGCTTCATAGCATCGTTCGTTCCAACTGTATTATACCTATACTACACATTTCTCCAAATTCTAACGAATCCCACTCACCTTATTGAGCCCTATTTCGGCTCCTTTAAAATCTAACGAATCTGAAACACGCTATCCAGTCAAATCGAGCTTTCCCCACCACTTTCGAGGCCGTTTCAGTAATATAACGTGTCTACGATTCGTTAGATTTCAAATAGGCGGTATTTGCCACGAATAAGACTTCTCC
>NZ_JCAXEL010000024.1:0-111553 GCF_059759055.1 Paenibacillus sp. GQ49
ATCGAGTGTGTCTTTTTGTTGTATTATGTTTTTACAACAATGCATATAAAGAATCGAGTGAATACCGATAGGTCGCCCCTCACGTTCTATGACATTCCATAAAAACAAATATAGTGTGATTCCTAGGACTTAGTATATCTTAAAAGTGAATTTGGTAATCTCCACCTCCACCATTAGGTGAATACCCTACGATTTTATGGTAACCATACAGATTCCCTAGAGTGATAGTTTTTGTTCTTAAGTCTGATGCGATTACTCGTCCACTACTCTTCAAATTTCCACTCATATCAACAACATTAAAGACATATTCCCCAGTCGTCCGAGGAAGAAAAGTAAACGTGACATTTCCGCTTAAATATATATCTGTTGAGTAACCCCCTTCGAAATACTCTACTAAAAAGTTCTGGGCAAAGATAGTAGCTTCTTGTTCCTGTTTTATCTGAGCATCTTGTGAAGGGATCACAGGGATAGACGTTTCATCAGCAAATACTGCTGGAACAGATGCTAGGAGCAGAGCCATGCAAGAGAGAGCTGAAATTGCAGTTTTTTGATATTTCTTCACAATCGAACATCTCCTTTTCATATATAAAAATCGAGATTAATCATACTCGTAGTAGCTTCCTCACAGTCATTTCCTAGGATAAAAGTGAGGGGAGATCTAGCGCCGTATATTGTTTGACAAGACAACCATACTCCAATTAACAAATATATACAATTATATAAAGGTGGTTTTATATCCTATTTTTGTTAAATACACACTTTATTCATACATCATTCACATTTTCTATAGCTATAGTGCTCAAGCAACCGTTAATAACAATGGATATTTGGTTCTGACTATTTTTGCTTCAAGCAAAACAAAGCCCTACCCGATCTATGTAGACCGAGCAGGGCTATATCTTTTCTCTATACGTTCATTTAATCCGTTATGGCTACTCAGGGCGCAACGCGTTTATTCGATCCGTAAGGGATCGTTTTCTATAGTATACGGCTATGGTTGCGAGAACCAGCATTTCGGACAGCGGTACGGCAAGCCACACACCCGTGACACCAAAGAATGAAGGCAGGACTGCAATCAACGCAATCATGATAATCATTTCACGCGCAGCTGTAATCCAGATGGCCATTTTGGCATTACCCACAGATTGGAAATAGGTGCTCATAACAAAGTTAACACCCATAAACACATAGGCAAATGTAAATATACGTAATCCGTAAACGGCATTATCCGTTACGCCACTACTGAAGTTTCCAAAGATTTGCACGAAATAAGGTGCACCGATCTGAACAACAACCAGTAACAATAGACCGCATGCCAGAGCTGTTTTAGTGGCTAAACGTATCGTTTGTTGTACCCGTTTGATCTGATTGGCACCGTGATAATAGCTTATCAGAGGTTGGGCAGCGGATGCCAGACCCAGGAAAGCCAACAATACAACACCATGAATATAGTTCAACACGGTAAAGGATGCTACGCCATCCGTGCCCGCAATGCGGTCCATCGATATGTTATGGGAGACAGAGAAGACCGACATGCCAAGTTCAGCCAGAAAGCTGGGGAAACCAATGAGTAGAAGGGAAGCCAGCAGTTTGTTGTTCCATTTGAACCGGGTGAATGTGAGATTATTTGTTTTTTTGAAAAAGTGAGTGAACAGGACAAGTAGCGCAAGAGACGCCGATACAATTGTACCGATGGCCACACCGCGTACACCCCATTCGAGTACATACAATGTTATATAATTGATAATGATATTGGCCACTGCAAACGTAATCTGAGCGTACATGGATGTATTGGGATTACCATCGTTTCGTACAAAGATAGAGAGTGCATTCTCAATAGTGAAAACGAACCCGAACAATAACATGATATTCATATAGTCCGAAGCAAACGGGAAGGTCTCGGCGTTCGCACCGAGGGAGTATACCAGCTTGTCTTTGAACGTAAATGCAGTATATCCAATGGCTATCGTAACTAGCATTATTAGCATGACTGATTTGGTGAAAATTTGTTTGGCTGATGTGATATCTTTTCTACCCATAGCGTTGGAGTACAAGGTTGCCCCGCCCATACCAATCCACAGCGACATGGCAACAAAAAGCGTGTAGACAGGTGAGGCAATGCCGATCCCGGCCATCGCGGTAGAACCCAGTTTGTGTCCAACCATAATGCCGTCGATAATAAAATTAAAAGCAACTACCAGCATCCCCAATACAGAAGGCACGAGGTAACTTATAAAAGCTTTACCTACAGATTGCCCTTCCAATGGATGCGTCCAAATCGTATTCATAATGACCTCCGTTAGTAAACTGAATGTTCATTCTGTATTTAATAATACTGAACGTTCGTTCTGTATGATAACACGCCATGAATTCTCTTGGCAAATTTTGCGTTTAAATATCGTTTATGTGATAGAGTAGGTGGATATTTATAAGGCGGGAGGAATCTCTTGATGAAACAAAATAAATACGATGAAGCTGAATTTTTCGACAACTATAGTAAGATGGCTCGTTCCGTTCAAGGGCTGGATGCAGCCGGGGAGTGGCATGAACTGCAGACTCTTTTGCCTGATTTGAAGGACAAGCATGTGCTGGATTTGGGATGTGGTTTCGGTTGGCACTGCCGGTATGCGCGAGAGCAACAAGCGAGTTCAGTGATCGGTGTAGATCTGTCTGAAAATATGCTTCAGCGTGCTCGTGAAATGACGGACGATCCACAGATCCAGTATAAGCAGCTGGCGATTGAAGATATTGATTTTGCACCGGGACAATTCGACGTTGTGATCAGTTCACTTGCCTTGCATTATATTGAACGGTTAGACACGGTGTACGCTAAGATCAATGATTGTCTCGTAGAAGGGGGCACATTTGTACTATCTTCCGAACATCCGATCTTCACCGCTCGCGCTGCGCAGGATTGGCATTACGGACCCACAGGTGAGATTCTTCACTGGCCCGTGGATGATTACCACGATGAAGGGAAACGTGTGGCGAACTTTCTGAATCAGGATGTGGTTAAATATCATCGCACACTGGCAACACATCTCAATGAACTGATTAGGGCTGGGTTTGCTATTCAAAAGGTGGCTGAATCCAAACCATCACCGGAGATGATTGAACAGGTTCCTGGCATGCGAGACGAGAATCGAAGACCGATGTTTCTGATGATCGCTGCGGTGAAAGTATAACGATGAAAATGATACGTTAGACTAGAGGGCAGAAAGAAACTGTGGAAGTGGAGCGTTCGCCTAAAAGCTTTCTGATAGAGATTACTAACTAAGCAATCTTGAAGGAATCAGCGTGTTCAGCGATGTTGAACATGCTGTTTTTTTATTTTGCTACAATAATAAGAAATAATGTCCAAAACAGGGAACCAAATCACATTAGACTCAGTCATATTAAGTGAGGTGAACAACAGTTGGATGATCAATTACTGGCACTGGCTCAGACTATAGACAATTACACACTTAGTAGCATAATGGATGACTACGGAAATGACGTGTGGAATTATGCTTATTTTCTGACCAAAAGTGCCGAACAGGCAGATGAATTGTCACAGGAGGTATTCATTCGGGCGTATTCGGGGATCGCTCATTATCGTGGAGATTGCTCACTGAAAACCTGGCTGTTGACGATTACTAGAAACACCACTTTTACATATCGAAAATCCAGATTTTTTCGTAGCAGTCTGTGGGGAGAGACATTACCCATTGAGACAGAGCGTGGGGGTTCGGGGCAAAGAGTCATGATTGCAGAGCAGCCTGCACATCCTTCGGCCGAGATGGAAGTGATGCGTAAGGAGCATATCCATGAAATCTGGGATATTGTTCTGGCGTTGCCAAAGAAGTTTCGAGAGATTCTTTTGCTGAATCTGAAATATGAGCTTACGACGAGTGAGATTGCTGAGATGTTGAAAATCAGCTTAGGCACAGTAAAATCCAGACTTTCCCGAGGTAAGGATAAGGTACGGAAACAATGGGAGGAGCGAAGCAAATGACACACAAGGATGAGCAATGGGAGAAGGAAATCCGGAAAGGACCGTTTGCGTCGTCTCCTTTTACAGAGGATCACAAGCGAAAGGTGCTTCAACAGGTGGAGTGGATGAAGAAGTCGGAAGAGGGAAGCAAGGGAGATAGGCCAGAGAGCAGATCGAGGTTGTCCAGGCCACAAGTAGGCAACGTGTCACACAGGCGTCGCCATAGAAGAGGGCCTCTTGTTGCCGGCACGGGTGCGTTGGTTATTGCTGCTGGATTGTTCCTATGGATCTGGGATGATGGACAACTGGTGAAACCCGTGATCGAGCAGGTCTATCCGACAGCAGCGTTACAGTTATCCGATGGTTTGAACACAAATCTGCTAACCGACAAAATGAAAAGAAATGTTGCGACTACGATGCGAGATGATCTGGGTAAACAGCTGAAGATTACGAAAGTGGAAGATTTGCCTGTGTCCGGCAGAATATATGTAGAGGCTGGAAATGAAAGCGAGAAGGAGTATGCACAGATATGGCTTGATGCGGCAACAGGAAATCTGCGTGAAGTAGGAATGAGACGTGAGATGCAGCCAAGCGAGTTGGAGCACCGTTATCTGCGTCAAGTTCCATCGCTTTTGCAAAGTATAGGCAGCACTCCAACGCTTAAACCTGCATCAGTCCAACGTTTTGTGAGTATGAAGCAAGGGGAATTGGAGCCGATATCGCATACGACATTAGCGTTAGAGAATGAGACTGGCGATGGTTATGGGGAAATTGTATGGCAGCAGGACAAGGCTGTCTCGATCACAGGTGACCTTAGACCTGATCAAGTATCCCAGGCAGCGCTGGCGGATGCCAGAAACGCGATTGAGGCTCTGTCTGGTAAAGCCAATCTTGATCTGGTAAGAGCAAGCCGAAGCAAAGATGATGAACTCGGCAAGGATACAGTCTCCTTTTCCTTTAAAGATAACTACTTTGTCCAGATGACCGAAGGAAAAGCGGGCTTGGGTTATACGGTTGGGGATGCTAATCACTATGAGCAAGACTTTGCAGACTGGGAAGAAATAGAGGCTTATTATCAGGAACTATATAACATACAGGAGTCTCTTCTTAGAGGAGAAGTAGAACCTATAATTAAAAAAATATTTAAAATGGATCTTCAAGCGTATAAACTTCACCGTAATCCTGACCATCCAGGCATGGTCACATTTGAACTGGAGTCGAGCAAGGATGTTTTTCAGGTTGAATATAGGGAAGATGGACGGATCAAGATGATCACCAGAGGCGAGTTATAGGGCTGATCTTATATGTTACAATTTACTTCATAGATGGAATAAGTATAAGGAGATAACGATGAAATATTTGGTGAGTTCATGTCTGGCAGGGGTAGCTTGCCGTTACAATGGAACAGCGAGCCTGGATGAGAAGATTCAGGAGCTTGTGGAGCAGGGGCAGGCTAAGATGGTATGTCCGGAGCTGCTTGGCGGATTCTCCACTCCACGGGAACCGGCTGAAATTATTGGTGGCACGGGTAAGGACGTACTGGCAGGCACTGCAAAAGTGATCGAGAAAAGTGGCAAGGACGTCACAGAGCTGTATATTAAGGGAGCCTACCAGACGCTCGAATGGGCGCGAGAATTGAATGTATCGTGTGTGGTATTAAAGGAGTTTAGTCCGTCCTGTGGTACACAGATGATCTATGATGGGAATTTTGCCAATCACAAGGTAACTGGAGAAGGTGTCACCTCAGCATTGCTGCGACAAGAAGGATATACCGTCATTTCTGAGAATGAATGGATGGAGCAACTATAGGTCGCACGGATATCGTTTCATATTCACAGAAAAGCCGCTGGATTATATCCTGGCGGCTTTTCTGTTGTCTTCCATTACTTTTCTCATTAAATGAATAAAGTCGATTTTCCTGAAATGCTAACAAACAATATGGATACATACGATATAGATATAAGATATATAAGGCTATCTACTATTTAAAGTGGGGGAATAATCATGTCAATTCAGTCTAAGCCAATATATAAGAAAGGAAATAAACTCAAAAATATGAAATTAACAACAACGATGATCATCATGACTGTGATTAGTCTAATCGGCTTGTTTACTGTTTTTCTGATTGGGATTTTCGGAATGAACGAAGCAAAAACGGGACAAGGTATCCTCTACAATGACCGCTTCCAGCATCAAACCAATGTTCTTGAATTGAAAAGTAATTTCTATAATATGCGCGCCAATTATACAAAGGTTCTTGATAATGCAGAGTATACCGACAAACAGTACGATCAGGTTCAGAAAGGTAAGAAGAGTATCACAGATGGGTTGAATGAATTTTCAGCAAGAACATTGGATACCAAAGAAAAAGAGATATTTGCAGATCTGGCAGCAAAGATGGATACATATTATCAGGATATTGAGCAAATCATGAATACCAAAAAGATGTCGGGCACCTACGATAGTGAAGAGAGAGGAAGAATTAACAAAAGCAGTACAGCGATTGTGGAGACGATCACCCTTTTGAGTGTGCATAACGAAGAAGAGTCAGCCAAGCTCTATACGGATACACAGGAAGTGATTCAGCAGCGAGCATTGGTGCTCGGTTCGGTTCTTTTGTTTTCACTTGCAGCACTCATTCTTATTTCATTTGTAGTGATTCGCAGTATACGTCAACGAATGAAAGCGATCACCCGTTATTGTGAAGAAATAACACAAGGCAACTTAACGGCATCTTTAGATCCGCATCTAACACAGGGAAATAATGAGATAAGTGTCATCGCACGAGCTATTCGTACAATGACCGATTCCACAACAAATGTCATTCGTGGTGTAGTTCAGGAATCTCATCATATCAACCAGGTTAGCGATTATACCAACCAGAATATGGCTGGTCTGAATGAACGGATTCGTGAAGTATCAGCTACAGTTGAAGAGCTCTCGGCTGCAATGGAAGAGGCTTCAGCCCATACGGAAAATATGAATCATTCGGCTAATGAGATGCAACAGGGAGCTGAATATATATCGGAACAGACATCTAAACAAGCAGAGTCCGCCTATATGACCAGCACGAAGGCTGAAAAGTTGAAGCAGGAAGCCCGCGAATCGAGCTTAGCAGCCATAGACATGTATGATCATACGAGTAAGAAGATGTCAGAAGCGCTGGAGCGTGCAACAGCTGTAGATCAGATTGGTATATTATCTCAATCTATTTTGGATGTTACAGCGCAGACTAATCTGCTGGCACTCAATGCATCCATTGAAGCTGCAAGGGCTGGAGAAGCAGGCAGGGGTTTTGCGGTTGTAGCAAGCGAGATTCGAAAGTTGGCTGATGATTCCAGACAGGCTGCCGATCAAATTCAGCAGGTCACGGAAGAAGTTATGCAGTCTGTAACCAATCTGTCCTCGAATGCCAAAGAGTTGCTATCCTTTATGTTCAATCAGGTTGGCAAAGATTATAAATTATTGGAGGATACAGCTGAACAGTATTATGTCGATTCTCTTGATCATGCCAATGCCGTTAAAGATCTCAATGCAACCTCACAACAAGTGACTGCGAATATCAAAATACTAGTGGGCTCCATTCACGAGATTGCATCAGCAAGTGAACAATCAGCTGCATCCAGTCAGGAAATTGCAGGACACATGGTCGCTTCTGCTGCGCAATCTGTGGAAGTAGTTAAACAATCTGATCAAGTCAAGGATAGTGCATTAAATCTGAATAAGCTGGTTCAAGATTTCAAGATTTAAAAGAAAAGAGTCATAGATAATCCACTAGGGCCATGTATGTGCCCAGTGGATTATTGCTGTCTTTCATCCAATACTTACTTTTATAAACTAAGAAACAATAATGTGCGTACTTTTAATTTATACACATAGGTCCTAAACTAATACTTGAGATGAAACCACTTTAACATTATTGTTCAACATAAAAAATATATAAAAAGGACGTGGAGCTCCATGGAAGTTACAGCAAAGTCTAAGACAAAGGAAGACATCTTAAAGGCATATCATTTCCGGCATGCAACAAAGATATTTGATGATACCCGCAAAATCTCGGATGAGGATTTCCAATTTATATTGGAAACAGGCAGATTATCTCCAAGTTCCATTGGTCTTGAACCGTGGAAGTTTCTGATTGTACAAAATCCGAACCTGCGTAAGCGTCTGTCCGAAGTCTCTTCCGGCGCTCAAAAGCAATTGGCTACAGCAAGCCATTTTGTTGTTATTTTGGCCCGATCAGATGCCAGTTATAATTCTCCCTATGCGGAGTACATGTTGAAGGAAACAAAGGGAATGCCAAATAACGTATTTGAGCTAACAAGTGAGGCTTATGGAAAGTTCCAAAATAACCAGAAAATTCTGGATAATCCACGATCATTATTCGACTGGGCATCTAAACAGACTTATATTGCACTCGGCAACATGATGACGGCGGCAGCTCAGATCGAGATTGATTCTTGTCCGATTGAAGGTTTCAGCCGTGAGGATGTCCACCGGATTATGGAAGAAGAGGGCTTGCTGGAGGATGGCGCATGGGGCGTTTCTATGATGGCAGCCTTTGGTTATCGGGCAGAGGAGCCCGCGCGTGAGAAGTCCCGTCAATCCGTTGAGAAAATTACCCAATGGATTAACTGAATTCAGCATGAATCCAACATGAATTCAAAAACGATTAGCTAAGATCTAACATTATAGATCAGGATCAAAGTAGAATCGAAACAGCCCGATATTTTCCACATGCTAGAAGGGTGGAGAGGGTTGTTTTTCTTTTTATAAAAAAGAACTTGAAAATACATAGATGTCTATGTATAATGAGGTCATGCCTAAATACAACGCAATTGCACTGATTGCAAGAATCAGGGACCATGTCAACAAACGGATTGTACACGAATTGGAACAGCATGAGGTAACAGGGATTGTTCCTTCTCATGGAGATGTGTTGATGTTCTTGTACCGGGAAGAGACGCTGTCGATCAAGATGTTGGCTGAACGTGTTCAACGCACGCAACCAACGGTAACGGTACTGGTCAACAAGCTGGAGAAGCTTGGCTATGTTGAACGCAGCAAGAGTGCCGAAGATAGCCGAGTGACGATGATTCGCCTAACCGAACAGGGGAAGCGACTCGAACCGATCTTCCATCAGGTATCAGAGCAGATTAATGACATCATCTATAGTGGCTTGTCCGATGAACAGTCGGAGCAATTGGAGAGCTTGCTGTCCATGATTGTCCGAAAGTTATAATGAATGAACTCTTCTGTCTGCAACCCTTCCAGATTTGACTGGGATGGAGGCAGAGGAGCCCAAATATTTTTTGCCTATATACATAGATATCTATGTATATAGGCACGTATCAATGTAACCCCATTTTCGCAACCTAACTCAAACCAAACCTGGAGGGATTAACACTATGAAACATCTTATCGTATATGCTCACCCGCACACAGACAGCTTGAATAACGCAATCCTCAATACTGCTGTAGAAGCTCTCGAAGCTCAAGGCCATGAAGTAGTCGTTCGTGACTTGTACAAACTTGGATTCCAACCCGTACTGACCGAAGCTGACACAGCTTCCATGCGTGCAGGACAGACACCCCAGGATATCGCTACAGAGCAACAGTTTGTTACGGATGCAGAAGTTATCACATTCATCTATCCGATCTGGTGGACAGGTCTTCCTGCCATTATGAAAGGATATGTTGACCGTGTATTCGCCTATGGTTTTGCATATGTAGCAGGTGAAGCGGGAATCGAGAAATTGCTGGCAGGCAAAAAAGGCCTCATCATCAACACCCATGGTACACCAAGTGAAATTTATGATCAAATTGGCATGACTGCTGGACTGAAATTAACTTCAGACGTAGGTATCTTCGATTTTGTAGGTATTGAAGCCGTAGATCATCTGCTTTTCGGTAGTATTGGATACCTGGATGCACCCGCATATCAAGCCATGTTGGATCAGGTTAAACAGACGATTACAACCAATTTCTAATATGGATGTTGAATCCAGATGCGGATTCCATATGATACCAGACCGACTCGATCATGAGTCGGTTTGTTTGTTCATGTGTTTGCAAAATGGATGAAAGGGGGTATAATCGTACCCATGGAACCTATACTTATATTCAAAGCATTATCGAACGAGACACGTAGACAAATCTTGTTGTGGCTCAAAAACCCGGAGCAACACTTTCCACCGCTGGAACTATCTCAGCATCCGGATGGTGGCAAGAACGGAATCTGTGTTGGCACGATTCAAGTGAAGGCTGGACTGGCTCAGTCGGTTATATCCAGTTATCTGCTGACTATGCTCAAGGCAGGGTTGCTGCTCTCCGAGCGAAGAGGACAATGGACGTATTATCGGCGCAACGAGGAGACAATCCGTCAGTTTGCCGAGTACGTACAGAACGAGTTATAAGCCGGATGCCGGAACGGAAGCTAGGATGCATATGCAGGCAGGGATTCCGTCCGGATGTAAACGGCTAGTTTATGAACACATCACCATATCCAATTGCGATTTAATTAATCTATATATCTGGATATACAAAAATATAATCATCGAGGAGATTAAACGATAATGACTACTGAAAATACGGCTTCATCCCATAAAGAACATATTAATGACGTTAAGCTTTCCATCCTGGATCTGGCCCCCGTCGTTGTGGGTGCAACACCTGCTGATGCTTTGCGCAACAGTTTGGATCTGGCACAGCATGCAGAGCGTTGGGGATATCACCGTTACTGGGTAGCTGAACATCACAACATGCCGGGTATTGCTTCTTCCGCAACTTCGGTTGTTATTGGATATCTGGCTGGTGGAACCAAAACGATTCGTCTGGGTTCAGGAGGCATCATGCTGCCTAACCATGCACCGCTTGTCATCGCTGAGCAGTTCGGCACACTGGAATCCCTGTATCCTGGAAGAATTGACCTGGGACTGGGCCGTGCACCAGGTAGTGACCGCCGTACATCGCTGGCGCTACGCAAAGATCTGAACAGCGGGGAAGATTTCCCGGAACTGTTGGCAGAGCTCAGAGCGTACTTTGATGCTTCGGCGACATCTTATCATGCGCCTGTTCGTGCAGTTCCTGGAGAAGGATTGAATATTCCAATCTACCTGTTGGGGTCCAGTGATTTCAGTGCACGTCTGGCAGGTCAACTGGGATTGCCGTTTGCTTTTGCCAGCCACTTCTCTCCCGATTACACCCGGATTGCACTAGAGACGTATCGAAATAATTTCCAACCATCTGATAGCTTGAAGGAGCCACATGTGATTGTTGGTGTTAACGCTGTTGTTGCGGATACAGACGAGGAAGCCGCATGGCTGGGTACAACGATGCAACAGCAGTTCCTGAACATTATTCGCGGCACAACGGGATTGGTACAGCCTCCGGCAGAGATGGAAGGCAAATGGACGGATCGTGAGAAAGCTGGTGTGGAGCAGACGCTGAAGGCAGCTGTTAATGGTTCGCCAGAAACCGTACGTGGACAGCTGGAATCCTTCATTCGGCAGACGCAGGCAGATGAGCTGATTATTACGTCGATGATCTATGATCATAAGGCACGTCTGCATTCCTATGAGTTAATCGCACAATTAGCGGGAAAAGCTTAATCTTCATTTTTCAGCATAAAAGCTGGCTTATTGGTAGGGTATAGCTATAAATTTACGGTTCGTCTCCCAGTGAGGTGGGCCGTTTTTGAATAGGGAGAATTTGCAAACGTTTCGTGTGGGGCAGAAGACTCATTTTGGGGTAAAATGACTTTACCCGGTTTAATTTGAAACTGTTAATCAGCACCATACGTATAAATCCAGAGTGTTATACATATGTTGGCTTGTACAAGGTATTTTTTTATTCGTGTGTATGGGCATTTATCTAGCTTTATAGTTAAGTTTTGATTAAGGGTCATAAGAGAGGACGACACGCCTATGGAGCAACCTGAGCAACCCCGCGTTTGGCCGGAGCGGTTCAAGCGATTTTTTCTTAACAACAAGTTTGTCCTATTCCTGCTGATTCTGCTGTTGGTGGGACTGAACGTGATGGTTCTGACCAAAGTATCCTTTGTTCTTCATCCGCTCGCAGTACTCATCAAAACCATTGTGCTACCTATTATTCTGTCAGGCATACTCTACTATCTGCTGAATCCGATTGTGGATGTGATGGAAAGGTGGAAAATTAAGCGAGGCTGGTCCATTCTGATCCTGTATCTTGCGATTGGAGGCATTCTGACAGTCGTAGTATTGGCGGTCATTCCGGTTGTACGGAACCAGATTATGGGGCTGATCGAAAATTTCCCAACATACAGCGAGACGGTAAAACAGCAGTTTGAGGAACTCACGGGCAGCCAACTGTTCGGTCAGTTCCAGGAGACGGTGAATCTGAATTCGCAGGACTGGTGGGGAACAATCTCCCAAAAGGCTACTGAAATTCTGAACTCGACCTGGACCAAATTGGGCGGATTCCTCGGAGCTTTCACGGAGACCGTGCTGTCCATCGTAACGGTTCCGTTCATTCTGTTCTATCTGCTGAAAGACGGCAAGAAGCTGCCAGCGAAAATTCTGTCTTTCCTGCCGATCAAGAGCCGTACGGGCGCAATGCATGTGCTGGAAGATATCAATCACCAGATCAGTTCATTCATTCGTGGACAGATTATCGTCAGCTTCTGCATCGGTATTCTGCTCTACATCGGTTATATGGTCATTGGTCTGGATTATGCACTGATTCTTGCAATTATCGCATCGTTCACGAGTGTTGTTCCGTATCTGGGACCTGCAATTGCGATTACACCAGCATTGATCGTGGCACTCGTCACTTCCCCGGTGATGCTGCTGAAAATGGTTGCCGTATGGACGATCGTACAGTTAATTGAAGGTAAATTCATCTCACCACAGATCATGGGTAAAACGCTGAAGATTCATCCCATCACGATTATCTTTGTCATTCTGACTTCGGGTAATCTGTTTGGAGTCGTGGGCATTCTGCTCGCTGTTCCAGGATACGCGGTGCTGAAAGTATGTGTATCACATATCTTCAACTGGTTTAAGGACAGATCCGGCCTGTACGATCCGAACAAGAACAATCTTTTATAACCAAAGTGGCAAGCTCCAATGGATAGTTAATCAGAAGATTTAGTTACTTTGTATCCGTATAAAACGGTACCCTTACCAAGAAGAACCCCCGTCCATCGGCATACAGCCGAGAGGCGGGGGTTCTTCTGCATGAACAAGCTTGGCTGCTGCCTAGCTGTGTTTAATATGTTGGAGCGTTTGCAGGAAAATCTGCTCAATATGAGCATCATCCAGAGAGTAGTACACGGTCTTGCCTTCCTTACGCCGCTTGACGATCCGCATGTTGCGGAGTGAACGCAGCTGGTGTGAAATGGCCGACTGTCCCATGTCGAGCAGAACCGTCAGGTCATGAACACATAATTCCTTCTGTAACAGCGCATCAATAATACGTAGACGTGTAGGGTCGCTGAATGCCTTGAACCAATCTGCCATCTCGGAAGAGGTCTCCCGATCTATGAGTGAAGTGCGAATCGTCTGCACGTCCGCTTCAGTACCTGAGCAGGCTGCATCACATTCGCTTGGTGCTTTAACCGGTTGTTCCATTTCCTATCACCACCTATGTTAACAACTATAGCTCTATTATATCCAAAACCCGCCTAAAGCGAAATGATTACTATTAGCATAATCTGTATGAAAAATCAACAACGATTGTTGACACTCATGTTTAGGCGTGCATATAATAGGGGTAACCAAACATATGAATGAGTGCTCATATATTGAATACAATTGAAATATAACATCGTTTTTGTACTGCAAAGGGGAGAATTCACATGGGAACCGGACAGGAACAGGTGAAAAGGGAACTGCTGCTTGATGGACTGGATTGTGCGAACTGCGCATTAAAGATTGAGAATGGCGTCAAAAAAATTAAGGGCATTAACGAATGCTCTGTCAATTTTGTTACCAAAACATTATCGCTACACACCACTTCCGACATGGACGAACAGGTAGTGGAAGAAGCAAAACGCAAAGTGCTTCGGCTGGAGCCGCATATTCGCATTTCGGAAAAAGGAAAACACGTGAACGGACATGTGCACACCCATACAGGGAGTGCAGGTAGTGCAAATAACCACAGTCATGACCATACTGGACATGATCATGGACATTCACATTCACATGGCAAACACTCGCATGCTCATGATCAACATCAACATGGTCACGCACATGATCATACACATGAGCACGGGAGTCATGCTGGACATGATCACAGCCATACCCATGATGATGCCCATGCAGGCCACTCGCATGAACATGGTGCAGGACAGACGAAAGTGTTGCTTGCTCGTCTTGCTGCAGGTTCTGTGCTGCTCGCAGCTGCGATCTGGTCGCCGCTGGAGGGCTGGGCACAGTTTACGCTATATGCGCTCGCTTATCTGATTGCCGGGGGAGATATAGTACTCCAGGCGTCCAAAAACATTATCCGCGGTCAGGTATTCGATGAATACTTCCTGATGTCCGTCGCTACCTTGGGTGCCTTTGCGATTGGAGAGTATCCGGAAGGGGTAGCGGTCATGCTCTTTTATCAGCTCGGGGAGCTGTTTCAGGGCATGGCGGTTAATCGGTCACGCAAGTCGATTCAGGCACTGATGGACATTCGCCCGGATTACGCAAATATCCTGACGGGTTCGGGTGACGAAACCCGACGTGTATCTCCGGAAGACGTACGGATTGGTGATCGTATTGTCGTGAAAGCAGGAGAGCGAGTACCGCTGGATGGTATCGTTAGAGCTGGCCGCTCCATGGTGGACACTTCTGCTCTGACAGGTGAATCGGTACCTCGTGAGCTGGAGCCCGGAAATGATGTACTGAGTGGATTTGTGAACAAAAATGGTATGTTGACGATTGAAGTGACCAAAACGTTTGGTGAATCAACGGTATCCAAAATTTTGGACCTGGTGCAGAACGCGAGCAGCCGGAAAGCGAAAACAGAACATTTTATTAGTAAATTCGCCCGTTATTACACACCGGTTGTTGTTATCCTTGCAGCCGTGATTGCATTTGTTCCGCCGTTGATACTTAGTGGTGCAACATTTGCTGACTGGATCTATCGTGCATTGGTCTTCCTGGTTATCTCGTGCCCTTGTGCGCTGGTGGTCTCTATTCCACTTGGATTCTTTGGTGGTATCGGAGCAGCTTCACGTAACGGGATTCTTGTCAAAGGCAGTAACTACCTTGAAGCGTTGAACGATGTGAAAGTTGTTGTTTTTGATAAAACGGGTACACTAACCAAAGGTGTATTCAAAGTAACAGCCATTCGTCCTGAAGGTGGACGCACGGAAGATGAACTGATGAAGCTGGCAGCCATTGCCGAAGCGAATTCCAATCATCCGATTGCTGAATCCATTCGGGCAGCTTGGGCCAAAGCTATTCCCACGCAAGGTGTAGAAGGTTATGATGAAGTTGCCGGACACGGGATCAAGGTGAGTGTCGATGGTCGGGAAGTGCTGGCAGGCAACGCCAAATTAATGGAGCAGGCAGGTATATCCTATACCACACCAGAGACGGCAGGAACGATAGTCCACGTGGCTGAAGCTGGCACGTATGTTGGTCATCTAATTATTGCTGATGAAGTGAAGGATGACGCAGCCGCAGCCATTCAGGCGCTGAAGAAACTCGGCATCCGCAAAACGGTCATGCTGACAGGTGATGCCAAAGCCGTAGGTGAAGCGGTAGGACGTGAGCTGGGTGTGGATGAGGTCTACGCTGAATTGTTGCCACAGGATAAAGTCGAGCGGCTGGAGCAACTGGAAGCTGCCAAATCTCCGAAGGAGAAAATGGTGTTTGTCGGTGATGGCATCAACGATACACCTGTACTGGCGCGCGCCGATGTGGGTGTGGCCATGGGGGGACTTGGTTCAGATGCTGCGATTGAAGCGGCTGATGTGGTCATCATGACCGATGAACCGTCGAAACTAGCGAGTGCAATCCGCATTGCAAAGCGTACACGAATGATTGTATGGCAAAATATCGCGTTTGCTCTGGGGGTTAAAGCGATCTTCCTGCTACTCGGTGTGTTTGGCATTGCCACCATGTGGGAAGCGGTATTCTCGGATGTCGGTGTCACAGTACTGGCTGTCCTGAACGCCATGCGTGTACTTCGTGTGAAGAATATCTAAGTTTACGAAACGATCCAGGCGGCTCTTCGTATATACGTAGAGCCGTTTTTATATTTTTTATGGCATGTGGTTTAGGAAGTTATATAGTGAAGGGGAGAACGTTTTGACAGGAGCAGTAGTTGGGATCATCATTGGAGTGTGTTATTTCATTCTGGGGTTCATGGTGTTCAAAAAACCACCGAAAATGATTAACGGAATATATGGTTATCGGACCCCGCGTGCAATGAGTAATCCCGAGTTGTGGGACGAAGCGCAAAGTTATAGCGCCAATCTGATGATGCAATTTGGTGTGATCATTACGATATTCGGCATTATCGGTTTCTGGCTTACAGATGTACGAGCTTTGGTGCTGAGTCTGGTTGCTACAGGATTTTATACGTTCAGATTGTTTACCAGAGTTGAAGGCCGGTTGAAGCAAATGCAGCGTGCTCAACAGCAACAGCAACAGAATGAGCAGAACGTTTAAGGTATAATGAATGAATCGTGTAGAGTGTAGAGGGGAAGACTCGCGTTTGAAGCGGGTCTTTTTTTGTTGAAGATAGAGAAGCGAAGAGGCTGTTAAACTTGCTAATACTTCATACATGAAATCTAACGTTGACGTTAACGTTAATATTATATATAATTATGTACATAACATTACATACATATGAAAGAGGTGAGGGAAATGAGTTTATATAAAATCGACGACGTAGCCAAGGAATGTGGTTTGACCAAGCGAACCATTCGGTATTATGAAGAGATTGGTGTCATGCCTTCACCTCAGCGGACAGATGGCGGGACGCGATTGTACACTCGGGAGGATATCGATTATCTGAAAAAGGTGGTTCGCGCCAAAGAGGTACTTGGATTCTCCCTTCAGGAGCTACATACCTATGTGGCAACGGCAGATGCCTTGAACGAACAACGTTTTGACTACCAGCAGACGACCGAAGTAAGAGAACGGATCGAGAAGCTTACCGCGATGGAGACAACGCTGGATGGTCAGTTGCAACTGATTGAGCAGAAACTTCAGAGTATACATGCCGTACAGACTGAACTGGAAGAGCTGCGGGAACGCGTTCGGAGCGGTATTCAGAAGTTACAGGCACATGATCCGCAGGGTGATGAAGACGGCTAACCCAATTAGCATCTAGTATTTAATAAACAAAACTGTATACACATATCGCTACATGGAGTGAGCACCATAGTACCTGTGGCGATCCTGTACAAACACCGGATGTTTCGGTGTCATTTGTGCCGTTTTGTTACCTCTAATTCTGAAAATAATGAAATGTTTTCATTATTTTCACGTTCGTTTTCAAATAAAAAGTTTCACCACATAAATTATTCACAGGAGGAATTAAGTATGAAAAGAGAGCCATCATTACCGGACGAATTGCCGTCATCACGTGGGGGCTTGTTATCCCAGCCACGAGCGGTATGGGCGGTTGCCTTTGCATGTATCATATCCTTTATGGGTCTGGGTTTGGTTGACCCGATCCTGCCCGCGATTGCAGATCAGCTGCATGCTTCGAAAAGCCAGGTGTCACTGCTATTTACAAGTTATAACGCTGTAACCGGGGTAGCGATGCTGATTACAGGTGTTGTATCCAGCCGGATTGGTGTGAAGTGGACGTTGCTCAGCGGTATATTGCTGATTATTATCTTCTCGTTCCTTGGCGGTACCTCAGACACGGTAGGTGTACTGGTCGGTTACCGTGGCGGTTGGGGACTGGGTAATGCCTTGTTCATCGCAACGGCGTTATCTGCCATTGTTGGACTGTCCACGTCGGGGACAGCCAAAGCGATTATTTTGTACGAAGCAGCGCTTGGTCTGGGGATTGCGGTTGGACCGCTGCTTGGTGGTGAGCTGGGTTCCATCTCTTGGCGTGGCCCGTTCTATGGCGTAGCTGTCCTGATGGCGATTGCCTTTATAAGTATTACATTTATGCTGCCCAAGATGGCCAAACCGAAAACACGCAGTTCTTTGTCTGATCCGTTCAAAGCATTAAGTTATCCTTCATTGAAAACATTGGCGATTACCGCCTTCCTTTATAACTTTGGTTTCTTTACCTTGATGGCTTATTCACCATATGTCATGAATCTGGATGAGCACGGGTTGGGTTATGTATTCTTTGGCTGGGGACTGATGCTGGCGATTACGTCGGTATTCGTCGCACCAAGATTGCAACGCCGATTCGGATCGGTTCCGTCCATGAGTGTCATGCTTACATTGTTTGCGATTGATCTGGTTGTTATGGCAGTAGGTACTGTGATGGGTTCACCAACTACCGTTATTGTGGCAGTCATTGTAGCGGGGATTTTCCTTGGGATTAACAACACATTAATTACAACGGCTGTTATGGAAGCTGCACCTGTGGAGCGTTCTGTTGCTTCTGCTGCATACAGCTTTGTTCGTTTCCTGGGTGGTGCACTTGCTCCATGGCTTGCAGGTAAATTGTCCGAGTGGTTCCTGCCGGAAACGCCGTTTTATTTTGGCGCATTAATGGTTCTGATTGGTGTCGTGGTATTGCTGGTACGCCGTCATCATCTGCGGGATATCGATTCCGCTATTACATCTCATTAATTCACAGGAGGAATTGCAATGCTGAAACGTATATTGGTTGCTGTTGATGGTTCGGATCATGCGCATAAGGCTTTGGAACAAGCATTGATTCTGGCTGAAGATATGAAACATCCCGCAAGTCTGTTGATCGTGCATGTTAATCCGGCTATCTCTATCAATGAACCTGCATTGGGTGTTGATCTGGAAGCTCGGATTGCCGAAGAAGGGCAGCATATCATAGAGCCAGTGACCAGACAGTTGTCTGGACGGGACGTTCCATATGAGACATTGCTAATTGCGGGTGATCCCGTTAATGAGATCTGCCGTGTGGCGCGCGAACGAGATTGTGGAATGATCGTGATGGGTACAGGCGGGAAAGGCATGCTCGCAGAGATGATCGTGGGCAGTGTCAGCCATGGCGTGTTAAAACATGCAGAGTGCCCCGTCCTGACAGTTAAATAGGTTGTGAATTCCTTTATAATGCAATAGCTCAAGATCGCCACAATGGCTCATTAGGAACGTTACAAGCTATGATTGCCGAATATCGTAGTGGGTTGATGGCAAGGAAATAGTGTATAAATAGATTAAGTTCAATAGGATCTAAAAGGATGGAGGATGCAGCATATGAAAAAACAACATCTGTTTATCGGTGGCAAACCGACCGAATCCGTAGATTATAAAACACTTCAAGCACCATACTCCGGGGAAACGCTGGCAGAAGTCTCTTCGGCTTCAGCCGAGGAAGCGGAGGCTGCTGTTGCAGCTGCGGTTCAAGCTGGGAAGGCAATGCGCCAGATGCCTGCACATCAGCGTGCAGATATTCTGTACAAGTTGTCCTCCATGCTTGAAGAACGCAAGGAAGAAGCAGCGCGAATCATTGCGCTTGAAGCGGCGAAGCCAATTACGGCAGCACTGGCCGAGGTTGACCGGACGGTGGAAACATATCGTTTTGCCGCTGAGGAAGCCAAGCGGCTGACCGGAGAGACGGTTCCGATGAATGCAGCCAAAGGTGGAGAAGGACGTATCGGTTATACGATGCGGCAACCTCTAGGTGTCATCGGTGCGATTACACCGTTTAATTTTCCAATGAATCTGGTAGCCCACAAAGTAGGCCCAGCGCTGGCAGCGGGCAATACGATCGTACTCAAACCTGCGGAACAGACGCCTCTGTCTTCCTATTACATCGCTAATCTGCTTCAGGAAGCCGGACTGCCGGATGGTGCACTGAACGTGGTGAGCGGTGATGGCAAAACCATTGGTGATGTGCTTGTGGAGCACCCCCGTGTTGCTCATATTACGTTTACAGGCAGTCCAGCGGTAGGGACGAGCATTCGTAGCAAAGCAGGACTCAAACGCGTGACACTGGAGCTTGGGTCGAATGCAGCGGTGATCGTGGATAAGGACGCAGATCTGGACAAAGTGGTTCCTCGATGTGTGACTGGAGCTTTCACGTATCAGGGACAGGTATGTATCTCACTACAACGAATCTACGTACATCGTGACATCTCGGATGAATTCATCCGGCGTTTCGCTGAAGCGGCTAAACAAGTGGTGGTCGGAGACCCGCTAAGCCCGGATACGGTGGTCTCTGCGCTGATTACCTCCAAGGATGTACAGCGTACACTCGATTGGATTGAAGAAGCCAAACAGGCAGGGGCTGAGGTGGCAGCAGGCGGTCAAGCTGAAGGAGGCATTCTTCGTCCAACGGTATTGATTAACGTTCCGCGTGATGCCAAGGTATCCTGTCAGGAAGTGTTTGCACCCATCGTTGTGATCAATACGGTAGATTCCGTTGAAGAGGGTATTGAACATGTTAACGATTCGATATACGGGCTTCAGGCAGGGGTATTTACAAACGATATCCATACCGCCCTCCATGCTGTCGATCAGATCGAAGCAGGCGGAGTTATGATTAATGATATTCCGACGTTCCGAGTGGATCACATGCCCTATGGTGGGGTGAAACAGAGTGGTATCGGACGTGAAGGTGTAAAATATGCTGTAGAGGAAATGACGGAATTGAAATTTGTTATGTTTAACAAAGGGTGATTATCTTCCATTATTTTACTCCATATACCGTATGCCAATGAAAACATAACCACACACGCCTGTGCCAGAATAATGGCACAGGTTTTTTTATATGAAGATCATGGAAAAAGTTTTCAAAAATACATGCGGATTCTTAGCCGACTGCGGGTTCACATCTGATGAGACGGGTATAACATAGTTAACATACCGCAACATAACTGACCAAACGCCGCTCATATCACCGAAGCATGATGTACCCATCCAGAGCACGAGCGGAATGAAGCGGTACAGCATTGCCGAAAGTCTTATATTCTCTCACTATTCAAATAAAATGCAGTATGAATTAAGCCTGAACTCTGGAGTTGCAGGACAGGCAGGAGGTGTATTCAAATGGCGTATTCCATGGTGGACGTATCGGGAATGTCAGGCGTAAGTCTGAACGAACTGAGCCAGTATGCAGAGACAGGTCTTCTGAATCCGGCCTTTGGGGATGTAGATGAGGACATCTATTACGAAAAGCAGGAATTGCTAAGACTCCAGCAAATCCTTTTCTGTAAGGAAGTAGGTATGAAGGAGAATGAGATTGCCCCGATGCTCCGGGATAATCCCCAGGATGTCATACGCATCATGAAGCAGCATCGGATTGACATGCTGGAGAAGGCACTCCGTCTGCATGGATTGATTCAGACACTGGACAAAACGATCTCTCATTTGCAAGGTGAACAGGAACTTGATGAACATGAGCTGTATATCGGTTTTGTAAATAAGGGACGTCACCAGTTGCTGAATGAATCGGGTTCTGACCCTGTAGTCACTAATGATATGAACCATGTGCAGACAGAAGGTACTCAGAGGTCTGACATCCAATCTTCCAATACATCCACATTACCTGAAAATCAGGAGATGAAGTCAAAAGAAGATTATCTGGATTCCCAGGCGAAAATTGATCAAGTTCATCTGGACTTGCAACAGGCCATTGAGGATGGATTGGAGCCCGGTAGTGCAAAAGTACAACAGATTATTGGCAGGCATCTTGAATGGATCAAAGGTTATTATACACCCACCGCTGAGATCTATCGGGATTTGGCCAATCTGTATGTAGAGCATAAAAATTTCCGTCAGATGTATGATGGTTACCACCCAAGGCTGGCTGAATTCCTGCGGGATGGGATGATGATTAAAGCGGAACATGATTTATCCTAGATGCATAAAGTAACATGGGCGAGCAAGAACATGGGTGTGAATCATAATGGATAACAAAGAGCGCAGACCTCTGAGAGGACTGCGCTCTTTGTTATTACGGGGTCTTCATCATCGTGTGTGATGAGACTCCGATCACCTTATTCATCATTTCCTAAAGGGGTATGGTTGCCTCCAACTGCTCTGTGAGCAGGCTTACGGCTTTCTCCAGGAAGACGCGGTCTTCGTCGTCAAAACGGTTTTTGATCGGGCTGTCGATATCCAGCACCCCGTACAGTTCGCCGTTTTTGATAATAGGTACGACAATCTCGCTGTTCGATGCTGCATCACAGGCAATGTGGCCTGGGAAGGCATGAACATCATCAACGACCAGGGTACGTTTTTCCGAAGCAGATGTGCCGCATACACCACGTCCCAATGGAATTCGGATACAGGCAGGCAGTCCTTGGAATGGCCCGAGGACCAGTTCTTTTCCATCATACAGATAGAAGCCGACCCAATTGGTGTCGGTCATAAATACATTGAGCAGCGCAGCAGCGTTCGCCAGATTGGCAATCGCACTTGGTTCATCGCGGATCAGAGCACTTAACTGTCCCAGGACGGCGGTGTGCTGCTCACTTCGTGTTCCTTCATAGGAAACAGCTTGAAACATGGTAAATCACCCTCCCGAGCAAAATGGTACTTATTTTCAAGATAGTGCAGAGGATGCGGTTAGTCAAGCGGAGGATTTCGGAAAGGGAAGGGAATACCTGAAGAATCCTCCTGTTTCTCAGCTTCTTACGTGGGGTAATTACTTAGCAACCACGGAGGGCTACAACCCGGGAAGGAGCTTGGCTTATGCATGCAGAGGTACAGAATCTTTTTGTACGGATTCATCTACTATATTTCGCGCAAAATCAGGATTTGAACGTTAGCGAGGCACTGCCCCTATTGGAAGAACGGGGATATCGCGTTGGAGAGAGGGAGATCAAGCAGGAGCTTGAACACCTGACACAGGAGAACTTCCTGACCGCCCACGGGGACCAATGGAGCCTGACCGGGACTGGCATCGAAGAATTCAAGGAAATCACGGCTGTGTTTGGCCGAGTTAGCGATGAATTACTGGGGAAGGGCAAGAAAACGTCCAAAGCTTAAAATTCATTAGGACAAGCCATGATTCCGTAATTCACTCAAACTTGAATTGTTCCATACGTACAACAAGACCGGGAGCGAAATTGGCCCGGTTTTTTGACGTGTGTCCATGACTGAACAGTTGCCATTCGGCGCAGGTTATGATTAGATGACTAGTGAATATTATGGTCTGCGGAGATAGATCGGATCGGAGTGTCTTTATATGTATAAATGCAAAGGAAGAATTCCCGAAATGGAGACTGCGCGGCTTCGTCTGCGTAAAATGCGTCGCCGGGATGCGGCCCAGATGTTCGCATGCTGGTCAGATCGCGAGGTGACCCGTTACATGAATCTTGCACCCATGATTGGGACAAGCGAAGCGGCGGACATGATTGGACTGCTCAACCAAATGGCAGGAGAAGAGGATGCGATCCGCTGGGGGATCGAACTCAAAGAAACAGGCAAGCTCATCGGTAGCTGTGGCTTTAACACATGGCAGCTTGAAGGCGCATTCCGGGGTGAGATCGGTTATGAGCTGGGACGTGATTACTGGCGACACGGTTATATGTCGGAGGCTTTCTCGGCATTGCTGCCCTTTGGATATGAGACCATGGGTCTTAATCGAATTGAAGCGCTGGTTGATCCGCGTAATCTGGCGTCTGGCGAGTTCCTGACGAACCGTGGCTTCACGCGAGAAGGGTTGCTGCGACAGGTGCAACATACGTCCACCGGATACAAGGATATGGTGATGTATTCCATGCTGTATGATGAGTTCCTTCGTAAGAAAGCTAAATAAAAGAGACAAAAAATCTGGGGATAACAGCGATCGGAAGCTTGTTCTGGTTCGTAGTAGATGTGTAAATTAACGTACCAATTATATAGAGAAACGAAGAGAGAAGGGTTTGTGTGAATGCAACTGGAGGTTTGAAGCGCAGTTTCATCTTGACGGGGCTGTTGCTCGCGACATTTCTGTCAGCGATTGAAGGCACCGTAATTGGTCCGGCAGGACCGACCATTGTCAGTGAGCTGGGGAGTGTACAGCTGCTGAGCTGGATTTTCACCGCATACCTGTTGACGATGGCTGTGAGTACGCCCATTTTCGGCAAAATCAGTGACTTGTATGGACGAAAGCCTGTATTTCTGATTGGCTGTGCCTTATTTTTACTGGGTTCACTCTTGTGCTGTCTGTCGCAGAACATGGAGCAATTGATTATTTTCCGTGCTATTCAAGGGATTGGTGCGGGTGCGGTAGTTCCTGTTACATTTACGATTATTGGGGACATCTACGCCATTGAAGAACGTGGCAAAATCCAGGGTTGGATTAGCTCCGTGTGGGGTATTTCCTCTCTGGCTGGACCGCTTCTTGGCGGTTATTTTGTTGATAATCTCGGCTGGCAGTGGATCTTTGGTTTTAATGTGCCGTTTGGTCTGCTCGCGATGTGGTTTGTATTTCGTTATCTGAAGGAAGATATCTCTCCGCGTACGGCCAAAATTGATTATGTCGGTGCACTGACCTTCACGGTGGGTATTACCGCGTTGTTGTTCGTCCTGTCGGCGGGTGGGCAGTATTATGCCTGGAGTTCTCCGTTGATTGTTGTGCTGAGTGTGGTCGCCGCTCTGTTTATCATTTTATTTTTCGTGGTGGAAAAAAGAGCTCAGGCCCCTATGGTTCCACTACATTTGTTCCGAATTCGGGACATCCGTGTGGCGAATATCGCCGGACTGCTGACCAGTACTTTGATGATCGGCCTGACCAGCTATTTGCCGCTCTGGGTGCAGGGGGTTCGGGGAGGTAATGCGACGGAATCCGGGCTGCTGCTCGCACCGATGTCGGTGGGTTGGCTCATTGGTAGTGTGTTGGCAGGCCGCCTGTTGATGAAGATTGGATCACATATGACCGCATTGATTGGGTTAACTGGTATTGCGATTGGATCGGGTGGACTCTTTCTGGTGGGTGGGACATCTCCACAGGCTGTCCTCTTCATATTGACCTTTATTTATGGTCTCGGCTTCGGATTTGCGTTCACGATCTTCACCATTATTGCGCAGTCTTCTGTAGGGTATAAGGAGCGTGGCTCCTCTACCGCACTGCATACGTTCATGCGTACATTGGGTCAGACGATTGGTGCAGCGGCTTTTGGTACCTGGTTGAATTATCGGATCTCCACGTTATCCAGTGAGCAGAATCTGGCGGAAGCCGGAATTTCGGAAAATGATCTGAACGAGCTTCTCGCACCACATACGGATGCTGCCCTATCGGATGATAAATGGGCGTTGCTGCGTAACGTGCTGGAAGGAAGCTTGCATTCCCTGTTTGTGATTATGTTTGTCATTGCACTGGTCTCGTGGGTAACGACGCTTGCTCTACGCAAACGTTTAATTGTACCCGAAGATGCAGATGCTCCACCGCAGCCACAAGGCTCAAAGTAAAAAGAAGATATATACGAAAAACCGGATTCGCCGATGTCAGGCAAATCCGGTTATTTTTGTTGATGGACATGTGCAAAGAATGGTCTAGCTGTTCGCTGATAAACGGTCTGCAGAATGTGCAAGCCTTCCCAAGAGTTCGGACAGCAATTCCTTGTCTTCCTCGCTCAGTCCACTTACAGCCCGATCAATCTTCAACGCATAGCCTGGATAGATGTCATCCATGGTGCGCTGTCCTTCTTCGGTCAGTTCCACAAAGATGATACGTCTGTCTTGCGGACAATGTTTGCGGTGTAACAATCCTTTTTGCTCCAGCTTATCGATCACATAGGTCACATTACCACTTTGCAGCAGAAGTTGTGCACCAACCTGTTGAATCGGCTGAGCTCCTTTCATATATAACACTTCGAGCACCCCGTATGCGGTGGGGTTGAAGCCATGCACTTTGCTTCCGGATACAGCGTGTTCATTCACGCTCTTGAATGTCTGGGCCAAGGTGCGGTACAGATGAAGTGAACGTTCGGTTCCGATTTCTTGTAATTCCAGCATGCTGATCCCGCCTTTTCAGATTAGTTTTATAAGTTGAAATGATGAAGAGGGGTCCTCTCCGTTATGCTGTTCATGTAAAAGAGTATTTCAACTTATATAAGTTGGTTAGTTATGTTTGACGATTCAGGTTGTCGCCATGGTTTAATTGTAAACTTCTATTTCTACGAAAAACATGCGATATGTCACAAGATTTGCATTTTTAGCATTTAAAATTTGATCATTCATCATGCTGAAAAATCATCCTTCAGATGTCGCTTCTTCTCCGCCTCTGGCAGGAGGTTGAGTCAAGGGCTGCTCTATATAATGAGTTCATATTATGAATTCGGAAGGTAATGGAGGAGAAGAAGGATGATAATGGACTCAATCTGAATGCAACAATAGCGTGAATGATCGTGAGCGTAACGTGAACAGCAGCTACGCGAGCGAAAGCCGCGGCGCACTGGATCTGGATCTGAACGTGGATGCGGATGCAGAGAGTGAAACTGCATCTGTGGTGGAGACAAATCGGTAATATGAGATTTTCACTGTAATATGTAGAAGCAGGGGCTCCGGAACCTCTGCTTCTTTTTTGCATTCCAAAATTCGAAATAATATACAAATGGACAAAAGTTTCAGTATAATTGTTATAACAGTTGAATAGTATAATTAAGGAGGAGAAATGAATGAATAGGGTGAATGAGATGGAACGCAAAGTAACGAAATTTGGTAATAGTCTTGGATTAACAATGACAGATGCCTTCAAACAAATTGGTCTTGAGCAAGGCGATATGGTTCAAATCGAGGTAAATCAGTCCAATGGGGAGATTATTATTAAAAAGTCTACAAAAGTTAATTTGCCTAACGGAATCAGTAGTGATTTTATGGATACATTGGCTGATGTGATGGGTGAATATGATCAAACCCTGAAAGGTCTCAAGGATAGATGAGCATGACCCGGTATTTGAGTATTCAAGAGGTTATTGCGATCAACGTCGCTATGATTAAGCGTTACAGTCCTGGAGAGCAGATTGGAGTTAAAGATTCTGGTCTGCTTGAATCTGCGGTTGTAAGAGCACAATCATCAGCTTTTGGTAACGAAGCCTACCCATCTATATATGAAAAATCTGCTGCGATCTTTCAATCTTTGGGTCAAAACCATCCTTTCCATAATGCTAATAAAAGAACGGCTTTTACCGCATTGGTAATCTTTCTACGTTATAACAATGTGTATCTTAAAATGGATCAAACATTTGCTGAGGAATTTACTGTTGATATGGTGAACCACAAGTATACATTTGAACAACTAGTCTCAATTATTCGTACATACTGTGTTACTGAAAATGAAGAATAACAAACAAAGCAATAAATCATACATTACTATGATTTATTGCTTTGTTTATTTGCCATCTATATAGAAATGCTCAAAATGATCAAACATACAACCCGCAACTCGATTACAATAAAACATAAAGAATGAAATAAACGCCTGATCAGAACAGGGAGTGAATGATATGGGAACGGAATATAACAGTACAGCCGTACAGGAGTCCATATTGGACGTACATATTACAGAGGCAGGATACGAGCCGGGACAATCAACCATACGCAATATTCGAATGAATGTGGGGCGAGGAGAACTGGTAGGTATTATCGGACCAAATGGTGCGGGCAAAAGTACCACAATCAAAACACTTCTTGGTTTGCTGGAACATGCGAACTATGAAGTGACGATTGGGGGAGATGGTCGTTATGCCTATATCCCGGAGCAACCGGTTTTTTATGAATATATGACACTATGGGAACATCTTGATCTGGCCGCAGCGGCGTATGAAATGGAGGAAGAAGCTTTTGTTGCCCGAGCGGAGGAACTGTTGGTTCGTTTCGGTATGGACCATGTTCGGAATGATCTTCCAGCCAGTTTCTCAAAGGGCATGCGCCAGAAAATGATATTGATGATCGGATTTCTGTCTTCGCCGGATATTTATATTGTGGACGAGCCGTTCATCGGACTGGACCCTCGTGCAACCAAGGATTTTCTAAAATTACTTGATGATGAACGTCGCCGCGGCGCGGGTGTGCTTATGTCTACGCATGTACTGGATACCGCTGAACGAATCTGCGACCGGTTTATTCTGATCGCTTCGGGCAGATCGGCTGCCGAGGGAACATTGGATGAGATCCGTGAAGCGGCAGGATTGCCGGAAGCCTCTTTGTTTGACTGTTTCGATGTACTGACGTCTTAGATAGAGAGAGGGTGAGAGAGAATGGAAACTTCCCAGCGTTATACCCCACTTCGTTTATACAGACGAAGACGCAAAGAGCACTTCAAGGAACAGATGAAAAATCTCAGACTCGTCGTGGATTGGACGGTGTGGGTATACCTGCTTGTTCCGGGTCTGCTCTATCTGATTGGATGGTACACGAGTCTGTGGACCAAACCACTGCCTGCATGGGCGACAGGATTACCGCTCCCCCTACTGACCGGGTTGATTGACGTCGTTATGCTTACAGGGGGTGTGTTGATATTTGTGGAGGAAGCGGATGTATTGTTTCTGAAATCAAGGCCGTTGTGGATGCGCACGTTAATGAGGCAAGGGCTCTACCGGTCCTGTCTGCAACATCTGGGCAAAATGATCCTGATTACAGCGCTGACCGCTCCCCTGTGGTCCCGTGTCTATGAGATGTCGAATCTCCAGATTGCACTTATGGCTGTCTGGTTTGGTGCAGTAGCTTCATTACAAGCCATAACACTACATATGACAAAGGTTCGACTTACAGGATGGCGGCGTTGGATTCAGATGATCCCTCTCGTCATTGGCATAGGTTATATGACCATTCATGCGACATCATGGATGCATGGACAGACGTGGAAAATCAGTTTTGGAATCGTAATTATCATGCTTCTTCTAATTACAGTTGGACAGATGAGGCTATTGATGAAGGGAACGTTTGAAGGGGATGTGCGGGAGGATCTGCGGAGCAGGCTGCAGCTTACAGCTCTAATGTTAAGCCGGGCGGTGAGCAAGCCGAAAGCCCCACGAACACGGTCCATCATCTTCCGCAAACCGCGTAAACTGTTACGTAATCGTTCCATCGCGAATCGGACAGCGGAGATTGCATTCAAGTCATTTTTCCGGAACTCGGCCACGATGAAATTGTATCTGCAGCTTGGCGGACTATCCATCGCAGCAGTTGCCTTGCCACCTTTTCCGGTCAATATCATCGTGTGTGCGTTATTAATCATCATGTTGACGGTGATGTTTTATCGTTCCTGGGATGTGTTTGCAACGTCGGACTATGTTCAGCTCATAACGTATGACTCGGAGGCGCTGCATCTTGCAGGTTCAATGATGGTTCGGATGTTGTTTGTCCCGATTGGTATTCTTATGGGATTCACGCTGGGATTGGCCTGGCTCGGCTGGATCGTCGGTATTCTGACAGCTGCAGGTGCGGTGGCCTTCGGACTATGTGTGTTATCAATTGCCGGATGGGTCCGGCTGACCCGGGCCTAAAAGAATTCCTTTGTATTTCCGAGCATATGACGCGCTATATCTGCCCATGCTATAGAAGAAGAATCTCATCCTTGGATGATGAGAGATTAGCTGTAGCAAGGAGGAAGAGACGATGATGGATAATAGCGAACTACAGGTGCATTTTTCAGACGATTCAGCGTTGAATGCCGCCAGGGCAACCTTGGAGGAATTGGGATATAAGCCGTATCAGTCCGGCCCGCTGGAATTGTACATCCCCACAGATCGCCAAGATCCCCAGTCTGCCGTAGAGATTGTACAATCTCATGGAGGAAGTGCCGTATTTGCCGCGCAAACGGAAGAGCTGGATCAGTTTCAGAATATATCAATTCCGGCTCATCTTGTGAATGAAGACTGGCATGAGGGTTATGCGAACGGAAACCAGGGAAGTCAGACGGAGCAAGGCAGACATAACTATAGCGATGACCCGACATACGATGATTCGGCTGATGGATTCTCAGGTAGTGTGAAAGCATAGAAGCATCACGAGCTAAGAGCAGTTCGATCCAATTTTTCTAAAATGGAACAATGCCCAAAAACCCCGATTGTCCACAGATAGTGGATATCGGGGTTTTTGGCATCTGAAGCAATTCATCGCTGATGATGCCATTAGGCATGATTCGTAATCAAAAGCGGACTTTTTGAACAACCTTTATTATGATGTAACGTGTTTATATTCAGCCGCATGCATGCCAGCCGTATATCCCGTGGAGAAAGCAGCAGTGATATTATACCCTCCGGTGTAGCCGTGAATATCCAAAACTTCACCGCAAAAGAATAGTCCAGGCAGCAGCTTGGATTCCATTGTTTTTGGGTATATCTCCTTTAAGTGGATTCCTCCCCCAGTAACAAAGGCTTCTTTGAGCGATCTCGTTCCGTCTGCACGGAAGGTAAAAGCTTTCATTAGCCCGCACAAGGTGCTTAACATACCTTTGGGAAAATGGTGGAACGTAAGGTCATCACTGATCTCTGCCCGTTTCATCATTAAGGGAATCATGCGTTCAGGAACCCATGTTTTTAAAATGTTTTTGACAGCCTTGCGGGATTCTTGTTCCAATACCTGTTGCACCTGTGCTTCCAATGCACCCAAGGACAGCTCCGGGAACAGATCAATGCTCATCATGACCTGTGGGTTTCCAGACTTCATCTGAACCTTGCGGATAAATTGGCTGCAACGCAGTGCGACGGGTCCCGATACTCCAAAATGCGTGAAGATCATATCCCCGCGATGGGAGATGACCGTTTTTCCTTTGGCATCCACTACGGATAGAGCGATATCCCTCAAAGACAAACCTTGCAGTTCTTTGGATTGGATCCAACTCTCCCCAGACACAATGGGCACTTCGGTTGGATATAACTCTGTAATGGTGTGACCCGCAGCCTCGGCCCAAGGATAACCGTCTCCGGTTGATCCGGTTTGGGGTACGGATTTGCCGCCGGTAGCGATGATGACAGAGCGTCCAAGAATGGTTTTACCTGATATCAATTTAACACCCTGTACCTGCTGACCATTCTGAATAATTTCCTTGACCGGTTCTTTGGTGCGAATCTCAACGCCGAGGGAAACAATTTTGCCTACCAGCGCATCCACGACTGTTTTCGCTTTATCGGTTACAGGGAACATTCTGCCGTTGTCTTCTTCTTTCAGGGCAATTCCGAGATTTTCGAAGAAACGCATGATTCCCTGGTTGTCCAGATTCTGAAACGAACTATATAAAAAGCGTCCATTACCTGGAATATGTCGGATGAGTTCATCCGTTTCCTTGGCATTGGTTACATTGCATCGACCTCCGCCAGAGATGCCGAGTTTACGACCCAGTTGATCTCCTTTATCCAGCAGAAGCACGGAGGCTCCATGCTCGGCAGCAGCAACGCAAGCCATCAGGCCCGCAGATCCGCCACCAATTACAATGACATCATACATATGTTATTACCCTCTTTTTTCATTGATTTTGTCTGTTTTACGTAAAATGTGTCTACTCCTGGCTTTTTCTGAAATATAATGGAGTTATGAGTAGTTCTATTATGGAGCCTCAAGGGATATATTGTAATATACTGTCGCCTATGTTTTAATCAGAAATACATGAGGGAATGTGCAGGCAGAGGAGGAGATGGCATTGTGGTTGCGTTAAAGGACATTCTTTTACAAGTACTGCTGGCGGGGTCGGCGGTATACCTGATTCCCTTATTCCATCTGGGGCTCTCCAAGCGGGCTGTGGCCAAGCTGGAACAGGCCGGAATGATGCAGACCGTTTTTGCTGTGACGAGTGTCGCGAGCATGCTATTGTGTTTGCTGTTCGCGCTTCACGGGAGTCCAGGGGCTGTACCCATATCACTAAGCATCGTACCTGTAATACTTGTTATTTTGTATTGTAAGTCCGTTATAGGCTTAACGCTGTCCATACTACATATTCTCTTCTATTTCCTTTTTGCGCATTCCTATGATCTGTACGGATTTCTCCTTCATACGGGCATTCTTCTCTATCCTATTGTATGGTTGTCTGCCAAACGATTCAAGCATAATACACCTTCCCGCAAAATGACGATCCTCATCATCCTGATTACAATGGAACTGGTTGTAACGAGTTTGTTATGGATCGCATCCCTCCAGAATGAATCCACGTACTCTGCGACCTACATAATACTTACAGCACTTGGGTATACCACTGGAGCCATTGTTGCGGGTAGTCTGAGTCTGCTATGGCTGGAACGGATGAAGCACTATCGCGGGCTGGAGCAGCATCTCTCGGAAGTCCACCATCGATACATAGCCGAAACGGAGAAACTTCATCAGATTCTGAACGCAGTGCCTCTCTCCATTGCCACCGTAGATAAACAAGGCACAGTGATATTTGTCAATGAGATGATGGAGCAAACCGCAAGGGAGCAGCTACCATGTACGTCCACGCCTGATCTCATTGGACAGCCTGCCAGTCAATTTGTTGAACAAGGTCAGGCGGACAAGATGGATAAAAGCATTCGCAGAGCCATCGTTCATGGTGAGATTAGTGGGTTGACCGTTCGTTACGGTGCGCACGTATTTCAGTCCCGAACCGTACCGATTTATGCCTTTTCAACAGAGTCTGCGAGTGAAGTTACAGGTGCTATGCTGATCATTCAGGATATCACGGAGCTTGAGATGTTGCGAAGTGAACTGGATAATGTGGATCGTCTCAGTCTGGTGGGGCAGATGGCTGCAAGCATTACGCATGAAGTGCGTAATCCAATGGCGGTTGTGCGTGGTTTTCTTCAACTCATGCAGGAAAAGAGTCCTGATTCCCTCGATCACTATTATCGAATCGTTCTGGAAGAGCTGGACCGGGCGAATAGTATCATAAATGATTTTCTATCGCTGGCCCAGGATCGGATTGCGGAAAAAGAGGAATCCCAGCTGCATGATATCATTCATGAACTCAGTCCATTGTTGTGGGCCGATGCGAACCTGCGTGGTCAGAGTATTGAACTCATGCTGGACCATAATGTACCGAAGTTGCACCTCAATCCAAAGGAAATCAAACAGGTGGTACTCAATCTGGCCCGTAACGGGATGGAAGCCATGAATGAGAAGGGCGTGCTTACGCTGGAGACGCGGATAGTCGATGACAAAGTGGAACTGTGTGTACGTGACACAGGGCCTGGTCTACCCAGAGTGAAGAAGGAAAAGCTGTTTGAACCTTTCTATACCACAAAAGCCAAGGGAACCGGACTTGGATTGTCCATGTGCCTAAGTATTGTGGAACGACATAATGGAACCATTACTGTGGAATCGGAGGAAGGTCAGGGCACGACCTTCAAAGTGGCATTTGAACGTTAGTCATTCAGCATATTTTGCCAGACATTGAGACATAATATTATGGAAGAAGCCTTTCCGCAGGCGGTTTCTGAATCTTGCTTTCATTGCTTATGGATGTATAATAGGAATAGCACATCATTACATCCATAATGTTCGATATGAATGTAACGTTGTTTTGGAGAGTTTATTGGCCTTTAATTTTATCGAGATCATAGAACAACCATTTATAAGGAGTGAAACCGAATGTCGATGTCATTTGATCAATACATGAAAGATATGGTTCAACCGATGCGGGATGATTTAACTCGTCTAGGAATCCAGGAGTTGCGTACTCCTGAAGAAGTGGAAGCAAGTCTTCCGGATGCAAAAGGAACAGCGCTGGTTGTCATTAACTCTGTATGCGGATGTGCCGCAGGTCAATGTCGCCCAGGTGTGTCCCAAGCACTGCAGCACGATATTACACCAGATCACTTGTACACTGTATTTGCTGGTCAGGACAAAGAAGCAACTGCAAAAGCACGTGAATTCTTTGCACCGTATCCTCCATCTTCACCGTCCATCGCTCTGATGAAAGACGGCGAACTCGTTCACTTTATCGAGCGTCATCAAGTGGAAGACCGTTCTGCAGAGGATATTGCGGCTGATCTCAAAAGTGCATTTGACCGTTACTGCCGTTAATTTCGCTCCAATAGAACGCCCCGCCCTTCGGATCACCGATGCCGGGGCGTTTCATTTTGGATAGATAAGGTTATTGAACCATTCGGACCTTTCAAGCTGGACATCAAATTTCATTCATTTAGAAACGGGGTGTGTGAACGATGAGTTTGCAACAACAGATCATCGCTGAATTGAAGGTTAAACCAAGCATTAATGAAGAAGAGGAAGTACGCAAGCGTGTTGATTTTCTGAAGACGTATGTGAAAAATGCGGGTGCCAAGGGTTTGCTGATTGCGATCAGCGGCGGTATTGACAGTGCAGTGGCTACGGCGCTTTGCAAAAAAGCGACGGACGAGCTTACGCAAGAGAACAACCAAGAGTACAAAACGCTTGGTGTGTTCCAACCTTATGGTGAACAATCCGATATCGACCACAGCTACGCTGTAGCCAAAGCATACGATCTGAAGCATGTCGTGGAAACCAATATCGAAGATGCAGTTAACGAGATTGCGCTGGAAGTGGAGCAAGGTTTCAAATCCTTGGGAAGCCCACGCCATATGACTCACCAAGGCAAAGGTAATGTCAAGGCGAGAACTCGTATGGTTATGCAATATGCGCTTTCGTTTGAAGAGAACCTGCTCGTTGTAGGTACGGATCATGCGTCCGAAGCCATCACGGGTTTCTATACCAAATGGGGCGACGGTGCTGTGGATATCACGCCACTGAGCACCCTGAACAAACGTCAGGTACGCCAGTTGGCAGCATATCTGAACGTGCCACAGGCTATTTTGGACAAAGCACCATCGGCAGGACTGTGGGAAGGTCAGACGGACGAAGATGAGCTGGGAATTTCGTATGAAGCGAACAGTGACTATCTCGAAGGCAAACAGATCGATCCGGCTGCACAAGAGCGCCTTGAAGCGTTCTATAAGCGCACACATCACAAACGCAATGCCATTCCTGGTATCTAATACGGGTGGAAAAGCATGCTGGTTATAAGCTGTTAACACCAACAATGAAATAACGTCCCTCTTAGGGAATCCAAAAAGAGTCACTGCTCACGCAGTGACTCTTTTTGTTATGTGGAACGAGAAACCGCAAAAATCCAGGTGACTACTATATTAAAGATGTGTTAGTTATTCCAGTCTTTGATCTGTTGCAGGGTTAGGGTGATGGCTTGCTCCAGTTGCGGAGTGGTTTCTTTAAATGGATGTACGGTATTAAAGGTATGATTCCCATCAGGAATCTGGTGCCATGGGATATCAGTGCGGGCTTGAACCAGTGCGGCAGAACCGTCCCGCAGACGCTGTGGATCTTCTGTTCCCTGAATGAGTGCGACTCGCACAGGTGAAGAAGCCAAGCGGTCAATGATAGCGTAACGTTCGCTATGCTTGTCCAGGTCTTCCAGAATAGCCACGTCCAGTGGCATCTGCTGGCCTGTTCGTCCGTTAACGACATGGCTCCGGCCATGTGTGCGCATTTCTTCTTTTTGCTCCGCTGTAAAAAGATCCAGGTTGGTTATACCATTCCAGGAGACGACACCTTCCACCTGTTCGGGATGATCCAGTGCATAGACGAGACTTACGCCCGCACCGCGGCTATGACCAACCAGATATACAGGAAGTCCAGCGAGTTCAGGTTGTGTAGCTACATGTTCCAGTACCAGGGCCAGATCGCCAAGCTCCCGGCTGTAGGTATTCACTGCGAACTTTTCAAGTTCAGAGAATTGCTCCAGATATTCGCCGATACCGTTGTGAGAGAAATTAAAGGTCAGCACATGATGCGTCTGGCTTAGCTGTGAAGCTGCATAGGGGAACATGCCCCAGTCTTTGAAGCCTTTGTATCCGTGAGACAGAACGATGACACCTTGAGCGGGTTGTTGTGCAGGGAAAAAGTCCCCGCGAATGATCGCATCTACGTCAGTGGGCAATTCAAAAGTTATGGGCATTATTCAGACCTCCTAAGAATTTCAGACGATTCCTGATTCATATTTTAGCATATATGGTAATGCGGATAGGTACTCGCTTCTGTGCGCCCCTCCTGCTACAATAGAATACGTGTTCGGAGAGTTACGAATCATGTGATTGAATGGAGATCTTTTACAATGAAGGTTCAAAAAGAGCGGTTTTCAGTACCGAGAAGATGGAATGAAGCTAGAAATGGAGTAGCGGAGCGTAGTATAAGCTACGTGAGCAACGGACATTTCGGCTGAATTCCATGTTCGAAGCTGATGATGCCATTAGGCATCCTTCGTAATCAAAAGCGGACTTTTTGAATAACCTCTTACAGTATAAAAGATTAAGCGGGTGAAGCGTTGATGATATATGGCATAGGTAATGATGTGCTGGAGATTGGACGTATGCGGAAGCTGTTGTCTGGTCGCCATGCGGAAGCTTTCATAAAACGAATTTTAACGCCAGCAGAGCGGGAGATTGCGGTTCGTCGAGGGAAGCGGATGACGGAGTTTGTATCCGGTCGATTTGCAGCGAAAGAAGCGGTGTCCAAGGCATTTGGCTGCGGTATTGGTGGCGTTATGGGTTTCACTGACATTGAGGTGCTGCCTGATGGGACAGGACGTCCCGTGGCCTCGCTGTCCAGTCAAGCCTGGGAACGTCTGCAGCTGCCATATGATAAGCAATATGACATTCATTTGAGTATTACACATCAGACGGAATTGGCAGCGGCCTTTGCGATCGTGGAGCAGATAGAAAAGTAGCTAGCATAGCTTGGCAATAGGAGAGGACGGAAATATGGGTTTACAGGAACAGAAACAACATTTCAGTGTGAATTTGCTGGACTGGTATATGATCAACCGACGGGATTTGCCGTGGCGTCGCCACAACAATCCGTATTTCACATGGGTATCGGAGATTATGCTTCAGCAGACTCGGGTAGATACGGTAATTCCGTATTTTAATCGTTTTATCGGGAATTTCCCGACCGTGCAGGCGTTGGCGGAAGCACCCGAAGAGGATGTCTTGAAAAATTGGGAGGGACTCGGCTATTACTCCCGTGCACGTAATCTTCAGGCAGCTGCGAGACAAGTCATGGAGCTGCACGGAGGCGAGATGCCTCAGGACAAGCAGGACGTCTTTGCATTAAAAGGGGTCGGCCCGTATACGGCCGGGGCCATTCTCAGCATTGCCTTCAACCAGCCGCAGCCTGCGGTGGATGGCAATGTCATGCGGGTACTGTCCCGATACTTCCTCATCGATGAGGACATTATGAAGGGCAGCACCCGGGTGTTGATGGAAGAGCTCGCAGGAGAGCTCATTCCGGAAGGGCGGGCGCGTGATTTCAATCAGGCGCTGATGGAGCTTGGCGCGCTGGTGTGTACACCCAAAGCGCCGCACTGCCTGACTTGCCCGGTCATGGAGCAATGTTCCGGCCGCATCGCCGGAAGAGAGCTTACACTGCCGGTCAAGACGAAGGCGAAGCCGCCGCGCCCTGAGCAGCGGCTGGTCGCGATTGTGGAGGGCCGCGGTGCTCATCGCGGCCAAGTGCTTGTGCGCCAGCGCCCAGACACGGGCCTATTGGCCCGCATGTGGGAGCTGCCGCATGTGCTCGCGGCGCCTGCCGCAGCCAGCAAGAAGGCGGCGCCGCTGGCGGATGAGCCGGCCATGGCATTGCTGGCCGGCAGTCTGTGGGCGGAAGGCTTCGCTGCCCGCCCGGAAGGGCTTGCTACCCATGCGGAGCATGTGTTCAGCCACATTGTCTGGAGCCTGCAGGTGTACAAGTGTACCGAGCAGGACCAGAGCAGTGAGCTTCCGCTGATCGCAGCGGAAGCCAGAGCCGCCTACGATACACAGGCGGCAACAAGGGAGGGCACAGCCTCATCATCAGCTGTGTCACCTGAGTCAGACACAACGCATTCATCGGAGTCAGGCACGCCTAATGCGCAGAACATCTCAACATCGCTTAATGATGGAGAGATGTTGATATCATCATCTGATGTTAGTGACCTAGCGCTGAGCACTGCGACACTGACAGGTAAAGGCGATGGCTTGACCTACCGCTGGATCGGTCCGGAAGATATGGACAAGATGGCATTCCCCAACATATTTCTGAAGCTGATCAGCAGTTATTTTGCTGGGGCTTATGATCAAGTGAATGATTAAATGGGGGAGCTAACGAACTCCAGAGGTCTTATCATGTGGATATACCACAATTATAAATTCTAACGAACCTGAGTGACGTTATCATAGCCAAATCAACCCAAAAGTGCGCATCAAAACCCATATTTGGGGAAATAGCTACTCTGAGATTCGTTAGGTTCCCGATACGATGAAATATGGAGCAATAACGTGTCCTGGGTTCGTTAGAAACAAAACACCCATTAACTATAGTGATAGCAAAAAGAGAGCCTGATCACGGTCACGATGACCGAATCAGGCTCTCTTTTATGTTAACTGTTGCATGCTAACAGTCTTATTTTGCAGAAGCGTAACGTTTGTTCACTTCATCCCAGTTGATTACATTCCAGAAAGCGGCGATGTAGTCAGGACGTTTGTTTTGGTAGTTCAGGTAGTAAGCGTGCTCCCATACATCCAGACCCAGAACCGGAGTCAGACCTTCGAAGAGAGGGCTGTCTTGGTTAGGTGTGCTAGTGATGGACAACTTGCCGTCTTTGCCAACTACGAGCCAAGCCCAGCCGGAACCGAAACGAGTTGTAGCTGCTTTAGCGAAATCTTCTTTGAATTTATCAAAGCCACCCAGTTCGCTATCGATAGCTGCTGCGATATCGCCTGTAGGAGCGCCGCCGCCGTTAGGTCCGATGATTTCCCAGAACAAGCTGTGGTTAGCATGTCCACCACCATTGTTGCGAACCGCTGTGCGGATGCCTTCTGGTACGCTGTCAAGGTTAGCAATCAGATCTTCCAAGCTTTTTTCTTGCAGTTCAGGAGCGCTTTCCAGAGCTGCGTTCAAGTTAGTTACATAAGTATTGTGATGGCGATCGTGGTGGATTTCCATCGTTTTTGCATCGATATGTGGTTCCAGTGCGTCGTTAGCGTAAGGAAGTGCCGGTAATTGAAAAGCCATAATGAAATACCTCCTGAGATTTTAGGTTTTTTTGAAATCAGGTACATATGTAATAATACCCTTGCCACTATTATTAAACCGCATTCGGGCTAATTAAGCAACATTTTTGTTTATTAAGTCCCCCAAGGCGTTGATCTAATGATGGGCCAGAGATAACAAACATATTTTACCCTTTATGCAACTATTTATGTGTTTTCAGGCCTTAAAATGGATGTAAAGTTTAATATTCGTATGTAAACGGTTACAATTAAGCGCTTTCAAAAGAAAATGCGTGTTTTATGGAGAAAAGTATGGTTTAATTGACGAAGAAGCGGTATTTTCTCGTTTTTTGTCATTATATGAACATTGGGTTTTTGGTAAAAAGGGATTCCCTTTTTATAAAAAACCTCATCTAAGCTAACGAAAAGGGAGATTTAAGACATGCACGTTCGTTCCTTTCAGTTGAGTGATGCAAGCCAGATGACGGAGCTTCTCCAGGTTGCACTATCGGAAGAGTGTTATGAGAACACGATGGGCCCGTTTGCCCGTCAATTGTCATGGGATTCTGACCTGATCATGGTTGCGGAAGAAGAGGGAGACCTCGTAGGCGCTTTGATCGGTACGATTGATCACAACCAGGGTTGTATCTACCGTATTGCGGTTCATCCAGACTATCGTCGCCGTGGAGTCGGCAAAACACTTGTTGAGGCTATGGAACAGCGGTTCCAGCAGCGTAAAGTCAGCCAAGTATGGGTGGCGGGTGATGAGCACAACAAAGTAGCCATGCCTCTATATGAAGCAATGGGTTACGGTGCCAATCAGATTATGAGCGCTTTCCAGACTCTTAGTATTTTGTCCAAAGCTTAGTTTGCATGTTTAAAAAGAAATAAAAAAAAGATTTTCATTTCATATTAGGCATATCTCTTTAACGTGTAAGAACGTGAGGGATGTGCCTTTCTATTTATATGAGTGTTCTTCGCGTCATATTCCTCTGATTTCCTCATTTTATGAACATGCTTCAAAGTCTCCGAATTTTATTTAAATCACCGCGACTATCGCGGCTGTATTCACGATAACCAGGGTATTGGTGCTCATAACCAATTGTTTCACTCTCCCAAATGAAGTAGACTGAAAGGGAGTATGGTCACCAGGTTACAAGTTTAATTTAACTATTTAATAAATGAGGTGTCCCTTTGAATTCCAATAATCATTCAATGGAACATGTGACTTCCGAGCAACGAAATGAACCGTCAAAGCCTGAACAACCGGGGAAATCCTGGGTTGTCGAGCTGTGGGACTGGGTCAAAACGATTGTTGTTGCTTTTGTAATTATGATGCTGCTGAACCTGTTTGTGTTCAATCTGTCGATGGTCAAGGGACAGTCCATGCAGCCGACACTGGTTGAGCGAGATCGCCTTTTTGTCAACAAAATTGTATACCATCTGGGTGCTCCTTCCCGATCAGATGTGATCGTACTTCGTGATCCAAGTGAAGGTGTAGAGAAGAAAGATTTTCTGGTGAAACGGATCGTTGGACTTCCGGGAGATACAATTGAAGTTAGGGATCACCATCTACATGTGAACGGCGAGCAACAAGCGGAAACGTACACCGATATTGAGGTGCAGGACCCGGATTTTGGCCCAATCACACTGGAGCCGGATCATTTCTTCGTGATGGGGGATAATCGTCATGAAGGCAAAAGTAAGGATAGCCGAGTGTTTGGCAGTATTACATCCGACCAGATTGTAGGCAAGGCTGAATTTATTTTCTGGCCGTTTTCTGAATTGAAGAAATTGTAAAATGCTGACAGGACAACAACTTCAGACTGCATTTTGCGTTAAACCATATAGACTCGTTCCGTTTGAATTCAAGTATGTAAGGCATATATAGAAATTAACGCCTGTCCTCTTACCGTGAGGCGGGCGTTCACTATTTACGGAATATGTGTTGGAAGAAGAGAGGGAAGAGAAATGACGAGCGTACAGACCGGGGCAGCACAGGATGCCTCCGTATGGGAAAAGTTAAAACAGGAGATCAAGGCAGCTGGCCCCGGACTGGGCATTGATGATATCGGTTTTGCTTCGGCTGATCCCTTTGTTTCCCTGAAGTCGCTGCTGGAGCAGTCGCGGGATAAAGGGTATGCTTCAGGTTTTGAAGAGCCGGATATTGAAAAAAGAGTGCACCCCGCCTTAAAAGATGGCGAGCCCGCTTCACTTATTGCAATAGCCGTGGCATACCCATCCAAAATGGTGAATCCGCCGAAATCGGAGCCTGGTGCGTATCGAGGCATTTTTGCCCGTTCGGCTTGGGGTCAGGATTATCATCAGGTCCTGCGTGCAGCGATGGACAAGTTGGTCAATTTTATAAAGGAACGCGTACCTGAAGCCATGATCGAAAGCATGGTAGACACCGGAGCATTGGTGGATCGTGCGGTGTCCCAGCGTGCGGGGATTGGTTTTAGCGCCAAAAACTGTGCCATTATATCACCCAAATTTGGTTCATGGATTTTCCTCGGGGAACTGGTAACGAATATTCCTTTTCAACCAGACACACCTGTGACCGAAGACTGCGGTGAATGTACAAAATGTATCGATGCCTGTCCTACAGGAGCATTAGTGGGGCCGGGGCAGTTGAATGCACAACGTTGTATTTCTTTTGTAACCCAGACGAAAGGGTTCGTGGATGAAGAATTTATGCTGAAAATAGGCAACCGTCTGTACGGTTGTGATACGTGTCAGATTGTTTGTCCGAAGAACCGGGGCAAGAACTGGGATCACCATCCCGAGTTTCACCCCGATCCGGAGATTGTGAAGCCACTCCTGCTGCCGTTGCTGGACATCGGTAACCGGGAATTCAAGGAACGTTTCGGTCAGAGTTCCGCCGCTTGGCGGGGCAAGAAGCCGATTCAACGCAACGCCGTTATTGCCCTGGGCAATTTCAAAGACAAAAGTGCTGTACCCAAACTTACAGAAGTATTAAAACGTGATCCGCGCCCCGAGTTGCGGGGAACCGCAGCCTGGGCGTTAAGCAGAATTGGAGGAGAAGACGCCATGAGAGCAATTGGGGAAGCTGCCGCTAACGAACAAGATGGGAACGTACTAAGCATGCTGCAGAAGGCCGAGGAGCGACTGAGTTCGTCTGAGACCTTACCCAAACAGCCACAGGCTGGACAAGTGAGTGAGAAGCAGCCAGAGGAACAGAACAACGAGAACAATGCCTTACGTGCGTTACAACAGGATTTGAAAATGGAAGCCGGGATTGAACCGGGTAGTGAGCAGTCTGCACAGCCTGACAAACCGGAAGCCGCAGCGTGGAAACCTTCAGCCGTTACGGGTCTTCATGGCAAGCCCGTATATTACGATGAGGTACTGACACCGATTGGTACTCTTACGTTATGCGCGACGGATGAAGGGCTGTGTCACATCGATTTTGGCGCCTTTCACGTACGCGAAGCTCATCTGCAACAATGGGCCCGCATCTGGATTGGCGAGTATCGATATGAGAAGAATGAAGAGAAGCTCAGCGAAGCTGCAAAGCAGTTAAAGGAGTATTTTGCAGGGGAGAGAAAAACGTTCGACTTGCAGCTTGATCGGCTTGGAACACCATTCCAGCTACAAGTATGGCAAGTTCTGTCCGATATATCTTATGGAGAGGCCTCATCACACCAACAGGTTGCGGAAATCATCGGCAGACCCAAGGCTGTTCGTGCAGTTCTGGACGCCATTAGCAAGAATCCGATTCCGATTATTATTCCCTGTCACCGTATCAGTGGTAAAGACGGTACCCTGGTGGGTTATGTAGGCGGTCTGCAAACCAAGGAGCAATTGCTCGCATTGGAGCAGCTATCGTAAGAGCGGGGGACGTTCATGAAGTATGTAAACGTGGAGAGCGTGGAAGCGGGGGAGCTTCTGGGCAAGACGGTATATTCCAGTAACGGCACGGTGTTGCTGTCTGCCGGAGTCCAGCTCACCGTATACATGGTCAATACGCTGAAGCGTATTGGCGTGACCATGTTATACATCCAGGATGAAGCGTATAAAGATGTGGATACAGAAGACATTCTGGATGAGACCACGAAACGGGCAATAATTAATGAAATGAGTGTCACACTCGAATCCATTCGATCCGGGAAAGACTGGAGTCCGAGAAAGGTTGCCCTCAGTATAGAGAAATTGCTGAATGATGTACTGAACGGGCGTGAAATGCTTGTGCAGCTCACCGATATTCGTACCAAAGACAATGCACAGTATGTTCATGCGATGAATGTATGTTTGTTGTCTTCGGTCATCGGACTGAATATGGGACTCAATTATAATCAACTGAAGGACCTTGCTGTGGGGGCATTATTGCATGATATAGGCAAAGTGGGGGAACCTCCGGGCAGTGGCTCTGCTGCAAATTCTTCGCTGCACCATACATGGCGTGGATTCGAAGTAATTAAGAACAAACGGGAGTTCAGTCTGTTGGTCGCCCATACAGCCCTGCAACATCATGAGCATGTAGATGGTACAGGCATGCCGAGAGGGATCAAGGGGAGTGACATTCATCTGTTTGCGAGAATCGTTAGTGTGGCTAATATCTATGATAATCTCATTAATGGTTTATCCAAGGACAGTTTGATGCCACATGAGGCCTGTGAAGAGATGATGGCGTTGTCTGGTACAAAGCTGGATCGGGACATTCTGATTGAGTTCAACAAGAGTGTATCCGTGTATCCCAATGGTACAGCGGTACGACTGTCCACCAAAGAGACTGGAGTCATTGTGCGTCAACATCGGGGATTGCCCGGCAGACCTGTAATCAGGGTGGCGCGCGGAAGTACGCGTTATTCTCTGGATGTGGTTGAAATCGATCTGGCTCAGCATACAACCGTTTTCATTGAAGCTGTCATGACGTAGCTTGTGTACGGTTCAACTGGAAAATCCGTTTGCTCAAGGCGTGCGGAAATGCTATGATACTTTCAGGAAATCCGGTCTGTGTCAGGCTTGCAACATATGTGTCGAACATCATGAAGTTTACACGGATTATCAGGCTTTTTAGAATGCATACAGAGGTGTCTAAGAGATGGATATTGTTATACCGATTATCACATTGATTGTTGGTCTGGTCGGGGGATTTTTCATCGGGGTGTTCTACTTGCGTAAACAACTTGAGAAAATGCAAAGCAATCCGGACATGCTTCAGAAAATGGCGAAGCAAATGGGCTACAACCTGAATGGCAAGCAAATGCAGCGTGCCCAGCAGATGATGAAGAATCAGCAGCCAGGAGCGAAAATGCCTCAGCCGCAACAGCATCCTGCGCGTAAAAGTTCGGGCCGCCGAAAATAATAGCAGGGAATAACTGCTTAAAGTGCGTGTTCAAAAAGTTGGGTTTTCAGTACCGATAAGCGGACTTTTTGAACAACCTCTTACAGTAGTGGTTCGAAAGGAGGCGTTTGGCAGTGGCTGGCGTTAAAGATTATTTGAATTCAAAAGTATCCGACAATCGGGAGAAGATCGAGTATCATGTAGAGCAGATCCTGAAATTGATCGGAGAAGATAGTACACGTGAAGGGCTGCTTGAAACGCCTGCACGTGTGACCCGAATGTATGAAGAAATTTTTGGCGGATATGAAGTAGACCCGCGCGATGTGCTCGGTGTCACGTTTGACGAGAATCATGAAGAACTGGTTATAGTCAAGGATATTGTCTACTACAGTCAGTGTGAGCACCACATGGCGCCGTTCTTCGGCAAGGTGCATATTGGCTATGTACCAAGCGGCAAGATCGTTGGTCTGAGCAAAATGGCTCGTCTGGTCGAAGCAGTAACACGTCGCCTGCAAGTTCAGGAACGTATTACTTCACAGATCGCTGACATTCTGACAGAGGCCGTTGAACCTCATGGTGTTATGGTCGTTGTGGAAGGCGAGCACTTGTGCATGTGTTCCCGCGGCGTGAAGAAACCCGGAAGCAAGACGGTTACGTCTGCTGTACGTGGTTCTTTCCGTGAGAATCCGGCACAACGTGCGGAGTTCTTGTCACTGGTAAAAGATTAAGATCAGGTATGTCCACTCGCTGGACAAGCCGGATGAGTAAGTTCCTTTGGTTTTGGATGCAGCAGTTTCTAAGCCGTAGGATGTGATATAAATAAGCCGTGTTCCCTGGGAACCGGCTTATTTATATATGCGTTGTCATTCCTATATACTGGATACATATGAATTCGTTAAGCCGGAGGTAATGGAACGATGAGTGTACCTTCCCATTCAGATCAACCGGTTCAGCCGGAAAAGGGACTACAGGCAGATAAACAGGCTACATTGCGTCTGCAAATCTGGGAGACACCACTCATGCGACAAGGTAGTAGTGTACTCGAAGCTTTTGCTTGGGAAGAAGTTATGTGCAGGCGGGTTGGGGCAGGGCATCTACCTGTTGCACATATATGGAGACACCCAGATGCCTTTGTAGCGGGTCTGCGTGACCGCAGGTTGCCACAGGCTGTAGAAGCGATGGAACAGATTAGAAGCCAAGGGACAGCGGTCTGTGTTCGGCCTTCGGGTGGAGCGGCAGTACCCTTAAACCCAGGGGTAGTTAATGTGTCGCTGATTCTGCCTAATCCCGGACATGTCATCAATATTCATGATGATTTCCGGGAGATGGCTTCGATTATTGCCGAGTCGCTAACGCCGTGGTCGAATCAGGCGCAAACTGGTGAGGTTCAGGGTGCTTTTTGCCCCGGAGATTATGATGTCAGTGTAGGTGGCCTAAAATTCTGTGGTATTGCCCAGCGCAGGCAGGCAAAGGCGTATATCATTACGGCTTTTATCATCGTGGAAGGTCAGGGTGATCAACTGGCAGCGGACGTGCGACAATTCTATCAGCATGCAGCAGGTGGGGCGAGTGAAGGATATCCTGATGTTCAACCTGGCACGATGGCAAGTCTGAAAGAACTGGCAGGTGTACCTTCAGCTGCGGCATATACTGCGGCTTTGGTTCGAACACTGCGCGATCGCTATCCGCAGGCGGAGACCAGCAGGGTGCTTAGCGTTGGCTCTGAAGAAGTACGCCTGACAGCTGAGCAGATGAAGCTGCGATACGATTAACACTTTTTACTAGGGCTTGGAATTGGTTAATAGAGATGATATGATGTGATTTCGGAAGGAGAGTGTTAGGATGGACACATTGAGATATACGTATTTATATGAGGTTGTATCAACAGGCGAAAAATCCGAGTTCAGCCAAATGGCAACAAGCAAGGAAGAGGCTGCTGCACTGATCGTTGCACGTATAGCCGATCTGGAGTTTACAGATGAGTCTGATATCAAGCTGGGCGATCTGATCTCCATTAGCAAACAGGTTGGCGACAACTATGTGGCTTGCGAGGGCTGTGCTTCTTAAGTGAACATTTAGAAATAGGAAGTCTCTCAAAATATAAGCAAGTCTCTTTTACAGGAGGCTTGCTTTTTTGTATACACCAAAAAAGATATCTTCAGTCATTCGGCTGGAGATATCTCTTTTTTCTCTAATCCATCTAACCCCAAGCTTAATAAGGCGGCCACAACAACTTGCGTGCCGTTTCGTAACGCTCGGCAACAGCGGGCCAGTAGACCACATTCCACCAGTCTTCAATATACTTTTTGCGTTCATTCTGATGTTTCAGATAGTAGGCATGTTCCCACACATCCAGTGGAAGGAGCGGGACGATATCGGACTGGGACAGGTTCTGGTGTTTTTCCGCCTGCAAAATCTCCAAACGATGTGCTCTCGGGCTCCAGACAAGCATCGCCCAGCCACTGCCTTCCACCTTGTTCGCGGCTTCTGTGAATTGATTCTTAAACGCTTCATAACTTCCGAAATCTCGCTTGATCTGTTCTGCCAGCATACCGGAAGGTTTGCCGCCGCCAGCAGGATTCATAATTGTCCAGAAAATCGTATGCAGGTAGTGGCCTGCCCCGTTGAAAGCGAGTTCACGTTCCCAATGTTTGATGAGTTCAAAGTTATTCTTTTTTCTCGATTCCGCCAGCTTCTTCTCTGCTACATTTAGTCCGTCCACATAAGATTGATGGTGTTTGTCATGATGGATACGCATCGTCAGCTCATCAATATGTGGCTCCAGCGCATTGTACGCATAGGGAAGGGGAGGCAGTGTGTGTCCTCCAATGGGAACCGGCTTTTCTTTTACGGGAGGTGCTATAGAGCTGGGTGTGGCTTGAGTTGTTCCGGTAGAAGGCGGTTGAACGGTTGCGGATTGGATCTGAGCTGAAGCGGCAGGTGCATTTACATTTCCCTCTGGAGAAGTTGGAGCTTCTGAAGCTTGGCGTTGGATGTTTCCTGACCCCGACGTATGCAGCGCATTTTTCAGAAAAAGTGATGGATCCGAATCCGTTTCACGCAAGATACCAGGTTGGCTAAGCGTATCCAATACGCCCAGAAAATACTCCGACTCGCGGATAAAATGCAGAATAAGTACTTTGGCAAGCGGAACAGCTTGCACAGCAGCACTTTGTTCCAGAAGAACATACAGCTGTTTGATGAACTCTCTCGATTGCTGTCGAGCTGCCAACACAAGTTGATCGATACAACGAACGATGTAGGGAGCAGGCGGATGGGTTCCAGGCAATAGTTGTTTTAAAAGCTGATTGGCTACTCGCTCACTGTTTGCAAAGGTAACCTCCCATTCCTCCAGTAGCTTGACGTATGGGGGCTCCAGATCAGGAAGCAGGGCACGAATGACGAGTGTATGTTCTTTCTCCTGCTCTTTCCAGAAACGGATTTCCTCCAATGTCCGCAGAGGCAGCAGGTGACCATATCCATACCAGTTCATCTTTATTTTGAACCTCCTTCAGATGAAATTCATTGCATGCAGACCGTCTGTTCATGCGTCCCAAGAGTATATTCTGCGAGCCTGTTGTCCTATGATTGCAAAAAAAAGAGCCCCTGAGGGCTCTGGAAAAATTCGATGGATTGGAATTTGGTTATTGTCCATTATTCGTGTTTTGCACATCGTCACTGCTTGTTTTCGTTACATGACTCAGGAAAGTTGAGACACGGCGCAGATATTCCTTTGGATGCTCCCGGAAGATCAACTCATGATGCGCGTCCTGGACAATCCATTCATCAGAGTACGGATTGGTCTGGTTGGCGGCGAGTTGCTCCGCAATTGGATAAGGCGCCTTCTCGTCCTCTGTGCCATGAATGAAGAAAATCGGGAACGGATAATCTTTCTTTTTCACTTCCTGGTATGGAATCTGTTGTAATCCGGTACCATTCAGAACAGGGAACAACAGATTCATGATCTCGAGTGTAGGCTGACGCGGGAGATCGATCTGGTTATGAATGTTGTGGTACAGCGTATCCGGCTCAAGCAGGAACGTACTGTCCAGAATCATCGCATCCACTTCCTGGGTAATCAGTCCAGTTTGAAGGGCCGTACCGGCACCCATGGAGAAACCCCAGACAACCAGTTCCTGCGCACCTCGCTGCTTGGCGAACTGGATGGCACCCAGCAATTGCTGTGACTCAGCTTTGCCACCTGTGGCTACAGCTTTGTTCACCTGTGAGGCGAAGCCATAATCGAACATGACCACGTTGAACCCAAGTTGATGGGCATAGTGGGCCAGGTCATACATGGGTACCCATGTTTCTTCACGATTGGCACCATAGCCGTGACTGAAAATAATCGTTTTGCTTGCAGCATTGTCAGCAGGTATATACCATCCCTGCATCGTCCGGCTGCCATCTGCTGCCGGGAACGTGATGTCTTCATACTTCATGTTCTTGGCCTGCATCGGATTGGAGAAGACAGGCGCTACCGTTGGATTGGATAATACCCATGCGATATAACCATGCAGTGCAATAAAACAAAACAGTAGAAAAAATACAACGGAGAGCAGCAACGCTACGATAATATGTTTGAACCGAATCAGCCTCGGTGATAGGGAAGAGGGCAGATCGGACACTTTTGTTTGCAGCGGGGCTTCGCTCTGGGATGTTGGATACATGAATGCCCCTCCTTTGAAGTTCAGTTGAAGATAACAACGACATGAAAAGAGAATTGCGTCGATTTCAGAGCCTGCTTCAGAGCGATATCTTAATGTAATATATCTTTATCGTATGTTCCAATATAGTCAAAGTCAATTGATTGAGGGCATTTGTTACGCAATTGTTATATAGTTCTTAAGATATATGGGTAACATTACCTTAGTGTGTAAATTACAGGGGATTAAGTCTTATAAAAAGGAAAAATTTACACGTTTGCCTATTTCGATTTTGGCTCTTTTTGGTTTACAGATGAGACCGTTTCTCATATAATTTATGTAACCAAGTTTCATGTGATGAAACATGAGGAGGGCATTATGCCATGGAAGATCGCAAGTTAACCGTCCGGGCTGTGGAGCGGGCGCTGGATATATTATTATGTTTTACCACACGCAGTGATCTGGGACTCACCGAAATTGCCAGCCAGATCGGCCTGCACAAAAGTACAGTGCACCGTTTGATGGCTACGCTGGAGGATCGAGGGTTCGTAATCCGCGATGCAGCAACAGAGAAGTACCGACTTGGCATCCGAATCTGGGAGCTGTCAGCTCATATGTCCCGCAGTGATGATCCCGCTATTCTGCTGCTGCCTGCGATGGAGCGACTGAGAGATCGATTGGGGGAGACCGTGAGTCTGTACCTGCGTGATGGCAGTGAACGGATTCGGATTCAGGCTGTGCAAAGTGATCAGGCGATTCGCCGAGTTGCTCCCGTTGGTGTTAGACTGCCGCTGTCTGTGGGCGCTTCCAGCAAAGTTTTGATGGCGTTTGCCACGGACGAGGATCGTGAAGAATTGATGAATGGTCCTGAATGGCCGGTATTTATCGATCCAGCGGTGTATTTGGCGCAAATGGTAGACATTCGGGATAACGGATATGCGACGAGTTATGAGGAACGTGAGCCGGGAGCTGCCGCGGTATCGGTACCGATTATGGATCGCAGAGGCAATATTGCAGCCGCACTCTCGGTATCAGGACCTGTCAGCCGACTTTCGCAGGAGACTTTGCACGAATACGCACCTGTGCTAAAGGAAGCGGCTACACAAATGGGGCTCATGTTATCCTGATGTTGATGTAAGGTCTGTCACCAATTAAGTTAGTAATTTGGAATATAAAGGTTGTTTTTATGTTCCGGTTGCGCTACTCTGTAATGGACGGCCCAACGGGGCCAGCTTCATTGAATATGAACGGCGGCTTATGTAAGCCGCAACTTATTAACGTTACTGGGGGAGTCCGAATTGTCCGGACTGAGACGGAATCGCATGAGATTCCGGACCCTTTGCACCTGATCTGGATCATACCAGCGTAGGGAAGTAATCGGCGATATGACCACAACCACCACATGATGTGACCCTTGTAGGGCTCCGTTAAGGAGCTTCATAAAGGTGCATTATTGGTGATGGACATTAAAAGTCGGTTCCTTCGGGGACCGGCTTTTTTATATACAGGGAACAGGCGATATAGCGCGGATTCTATGGGCCTCTTTTTCAATAACCTGCGAAAGTGGGCTTGGATGAGGAGGGAAGTCACCATAGATCCATGATCTGCGGCAGCCTTCGGTCTGTTGTGAACTGTACATGAATAATGTCTCCCCTGGTCTGGTGTAGGATCGCTCTTTCTTCTCTGCATTGCGCATGATTTGGGACAGGTACGTAAGCGAGCTAATGATGATGCCAACCCAAAACCAAGCGAACGAACACTGAGGAGGAGACAAGCGAACATGAGTACAGGAAATCAAACGGGACAACAAGCGATGGAACAGGAACATAACGATCAGCAGGTGGAAAAAGAAACAGGGGCGGCCGGACGGGTTCAGCCCTTTCCCGGCAGCCGCAAAGTCTACATTCAGGGCTCACGGCCAGACATTGCTGTTCCTGAACGTGAAATAGCCCTTCATGACACGAATACTCCCCAAGGGGTGGAGCATAACGAACCGCTGCGTGTCTACGATACGAGCGGCCCGATGACCGATCCCGAATTTCATGCGGATATCCGTGCAGGTCTGCCATCCCTGCGCACACGTTGGATCACAGAGCGTGGCGATGTCGAAGCTTATCAGGGCCGTACGGTTAAACCGGAGGATAACGGACTGAAACCCGGAGGGAAGAGAGCCGCTGCCGAAGAGTATCCCGGATTACGTGGCAAACCCTTGCGGGCACAGCCGGGACGCTGTGTGACCCAGATGCACTACGCGAGACAGGGAGTCATTACGGCAGAGATGGAATTCGCCGCCATTCGTGAAGGCGTGGAGCCGGAATTCGTGCGCCAGGAACTGGCGAGTGGAAGAGCCATCCTGCCGTCTAACATCAATCACCCGGAGAGTGAGCCGATGTTGATCGGTCGTCATTTTCATGTGAAGATCAATGCCAACATTGGCAACTCTGCTGTATCTTCTTCCATCGAGGAAGAGGTCGAGAAGATGACCTGGGCGGTACGCTGGGGATCGGATACCGTAATGGATCTGTCCACAGGCAAAGACATTCATACCACCCGGGAATGGATTATCCGCAATTCACCTGTGCCGATTGGGACGGTACCGCTGTATCAGGCGCTGGAGAAGGTGAATGGCGAAGCGGAAGCGCTGACCTGGGAGTTATACCGTGACACGCTAATTGAGCAGGCAGAGCAGGGCGTGGACTACTTTACGATTCATGCAGGTGTACTGTTGCGTTATATCCCGATGACGGCCAAGCGGATGACAGGCATTGTGTCTCGCGGTGGGTCCATTATGGCAGCATGGTGCCTTGCGCATCATCAGGAGAATTTTTTGTACACTCATTTTGAAGAAATCTGCGAGATTATGAAAAGGTATGATGTGGCGTTTTCGCTGGGAGATGGACTTCGTCCTGGCAGTATCTACGACGCGAATGATGAAGCACAGATGGCGGAACTGGCTACGCTCGGGGAACTGACGCAGATCGCGTGGAAGCATGATGTGCAGGTGATGATCGAAGGTCCTGGGCATGTGCCGATGCATAAGATCAAGGAGAATGTGGACTTGCAGATGGAGATATGTAAAGAAGCACCGTTCTATACGCTGGGGCCGCTGACGACCGACATTGCCCCGGGTTACGATCACATCACATCCGCCATTGGTGCGGCCATGATTGGCTGGTTCGGCACGTCGATGCTCTGTTATGTTACGCCAAAAGAACATTTGGGCCTGCCCAACAAGGATGATGTGCGGGAAGGGGTCATCGCCTACAAGATCGCGGCCCACGCTGCCGATCTGGCGAAGGGACATCCACGTGCCCAGCGCCGCGATGACGCATTGTCCAAAGCGCGGTTCGAGTTCCGTTGGCGTGACCAGTTCAACCTGTCACTGGACCCTGAACGTGCGCTGTCCTACCATGATGAGACGCTGCCAGCAGAAGGAGCCAAAGAAGCTCACTTCTGCTCCATGTGCGGACCAAAGTTCTGTAGCATGCGCATCACGCAGGACATTCGTGCCTTTGCGGCGGACAAAGGATTGTCCGAGAATGAGGCTGTAGCTGCCGGGATGCAGGAAAAGGCCGAGGAATATCGGACACGCTCCTAGGCGCCGGTACAGCGCAAGCTGGGCAGTCTGACATCGTTTGAAGGTGAGAATACTGCTATCATGTCGACTTTTTCATCTTATTGATCAGCTTCCTGATACTTTTTATCAGCATTATGGTTGATTGTCTAGCAGATGTTTAATAAAATGAATGTAAGTAAACACCAATAAGAGTAGCCAGGCCAATGGCTACTCCTGCACAGCATTTGCGGTGGGTATTCCTCCGAGTGCAGCAAGTTCAGATGAAGTGACCCGTCAGGCCGTCAACCTGTGGCGGGTCACTTCTTTTTACGATCAATGTATGTCAGGAGCGCAATAATTAACATCGCGAACACGATTACATCGTTAAAAGAGAAGTTCATAGGATCACCTCCCACTGGGGGCAAGCCTATTTCCCACCACAGTAGTTTTCACATGTTTTAGCGATTGTAAAATTTCACTTCAAACCAGCCACTACTATCGAGCCAGGCCCAAATTATTCTCCAAATACGTCGCAAGCAATGCCAGCGGGCTATGGATTGGAATACCGCGATCTATTGTAACCTGTGCAGCAGCGGGAGCCATAGACAGTTGGGCTGCCACTACCGTTTTATCCGGATACTGCTCAGCAATCTGATGTAAGCCTTCTCGTACCGCTTCGAGATATCCTTGCTGATCTCCACGCATAATCAACTCAAATGTCCCAGAGATGCACACTGCTTCCGTCTGAGATGTCTTGGCAACGTGTAGCTGCCCATTCTCATCCTCTTGCTGTAATGCCTGATTCACCCGCGTCATCGTTCCTTCAATCGTTGCCGGGTTGGTGAATGCTATTATGTAATCTCCTGGTACTCGCCGCATCTCCTGCAATAACGGATCATCTATGCCGATCACAGGCACAGGGACCTGTGTGGCTTCCTGCTCCAGTACTGTCGCAAACAGGGTGCAGGTGACCAGAATGGCATCGGCATGACACTCAGCGATCCATTGGAGCGTCTGGGCTACCTTCTCGTGAATGACGACCTCGGAAAAGTCAGCGTCATGTTTAAGACGGTCCAGACCTGGATCGACGTAATGGACCAATTCAACTTCATAAGGAGCAAGCGTTTCTTCGATTAAGGCGATGTTGGAATAATGAGCGTGAAAACAACCAATGGTGATCATGTGCTAAGTCCCCTTTTACAGTTCGTATATGTCATGGATCTTGTAGATATTTAAACCATTATAGAAACATGACCGAGGACTGTACAGTTGTTTATTGCTCAACGCCAATAACCGCCCTTCCGCCAAGCCGCGGAAAGACGGTCGATAACCGGATTCGAATAGGATCCGGTGTCCATTTTATCTAAGGGAAGGAGAAGCATTTTTCTTCGCCATTTTTTGCTGTAAAATTTCATGAAAGGATAGACCTTGAGTGTTCTCATTCTCCTTTTTAGGAGCAGTGGTCGCCGTGTTGCGCGGATATTGGTGGTGGTACGGGATCATTTGCTGAATAGGCATGCGGATCATCTTGGTTCCTCCTTTAAAGCATTTTTTTAAATTATGTATTTCGACTGGTTATGTTGCCAGGTGCGCATATAGGTACATATGACTTGTTAGACGAAATAGATGACTTTAGAATGTAATTCCAATTGGATTGTAGTGATTTTACCCGGTTTTAAGGAGATGTAAACGGTTTTAGGAAAATTCAGGAGTAAAGAACCTGATATGAGAGGTTTGATATGGGAGGATCGAATCGGTTGTTATGTGAATAGTCCCAATTTTAAGGAAGTCAATGGTACCCGCTTATGAGGCATATTGTCTGGTTAAATGATGCAAAGCATGCTAACTAACTTGGTACCATGGTCGGGTTGTTTAGGGCGTAATGTAGTTCCGGATATAACAAAAAGACTGCCGAGCGAACCCGGCAGCTTTCGTGATATGAAAAAGGATGCGAGGAAACTTTGATCCTGTATGAGGTGGCATTGTGTTGGTTTTATCTATTTTGATGAACAGCGATGTATATATCTACTTGTACACTTTCGGGATTCAGGCTGCGTTCATCATATAATTCAAAATCCCCGGTGAACGTACGATCGCTTTGTTTCTCCCATGCCCACACGGCTCCCCAAGCTTCGCCAACAACCTCTGCCATCGGTCCTTTTCTGGAGGTGAATACGGCGTAAGTTGCAGGAGGGAGTAGAATGTCATTCAATCCTTCATGCAATGATTCGTTCGGACTGACCTCATGCCCTACCAGTATGGTGTATTCTCCGGTTATGCCATCGGTGTAATCCGTGTAACAACCATAGCGAATAACTTCGGGTGCAGGGAGGTGCTCTGAGGCAAAATAATTGTTCCAGAGTCCCTGAATACAGCCTTTGCCACTGACCTCAATGGCGTTGGTTGTGCGGGCGGATACGCCAGCAAGACGTTTGCCTGGGAGCGTGACATAACGAACGGGCTGGGCAGAGAACGAATGATCTGTTGTTACCTGACCAGGGTTGGCAGAAGCAGTAGTAGAGTTTTCCGCAAGAGATTGAGCATGTTGATCCGGTGTATTTGTGCGCCAACGTTTCAAAAAAGGAAGCTGGTTACGCAACATCGAACGAGCGGATTCCTCATTCATGCCTTCGTCCTTCAGAATGGCAGTGCACATCTCCGTCATGCCTTCAAGTGACATACCGGGCTGCTCAAACTTGCCCTCTTTGTAACAATAGATACAGTACTCACGGGTTGTGCTTCCATCTGCTTCCGTTCCGAATTGGGCAGGGGTTGTGAGCGGCATGCCGCAGCTTTGACATACAGTAACGTTCATGATTAGTTCCTCCTCATATATGTACAGATTGAATATATCTGAAGTATACGGGTAGGAACTGGACAGCTGTCTGTCAGGTTTGAGTCGGAGGTATATAATTTTGTACAATTTGCTCCGCGATACGGCAGATTTCATCCCGAATATGCTGAGGTTCCAATACTTCAACGTCCGCGCCGAAGCCCAGAATGAACCCATATAACCAGCCATCCTCGGGAAAAGCAACCTGGCTGATGTAATACCCAGTCCCATCAGGCATGACGTTCTCGATCCCAAACCATTCTTCCGCAATATGACGGACGCGAGCATGGAATTTCAAGGTTAACCTAGCTTGATTGTCCGGACGGCTCCATTCCTGTTGCCAGGGTCTGTCCTGTGGGTTGATGACTTTACGCTCGAAGTGCTCATTAGCAAGTGTGACATCTTGCATACGCACAAGCTTGAACATGCGAAATTGATTCCGCTCGTGACAAAAAGCATACAGATACCAGGAATGCTTCTTGAGTACGATGGTATGAGGGTCGGCAGTTCGGTGAGTATGGATACCTTCCGCACTGCAGTAGGTAAAGGTTACGGGGCGTAATTGATCCATACCCTGTTCGATAAGTTCAAGCTTAATTTTCAGCGCTTCGGGATGCGTCCAGGTTGAATAATCAACGATGAATCGATTGGTATTGGCCTGAAAATCATCATTTTTGGATTCAGGTACGATACTGCTGAGTTTTTCGACCAGAAGCTCACGCGCCGCATTAGCATGGGAAGTGGACACACTGCGCAGTGCAGTGACGATGGAAGCGAGGTCCTTGTCTGTTAATACGTTTCGATCCAGACGGTAACCCTCTGCCAGACCAATCCCGCCGCTTGCCCCTTGATAGGTCACCACAGGGATGCCTGCTTGACCCAATGTATCGATGTCTCGGTAGATGGTCCGGATCGATACTTCGAACATATCTGCCAGGTCTTTGGCTTGGACTCGCCCACGATTGATTAGTAGCACTACGATGGCTAATAAACGCTCCAGTTTCATATGTATGGATTCCTTTCATTGGTTTATCTGTTGGATTCAAATATGTTATATTGTTGAGCATCACACATAGGAGTGGAATAAGCAATGAAGCGAATTACGATTCTGATCGCAGACGATGAAGTTGAGATCGCTGATCTGGTTGCTTTACATTTACAAAAAGAAGGATATCACACCATCAAGGCCTTTGACGGGAAGGCGGCGGTTCAAGCTGTTCAGACCCAAGCGATAGATTTGGCGATTCTGGACATTATGATGCCTGGCATGGACGGGTATGAGGTGACCCGTAAAATTCGGGAGCAGCATCATTTACCAATCATTTTCCTAAGTGCCAAAACGTCAGATATGGACAAAATTACGGGACTTGTGATGGGCGCGGACGATTATATGACCAAACCGTTTAATCCGATGGAGCTTGTTGCCCGGGTCAACTCTCAGTTGCGTCGTTCTCTGCAATTCAGCCAGTCTGTGCCTGTTCAGAGGTCCATTCTGGAGAAGGGTGGGCTCATCATCACGCCAGATCAACATCGTGTTACACTCTACGGCAAACCAGTGGAACTAACACCGAAGGAGTTCGATATTCTGTATCTGCTCGCGAGCCACCCCAAGCAGGTGTTCAGTGCAGAAAATATTTTTGAACAGGTATGGGGAGAAGCCTATTACGAGAGTGGGAATACCGTGATGGTCCATATTCGGACCCTGCGTAAAAAGCTGGGGGAAGATGTGAACAAGAACAAGTTTATCAAAACCATCTGGGGTGTGGGGTACACGTTTAATGACTAAACGAAGAAGTTTTCGCACAACCATGATTATGTTGTTAGGGTTAAGCATGCTTGCCTCTGGCGCAATTACCTATGGGATTTACAAGCTTTTACAAGCCTATTATTCGGGTGTCCGTGCAGAAGATCAGCTCGCTGAATATCGTCATTTTATGAAAAGTATCGGAGATATTTATTTCTTCCTGATTTTATTTATCCCACTGGCCATTCTGTTTTTCTTTTGGTTTACCAAGCCTTACGCGACGTATTTCAAGGACATTTCTACAGGGATCAGACATTTGGCCAATGGAGACTTTCAGCACCGTGTGCAGATTTCCTCGAAGGACGAGTTAGGTACGATTGCGGAGGATGTGAACCTGGCAAGTGAGAAGTTAAGGGAAGCGGTGGAACGAGGGGATTTTGCTGAAAATAGTAAGGACCAGCTTGTTGTCAATCTGGCGCATGACCTGCGAACACCGCTGACGTCTGTGCTTGGATATTTGGATCTGCTCATGAAGGATGATCAGCTAACGGAGGAGCAGGTGCGGCACTTTACGTCGATTGCATTCACCAAATCACAGCGTCTGGAGAAGCTGATTGATGATTTGTTCGAAATTACTCGTATGAACTATGGCATGCTGCCTATAAACAAGACACAGCTGGATCTTAGCGAACTGCTGAAGCAGATGAACGAAGAACTCTATCCTGTATTTGAAAAGAACCAACTAGTCGCCCGACTAAAAATAGACACTGACCTTACGGTCTCCGGTGATGGCGAGCTGCTGGCTCGTGTGTTCGAGAATCTGCTAATTAACGCTGCACGGCATGGCAAGGATGGTATGTACGTAGATATTAATGGATATCGGGATGCAGAACAGGTCATCATTCAGGTAATTAACTATGGTGGACATATTCGTCCGGAGGAATTGCCGCATATCTTCGATATGTATTATACCGGAGATCGTGCCCGGACCCCTCAGGAGGGTGGGACAGGCCTTGGCCTGTTTATCGCTCGTAATATTGTGGAGCAGCATGACGGTACGATCTCGGCTCAGAGCGACGTGGTACGGACGCAGTTCGAAGTTCGTTTGCCCGTATTTCAATGAGGTCTGATATCAAATTTAAGAAAAACTTTAAAATTGCCCTGCTTTTTCTTTAACTTGTGTTGTCTATCCTTGATGTATGAGGTAAAAGGAGGAACAAGCATGAAAAAGTGGGGCTTTTTGATATGTATCATTTTGATCGGATATATCGTTACGCAATCACCGGGATGGATTCAGCAGAAGGATGAGTTGCCCATCGAGATTCAGAATACGCGTGAAAATCCCGCAGGTTATACCGTATCCGTCACCGGAAACATTCAGGATCAGGTACATAAGGGCAATTTGTTACTGGTGGATAAGCAATACCCCGTTCACCCGGAAGGAGTTAAATCCGATATTGTATATGTGGCACATGAGGATGATCTGCTTCGTGGATATGGAATACTGGATCAGAAAATCATGTTATCACGGCAGGTGGCGCAGGAGTTTCAGAGGATGGTTGAAGCAGCAGGAGAAGAGGGAGTCAGATATTTTCTCGTCAGCAGCGGGTACAGGGATTTTGAAAAGCAGGACGAGTTATATCGGGAAAAGGGTTCAGACTATGCACTTCCTGCGGGACACAGTGAGCACAATCTTGGGTTATCCCTGGATATCGGCTCCAGCTTGGGTGCCATGAATGAAGCACCAGAGGGTGCATGGCTGGAGAAGAATGCATGGAAATACGGATTTATTTTACGTTACCCAAAGGATAAAGTGCGCATCACGGGTATTCAGTATGAACCATGGCACTTTCGATATGTAGGGCTGCCGCACAGTGCTGTCATGTATAAGAATAATCTGGTGCTGGAAGAGTATCTCGATATGCTTAAAGAGAAAGAGAACATTACTGTGGAAGTAGAGGAAGAGGAGTATCATATCCGTTATTATCGGGCCACCCGAGACACAACCGTTTACATACCTGAGCAAGGCCAAACTGAAATATCGGGTGATAACATGGATGGCGTCATCGTCACCGTAAAGAAATAACAGGGCAACACAAGGGAGGCGAAACAACATGAAGCACAACAACCAGAATAGAAGCAAACATTACATCCTTTGGATTGCCGTTTTCACTATCTATTTATATCTGCTGACTAAGCTGATCCTGTTCAAAGGAAACCCAGTCGATTTTGGCATCGTGAAGGATCGACTGATGGCGTTCTTGCAACAACCGGATCTGATCCATACGCGAACCGTCAACCTGATACCATTTCAGGAAATCTCACGAGACTGGAACAGCCTGTCGTTACATCGTCCGGGCACCGCAATCCATCTGGTAGGCAATATACTGGCTTTTATCCCGCTGGGCATCTTCATTCCTCTGTTGACGGGCAACAAGTTATTCTCTGGAGTAAAGGTACTCTTGCTGTCTCTGCTGCTCAGTCTGGGTTATGAAGTGACACAATTATTGACTGGCATGGGGATATTCGATGTGGATGATCTGATGCTTAATACACTCGGCGGCTTGATTGGATATATTGTTTTCACTATGGCTATGGGTCTGAAAAAGGTGTTGTCGGGAGGAGAATCCCGCGTGACGACGAAAAAGTTAAATTCTAAGGAAAGTCACGTGTAAGGAGGAGAACAACTTGATTATAATGGCTGTACTGTTCATTAGCGCAGGGCTAATGTTTCTCGTGTATCCACACAAGGTAACGGATGCTTCTGAAAAACAGATTACGGAGCGAGTGATCCTATCGAGATGGGTTGGAGGCTCGTTAATTGCTCTGTCGTGTCTGTTTCTGATCATGGGCACAATTCAACTGTTAGATCAAGCCTCACATCACATTGGGCATTAAAAGGCAGTTTGGCCTTGAAGCAACGGAGAATACACACATACTGAAACCATAGCTCCCCGTAACGTGCAGATTGCACGTTACGGGGAGCTTTTTTTATTGTTTCATAAGGTCTCAAATTTAGCATAGGATCAGTGAACTTTGCGAGTAACATCGTAAATGAGGTAGAGTAGAGATGATGCGTTAGTACCTATTTCTTACAAAAAAAAGGAGGACATACATTGTATTCATTAGCTATACAACTAGCAGGAACAATGAAAGCCATTATGCAAATTGAAACTGAAATTGCTGAAGCTAAGATTGATCAACAGGCTGAAGAGATCATACTTGGTATGGAAAAGAGAAGATCAGCTTTAATAAATAGTGTCACACGTGATGAATTAATGGTCATCCAAACAGTGATGAACGTAGGAAGATCAGAAAGAGGGTATCGTTATCATTTTAATTCGGAAGACGTTGAGATTATTAACCTTCCCATTGAGTTAGACGAGCATGAGTTGATGCAGAAATATTCCTACTATCTGATACATAAAACCAAAGAGGAATTAGCATATGGAATTGAATATCATACGCTGGTCTCATCATTTCTAAAAGAAGGTATAGAGATTTTGAAACTCTAGACCGTTACCCGACATACTGATAGGAGGTCTGCAAGATGATAATGAAAATTTCGTATTATACGCCAGATGGATTCTACTATTATGTCCCCGATCAATATGCAGAGAAGATGGAAGAGTGGAGAATTGAATTTTCAGATTTTTTGCAGAGTATAGAGGGGAAACATCCATTCACAGAATACATAGAGTCCATTAATTATGAGGGTGAGCTGGAATATGCCGTTTTTGTAAGATGCTACGGAGGAGATGAGTTTGTAGACTGGATTAACGTAGAGAAATTAAACTGCAGAGGTATATATCGTATAGCTGAGCCACCTGATGATTCGGAAGTTGGCTTGAAGATTGATTTTTAAACATATCCCGATTATAAAAAGCAAAGCCAAAAAAGCTCCCCACCACGTGCTATTGCACGTAATGCGGAGTTTTTTGTATAACTTCATCATATTAATGATTTATATCATTAAGCTTTTTTCATCATTTGACGCAATACAGTTTGCAGGATACCGCCGTTATGGTAGTAATCCACGTCAACCATGCTGTCCAGACGAGCGATAACAGGGAAGTCGAACTGTGTACCGTCTTCACGAGTTACGGTAACTTTCAACTCTTGTCCTGGCTTCACATCATTGCTGAGGCCAGTAATGTCATACGTTTCACGTCCGTTCAGGCCGAGGCTGGACCAGCCGTGACCTTCCTGGAATTGCAATGGCATTACGCCCATGCCGACCAGGTTACTACGGTGAATCCGCTCGAAGCTTTCTGCGATAACGGCTTTGACGCCGAGCAAGAATGTTCCTTTTGCCGCCCAGTCACGGGAGCTTCCTGTACCATACTCTTTACCTGCGATAACGATCAGGTTCTGTCCTTCATCCTGATACTTCATGGAAGCATCGTAGATGGACATTTCTTCGTCCGTTGGCAGGTACTTCGTAATACCACCCTCGGTGCCTGGAGCCACCTGGTTACGAATACGAATGTTGGCAAACGTACCACGCATCATCACTTCATGGTTACCACGGCGTGAACCGTAGGAGTTGAAGTCTTTGCGCTCTACGCCATGCTCTTTCAGGTACAGTCCAGCCGGGCTGGATGGTGCAATATTACCTGCTGGCGAGATGTGATCCGTTGTTACGGAATCCGCAAGCAATGCCATAACGCGTGCAGAACGGATATCTGCGATATCGTTCAACTTGTCGCCAAGCTCTTGGAAGAACGGAGGGTTCTGAATGTACGTGGAGTTCGGGTCCCACTCGTACAATTCACCTTCCGGTACAGAGATTGAATTCCAACGCTCATTGGCTGTAAATACATTCTCGTACTTGTTGCGGAACATCTGAGCGTTCAGGGAACTTGCGATGGTATCCTTGATTTCCTCGGATGTAGGCCAGAGGTCTTTCAGGAATACAGGCTCATTGTTCGTATCATAACCGATTGGATCGGTTTCAAAGTCAATATTCACTGTACCCGCAAGTGCATATGCCACAACGAGTGGTGGTGATGCCAGGTAGTTGGCTTTAACCTGTGCATGCACACGGCCTTCGAAGTTACGGTTACCAGACAATACAGCCGCTACGGTCATATCGTTCTCAGCAATAGCTTCGCTCACTTCGTCCGGCAGTGGACCGGAGTTACCGATGCATGTTGCACAACCGTAGCCCGCAACGTTGAATCCGAGTTTGTCGAGATACGTGATCAGACCTGCTTTTTCCAGATACTCGGTAACAACAAGGGAGCCTGGTGTCAGACTGCTTTTCACATATCCTGGTTTGGTCAGGCCGCGTTCAACTGCTTTTTTCGCCAGTAGTCCCGCTCCAACCATAACACTTGGATTCGAAGTGTTCGTGCAACTTGTGATCGCCGCGATCACAACAGCGCCTGCCTTCAGTTCACTGTTGGAACCGTCCGGATGCTTCACAGGTACGGATTGTTCGATTTTCTCATCGCTCAGACCGTAGCCGCCTTTATCTACAGGTGTGCGGATGATGCTGTTGAAGCTTTCTTTCATTTGTGTCAGTTCGATGCGATCCTGTGGACGTTTTGGTCCGGCAAGACTTGGTACAACAGAGCCGAGATCCAGTTCAATCACATCTGTGAATTCAGGATCAACGGTGCTGGAAGTACGGAACATGCCTTGAGCTTTGTAATAAGCTTCAACCAATTCAACCTGTTCGTCAGGACGGCCAGTGTTACGCAGATAGTTCAACGTTTCACTATCAACAGGGAAGAAACCGATGGTAGCGCCATATTCTGGTGCCATGTTGGCTACTGTTGCACGGTCAGCGAGACCGATGTTGGCAAGACCTGGTCCGTAGAATTCTACGAATTTACCAACAACGCCTTTTTTACGAAGCAATTGGGTAACGGTGAGTGCCAGATCCGTTGCTGTTGCGCCTTCGCTCAGGCTGCCTGTCAGTTTGAAACCGATAACGTCTGGTGTTACAAAATAAAGCGGTTGGCCCAGCATACCTGCTTCGGCCTCGATTCCACCAACACCCCAACCAACAACACCAAGTCCGTTGATCATGGTGGTGTGGGAGTCTGTACCTACGAGGGAATCCGGGAATACAACGGTCTCGCCGTCAACGGTTTTGGTTGCTGCCACGGAAGCCAGATACTCCAGGTTAACCTGGTGAACGATCCCTGTGGATGGTGGAACTGCACGGAAGTTGTTGAATGCCGTTTGCGCCCAACGCAAGAAACGGTAACGCTCTTCATTACGCTCAAACTCAACTTTGATATTGTAATCAAGTGCATCGTTGGTACCAAAAGCATCAACCATAACGGAGTGGTCGATAACGAGATCGACGGGTACGAGCGGGTTGATCTGTTTTGGATCGCCGCCTGCTTTTTTCACAGTATCACGCATTGCAGCGAGGTCAACGACAACCGGTACACCGGTGAAATCCTGCAGAACGATACGTGCAGGGATGAATGGAATTTCCTTGTTATTGTCACGGCCATCTGCCCAGCCGGTCAGTTGTTTTACGTGTTCTTCGGTGATGGCACGTCCGTCGAATTGACGAATTGCTGCTTCAAGCAACACTTTAATGGAGAAAGGAAGCCTGGAAAGATCGCCGTGGCCGTTTTCCTGAAGAGCATCGAGACTGTAGTAGCGGTAAGACTTGCCTCCAACCTCAAGACTGCGAGCGGCGGAGAAATGATTCTTTGCTGACATACATGTACCTCCTTGGGATGTGTCGGTGAGATGAAGAAAACGTTCATTTAGGTGAAGAACAGGCCTTCATCGTTCCGTGTTCTTGTGTGTTGGTTTCATCAGATGAAACGTAATTTCATAATCATAACTTTAGTTTTAAGTATACCGTTTTCACCTCCGTACGTAAAGGTCTTTTTGCCTGATCAAGCAAGCTTTTGGACAGATGAAGGCGTTTTCGTGAAGCGAGCAGGAATAAGATATCTTGTGTACCTGTATTTGCCGAATTTCGAATCTCCTTGTTGAGCCGTGTACATACAACCGAAGACCCTTTCATATGAATAGTAGGAGTTTATATACGCAATGAAATATTCCAGACAGAACTCATGCCAAAGGGGGACATAGGCTTGGAACGGGAATGGAAGAGTGCCTTATATACTTACGTGAACCAGTACAATCGCTGTGAGATCGACTACCGTCCACAGACCAGCGAACGGATCGTTACCGATCCTGACTTCGTGGTGGAACGGGGAGAGCGTATGGCAAGGCTGGACGAATGGTATCGTAAGCGCCGCGCCGTGCCTCTTCGCAGCGAGACCAGCGCCAAGCTTGTGCGCACACTTATGGATGGACAGGAAGAAGCGGTGGTGGATGTACAATTGTACAGCAGGCTGTTCTACGAGAAGAGCGGGATCACCCACCGGGAGGACCGGATTGAGCGGGAGCGGTTAACCTTTCTGCGGCAGAGTGGTGGATGGATCATTGGACGGGTCGAGCGAGAAGTGCCGGAGCGTCGCCCTGCTGGGGAAGGACGTCCGTTTCAACAAGCTGATTTTGTACAGGCGATGAATCGGCCGCTGCTGAATCGGGAAGTGTTGGGTCAAGGAAGAAGCTCACGGCAACAGTCATATCGCAGAGATCTGGCGGTTGCCTATGCAGATCGGTGGTGGAATGCGGGGAATCCGGCATTTGAGGAATTTGATGTGGATTGTACCAATTACGTGTCCCAATGTCTCTTTGCAGGGGGCGCACCCATCCACTATACTGGTAGAAGAGAAGCCGGCTGGTGGTATAAAGGGTATGTGAACGGCTCCGAAATGTGGAGTTACAGTTGGGCAGTTTCCAACAGTCTGGAGCGTTATTTATCAGGCAGCAGCTGGGGTCTGACCGCGACAGAAGTGGAGCGTCCTGAGCAGCTGATGCTCGGCGATGTTATTCTCTACGATTGGGATGGAGATGGACGATTTCAGCACAGCACCGTTGTGACCGCGTTTGATGCGGGCGGCATGCCGCTTGTTAACGCACATACGGTTAGCAGCCGTCACCGCTTTTGGGATTACCGGGATTCTTACGCTTGGACGGAGCGGACGGTATACCGGCTTTTTAATATTGCAGATGAGTTTTGATGACGAAAGATTTTCGGGATGCGGTGACGCAGACATCCAGTTCCGTGTAAAATAAGACCAGATAACACAAGCAGAATAACAAGGGTGCTGAGCATGCAAACATGACAGCATCAGGCACAGATAATCGGAGGGTACACATGAGTATGGATAAATTAAAAGTAGGCGTCGTGTACGGCGGAAAATCGGGCGAGCATGAGGTGTCGCTGCAAACGGCGTTTGCTGTAACAAACGCATTTGATTATGAAAAGTATGAACTGGTTCCTTTTTATATCTCCAAGCAGGGGACGTGGAAAAAAGGACCTGTCATGCATGCGCCGTTCGCGCAGATTGAAGATCTGAAGCTGGAGCAATCGGCGGGTGGGACGCAGGATGCGCTGAACGCCCTGTTTGGCCGTTTGTATGGCGGAGCAGAAGCGCTGGACGTGATGTTCCCTCTGCTGCATGGTACGTTTGGAGAGGATGGCACCATTCAGGGCATGTTTGAGATGGCGGATATGCCATATGTGGGTGCAGGTGTACTCGCTTCGGCTGGCGGCATGGACAAAGTGGTCATGAAAAAGCTGTTTGCACAGGCTGGCATTGACCAATGTGCCTTTACGTATTTTAACGGGACACAATGGAAGCAGACAGAGCACGAAATGATCGTACAGGTCGAAGATCAGCTGGGGTATCCTTGTTTTATCAAACCGGCGAATCTGGGCTCCAGTGTAGGCATCTCCAAAGCGCGTAACCGCGATGAGTTGAAGACAGCTGTCGAGTTTGCACTTCGGTATGACACGAAGGTTGTCATTGAGGAGTTCGTTGAAGCACGCGAGGTTGAAGTCAGCGTCCTCGGCAATGACGAGCCCATGGCTTCCGTTCCAGGTGAGATCGTATCCTCCGGTGAGTATTATGACTATGCAGCTAAGTATATTGATGGTCAATCACAGATGCTGATTCCAGCTCCACTGGACCCAGAGGCCGCAGATCGCATTCGCGAGGCAGCTTTGCAGGCGTTCCGTGCGATTGAAGGTAACGGTATTTCACGTGCCGACTTCTTCATTCGGAAAAATGACGGCGCCTTGCTTATTAATGAAGTCAACACCATGCCTGGTTTCACACCATACAGCATGTATCCACTTCTTTGGCGTGAGACAGGTGTATCGTATGCCGAACTGCTGGATCGCATGATTGAGCTGGCACTGGAGCGTTACAACCGCAAGCAGGCACTGAATTACGAGAACGGCGTACAGGCGTAGCCTGCGACCACAAGATCAGGAGGGATATGCATGGGATTTCAGACTGAATTCAATTCCGTATGTAAGTTCAAGAGTGAGCAGGAACTGTTCGAACTGCTTGAATACGGACGCGGCAAAATGGTCAAACAGGGCTTCCGGGTATTTCCTACCGGCCAGAAAGTGATTGCATACACACCGGATAACGTGGCTGTAGCCATTGTCAAGATCGTGGTTTCCATTGCAGAGATCAATTTCCAGGGGCAAGAGGTAACTGAGGTGGAGATGCAACTCATCCGCAAATTGACTGAGGAAGAATCACGCATCCAGACTGCCCTTGCAGATGAGATGTTCTTTGGAGAGCAAGCACAGGAATAGTTGTTGACTGTGAGTGCTGGTCGGAAGGACTGATTTGCCAGAATACGATTATGGTCACTCTTTTAGGGTAAAACTTGGTTATATACAGTGACGGTACATCCTGACGGCTGAATATGCCGTGCGGGTTCTCCGCCCTAATAGAGAGGAAGAGATTCATGCTCGTACGCTTTGGTTACGTGGCAATGTCCGTGCTTATAGAGAATGCCTCGCCTTCCCGGACCATGACCATGTCGAGTTTTAACAAAATCGATGACAGGGAAGCAGCGATCCGCAAGCTCGAACGGATTGCAGCCGAGAACCTGCACAATACATTACGTTTGCTCAGGCACAACAAGGGTAGCCATATTCATGTATATCGCTTCTCTTCCAAATTGATTCCACTGGCAACACACGAGGACCTGAATGACTGGGACCCGTTCCCGGCACTGAAGCAGGACTTTGCGGCCATTGGTGATTTTGTGAAGGAAAATCATATGCGTGTGTCCTTTCATCCGGATCATTTTACCGTACTTAGTACCCCCCGCGAGCAAGTTCTGCACAACTCGATTCGTGACCTTCGTCATCATGTTCGGATGCTGGATGCCATGGGGCTGAATGCCACTGCCAAGAACAATATACATATTGGTGGTGCATACGGGGACAAGCCTTCGGCGGCGCTTCGTTTTGAAGAAAACTTTTTGAAGCTGGATCGGGACATTCAGGAGCGGCTCACACTCGAAAATGATGACAAAACGTTCAATGCGCCTGAGACACTTGCCGTGTGCCAGCGCTTGGGATTGCCCATGGTACTGGATATCCATCACCATTGGGTGAACAACGAAGGAGAACAGGCATGGGATCTGTGGCCTGATATTCTAAAGACCTGGCAGTCGCCGCTTGCCCAGGCAGATTCACCGGCTGATCAGCCATTGCCACCCAAAATCCATGTCTCCAGTCCAAAGAGTGAGAAGGATCTGCGAGGTCATGCCGATGGTGTAGAGGTAGAGCCTGTGCTCGACTTCTTGCGTCATATCGCAGCAGACACCCCAAGGCTTGACGTGATGATTGAGGCCAAACGCAAGGATGAGGCTCTTGTGCAACTGATGCAGAAGCTGGCATTCTATCACGAAGAGGGTGTGGAGTGGGTGGACGAGTCTACCGTCATCATTCATCCGTAGTGCCAAAAGGGGCCTGGGCAACGAGAAACTTTATGACCTGTGGGGCGTATACTTTTAACAAGTATTTCAACTTTTCGTAGATTGATATAGAAAGTAGAGTGAACGCTTTGAATGAGAAGGAAAAGACACCTTATGTCGTGACAAGCAAAAGCTATACTGCCGTTGCCATTAATGCAGCTTCCAAAGCTGGCGAATGGATCAAAAGCCGTCTTGGGACGGTAGCTGAACTTGGCACCAAATATTCACCCCAAGACCTGGTGACCGAAGTGGATAAAGGAGCGGAGCAGATGATCCGCCGCCTGATTCTTACGCATTTTCCCCACCATGCCATTCTGGGTGAAGAAGGCGTAGAACCGGGACCGGAAGCTTCGGCAAAAGCACTGAAAGAGGCTGAGGAAGAAGAGTTTCTGTGGATTGTTGATCCTGTGGATGGAACGACAAACTTTGTACACGGATTCCCGTTTTATTCGGTGTCCATCGCATTGGCTCATAATGGTGAAGTCATTGTCGGTGTGATCTACGACCCTTCCCGTGATGAGATGTTTGTTGCGGAAAAAGGGAAAGGAGCATATGTTCACGGAAACCGGATGCTTGTATCTGGTGAACAGGAACTTGCTCAGAGCCTGATTGCGGTTGGATTCCCGGCAGACACAACCTTTGCGTTGCCTCTGAATATGGCTGCTGTGCAGGCGCTTGCTCCGCAAGTTCGTAACTTGCGTGCTGGTGGATCAGCCGCCCTGCATCTGGCTTACGTTGCCGCCGGACGTCTCAGCGCTTACACCGAAGTTGGATTGAAACCGTGGGATATTGCCGCAGGTGCGCTGCTGGTTGAAGAATCAGGAGGCAAGGTGACGGATACCATCGGAACGCCTTACCAACTGTCTGTAAATCATGTCGTTGCCAGCAATGGCAAAATCCATGATGCACTGACGGATGTACTGAAGGAAGCGAAAGCAACCGGTCTGGAGTGAGTTTATTTAACTCATCTGCTCGCCTTTATCACCGGATTTCTCCCTTGGAAAAGGGAATCAAAGAAATCTGGGGATAACAGCGATCGGAAGATGGTTCTGTACACGAAGTGAAAGTACAATAGTAATAATTAACACAGGTATGACTTTAATTAAAGGAGCGAGAACAATGGATGAATCCAAAGAACTGGAACGACGGCTCAGTGATATGCTGACGGAAGGGGACATGGAAGAGTCCGGCGACACCGATCAGCGTGAACGCCAGCTGATTCCTCCCAAATATGAAGTGCGAATCCAGACGGAACGTGATCCAATTGTCGAGGAAACGTTAAAGTACCGGAAGATGGCACGCGAAGTGGATGATCGTTATGATCGGTATCTGGAGCGAGCTACCGGGAACAAACCGGAGAGCGACAAGGGTCATTCGATCGCTGAAGATTCGAATAAGCTGCAATCTTAACGAATCACTGAACGTCATAGCTGAGCTTAACCAGTAACAGGCTCCCCTTCAGGGAGTCTGTTATTTCATGTGTGCTCTCAGTAGAGAGGACAACGCCTACTTTAAAATGATAGAATAGAGTAACACAAACCAATGTCATTGGAATGACCAATGTACTATATATTAGTGAGGTTGTTCAAAAAGTCCGCTTTTGATTACGAAGGATGCCTAACGGCATCATCAGCATCGAATATGGAATTCAGCCGAAATGTCCGTTGCTCACGTAGTTTTCCTACGCTCCGCTACTCCATTTCTAGCTTCATCCCATCTTCTCGGTACTGAAAACCGACCTTTTTGAACACGTACATTTAGTGTAATTATAGATTCACGAGAAGGAGTGTTACCTGAATGAAGCGTAAACGTATATGGGAAAATACAGCTGCCGGTTTAACGGTAAGTATGTTGGCAGGAATGCTGCTCTTTACATCATCTGCATTGCCTGCACACGCGGCTGACACCAAAACCGGTGTATTGCCAGCAGGTACTAACAAAGCATCACTGACTGCGAAGAAAGATGCAGTAGCCGTAACCAAGGAGTTCCGCATCGTCACATTGGGAGATTCCATAACGGTAGGTTATGAGCCCAACACAAAAGAATTGCCTTATGGTTATGTAGAACGTTTGCACGAGCAGGGTTTGCTGCATGGACGTACACAGGTGGACAACTACGGGATTGCCGGATTGAAAACCAGTGGCCTGAAGAACTTTACTACTGCAATTAAGGATGGCAAAACGCTGACTTCTGAAGCCATTCAACCAAGTCTTCCTGATCCAAGAGCGGGACAGATCGGAGCCAATACTGCTGCAATCCGTGAGAGTGTAGCCCAGGCCAATCTGGTTGCAATTACCATTGGGGGAAATGACGTATCGGAGCTTCTCGGTACAGCAGACAAACTGAGTGATCAGGAACTGCAAGCGAAGGTAAAAGAATTACTCGCAACCTATACAGCCAATGTTAGTGCAACGATTAATGATATCCATGAAATTAATCCGACAGCTACAATTGTCATCGCCGACCAGTATCAACCGATGCCAGAAGTAGCAGGCAAGGCACTGTATGCCAAACTGATGGAGGCATCCCAAGGCTTCACACAGACCATTGATGGCATTGCAGCACAATTCTCTGCTCAGGGTACCGATGTCAAAGTTGCACACGTCGCCAAGGAGTTTGTTGGTGGTGAAGGCACGATGACACATATGATTAAAGATCGTGATTTCCACCCGAACCAATTTGGATATGCGGCCATTGCCGAAGTATTTGCCAAAACGATCTGGGGCGACTACACCAAGCTGACTGCACCTGCGACAGGTGAGCCGATGAACATTATTGTGAGTGGCAAAACATTAAATACACCGTACAAACCGATTATCCGTAACGGCAAAAACTTTGTGGCGATTCAAGACATCGTAAACGCTGTCGGGGCTACTACGGTGTGGGATAACAAAACTTCAACCGCAACCATTACATATGGAGACCGAAAGGTTGCTGTGAAGATTGGTGCCAATGCTGTGAAGGTAAATGGAGCATCGGTTACTGTGGATACACCTGCATTCCTGAATAAGGTAGGCAAAGAGTCCAAAACATATGTACCACTTGCCATGGTGGCTGAAGGTCTTGGCTTTGATGTGCAATATGTAGCAAAGCTGAAAACTGTTTTTGTTAACCCGTAAATTGTAGTTCATGCTTTAGCATGATGTTATTCAACAGCCAGAATACCTTGATCTGTTCAAGGTATTCTGGCTGTTTTGTGTTCTTTTTGCGTTGCTGACACAGATGTATACCTTCTCTAATGACCTAAAATGTTGCATAAATATATCTTGTCAGATGACCAATGGATGTGTAAATATGAAAATAACTTACAATAAAACCACTAACCTATAGAATGACAGGCACCCCTCGCAAGCCAAAGGAGCGCTTAGGATGAACAGAATTAAGAACGCTTTCACAACACTGCCGATTCATCACAAAACGATTCTTCTCATCGGACTTTTGATGTTGATCAGCTTTACGTTTTATGCGTCCGTACTCCGATATGTGTTCAGTATCTATGACCGTCAGATTTATGAGAAATCCTCGCAGGTCCTCAATATGTCTTCGGTAGGTATTGAGAATCAACTTCGTGAAATTTCTAATCTCTCCTTCAAGGTGATGTCGGACGAGCCGCTTCAGCAATATCTGCTCCAACTGAAAAAGGCCGAAACGGGTTACGAGAAAAATGGATTACGTAAAAAAATTACCAACAGGTTAGTCGCTTATGCCGGTTCCGAAAAATACGTCTATTCCATGTTATTTATCGATAATGATAATAACGTTATGGCTGCAGGCAATCGAGAGGGAATTTCGGAGTCGAAGCAAAAGGAACTGGTTGCACTGGGACAGCAATACTCGGGCTCCAATGCATGGCATACCAGTGGGGATAAGCAGTCCCGACTCTTGTCGGTCCGACAGGTGAAATCCTTTATTGGCGGAGCATTTACATTGGAGGAACTCGGCACACTGATCATCCGCGTCCGGTTGGACCGAATTGTACAGGATCAGATGCAAGAACCAGCAGAGGACTCCCAACTACTGATTACCGATGGAAGAGAAGTGATCTATCCAACAGAATCAGCCGTCAGTGAAGCCGAGATTGAGTCTGAACTGAAGCGCACCCAACCCTACGGAATTGCCATGTTGGAGCAGGGGAGACACTTTGTAGCTCGTGCCCATTCTTCCTATACGGATTGGACCTATTTGTACACAACCCCGTTTGACCAGATGTTTAAAAAGATCCAGTTTGTCAAACAGTTGGTCACGGTGATCTTCATTATGATTTTTCTGGCGGCGCTTATCATTGGAGCGAGATTCTCTCGCAGTATTACTCATCCGATTGCACAGTTGATCAAAAAGATGCGTAATATCGAAAAAGGTGATCTGGATAAGCTGGAGGAGGCTGCTCTCGGCAATGTTCCGATATCTCCACAGAATGAGGTTGGGCTGCTGCATCGCACATTCAAGATGATGCTTCAACGAATACGTGAATTGATTGATGAGAATTATGCCAAGCAACTGGTGATTCGTGAGACGGAGTTGAAAGCGCTTCAGGCGCAGATTAATCCACATTTTCTATACAACACGTTGGAATCCATTAACTGGCTGGCTAAAGTACAGAAGCAACGACAGATCTCGGAAATGGTTGAGGCTCTCGGATTTCTGCTGCGTAGCTCTGTGAACATGTCCGAGAAGTGGATCACGCTGGAAAGAGAGCTGGACATTGTCCGCAGTTACGTGACGATTCAGCGCACACGTTTTGAGGAAAGACTGGACTTCGATATGGAGATTGCCCCAGAGGTAGGAACGGCGCGGATACCAAAGTTAACATTACAGCCTTTGGTGGAGAACGCGATACATTATGCACTCGAACCAAGTATTGACCCTTGCCGGATTCGAATCCGGGCGAGAGCAGAGGGAGATAAGGTGATTATTGAAGTTGAGGACGACGGTCCGGGGATGACACCGGAATTCCTGGAACAACTACACGAAGGACGTATTCAGACAAGAGGACAGGGCATTGGGTTATCTAACATCCAGGAACGAATCAGACTGACCTTCGGCGATGAAGGTGGAATGGTGATGAGCAGCAAGCCCGGATCAGGAACTGTAGTATCGATCAGCATACCTTGGATCAGAGAGGACGATGACGATGTACAAAGTGATGCTCGTAGATGATGAACGTGTCATTCTGGAGGGGATTTCCCAAGTGGTCGATTGGGCCGCGGCAGGAACGGAATTGGTGGGTACGGCGAGGAACGGGATTGAAGCATTGGACAAAATTGGGCAGTCGAGACCCGATATTATTATTACGGATATTTCCATGCCAGGTCTGGATGGTCTCGGACTCATAGAGAAGGCATCCGAAGCATATCCGGGTGTACGTTTCATAATGTTATCCGGCTACAAAGAGTTCGAATATGCTCGCAGAGCGATGCAATACGGTGTGAAGCATTATTTGCTCAAACCCTGCAACGAGAATCAGATCCATGATGCATTAACTGAACTGTTGCAGGAACATCAGGATGCCCAGGTGAAGGAGCATGTTGCAGGTGAGATGAAACAGCGATTGCAGCGTGTCCTTCCGCATGTGAAGGAGCAATTTCTGCTGGAGTTCATGACCAACCGCACCTATGGGCCGGTTGATCTGGAGTATTATCAGGAGCTGTTTGATCTGGAGCTTGAAGAGAACGCAGTTCGGTTACTGTTGTTCCGAATTGTAGATGAACATGATTACAGTCACTTATTTGCGATCAAAAACATTGCCAGTGACCTGCTCCCACATGTCCTGTTAAGCACGACCATTGAAGGCAAACTCCTCATTCTGCTCGCGGATTCAGCTGATCCGGCCGGACTGAAAGAAAGTATTGAAGAGGTTCGGGCTGCATTCACCAGACTATATAAATTGGAAGTGACCGCTGCGCTGAGTGAAGCAGATCGAATGATTCAGTCCCGGCGGTTGTTTCGTGAGGCGTTGCAGTATCTGAACCATCGCTTTTTTATCGGTGAAGGCAAGCTGATTACGAAGAATGATCTGGTACTGGCCGGAGAATGCGACGGATTGCATGTAGAACAGGATGCGGAGCAACTGTGTCAGTTGATCAAATCGGGCAATACCGAGGAAACAGCGGTAGAGGTGGAGCGTCTGTTTGATCTATTATCACGTCAGCAGCTGGAAATCGAGGTGACTCGCTCTTACGTAGTGCAGCTGTACTCGGCGATGGTTCATGTCTGTCCACCTGAGGAGGCAACGGAATTCACCCAGCGTATGGCAGAACTGCCGCATATCGATACGTTATCTGGCTTGAAGTCTTTTGTTGCAAGCAGTGCGGCCCGATTAACTTCCGGTTATTACAAAAACCATATCAGTCGTCAGTCTTCTGCCGTGGAGAAGATGATGGATATCGTGGATCGTCATTATGGAGAGGCGGATCTCTCTCTCAATGGAGTCGCCCATCAGATGTTGTATATGAATCCCGATTATTTGGGCAAGATTTTCAAAAAAGTCACAGGCGAGAATTTCTCCAACTACGTGAATCGCCTGCGCATTGAACGCGCATGTGACCATATTCGCAGAGGCGGGGATGTGAAAGTATTCGAGCTTGCTGAATTGTTCGGATTCGGCGGGAATTCACAATATTTCAGTCAGGTGTTCAAAAAGTGGACCGGGATGACACCTACGGAATTCCGCAGGATCGGCATATAACAATGGACTACCAATCATGTGATTCATGTCTGGGGAGGACGAACAGCGCCGAGAGGGGACTGTTGTCCTCCTCTGTTTTTTGAACCAACAAGACGGTTTTGTGTATTCAACTCTGGTCGTACATTTGCGAAAATGACATTAACAAGTTTGTGAAAGCGTTATCAGAAATAAAAGGATAACTCGTTCACACAACCATATCAACATAAAAGGGGAGATTGGCATGGTGAAAAAGGCAATATTCCTGATGATGGCTGCTTTGCTCGTGTTTACAGCGGCATGTAGCTCAGGTGGAGGAACTGAAGGAGCATCTGGAGATGACTCAGTTACCCTGCGGATCGCTTGGTGGGGCTCGGATGCAAGGCATGAATATACACAGAAGGTCATCGACCTGTACAAATCGAAAAACCCGAATGTCAAAATCGACGTGGAATATGCTTCATTTGATGACTACTGGAAAAAGCTCGCACCACAAGCAGCGGCAAATCAGTTGCCTGACATCGTTCAGATGGATATTTCCTACATCAGCCAATATGCACAGAATGGTCAGCTTGAGGATCTAGCGCCTTATCTGGGCAACCAGATCAAAGTGGACGATGTGTCCGAGAATGTTATCAGCACAGGTGTAATTAACGGTAAACAATATGGTGTACCTGCCGGTGTTAACGTTCTGGGCTTCCAATATGATCCGGCATTGCTTAAAAAAGCAGGCGTGGATGCAATCCCTGACAATATGACTTGGGAATCGTACGAAGCACTGGGTAAACAAACCGCAGAGAAAGGTCTGTATTTGGATGGAGGGATAGCTCCGGATATTTTCTTCCACTACTTCCTGCGTACCAAAGGATTGTCGCTTTACAATGCGGAAGGAACAGGTCTTGGTTATGATGATGATCAAATGTTTGTGGAGTTCTTTGGACTTATGCGCCGCATGATCGAGCAAGGTGCAGCACCAACGCCGGATGTAGCCAACCAAACCAAAGGCATTATTGAGGAATCGGATCTGGTGAAGGAAAAAGGAATTGGCGTATGGCAATGGTCCAACCAGTTCGTAGCCTTGCAGCAGGTAGCGAACCGTCCACTCGAAATCGCTCCAATGCCAGGACCGGATATGGAAAAAGGACTATATATGCAACCAAGTATGTACTGGGGGGTAACGTCCAACTCCAAAGTGAAGGAAGAAGCGGCCAAATTCATTGATTTCTGGGTGAATGACGTGGAAGCCAACAAACTGATCAAAGGTGAGCGCGGTGTGCCAATTTCAGGAGCAATCAAAGAAGCTATCGCACCTGAGCTGAGTGACGCAACGAAACAAGTCTTTGAATTCGTAGCAGCCATGGAGCCTAAGGCTTCACCAATGAGTTCTCCGCCACCAGTTGGTTCACCTGAAGTAATCTCTGCTCTGGCAGATGTGGTTGAAGAGTTGAACTTTGGCAAAATTACACCTGAACAAGCAGCAGAAACATTCCGCAAGAACGCCGAATCTGTACTTGCGAACAATAAATAACAGTTGAATGATGGCTTGCTCGTCCCACTTCAGGGATGGTCGGGAATGGGGCTACTCGCGAATGCGAGGGCCTTTCCCCGTCCAGATGACCGAAGCCAGGATGAGGGAGCAAGCTGATCCATGAAGGAGGTTCGTTCCATTGAGGCAGTATTCGTCGTTACGTAGAAACTTAACTGGATATGCGTTCATAAGCCCGTTTATTATTGGATTCCTGGGCTTCACACTCATCCCCATGTTTGTGTCCTTATATATGTCGTTCACGAGTTATAACTTGTTCACTTCTCCGCGGTGGATTGGGCTTGATAACTACACCAAAATGTTTTTTGATGACCCGAAATATTGGAACTCGGTCAAAGTGACGTTTCTGTATGTATTCATTGGGGTACCGTTAAGGTTGATCTTTGCCCTCTTCGTAGCGATGGTCCTAAACACTGGCTCTCGTATGATTGGAACGTACCGGACCCTGTATTACCTGCCATCCATTATCGGTGGTAGTGTGGCCGTATCCATTATGTGGCGTAACCTCTTCAGTAATGAGGGTGTTATCAACAGTGCTCTTACGGCAATCGGGATCGGGCCTATAAGCTGGTTTGGTGACCCGAATGCGTCCCTGGTTATGCTCATCTCACTGTCTGTGTGGCAGTTTGGTTCGTCCATGCTGATCTTCCTGGCTGGTCTCAAAAATATCCCTACTGAGATGTACGAGGCAGCAGGTGTGGATGGCGCGAATCCTATACGGAAATTTTTCAGCATCACCTTGCCACTGCTTAGCCCGATCGTCCTGTTCAATATGATTATGCAGACGATTGGAGCATTCATGACGTTTGTACCTGCCTATATTATCTCCAAAGGCGAAGGCGGTCCAATGGACGGTACGATGCTGTACTCCCTGTATCTGTTCCGTCAGGCGTTTATGTTTAACAACATGGGTTATGCTTCGGCAATGGCCTGGATCATGCTCATCATGATCGGTATACTCACGGTAGCTGTCTTCCTGACATCCAAGTACTGGGTGTTCTACGAATCTGAAGGAGGGAAGTAACGATGGTTTGGAGAAATGTAAAGTGGCCCGTTTATCACCTGTTCGTTGCAGCTCTTGCCCTCCTGATGCTCTATCCCGTCCTATGGATGCTCTTCAGTTCATTCAAGGAAAGCCGTACGATCTTTGTCACTGCGGATACCCTGTTCCCTACGGAGTGGATCTGGAGCAACTATGTGGATGGCTGGAAAGGCACAGCTGGAAGACCGTTTATGGATTACATCACCAACTCACTTGTAATCGTGGTTATTTCCACTATCGGTGCCGTAATATCGTCATCGCTGATCGCTTTTGGTTTTGCCAGACTTAACTTCAAGGGACGTACATTCTGGTTCTCCTTGATGATGTTAACACTGATGTTGCCACATGACGTGGTATTGGTTCCTCAGTACATCATTTTCACGAAACTCGGCTGGCTGAATACAATTCTTCCAATCGTTGTACCTACATTCTTCGGAATGCCGTTTTTCATCTTCCTGATGGTACAGTTCATTCGAACGATTCCGAAAGAGCTGGATGAGGCTGCAACCATCGATGGATGTAATAAATTCAGACTGTATATCCAGATTATTATGCCGCTGATCAAGTCTTCTCTGGCGACTGCAGCCATCTTCTCCTTCTACTGGAGATGGGAGGATCTGCTTGGTCCGGTACTGTACCTGAACTCACCTGATAAATACACCGTGTCAATGGCGCTGAAAATGTTCCTCGATAGCGAATCTGCTTCCAACTGGGGCGCAATGTTCGCGATGTCCATCGTCAGTCTGGTTCCGGTTGTAGCTGTGTTCTTCATCTTCCAGAAACAAATTGTTCAAGGGATGAGCACCAGCGGATTGAAAGGATAAGCCAGATTACTGTATCTTCGTATCTTCGCCCGAATGAACGTTTACGAAAGTTAACCAAGGAGGTTATCGCTTTTGAATAAAGCTCAGGGTAGTCAGGCCGTTGCCATGGAGGCAGCGGCAGAGGGCCAGGCAGTGTCCGTGACCAGCTGGAAGTTTAACTTTGGACCGGACTCGGGAAGAGCAGATGAGACAGGGGATTATCTGAAAGTAACTGCAACAACCGCATATGAGGAACGCGGAGGGTACGGATTCGAGGCAGGATCTCTGGTGTATGAGAAACAACGCATTCGTGATGACGATGTGTCGGATCCTACGAAACAACATCATAACAATCCGGGGCAGACAACCATGTCTGCCCGATTGCGTTCAGGCTTCTGTATTCCGCTCAAAGCATCGTTTATCGTGGATGTTCCCGACGGAACCTACCAAGTATTACTTGTTGCAGGGGATGAATTGGCTGAGACAGTGACCCGCGTGAAAGCTGGTGAAGGCAGGCTTGTACTGCCAACGATTCGCACACTTCCCGGACAATGCGCAGAGGTTAGATTCTCGGTTGTTGTTCGTGGCGGCAGACTTCGTCTGTCATTCTCCGGTCCTGCACCAAGAATTAATGTGTTGGAGATTACCCTTGCGAATCAGACCATGACCGTATTCCTTGCCGGGGATTCAACCGTAACGGATCAGCCGGAAAGCGGATATCCGTATTGCGGTTGGGGCCAGTTATTGCCAGCACAGTTCAAACATGATGTGGCAGTGGATAATCATGCCCAGTCAGGTCGCAGTTCCCGCAGTTTTATTAATGAGGGCAGACTCAGCGCCATTCTGGAGCGAATCAAGCCCGAAGATTTTCTGTTTATTCAATTTGGACATAACGATGAGAAGCCGGACCCTGAACGTGGGACGGACCCATTCACAACATATAAGGAATATTTGAAAAAGTATATCGACGCTGCACGCGAAGCCAAGGCTCGTCCGGTGCTCATCACCCCGGTGCATCGGCGCTATTTTGCGGATGATGGCACATTGACCGATACCCACGGCGATTATATCATCGCCGTGCGTGAGCTGGCGGAAGAGGAAGATGTTCCGCTGATCGATCTGGCGGAGCGCAGCCGTCTTCTGTTCGAGCAGGCGGGCGTTGAAGGCACCAAGGATGACTTTATGTGGGTGCTGCCAGGCGAGTATGTGAACTTCCCATCAGGCGTGGAGGATAACACGCATTTTCAGGAACGAGGCGCCCGCCGCCTTGCCCAGCAGGTGGCAGAAGCCATCCGCGAGTTGCAATTGCAACCGTTGCAGATGTATCTGCGGTAGGTGAGTAATCGTAGCAGTTGTAGAGGACTTGTTTTTACTGTTCTAGTAGATAACTTACCGCAGGATTTTAAGTCCTGTGCGTCTGTATTTAAGCGTAGCGAGTTAAACGAAGTAACGAGCCAGCAAAAGTTGCCCAGCGAATAGCGAAGGCAATAATCTTTTAAAAACAGGCGAGCGTAGCAGCGGAGGAGGGCGGAATCGGGTAGAGGGAGCGAAGCGTCCGCCTTTGGAGCGGGATTTCCCCTGCTGAGGGGGAATTGAATAGAAATCCCGAGCCAACAGCGGCCCACAGCCCGATCCGTCCGCCAAAGCGGCTGCCCCGCGAGCCCACGGGTTTTAAGAGTTGCCCCCCCGAATGAGCCGAAGAAATCCCGAGCCAACAGCGGCCCACAGCCCGATCCGTCCGCCGAAGCGACTGCCCCGCGAGCCCACGGATTTTTAACCTAATATTACAAATCGCAAAAAAAGGAGGATATATTTCAATGACACCTGACCAGACAGAATCAGGCACATCTGCCGGTAAGAATGTTTCAGCAGCCACAGGTCATACCTACTGGGTTATTCCGGATGGTTACATTCCCCCGGAGAGCCGGGGCACATTGGAGAGTCATGAGAGCGTCTGTGTACTGAACACCAGTGCCACGGATGCGGAGCTGCACATCACGATTTACTTTGAAGACAGAGAACCACTCGAAGGTATGGTCGCTGAAGTGCCAGCAAGAAGGACGAAGCATATTCGGACTGCATCGCTTCGCTCCGGAGAACAGTCTATTCCGCCGGGCGTGCCTTATGCGATTACGGTTTCGAGCAATATCCCGGTTATCGTCCAGTACAGTCGTTTGGACACGACCCAGCCTGAATTGGCTTTGATGAGTGTCATGGCGTATCCATTAGGATAACTTCCCCAATCGACAGCATAGCTGGAGATGGTAAGAAGCCCCGTAACCTTGCATTCAATGCAGGTACGGGGCTTTTATTTCTTCATTTATTCGCTGTATTTATACGTGCTCGCATTCAGGATATCCACGTGAACCTCCACTTTTCCAAGCTTAAAACGTTTGAGTGGATCCGCCCGGTTGTTGACTTCCTGTTTCCATAAGGGAAGGTTGTGGCGATATAAGTGTTCCACAAGACCATAGGAATCAATCATGCGTGACTTGGTTTTTTCAAACGTATCTCGGATTTGGGATTCGATCTGTTTCTCGGCTTCTTGTTCCATGGCATCTGGAGACCGAGGAGCCCCATGATCTTCGGTGATGGTGCTTTTGACCGAGGTAACCAGATCAAATGTGACGCCATCACCCTGCTTCCTCGCCTTGATTTTTGTCTTGGGATGATGAAGCAACAAGGTTAAATCAGGAGTTTTTCCACCATTCCCATATACATATAGTGGGTACTGATGTACCCGCTCATAATTTACGTATCGTGTACCATCTGCGTCTGCTCCTGCAACTCTACCCTGACTTGTACCTTTGGATATCACATAAAATCCATCCATTTTAACAAGGGGAGGCGTTTTATCGCCGTTGAACCAAGTCTCGTTCCTCGTTGAAACGGAGGGTAAAAGAACGACGGAAGCTGGTTCCCGTAATCCATCGAGAAGCTGATGGAGCCGGATAGGTTCGTAACCAGAATGCTGTTTGTATAGTCTCATGGGCTCAAATAATTCAATGGTCTGGGCGGATTGGTTCAACAATGCAGAGGGAGAGAGTACATCCGGAATGTTATGCTCTGTAGCGTAGATCCAGGGTGTATATCTCAATTGGCCTGAATGAAGAAGTGTATTAAAGATATCCTCCAGTCGCCCATCCAAGACTCTTTTGGATAAAACAATAGCTTTCACATGAGTCCAGAGCGTTTGCTGCTGTGACGTTTCATACAAATCGTTAATAGCCATACTCAGTGTTTTACCCTCGCCCCGTCCAGTCCAGATATCCCTAGTCTCCCGGGAAGTTGGCGTTTCCTGTTTTGCAATACTGGAGAAGTCAATCAGTTGGGCATAAGCAATATACTGGTTGTCTACATAGTCGATTCCTATCGCTGTAATGAAGTTTATACTTTGCACCTCTTTGGAATCCCAGCACCCCGTTAGCAGGATCAAGCAGCTTATAAGAAGGCCGCTTATGGATACCCATCGTTTCACGGACGTTTCCTCCGGCGGGTAGAATCCTGTGTATGAAGTGCTTCTGGGCGCTTGGTTCTTTTCATGGAAGGTGGCATGGATACGGCCTGAGTGAAGTCTCCGGGAATGTAGGGAGATACAGGTGACAGATAGGATACGCCATAACACTCCAACGATACGAGATGCACCAACAGGGCGAATAGTCCGATCATAAACCCAAATAATCCAAGAATGGAAGAGACGAGTAACATCCCGATCCGAATGTGTGCAGTAGCCCCGCTTAGTACAGTATTCACGAGAATATAGCTGGAGATGACCGAGATCGCAACCGTGACAATAATCGTAGGGGACGTAATCCCGGCTCTAATGGCAGCATCCCCAATAATAAGCCCGCCGACAACGCTTACCGTTTGCCCCAACGCACGTGGTAACCTACGCCCTGCTTCGTTGAATAGCTCGAACATAAAAATCATCAGGAACGCTTCCAGCGTAACAGGCATTGGCAGGCCCATTCGAGTGCCAGCAATCGTTGCCAGAAGAGGCAGGGGAATCTGTTCCACATTGAAGCTGGTCAGGCCAATATAAAAACCTGGGAAGAAACAGGCGATCAGCAGCCCTGAAATACGTAATATCCGTTCAAAAGTAACGATAAAAAAGGGTGTACTTTCGTCCTCCGGAGACTTCAATTGATTGAAAAGTGTAGTTGGCGCAATGACTGCTACAGGAGAACCTTCGATCAAAACGGCAAAACGACCGTTTAACAGGGAATCGACGACAAAATCAGGACGCTCGGTATTATCTGTAAGTGGAAAGATACTCCGAATCCCTCCCATGACAGCTCGCTCCATGATTGAGGTGCCCAGAATGCCGTCAATCTCAATCTGATCCAGATTGTGCCGAGCTTCTTTTAGAATATCTGGATTGATAATATCTTTTACATATAGAAGTCCAATGGCTGTCTGGGTACGACCGCCTTTGACATATTTCTCATAACACATCGAAGATGTTTTCATTCGTTTGCGTATAAGGGCCACGTTGGTAGTGAGTTCTTCGGTGAATCCGTCGCGCGGGCCTTTAACTGATGTTTCAATGGCTGATTCTTCTGGACTGCGTCCAGGGATATCAGCAATATCCACACTGCAGGACTGCACACCATTACCGAAAATGATCACTAGTTGTCCACTAAATATCAACATATTGAGCTTGTTAGTATCTGTGAGGTCATCCAACGGATTCAACGTTAATCCCAGTTCTTTAGGGTGTGATTCCTCAATGATCAGGGAGTGCTGTTCCAGACGGGGGATAATAAATTGGTTAATTTGTTTACCGTCGACGAGACCGTCGCAATAAAGCAGAATTACGGGCTGATCAGATTCATCTTTGACAGGAAAGGTCTGAATAACGACATCTGCACATGGATTGAACTGCTCTTTCAAAGAGGCAAGCAGTGTTTCATGGGACATGGTGTCAATCGCTTGATGCTCCATGATGTTTCCTCCTCTGATGGCGTGAATGGATAAAGGCAACCGTCGTTGCGATAATCGCAAGTCCGCTCAGATACACGAGATTGAACGGGAATATGTATTCGACCAGAAGCTTTTCGAAGGTCATATCATCCAGAGGATACAACATGGTTAGAATAAAGAAGACACCTAACGAGATACAACTGATAAGCCTTCTGGTAGAGCTCTTAATATTCCATATTTCTACTACAATATACATGGCGAGACTAATCCGGGTGAACGAGCCTGCGAGCCACTGGTAGATGGAAAAGAAGTCGGTCTGGGCGATGTACTTTCCCAAAGAGGCAATTCGCCATTCTTCAAAGGCGGGATATCGCATTTTGGCAGCCTCAAAAGGATCAAATTCCACAATCGCCCCGATGAGTGGGCCGACTGTCAGTCCCACAAGAATGAGTGCGAGCATCAGATACTGCCATACACGTATACGTTTGGTGAGATGAGGCTGGATATACCAGATGAACAGCAGTTCAAACATGCCTGCAAGACTGTAAATCATGCCATTCAGCACTGGATGCCAGCCATGTTCTAACACAGGCAGGAGACGACTGTAATCCTTGTATTGAGTGTTCACAATTGCAACATAGAAGCCCAGCAGTACCACTAGTGGAAGGATCAATCCTGCCGTAAATGCGAGTGAGCGGATGCCTTTATATGCCCCATAGGCACAGAGAGACATTAAGGCAATACTGGTTACCAAAACTGGTGTCTCTGTCAGGTAGTTTGTTTTGGCCCAAGTCGTGGTATCGTGCAGGGTGAAATAGATTACGCTCAGAAAAAAGAGACTGTTCCCAACTCGAAAGAACAGGCCGATAGGCTTGCCGAGACGAGATGTTAACCATTCATGCAGAGTTTGATGCTGGAGGAACCGAGAGACATAGGCGAGCATTAGCGCAAATATCAGAAATGGCCCGGCTGATAACAGGACGGAAATCCAAGAATCCCTTTTGGCCGCAGCCAAAAGGGCAGGAATAATCAGAACATGGCTGATCAAGCCAACGGACAACATGATCAACATCATAGCTTGCAAAAAAGAAGGCTGTGTTCGTTTCATGCTGAGGGGTCTCCTTTTCCCAATAGACTGTCCTCAGCAGTGTTAACGTGATTGGAGCGCTTCATACCGTCAGTCGAAATAACGAATACTCATGGCTTCTCTTACCTTTAACATCGTTTCCCGGGCCGCTTTCCTGGCCTCACGGGTCCCTTCGATAAGAATCTCTTTCACGCTTTGATCTCACTGACCAGCCTCTGTTTGCGACCGCTCATATTGGTGCCAAGCACACCGGCGATAATCAACAATGCACCAATATAGTGGTAGCTTCCCACTGGTTCATGCAATATCCACGCACCTCCTACGATGGAGATGAGCGTGGACAGATTGCTGAATACACTCATTTGCGAAGCCTCCAGATGGGTCAGGGCATAGCTCGCAAGCAGGGTAGAGATCATGGTGGAGAGGATCGCTAGATAGGCGAGTGCACCCAGATAGGATGTATCTCCAAGTGGTTTGATGTAGTCCATCATGGAACCGCTGGACGCATGCCGGATCAGGGAAGCGGCGTTAAATACGATACAGCCAACCATCAGTGTGACCCAGGTTAATTCCATTGGTTTGTACTTCTGGGTTAATGGTCTTGCAAGCACACCATACCCTGCAAAACAGACTGTGGATAGCAGCAATAATGCAATGCCCTTCAGATTACCTATAGACATGCCGCTTCCTTGCATCATGAAAATAAAGACCACTCCAGCAACAGATAGAAGCAGGAACAGCTTCTGCATCGTGGATGTGCGTTCTTTCAGGAAGACTGAAGCGAGAACAAGTGTGAATACAGGGGCCATGGCCTGAATAATACCCGCTTCCGATGAGTTGGAAGAGACAAGTCCAAAGGCTTGAAAGGCAAAAAATAAGACGGGAGATAAAAGCCCCAGTGGAATGATTCGCCACAGATCACGAAGGCTCAGTCGGATTTTGATCCAGCCAAAAATGACAGGAATGCTGACAACGATCAGCGACAGCGCGAATCGGTGGGCAAGCACATCAATGGGATGTGCAACCGTGACGGTCATTTTAACAAATAAAAAAGATAGACCGATTATAGCTGCGTACAATACAGCTGCGATATAAGCGTATCCCCGAGTGTGTGTTGTGTTCATGAATGCTCCTCCAATACAGTAGTCCTAGCGCTTTATCTTCCATTATCCTGAATTATGTCAGGTCCGAGGCACGTGCTGGCCTTATTCAATATACTGCCAGGTGCATCGTGCTACAATAGATAAAAGGGTAAACTGTAACGGTACAGTTGTGGGGGGATGGGTGCAGTGAGAAAATACGAATTGATTGCCGAAGCATTAAAGCAGTGGATCCAGGAACAGATGCTGCAGCAGGATCGTCGCCAGTGGGCAGATAAGGGCATCCGTCTTCCAGCAGTTCGAGTTGTAGCAGAACAATATCAATGCAGTGTAAGCACAGCAATTCGTGCATATGAGTGGCTGGAGCAGCGGCATTTGGTGTATGCCATACCTCAATCCGGTTATTATGCCGTACAGAACGGGACAGGTGCTCAGGATATGGACTGGCAGGGAGCGTTGGACTTTGCTTCAGCGGCTCCCGATCCAAGGGTGTTCCCTTATGCAGACTTTCGTCATTGTGTGGATCAGGCGATGGAGAAGAAGCAAGCAGAGTTATTTATGTATGGAACAGATCAGGGATTACCTTCGCTTATCATGCTGTTGCAGAAGCAGTTTGCGGATTATCAGGTATTTGCCAGATCGGAGCAGTTCTTCATCACATCAGGTGTGCAACAGGCACTGGCTGTACTGGCATTGATGCCTTTTCCCAACGGAAAGAGAAAAGTACTGCTTGAACTACCGACCTATCACAATATGCCCTCGCTACTGAGTGGATTGAATGTGCCGATTGCCGGTGTGAGACGTGCCCTGGATGGGCTGGACTGGGCATCGCTTGAACGTCAGTTTGCTGAAGGAGATATCAAGTTTTTCTATGTCATGCCGCGCTTTCACAATCCGATTGGCACATCGTTGACTGTTGCTGACAAGAAGAGACTAATCCGGCTTGCACAGCGGTACGATGTCTATTTGGTGGAGGACGATTATCTGGCTGATCTGGAGGACAATACGAAACAGGACCCGTTATGGTCCTATGATACCGAAGGCCGGGTCATCTATCTGAAGAGTTATTCCAAAATTTTGTTTCCAGGTCTGCGCATTGGTGTAGCGGTTCTGCCCTCACCCCTAATTCAATCTTTTGGGGCTTACAAAAAAATGCTCGATATCGACACTTCCGTTCTGTCTCAAGCTGCTCTTGAGATCTATGTCCACAGCGGAATGTTTGCTCATCACAGGAAAGTGATTCGTAACCGCTATGCTGCCCGGATGAACACGGTGCATGAGCAACTGGACACATATCCAGACTTTGCTCCATTTATGGACGCTCCTCGAACAGGAGGGGAGCATACCGTATTGCCTTTGGCGGGTGATATGCCGCTTCGTGTTCTGCTGTCCCGGCTTCAAAAGCACGGAGTCATCGTTGATACGACAGTACGGTATTATCCGGAGGGAACATATCAGGTGCATCAGGATCAGATGCTGCGCTTGAACATCTCCAACGTGCCGAAGCAGCGAATTGAGGAAGGGATGCAGAAGATCCGGGAAGAAATTTTAAAACTTCAGATCAGGCAGAAATAATTTAAAGAATCGGAATATTGTCGGTAAATAACAAAAGGCGTCCACACAAGTTGATCACTTGTTGGACGCCTTTTCCATGAGTTCTTAACCATCTACAATACAGCTTGTACGCTATAGTGTAGAAATAATTCGATTTATTCCTGAGCCATCGCCTTGAAGGAAGCTTCTGCAGCTTCCAATGTAGCCTGAACATCCTCGTCTGTATGAGCCGTGGTCAGGAACCAGGCCTCATATTTGGATGGAGCGAGGTTAATGCCACGGTCCAGCATATGACGGAAGAAGGAAGCAAACAGCTCTCCATCCGTGTCTTGAGCATGATCGTAGTTCGTCACCGGATGATTACAGAAATGGGTGGAGAACGCACCACGAATCCGGTTGATCGTCAGTGCAATCCCATGACGGTCAGCAGAAGCTTGCAGACCTGCTGTCAGGTCGATAGCAAGACGTTCCATCTCTTCATACACACCCGCACCTTGCAGGACCTCCAGACATGCGATACCAGCCGAGATGGATGCAGGGTTACCAGCCATCGTTCCCGCCTGATAAGCAGGGCCGAGTGGGGCAACCTGCTCCATAACATGTTTGCGGCCGCCGTAAGCACCGATTGGCAGGCCGCCGCCAATAATTTTGCCAAGAGCTGTCAGATCGGGTTCAATCTCCGCATGATTATCGAGTCCGGCATATGTCTGTGTAGAACCGTAATGGAAACGGAAAGCCGTAATAACCTCGTCATAGATAACCAGTGAGCCGTTGGCCCGTGTCATGGCACAGAGACCCTCCAGGAAGCCAGGTTCCGGCATAACCATACCGAAGTTACCTACGATGGGTTCAACCATAACCGCAGCAACATCGTCACCCCAACGCTCCAGTGCAGCTTTGAGGCTGTCCAGATCATTGTAAGGCACGGTGATGACCTCTTGCGCAATACTGGTTGGAATGCCTGCACTATCCGGGATACCCAGCGTAGATGGGCCAGAACCGGCAGCGACAAGCACCAGATCCGAGTGACCGTGGTAACATCCGGCGAATTTTACGATCTTGTTGCGTTTAGTGTAGGCACGAGCTACCCGAATCGTAGTCATGACCGCCTCTGTACCGGAGTTTACAAAACGCACTTTATCCATGGAAGGAATGGCTTCCTTCAGCATTTTGGCGAGCTTGATCTCCAGCTCTGTTGGGGTACCGTACAGCACGCCATTTGCTGCTGCTTCCGTAATGGCCTGCGTAATATGCGGGTGGGCATGTCCTGTAACAATCGGACCGTAAGCGGCCAGATAATCAATATAACGGTTGTCATCGACATCCCAGAAGTGGGCACCTTTGGCTTTTTTCATAAATACAGGTGCACCGCCACCAACGGCTTTGAACGAGCGTGAAGGGCTGTTAACACCTCCTACAATATGTTCAAGTGCTTCTGCGTATAGAAGTTCGGAACGGGAACGTGATGTATTCATAAGATAACTTCCTTTCGTCATTCAAAATATGATAAAGAAACAAACCACAGAAAGATATGATGATTTTCTCATAATAGTATAGCCGGGCACAACGAGAGGGCAGCGTAATGGCTGCCCTCTGCATGTTTAGATTACTGAGCCGGTTGCTCTGACTTCTGATCGTCACCACTGGCTGTTTTATCTTCGGTGCTGGTTGTACTATCATCCGTTGTAGCAGGCGGGTGAATAATATCCTGAATATGCTGCTTCAATTTCTCTTCATTGGTAACCGTCAATACTTGCGCACCGCCTGCTGTACGTTCTTCTTTCAGCAGGTTCATTGGTGGAATCTGCTCACTGCCGTTCATGCTGCTCTGGTATCCGAGTCCACCCAGCTTCCACATATCGGAGAGTGTCAGATTTGTATCCACATAAGGATTAACCTGTTCCAGAATGGCAGGCAGTTTGGCAATGGTAGTTGTTGACTGCATTTTCGCTGTTACAGCTTTCAGCAACTCACGCTGACGCTCGGAACGAGCGAAATCCGACATCGCATCATGACGGAAACGAACGTACATGAGCGCTGTCTCGCCATCCAGATGCTGATACCCTTTTTTGAGATCAATATCGTATTCGTTATTGTCTGCTTTACTTGTATAGTGCATGTCCTTCTCCACATCAAAATCCACGCCGCCAACGGCATCCACCAATTTGATGAATCCCTGGAAATCCGTATACACATAATACTGTACAGGAATGCCGAGCAGGTCGCCCGCAGCTTGCATCGCTACGTTAGGGCCATGCGTGATCGCGGTGTTGATCCGCTCCTTACCGTACCCGTCAATATTGACGTAAGTGTCGCGCAGAATGGAGAACAGATTAATTTTTTTGGTAAGAGGGTCGAGCGATACAACCATCATGCTGTCGGAGCGAGGAACTTCACCTTTTTTCAATCCACGTGCATCGACACCCATAACGAGAATATTTACCGTTTCTGTGCCTTCCCATTTGGGTGGGTCAGGAGTATTTACTTTCTCCACATTCTCGATACCTGCGAATGGTGAATCGTCACCGTCCTTTGCCAAACCGTCCAACTGATTGAGAATAGAACCGAAATAATATGTCGCTGCTCCTCCAATAATTAACACGAAGGCGGCAAGAGAAATCCAGATGGTTCTCTTCGTCTTTCTGGTCATGCTAGCTCTCCTTTGTAATTGAGATAAAATATAAAATAAGTCCAAAGTTGTTTCTGTTATAATCTAGCCGAAGCCTTCCGCTCACGTCTCCATCGTCATCAGGCACAAGACGCGGCTCCAGACTATTTTTAAAGCTTGCTGAATTTTGACTGATACCATTATAATTTCTTTTTGGGCTACAAGCAATTTCAACAAAATCCAAGTGAGGTATAATCATGCTGGCGATTGATGTCAAAGATTTGCGCAAGTCGTTTAGCGTCCAGAAAAGCCGAGGTGGGCTGAAGGGCGCGTTCCAGGACCTGTTTGCACGTCAATACCAAGAGGTATTGGCTGTAAATGATATTTCATTTCAGATTCCGCAGGGCGAAATATGCGGATATATTGGGGAGAACGGTGCCGGTAAATCAACAACGATCAAGATGTTGACCGGCATTTTGGTGCCTACTTCAGGGCAAATATCGGTTGGTGGATATGTTCCGTATCAGGAACGGGAGAAGTTTGTACAGAATATTGGTGTTGTTTTTGGTCAGCGCAGTCAATTGTGGTGGGATATTGGCGTTATCGAATCCTTCCATTTATTGCGCAAAGTATATCGTGTCGGAGAGGTCGATTTTCGTAAACGGCTGGATGAACTGGTTGAGCGATTACAACTTCAGGACCTGCTAAGTCGTCCGGTGCGGAAGCTCAGTCTTGGTCAGCGTATGCGCTGCGAATTAGTGGCAGCCTTGTTGCATAATCCGAGTATTGTTTTCCTGGACGAGCCAACTATTGGTTTGGATATTGTGGTGAAGTCTGAAATTCGGGATTTCTTGAAAGACATGAACAAGGAGCATGGAACGACCATTCTGCTCACAACCCACGATTTGCAGGACATTGAGGCCCTGTGTTCCCGGGTGATCATGCTTGATGCAGGCAACATCATCTATGATGGAGGTCTGGATCATCTCAAGTCCCAGTGGGGTAAGGAGCGCGAGATCCGCTTCAAGTTTGGTTCAGCTCACAACATCAGTCAGATGCAGGAATGGACTGCTGAGTTGCCTGTCCGTTGGACGGTAGAGAATGAATTGTCCGCATCTGTATGGATTCCGCTGGAACTGAATGTCTCAGATGTACTCGGACGTGTCGTTGGTCAGGCTGATATTACCGATATTCAGATTATCGAGATTAACACGGATGAGATTGTGCGCAGTATTTACCAATCGGGTTCCGCCGAGCGTCCCGAGATTGTGGGAGCAGGGAAAGAAGTGGTGGGTGTATCCTGAGATGAATAGTGCATTTATTGATTTTATGCGCATCCGTTTTCTAACGATGCTGGCTTATCGGGTGAATTATTACTCCGGCATTTTGATATATACGCTGAATATCGGCGTGTATTACTTTACCTGGCAAGCCATTTACGGTAGCAGTGGTGAACTCGGCGGCTTCACGGCAGCGCAGATGACCACTTACATCGCTGTATCCTGGATGGCACGTGCCTTTTACTTTAACAACCTGGACCGGGAGATTGCCGCAGATATACGGGATGGCTCCATTGCGATTCAATTCATCAGGCCGATCAATTACGTTATGGTCAAAATGATGCAGGGTCTTGGCGAAGGTATTTTCCGCTTCCTGCTCCTCATGATTCCGGGGATGCTCATCGCCATTCTGCTGTTCCCGGTTGAATTGCCTACGGCGCCATCGGCGTGGATTGGCTTTCTCGTCATGCTGTTCTTCAGTTTCCTCATTAATTCCCAGATTAATGTGATAACGGGACTGGCGGCATTCTTTGTGGAAAACAATGAAGGCATGATGCGTATGAAACGCGTCGTGGTTGATTTGTTCTCTGGTCTAATCATCCCGATCAGCCTGTATCCAGGCTGGATGTCCGCGGTGATGAAAGTATTGCCTTTTCAGGCCATTACGTATCTGCCCGGTTCCGTGTTCACGGGAAGAGTGGAAGGTACCGCCATCTGGAGTGTGCTCGGTATTCAGGTGTTCTGGTTTGCCGTACTGCTGCTTCCGATGGTATTGATCTGGCGTAAGGCGCGCAAGCGTCTGTTCGTGCAAGGGGGATAACAGATATGTACTATATGGGTCTGATCTGGGAATATTTGAAGAATTACATGAAAACACGACTCACGTACCGTGCTGATTTCTGGGTGGAGATCCTATCGGATCTGCTGTTCCAGGCAACCAACCTGATCTTTATCTTTGTGGTCTTCCGTCATACGGATAACCTTGGGGGCTGGAGTGAGAGTGAAGTGCTCTTTGTTTATGGATATTTTATGGTGCCCTATGGCATCTTCAGTTGTTTTATCAATCTGTGGGGATTCAGTGAGCGGTACATCGTCAAAGGTGAGATGGATCGGATCCTGACACGTCCTGCACATAACCTGTTCCAGATCTTGCTTGAAAATGTAGATCCGCCCGCACTCGTGGGCTCGTTTATCGGCCTGATCATCATGATCTTCAGTGGAGCAGAGATGGGTCTGATGCTGGAATGGTGGCATATCCCGGCACTGATTATTTTGGCACTCAGCTCAGTGATGATCTATGCCGGCATCTATACCACATTGACTTCACTATCCTTTTATTCGGACGCGCCAACAGGTATCCTGCCGTTGATGTATAACATTCAAGGATATGGACGCTACCCTGTAACGATCTATAACCGTGCCATTCAGGTGCTGTTAACCTGGATCATTCCGTTTGCCTTCGTGGGGATCTATCCCGCTGCCTTGTTCCTGGAAAGGTCCGAGATGCATCGCATGGCGCTGCTTACACCTGTGATGGGATTGGTATTTGGCTCCATGGGCTTGCTTTTGTGGAATTTTGGCGTGAAGCGTTATCGCGGAGCAGGTTCATAATAACGCCCTATAGTAATTCATGGGGGAGATTAGGGAGGAACTGACATGACGTTAAAAGTAGGCGAATTGGCACCGGATTTTGAGCTTCCGTCCAGTACGGGAGAATCGGTAAAGCTTTCGGATTACCGCGGACAGCGGGTGCTGCTTTATTTTTATCCCAAAGATATGACCTCGTCCTGTACACAACAGGCTTGTGATTTCCGGGATCGACATGCTGAATTTGAAGGGCTGAACACGGTCATTCTCGGAATCAGCACCGATCCGATGAAACAACATGACAAGTTTATTGCCAAATATGGACTGCCGTTTACCTTGTTATCGGATGAAGAGCACGTTGTAGCCGAGCAATACGGTGTATGGCAGCTGAAGAAAATGTATGGCAAGGAGTACATGGGTATGGTTCGCTCCACTTTTCTAATTGATGAAGAGGGGAAATTGATCAAGGACTGGTCCAAAGTTCGGGTCAAAGGACATATCGAGGCAGCACTTGAGGCTTTGAAGACATTGTAATTAATGAATTAGACATGTGTGAATAAATACATCTTAACCGTTTCATCATTAAAGGCTGTGCTTCGCGGAATTTACCGTGAACACAGCCTTTTTAGGTGGGCAATCGTTTTTGATTGGTTGAATTGTTCTTGCTCTTGCCAGAACGAAGCCGATGCACGAGTAGAAGGAATAGCGGAATAATAAAGCTTACCGTGATATCCCAATCCACCCAAGCGGGCATAATCGTATTGGTGTAGAAAATGACATTGGGAGAAATCAGTACAGCTAACGCGAATAATAACATCGCTGATGGCAGGATGAGAGGTTTATATGTCTTTAACCGAAATAGCTGAGCTGTTCCAACGACAAAGGAGAACATATACAGCAGACTCTTGAAATAGGTAGCAATTAACCAAGCGGTTGCCATGAACGCCTCAATTCGCTCGAAAAAGTTGCCGATATTAATTTTCTGGGACAGGGTATAGGAGATGTAGATCTCATGTTGGGTCAGAAAGGGGCCAAATATCATCAGTGAAATGACCAACAGTGTGGTTAGCAGCAGTCCTCCACATAAAGTAGCGAGTAACATGTCTCGTTTGATGTGAGGCCCTGACATCACATAAGGAAGAACCATGGTGATCACGATTAGTTCACCAAAGGAAGTGAATGCCCCTCTAATGATAGACTGAATCAGATGGAGCCACGAGGTGTTCAAATAAGGCTGTAGATTTGAACTGTTTACTTGGGGCATCAGTCCCAGAAATAATAGAATCATAAATGCAACAACGATCGGAGTCAACATTTCACTGCTTCCTCCTATTGTATGCAAGCCATGCATAAGCCCCCAGACCAGAGCGCACATAAGGATAATTAGAATAACTCGAATGGGGGTCTGAAGGTAGATCTGTGTGGTCATAAAGTCACCGACTTCACGGATACATATGACAGCGCCTATGGCGAAATAAAATAGATATGCAGCTGCCAAAACAGACCCTGCCCACCGGCCAAGTATTTTTTGGCAGATTTCAATAAGGGAAAGATCAGGGTGGGTCTGATGAAGTTTGTATAGCACCCACATGATAAGTATGCCAATCGGTTGACCGATAAGAGAACAGATCCATGCATCCTGTTTACCGGAAGCAGTAACCACGGAGGGATAGAGTAGAATCATGTCCCCAATCATGACGAGAAAGGTAAGGACTGCAAATTGCCTAATGGTGATTTTCTCCTTAATTAACATAGACACCGTTCTCCTTCTCTATATTCAGCATGGATGATATTCATGGATGAAATCCATCTTTCCATCCACACCAGGCTCCTTCCCTCCAAAAAAGCACTCATTCCTGTGAGGAATTGTTTGGAGTAACCGATGATTTTCTGTAAGACTTGAGCAATTGTATCAGCAGAAGACAGCCCGGCAGAATGATCCCCAGTGTGGTATCCCAGTCTACCCAATATGGAACAATGGTGATCACGATAAAGGTAATGCTGGGTGAGACCAGATTGGCTAATCCGAACACAAGTATGGACGCAGGGAGTACCAGCATCTGATACTGCTTAAGCTTGAACAGTTCTGCACAACCAACAATAAAGGCGTATAAGTATATCATCGCTTTGAAGTACGTAGAGATCAGCCAGGAAGAAGCCATAATCGCTTCAATACGTTCAAAAAACCCCCCTATACTAATTTTCTGGGACAAAACAAAAGAAGCATATATGTTATGTTGCGTAAGAAAGGCACCCAAGACCAGCAACGATATGGTAACAAGCGTTGCCAATACCAAGCTGCCTAGGCCAGCTGCAATAATTACGTCCCGTGTTCGATGAGCCTGCTTGGCAACATAGGGCAGTATCATCATGATGGGAACGACTTCACCGATGGGATATATAATGCTTACCAGGATGCCCTGCGAGATAGAGACAACACTCGTATCACTTACTGGCTTCAAATTTCTGGTATCAATCTGAGGAAGCAGGCAGACTGCAAGGACGACAATAAATACAATAACGACAGGCATCAGTAATTCACTACTTCGTCCCATCGCCTCTAATCCGTGAGACACTCCCCAGGCGATCACGATGACAAACATCAGAATGATGATGCGAATGGGAGTGTACGGGAAGATTTGAGTGGTCATGAAATCGCCGACTTCTCTCGTATGCGTGGAAGCACCAATAATGAAAAAGAACAGGTAGAAGCAGGAAAAGAAAGTACCTGGCCAGAACCCTAGAATGCTTCGTGCCATCTGCACCAGATTTTTTTCTGGATGCATACTACATAACTTCAGGATCATGGCCATCAGTGCCATCCCCAGAGGAACGCCTATAAAAGCACAAATCCAGGAGTCTTGTCTGGCATAGGACGTGATAACCGAGGGGTAGATCAGCATCATATCCCCGACCACCATCATAAAGATGAGAGTGGTCAATTGTCTTGTTCCAAGGCGCCCCTGTTCCAGCATAATGGTCCTCTCCTTTTTCTAGGTTCCTGTCAGATGTGCCAGGAATTGATTAACAGGTTCATAGATCCACATGATGATATAGAGCGGACTGGGGAAATCCCACAGGTTGGCTGCAATCACACTGAACCCTGTGGCTATGACGAGCATTCCGCTGTACACAGCTGTTTCCCTCCATTCCTTGCGGCGGATAAGACCTGGAAGATCAACCAAGCCTACGAGGCCTCCTATGACAATGACAGTAATTGTAATCAACATCCGGTCTCACTCCTTCAAATCCTCCTTGAATGAATCGTCCAGTGTACCTACACGTTTGATCTGTACATTGGCTTCATACGTAACATCCAGATTCTCAAAATATTGATCCCAATCCTTTTCAATCTTTTTGAAAAATTTAGGATCGGCATGATATACTTCCTGACCGAATCCGAAAATGTCGGTATGGAATTTTCGTCGAACGGAATTCACGGATTTTTCCATCAGGTCTATCAGTCGCTCCTCACTGTCCTTTTCCAACTCTTTGAGCGTTTTCATTGAACCAATTTTGATTCCGCACTCTACTGCACCAATGGAAGACACATTTTTGAGTTTGATGTGGATCACAGGCTGGTCGTTAATGACCTTTGCTTTTCGTTGGGTTTTGGTACGGAGAGCTTTGAACGTCACATTTCCTCCCTTTCGGCAAGGCATGTGACTGATGGTAGACACCACATTGTCGCGGATGTAGTTGTATCCTTTCGATTCATCTTCCGTTAACCAGCCGATCAGTTTGTCCTTTTTGAAGATGCTTAATCCCGTAGAATTCAGTCGGGCGGGAGACTTGATTGTCGCAATATTATCTTTGCTTCCGCTTCTCGCTAAATTGCCAACGATCTCTACACCAGTGATTACAGGCTGTATTCCAGGCGTCAGCATATATTCAATTAATTGGTCTCCGGTAACGGTTGTTGTGGGAGACCAGGTCTTGGCAGACACGTCCAAAGAATTAAATAACTTCTCCGCAGGAATGTTTTCCAATGGAGTAAGTACGTCCAGTACTTTGGAAGCTGTGGTATTTCGTGCAACCATGACGTAATAATCGGGTCTAGCAGTAGGTTCTCGCAGTAACGCTTCCATGACATCGTAGATGCCCTCTTTACGAGCATATTCTTCACCAAACACCAGTACACGGATATGTGCCATGAATATGCGGCGTGGGCTTGTCTCGGTCAGCTTTTGAATTGCTTCAAACAGTGTGGGCGCGGACGCTTCGTACAGCGTGACAGGAGTGCCATTCCCTCCCCCTGATTTGGAGGATACTTCATTCGGCACGACGACCTGAGCACTCACTTTAATCAAATCGCCATCCTTGTCTACACCAAGACCCAGCATAATGCCAAGTTCATTCAGTTCCTGGCGATCCCAGCATCCGGTAAGGAGAGGGAGCAGGAATACAATGCATACAATTAATCGGAAGCACTTGTTCATACGTTCTTCTCCTTACCGAATTAACGCTTCATTTTTTTGCTGGTTTGTCGGATTTTGTTCGGGGTACCCGTAGAGAATGGACGTGTTTTCATATGGGACCAGGGTACACGAAACAGCGTGTCTTTCAGATCTTTCTGAATTAGAGGTGCAAAAGGGGACATATACGGTACGCCAAAAGAACGCAAGCTGCACAGGTGTGTAACCGTAATGAGCAGAACAATTAGAATACCGTAGAAACCAAAAGCTGCCGCGAGTATCATCAATACAAATCGCAAAATTCGGACAGAGATAGAAAGTCCATTCTCTGGAATGACATAACTGGATATGGCGGTTATGGAAACGATAATAACCATTGCGGCGGAGACAACTCCTGCATCTACGGCTGCTTGGCCAATCACCAGTGTTCCGACAATGGAAACGGCCTGACCGACCGTTTTCGGAATACGTATACCTGCTTCTCGCAAAATTTCATAGGTCAGTTCCATCAGTATGGCTTCAATGAATGCGGGAAAGGGAACGCCCTCACGTTGAGCCGCCAGACTAATGAGCATATTGGTGGGCAACATTTCCTGGTGAAAGGTGGTAATGGCAATATAGAAGGATGGAGCTAGTAAAGCGATAAAAAAGGACAGATAACGAATCAAGCGAATCAATGTGCTGATGTCGGCCCGTTGATAGTAATCCTCCGGCGATTGGAAGAAATGCACGAATAAGGCGGGAACCAGCAGTACAAAAGGCGTACCGTCCACGATGATGGCTACTCTACCCTCCAGCAAAGCAGCACAAACCGTATCTGGACGTTCACTATTGTAAACCGTGGGGAATAACGTTCTGGTTTCGTCTTGTACAAGTTCCTCGATATATCCACTCTCAAGGATACTGTCGATATCGATCTCATCGAGTCTTCGGCGCAGTTCTTTTACAATCTCCTGATCCACGATATGTTCCAGATAGAGCACAGCAACTCGGGTTTTGGTAACCCGACCTATTTCTCTTTCTTCGATCCAAAGATGAGGATTACGGATTCGTTTGCGGATCAATGATGTGTTGGTACGCAGGTTTTCGTTGAAGCCTTCCATAGGTCCCCGAACGACGGTTTGGGAGACAGGTTCTCCAACGGATCGATCTTCCCAGCCTGCTGCACCAATCTTCAATCCTCGTTCAGATCCTTCAAGCAGTAAGATAGCTGATCCCGAAAGAAGTGCATTCATTACTTCATCCATATCATCGACCATCAATACATCACTGGCGATCAAGATATCATTCTGGAGGTAGCTGAGATGTTCATCGTCTGCAGAGAATTCAGGGAGATCACGCTTTTGCAATAATGATTCCATGATGGAGTGATTCAGAATCTGAACATCCACCAATCCATCGATGTATAACATGACGGCAGGCCATTTATGTAGACACTGGAGAGGGCGCATCATCAAGTCGTTGCTGTTCCCCATCACTTGCTTGCAGTATTCCATATTTTCGCTTAGATCCGGAGAGATTTGCCTCTGATCTTGGCTTTCCAGCGACGATTCACGCATGCCTTCACCTCCCTATACACCCTATATTTTCAAGTTAGTATGACCTGGATGAATTCGGATTATCACAAAAAAAAGGAGCCGCGATTAATCGCAACTCCTTGCTTATTTTAGATGGACGTTTGTCTGAATTTACTTTTGTCTTTGTCGAACAGGGGCTGGCTTGGATACGGCGGATCTTGCTGTCCATGCTTTGCGGTAACGATAGAGCACGGCTGCGATGAGCAATAGGCCGATTCCTCCCACAATATATGCTGCATATTGATGAGCCAGATGGAATACGGCATTCCACTGGGGGCCAAATATTTTGCCAATGCCCAGAAACAGTACAACCCAGAACAGTGCACCTGAATAGGCGTAGAGAGCGAATTTGCGAAAGGGAACAGCGGCTATGCCCGCAAAATATCCGGTGAAATGCCTTACACCCGGAATGAAATAACCGATGAAGATTAAGGCATTACCATACTTGGCGAACCACTTTTGCGTTTTATCGAGCTTGTCCTGCTTCAGCAGAAACCATTTTCCGTATCGTGTTATAAAGGGCAGTCCTGCTTTGGCTCCAATAAAATAAGTGATTGTCATGCCAATCGTTGTTCCCAGAAAAGCCAGTATGGTGAGGATTCCGAAGTCGAGATGCCCCTTGTAGGAGAGAAACCCTGCGTAAGCCATCGTTGTTTCACCAGGAAAGGGAAGTGCGATGAATTCAAGCAACAAGCCAAAAAACAATACGCTGTATCCGTAGGACCCAAACAGATGTTGGATCTTCTCAAGCAATTCCAATAGATTTCACTCTCCTGAATACGGGGTGGGAGCATGAATACTCTCCAAGGTGTTTTAATGTGTTCTGCCTGTTCATTATGCTACCTAATCTGAAGCGAAGAATCAATCAGGCTAGATAGCAAATTGTGAAAAAATATTAAACAAAATCACGTCTTTTTTTCATGTAGTCTCCATATAATTCTAACAAATCTGCTGAAGTCTATCAGCAAATTACTAGAGACGGTGGAGGTCGATTCGTAAATGGTACAGAGACCGGAATTCAGAATCAGGGAAAAAGGGGAAGTCCCCGTAACATCCATACATATGTTTTTATCTAAACAATGGTCTGTCATTCTCGTACGAGTGGCGATCTTGTTATGTGCATTCGCTGCCTATGCAGGCGTAGCTTACGCGTCTTCTGCTTCCGGCTCAGATGATCCGATCTCGGCAGAAAAGAAAACCCAAGACAAGGTAGTCTATCTGAGTTTTGACGACGGACCGGGTAACCATACCCGTGAAGTGTTGAATATTTTGCGCAAGGAGAAGGTTTTGGCTACATTTTTTGTGCTGGGTGAGCAGGCAGAGCGTTATCCGGAGTTAATCCGGGGGCTTGTGGAGGATGGACATGCTTTGGGCAATCATACATTTAATCATCAATACGAACAGCTGTACAGTGATTTTAAAGTGTTCTGGAAACAGATCAAGCAGACAGAGGAAGTGCTGGAGCGTATAACCGGTTTCCGTCCGAATCTGGTGCGAGCACCAGGCGGTACCTACGGGCATTTTGACCAGAGTTATTTTGATTTGCTGCATTTGGGTGGATACACCGTCATGGACTGGAACGTCGATAGTGGGGATTCCAAACGTAAAGGTGTTCCGGCCAAAGAGATCCTCCGCAATTCGACCAAAGTACCTGCGGGAGCACGTTCGGTCATTGTCCTGATGCATGACGGTGGTGCACATGCTGAAACGGTAAAAGCACTTCCGGGTATTATCAAATATTATCGTGATCATGGATATCGTTTTGACACCATAAAGAGTACAGATCAACCAGTTCAATTCCGTGTTCATCCAGATGGTAAGTATAAGGCCCGCAAGGCGCCGGGAAAGGCCTGGATCGCAGAGCATGTAGAAGCGAACGCAACATTATGGCTTGCAAGCAAGAAGCTGAAGGTAGAGGTGGGATTGGCCGCAGCCACCTTGCAACCGGGCGAGTTCCGCATGGAGGGGCAGCGAATCATGGTGCCTTTGCGTACGTTCATGAAAAAATTCGGGGGCAGCACTCGCTGGGACTCTGAAACAAGGACAGCCATAGCAGTATGGAAGGAAAGAACGATTCATGCAGACAGCGTGAGCGGAACACTGACAACAACAGGGACAATTGAAACGGGAGCAGTACAGAGTCAGGGTGGAACCATCTGGGTTCCGTTACGTGAGTTACTGGAGCAGATGGGGTTGAGGGTGAATTCCTTAACCAGTAATGAAGCAGAGTGGACGGTAAAGGCAGGCACTTCCAGATCCATTTCGGCAATGAACAGCATATTTAAGTATAAAATGATCTAAAGAAAGTCATTCCTGCAGGACTATTCTCTCTACTTCCGGGCAACACTGAATCATAGATTACTATGGTTCAGGAATGTGGATGAACGGAAGGAGATTAGAGAAATGTCTTATATAAGAATGGAACATGAACATGCTGTTGAATTGTTAAACAGGGTCATGAAGCGTGTTGAGAGTGTGATTATTGGCAAAAAACAAGAGATTCGTTATGTCCTCACTGCAATGCTCAGTGGAGGTCATGTACTTCTGGAAGATGTGCCGGGTACCGGGAAAACGATGCTGGTTCGTGCCGTTGCTTCTGCACTGGACTGCTCCATGGGCCGGATTCAATTCACGTCCGATGTCATGCCGGCAGATGTTACGGGGACGTCAATCTATCATCCACATAAAGCTGAATTCAAGTTTCGGCCCGGACCCGTCATGTCCAACGTTGTCCTGGCTGATGAAATAAATCGCGCTTCACCACGCACTCAGTCTGCCCTGCTGGAGGCAATGGAGGAACGGCGTATTACGGTTGATGGCACAACCTATGCCTTGCCACGTCCGTTCTTTCTGCTGGCGACACAGAATCCGTTACAGTTCGAGGGTACGTATCGTCTGCCTGAAGCACAGCTGGATCGATTTATCATGAGAATTGGACTGGGGTATCCCGATCCGGAACAGGAATTGGAATTGTTAACCCGGATGCAAGGTAGAGAAGCGATTGATGAACTTCGCCCTGTCCTGCTTGCTGAAGAGGTCGTAGCGATGCAGCGTGAAGTCAAACAGGTACATGTTGATCCGGTCGTCAAACAGTATCTGGTGGCCGTTGCTGTAGCCTCTCGCAGCCTTCCGGCGGTCAGATTGGGCATCAGTCCGCGTGGAACACTGGCCTGGATGGCTGCGGCGCAGTCATATGCCTATCTTCAAGGACGCAGTTATGTCATTCCGGATGATGTGAAAGAGGTAGCTGTGCCTGTCCTTTCCCACCGTATTCAATTGAAGGCACAGAACAGAGCGGAGGTTTGGGGGCAAGTACAAGTCATTGAAGAAGCATTGTCATCGGTCCCGGTACCTGTACAGATGGCATCACAGGGAAGGGGACGGAGGCAATGACTGCGCTGGGACAACGGATTGTGAGTGCTGTCTTGGTGGTGGCTTTTGCTTCCTTGTATCAGTGGCATGGGGGCAAAGCGGCGTTGTTTCTATCTGTTATAGCTTTCTTGATGTTCACAGGAGGTCTGCTTCTCCATTGGTTCGGACCCCGGCGTATTCATATCCGTCGGAAAATACACGCGAATCGGATTGAGGCAGGCGAGCAAGTACGGGCTCTGGTGGAGCTGGAATTCAATTGCCGTATTCCATTGTTATGGATCGTTCTGTGTGAGAACACACCTGCAGGTGTTCATCGCAAATTGATTTTCCCGGGAACACGGCGACAATTTTCCTATCAATATGAATGTTCTGGGTTACGCAGAGGAGTTTACAGATGGGATACGGGCAGATTGTATTGGGGGGATATGTTTGGCTGGAATACCCTCTCCGCAGAGACCGCAGGAGGTACACCCCTGATTGTTGTTCCTCAAGCAACGGCTTGGGGGAAGGGGGATTCGGCAGAATTCACAGCGATGATCGAAGGGACTCTGTCAGAGCGAAGAAATAGCCAGGGTAACCGTAGTCCTGAGTTCCGTGAATATCAGCAGGGTGACCCACTGGGACGTGTCCATTGGAAAAGTACAGCCAAAACGGGAAAACTTCAGACCTTTCTGCCCGATACTGCGGATCTGGCTTCGCTCGGCATCCTTGTGTATGAAGGCGCGTCGGGGTATGACGTGAAACAGCGGGAGAACTTGGATGCACCGGCTTTTGAACGAGTGGTTCTTGCAGCTGCCCGCTGGATTCATACCGCTGAGCGGGATGACATTCCTTATCATCTGTGGATGGAAGGTGGCGATAAGAGCTATGATGCACAGTATCAATGGCAACATGGGCCTTTCCATGCAGATGATGAGAATCATGGACTGGACAAGCTAGCGGGGGCACGAATATCCAAAGCTCAATCAGTGTCTGTTTCCCTCCGAACGGAGATGTTGAATGGACTGGCAAGCGGGTCGCGAATTGTGGTTCTCACAGGTAAGATGGATCCGGTTCTGGCCGAATGGATCACCACTGCAATCGGGTCGGGTTATCGTGTAGAGGTGCAATTAACTGAAGCGAACCAGAACCATTTGGAATCAACGGATAGATGGATGAATGGAGTGGGATATGACAGCTTAAGTTTGGAGCGGCTTCGTCACAGCGGGGTGCTGATCCACGCGGTTACAGACGTTGCGTTATCTTCATTGGGAAAGGTGGAGGTAACGGATGTGGGAGCGTAATGGTAATAAAGCTGTGAACCAGCATTCTGTGACAGACATAAAGGATGAGGGATATGTTATCGTACCTGTCCTGTATAAAATTTTTATTTCGGCCATTTTACTTATACTGTCTCTGGAGTGGATATATCCGGTAACATCATCAGATCAGCAGGGCAGTGAAAGGTTCTTGTCCGTAATGGCGGGATTAACGGGAGCATTGCTGCTCGTGGGATTGATTCGTACAGGATGGATCACTGGAGTACTGATCCGATTATTCATTGCACTCGCTGCTTTATGTCTGATGTACGGAGGAGATGATCCTGTCCGTTGGGCAGTCGCTTATCCGGGAATATTTTCAGCGGATATGGACACTTTTATAAATAACTGGCGATTTCACTCGATTAGTACAGAAACGAGAGGGTTGTTCATGATGTGCGGCTGGAGCATGCTCATGGCTTCTGTGCAATCCCTTGTATTGTTACGTCGAAGCGTTATGCTGTTTGGCAGTGCAACGCTGCTCTATTTGCTTTTGCTTGAATCCTTTGCGGGGCTGGATGTGTATGCTTCCGTAATACGTTCTGTCCTATGGACTTTTCTTATTCAGGCTCTGCTTCAGCTACTACGTCTCAATGGAGGAGTCACTACTCCAAGTTATCGTGGCAGCCCCTATGGCCGTTGGAGTGCCGTAACTATCGTTGCTTCCGCAGGTATGGTGCTTCTCTCCGCGTTACCTGGCCAGTTTGCTTCCATTCCTCAACCGGAACGCATATCTTTGGAGCAGATGGGTGAACGCCTAGCTCGCTGGGCAGGTTATACACAGCACAGTAGTATCCCTGCTGCAACGGCAGTCACGGGATATAGCACAGCGGATGCGCCTATGGGAGCACCGTTGGTGCAGGGGAATTCCATCTTTTTTATAGCGAAGAGTCCGAAAGTAACGTATTGGCGAGGGGAGACCCGTTCATATTATAACGGTAGTACTTGGAGTGACCCGGGTCAAAGCTTCGAAACGGCAAGTCCATCCGGAATGCTGCGTGCTGATGGTTGGGAGAATCCAACCTATTGGAGTCGCATTCGCCAAACCGTTACGATGCAGCGAGAGTGGAAAGGACCAAATCCACTCTTTACCGGGGGCATACCGGTCAACGTATCGTTCCAGGATAAGAACAAGGATAATCAGGAAAACATGTTTTCTTTGCTGTCTAATCGCGATTCGGCAACATTGTGGCTCGCGAGCTCAGGGGACGATAAGATGGTTAAAAATTATTCGGCAGACGTCATGGTTCCTGTCGCATCCCCTGAACAGTTACGTCTTCTTGAGGAAACGAATAAAGGGAAAGATCCGGCATCCATTCGGAGGGACTATCTGCAATTACCTACACCACTCCCTGATCGAGTGCAGACGCTTGCCAAGGAAATCATTCAAGGCAGTGAGACCCGGTATGACGCTGTGCAAGCTGTAAAGACTTATCTGGCTGCTCATGCCGAGTATACGTTGGATACCCGTATGCCACCGCGTGGAACCGATTTTGTGGACGATTTTTTATTCGTCACCCGGCAGGGGTATTGCAATCATTTCTCCACAGCTATGATTGTGTTACTTCGTTCGGAAGGTATCCCCGCACGCTGGGTTAAAGGCTTTGGTCCCGGAGTTGCTGACCCGGATGTGCCCAGTCAGTATGTGATTTCACAGGGAGATGCACATTCCTGGGTAGAGGTGTATTTTCCGGGTGCAGGCTGGATGCCGATAGAGGCCACACCAGGCTTCACCATGGCGCAAGGCGTGGGCGAAGGTGTCGCAGCGCTCGCCGGGGCGCAGCCTGTTGCGGAGACTCCGCCGAATACGAACGGCGGATTGGGTTACGCGGGCGCATGGTTGCTCGCCCGCGCACGGGCCATTGCCGCGGAGCCATGGCTCGCGGCAGCCCTTGTGGCAGCGGCCCTGCTGGGCGCCGCTGCTCTGGCCCGCATGCGGCGGCTACGCCCCGCGCTGCGGATAAGGCTGCTGCTGGCGTGGCCACGCAGCAGCTTCCCGGACCGCGAGCGGCTGCTGGGCGCCGCCGCTCCGGTCTGGGCCGCGCTCGCGCGCCGGTACGGCCCGCGGCCGCCGGGTATGACGCTGCGTGAATATGCAGCGTCACCGGCTTTGGCCGCAGGCGCGGACGGCGCGGACATCGCGCGGTTTGCAGCCGACTGGGAACGGCTGCTGTACGGGCCAGACCGTCCGCTGCGCGCGGACAGTCTGGACTTCCTGCGCCGGGCACTTCGTCTGGCCCGGCGGTTGCAGGCGTTGTAACACAAGGATGTTACAACGTTACACCAAAGATGCGAAGCTGCTGCTATACAATCGCTATCGCTTTCCAATAGAGCTTGGCCACTTGTGGGCAGATGAAGATCGCCATTGGCTGGCGCATTGTTATTTAAATGCAGCGTTTGGTTCATCGCTGCATGCCATACATAAGACGCCTTTCGCGCTGCGTTGCGAACGAGGCGTCTTTCCACGATCATACACTTGAACCAGCATCTTGCTGCCAAGCTTTTCTATTCGAAAATTCATATTTAGAGGCAATTGGTAATCCTGTTTTGATATGTCGAAAAAAGGAGTTTCGCCTTTCCTTGACGGTATGTTTTGTCGTTGCGTATAATTAGTTTCATTGAATTGAGGGAGGCACGGTTATGAATAAGCAGAATGAGATTGTGGTTGTCCTTGACTTTGGGGGCCAATACAACCAGTTAATCGCCAGAAGAATCCGGGATCTTGGCGTATACAGCGAGCTTTTGCCGTATAACACACCGGCGGAAAAGATCGCAGAAATGGCACCAAAAGGAATCGTATTTTCAGGTGGGCCTTCCAGCGTATACGCTGAGAATGCTCCACACGTGGACCCGGGTGTCTATGACCTGGGCTTGCCAATCTTCGGTATCTGCTACGGAATGCAGCTTATGGCCCAACAGCTCGAAGGTAAAGTAGAACGTTCCGAGAAGCGTGAGTATGGTAAAGCGGATCTTGAGTTTGCCGCTGGATCTACACTGGCAAAAGGCATTGAAGGCGAACATACGGTATGGATGAGTCACGGTGACCACGTGGTTACACTTCCTCCAGGTTTCAAACTGGATGCAGGCACGGAAAGTGCGCCAATCGCTGCCATGAGTAACGATGAGCGCAAATTGTATGCTGTTCAGTTCCACCCTGAGGTACGTCACTCTGTTCGCGGTAACGACATGATTCGTAACTTCCTGTTCGAAATCTGTGGTTGCGAAGGCAACTGGACGATGGAGACATTCATTGATGACACCATCAAAGACATTCGTGAAAAAGTGGGCGACAGTAAAGTACTGTGTGCACTTAGCGGCGGTGTAGATTCTTCCGTTGTAGCTGCATTGCTTCACAAAGCAATTGGTGATCAACTGACATGTATGTTTATCGACCACGGTCTGTTGCGTAAAGGCGAAGCAGAAAGTGTAATGGAGACATTTGTCGGCAAATTCGACATGAAAGTTGTCAAAATTGATGCTCAGGAGCGCTTTATGTCCAAGCTGGCTGGCGTGGATGATCCAGAACAAAAACGTAAAATCATCGGTAACGAGTTTATTTACGTATTTGATGAAGAGTCCAAGCAGTTCGATGATTTTGCATTCCTGGCGCAAGGTACACTGTATACGGACATCGTAGAAAGTGGTACAGCGACTGCACAGACCATCAAATCCCACCACAACGTGGGCGGTCTGCCTGAAGACATGAACTTCAAACTGATCGAGCCACTGAGCACTTTGTTCAAGGATGAAGTACGTAAAGTAGGTACCGAGTGTGGCTTGCCGGACGAAATTGTACACCGTCAACCGTTCCCTGGCCCAGGTCTTGCGATCCGTGTTCTTGGTGAGGTTACCGAAGAGAAACTTAAAATTGTTCGTGATTCAGACTACATTCTGCGTGAAGAGATTGCCAAAGCCGGTCTCGACCGCGAAATCTGGCAGTACTTCACAGCCCTGCCGAACATGAAGAGTGTTGGTGTTATGGGTGATGCGCGTACGTATTCCTACACTGTAGGTATTCGTGCCGTAACGTCCATCGACGGTATGACAGCTGACTGGGCACGTATCCCTTGGGATGTGCTGGAGAAAATCTCCGTACGGATCGTTAACGAAGTTGATAACGTAAACCGTATCGTGTATGACGTAACATCCAAACCACCTGCAACGATCGAGTGGGAATAGAACGCAGTATAAACTTGAATGTATAATTAAAATACTCTTCTCTATCTGTGAATTTAAGCAAATAGAGAAGAGTATTTTTTGTGCTCAAGCTATTGTTGATTATTAAGGTTTGGAAGGATACTCTATATATAATTTCTTAGTTGCGTTGCTCCATTTAATGTTTGCGCCAAGTAGAGACGGGATATCCTTTGCTTTAACATATGAAATTCCTGAGATATTTCTGGACTGTGTCAGGGGACTGCCATAGAGCACTGGTAACTTCTTGGAGGAATCATAGCCTACGACAACACCGAAGGATTCGCTGATAGCACGTAAAGGAATGTATACGGACCCATTAACGATGCGGCCTGAATCTGAGATTAGTTTGCCATTTATAATAACTTGAACTTCTATTGGCTTGGAGTCTGATCTAACTACGGTAGCATATGGCTCAGGCTCTGCATTCAATATGGCGGCAGTGGCAGGTGTTACAACTTTAATCATTTTCTCACCAGTTATAGAACCGAATGAGACCTTTATTGAGGCAGTTCCTAAGCCTACAGCTTGTACATTACCGTTTCCATGGGGCTTTAATACTTCTGTGTTTGTTGAATGCCATGTGACCATATCCGTTACATAGACAGCATCCCCATTTTCAAAGTATGCAAGTGCATTCAGTTCGTTGCCATCATTTAAACTGAAAATGAAGGGTAGAAATTCAGGTCGCATTGTCCCCGCAACAACGAAAATGTTCTTTGGCATAGAAACGAAAATATTTGCTGGTGTTGTGTTATAATTCTGAATTGATTCTCCAGTGTGATTTACCAAGAGAGTCATAGCCGGTAAAACTTCAATAGACGTTTGTTTATTCAAACTGTCTTCTTTAGTTTTTAGATGAAAAGATATAAATGCTTCGCCGGAGGAAGAACTAATTGATTTACCATTTTTGGCTGAAATCGAAATAATAATTTCTTGTTTACCGTCATTAGGGTCAAGATCTGCGGGTTCTGGATTTTGGATCGTGTAATCCTTGGATTCAAAATAGTCGGTAGGAATGATAAAGGCATCGTCTCTCCATATGTATTTTCCAAGTGTTTCGTCAAACCGTAGTACTTCATCTTCATCCGTTGTAAAGATATTCTCATCATAGCTTAAAACGATAGTCGCTGATTGGACGTCTCCATTTTCATGAGGGGCGCCAGTGTTGAGAATTCCGACGTTCACCGATATACCCTGACCAGGTATTAGGGTTGAATCGCTTGTTACATCAATTGAAAACCCATTGACTTTTGAATCCTTTGCTACGACAGCGCCAGCCAGACATCCCGCTATCAATAGGAAAGACAACATTCCCATAATTAATTTTTTTCCAAAATACATCTCATAACCTCCATAATACGTGATTTTTCATGTTTTATATCGGTAATTTTATAATAATAGTTAAGTTTGTAGAGGTAGTCAGTTTCATTAGATCCAAATAATGAGTCTCTACCTGATACTTGCTTGGAATTTCGAATTTCATTCCATTTTAAAGTTCACTTCATGATCTTTTCAGGTCGGGCCAGTACAATAAGTACATACTAAGAGCTATATGGCTACTGAAGGGAGAATTGAATGTATGCGTAAAACCGACTATATGAGCAAATGGAAGATGGGCATTGGAAGTGCGTTTCTGATGGTGATGCTGGCAGGATGCGGTTCAGGTATGCAAGATCTGGCTTCCGGTTCGGGGGACTTTCCATTTGTGAATTTAGAGGCAGCGGATGCTTCTTCCGATCAGACCAGCAACCAGGAGTTATCCTCTGACTCAACAACAAACACAAATCAGGAACAACAAGAGATACAGGATGCTCCTCAGACAGAGATATAATTAACATAGGACTGATACGGCAAAAAAATGCTCCGGAACATGTCGCAAATTGCTCCATATACCTAATGAGTATATGCCTTCGGAATACGAGACATCGTTATTCCTAGATCATCATTCATCTGATTGCTAAAACGCATCAGAAACATAAGCTAGCCTGATTAGAGTGCTACTCGCCCTTTGATCAGGCTAGCTTTTTTATGTTATCCTGCGGAACTTTCAGTCTGACAGAATGGACATATTCCATTGCGATTTCACTGAAAAAAGCGTATTCAATTGGGTTGTAAACCGCTGAACTGGTTCAATCTGTTAAATAATACGAACGATATTATATAAGGGTGATATTAATATTCGTTTTTCTCATTGACAAAAACATACTGCCCTCCTAAAATAGTGATGGGAAACAAACAAATAGCGCATACTTATTCGTATAATCCTGGGGATTGGCCCGGGAGTCTCTACGAGATCACCCTAATGATCTGGCTACGAAGAGGAGAAGGCTAAGCACATGAATTCTACATGATTGCGGGGACATCACGCACATTAGAATTTTTTTTGTTCTTAGTAAAGGCATCATGCCACTCCTTGTCAGCTGAACCCTGGGTGAAGAATCTTCATCAGGGTCATTTGTCGTTTTTCAATATGGCTTCAACATCTCTAAGGGGGAGTTAGTAATTATGGATCGTTTCTTTAAATTAAAAGAAAACGGAACAAACGTTAGAACGGAGATTGTTGCGGGTCTCACTACGTTTATGACAATGGCTTACATTCTTTTTGTAAATACGTTGTTCTTGGGACAAGCCGGTGCGGGGATGTCGGATAATGCAGTATTTTTTGCAACAGCCGTCGGCGCCGGATTAATGACTATTATTATGGGATTGTTCGTGAATATTCCGATCGCACTTGCACCAGGTATGGGGCTGAATGCGTACTTCATGACTGTCGTTCTAAGTTCGAATGGAGCGATTACTTGGCAAGCAGCTCTCGGAGCGGTATTCCTTTCCGGTATCGTGTTCATTATTTTGACCGTGACGAAGATTCGTCAAATGCTGCTTGTTGCAGTTCCGCAGTCAATCAAAATGGCCATTACGGTGGGTATCGGTCTCTTTATTACCATTATTGGTTTCAAACTTGCTAATCTCGTGGCTGTAACAGTTAATGTTGCACCAGACGCAGATCTGAGTCAGCCGATTCCAGGTAGCAGTTTTAATCTGTCATTGGGTAACTTTATAACACATCACGATGCATTGCTGGCCCTGATTGGTTTGCTCCTTATTGCTATACTGATGGTTATGCGCGTCAAAGGCGCTCTGCTGATCGGGATCGTAGCAACAACGCTGATTGGTATTCCGATGGGCGTTACGAATCTGAGTGGTCTTTCAGGCGCAAGCTGGTTGCCTAATTTCAGTGATCTGGCGGTTGGACAGCTGGATTTGAAAGGTGCCATCAGTCTCGGATTGTTCGAGATCATCTTCATCTTTACCTTCGTTGAATTGTTCGACACGTTTGGTACGATGGTAGGTACTGCAACGCGTATGGGGATTATGAAGGATAAGAAAAAAGGCGAGAAAACGATCGGTAAAGCGATGCTCGTCGATGCAGTTGGTGTCAGCGCAGGTGCTGCACTAGGTACAAGTACCATTACGGCATACGTTGAAAGTGCTTCAGGTGTTGAGGCAGGTGGACGTACAGGACTGACTTCGGTAACGACAGGTTTGTTGTTCATTTTGGCCCTGTTTATCGCACCGCTTGCGCTGGTTGTTCCATCCGCTGCGACGGCTCCGGCATTGATCATCGTGGGTGTGCTTATGATGAGTCAAGTGCGCAGCATTGAGTGGGATGATTTCCTGCAAGCTTTCCCTGCATTCCTTACCATTGTATTGATGCCTTTCACAGGTGGAATCGCAAACGGGATCTCCGCAGGTATCGTATCTTATGTGATTCTGGCGGTGTTCAGTAACTTGGTTACAGAGCGTAAAGTGAAAATTCATTGGCTTATGTGGATCTTGGCGCTCATTGTAGTTTGCCGATACGTATTTATTGGCGGGGAGTAAGCGTACATTTGGTTTAATGAAGAATACGGAGATAAGTTTGATACCTTATATATGAAAGAAGCGGAAGCCACGGGATTTAAACCCGGAGCTTTCGCTTTTTTTGTTTTCCTTTCTTGAGCAAAATGAATCTCAAAAATGTTTTCCTTCTATATAGAAGGAATGAATATAATGATCTATGATCTGTTGGTTGTTTATCCAATGAAATCATCGGTTAATAAGTTCTATAACGCGATGAGTCTGTACTGTATACAACTTGATTTCTCTATAAATTGGATTAGGAATCATATGAAAAACCTTTTTGCGTATGTGAGTTAATTACTCCGATCATTAAAGTTAGTGCGCAGATGTATCATTTAGTCGGTTATAAGGAGATACTTGTTAAAAGGTCTACAGGGTACTCATTTTATAAGAATTTAATATTTATCGAAAAAAGACTTGCGTTCCATAACTGTACATGGTATATTCTATTTCCGGCCAAAAAAACACGAGATACACGGTGCGGCAAGCGAATGAAATAAGCTTCGAAAGAAACTTGAAAAAAAGAGCTTGCAAAGTTGGTTCGGACATGATATCATATAAGAGTTGCTGAAGAGAACGGCATTCGGTAACGAAATAAGTTTGATCTTTGAAAACTGAACAACGAGTGAGTAAACATTCTGCTTGCAGAATGAACGCGAAAGTTTGAGATAAGCCTTGGCTTGGATCAA
>NZ_JCAXEL010000025.1:0-109552 GCF_059759055.1 Paenibacillus sp. GQ49
ATTCATTCTGCAAGCAGAATGTTCACTCACTCGTTGTTCAGTTTTCAAAGATCAAACTTGTTTCGTTACCGAATGTCGTTCTCTTCAGCAACTCTTATATAATATCATGTCCGAACCAACTTTGCAAGCTCTTTTTTTTAAGTTTCTTTCGAAGCTTATTTCATTTGCTTGCCGCACCGTGTATCTCGTGTTTTTTTTGGCCGGAAATAGAATATACCATGTAGAACACACACTTGTAAAGAGTTAATTTCAAAACATATCAAATCCACGATCTAACCATATTGAGGACCTGCAATCTACAATGAACTCTTAGGTTCAATTGTGTTATCCTGCAGCTTGATCTTCTTTATTAAATCTGTCTTTCTTCTATATAATAAGAAGGTAACCCTCTCAACTCTTATATTCGAGACGAAAAGGTTACCTTCTATAGTAATCTATATTTATTTCCGTTCTACTTTATATCCTTTATCCTCAAGCAGTTTCACGATGCCGTGATCGCCCAAGTAGTGTGCCGCACCAACAACAATGAAATACTCCTCACCTTTGCCGTTTTTCAAGTAACCATCGATTTTGTCCGCCATACCAATGTTACGATCAACCAGCATTGCTTTGTTATATTCCTCGTTAGTGGAGAAGCTGTTTGTCAGTTCAAGCAGTTGCTCGTCATTACCCGTTTTCCACATCTCAGCCATTTCTTTCACACTGTTATCCAGCACGTCGAAGTTTTCGATTGTCGCTTTCAGTGTTTCCTCTTGTGTTTCTTTGGAAAAGTCGTTAAACATACCAAGTTGAGATTGATAACTCTCCAACTCAATAACTGGAAGTTTGCGCTCGATCGCTTTCTGGATGAAATACAGATCCACTCCTGCTGACGCTTCGTATCCTGCCGTTGTGGACTTCAAACTTGCAAGTGTACTCTCTACTACCCAAGGCTTAAATGCATCCAAGGCGTTAGACTCCAGACCATTTTTCTTCAATACATCACCCAGCTTAGTATACGTTTCACTGGAGATGTGGTCTTTCAGTGTTGTTCCATCTTGATACGAACCCAGACTTAGAACCAGCTTTTGCTGATCTTCATCAGCGGCTTTGCTAATATCAATCTCTACCCCGAGATAGTCAGCTTCCGCAAAGGCTTCTTCAAACTCCGGACGCAATGGATAGAAGCTCTCATCCGCAATATGCATGGACCCTACCAGATAGACCGTGTTGCCATTGCTTTCAACTTCCCACATGAATCCACGTCCACCGGTTTGAGCAGTTTCGGTTGTTCCACCTTTGGATACCAACAGCACCGTGCGCGTTGCAGCATCCCAGCGAACTTCGTAACCTGCTGCATCACCAACGATGCGGATTGGCGCATACGTTACACCGTTGATCCGTGTAAGCTTGCTTTTGAGTGTAATCGTTTTGCCATCTACTACAGCCGTGATCGTATCATCTGTCGCAGTTGTTAGCTTCACATCCATAGCATCCAGCGTAGTCCGCAGTGGAACCAATGTTGTACCTTTCTCCAGGATCGGCGCTCCTGTAGCATATTTCACAGCTTGGTCATTAACCTTGACAGAAGTTCCTTGTGGAGCAGCCATAGCTGGCACTGCAGAGGCAAGCAAACCTACTGAGATGGTAAGAGATAAGAGCATGCGTTTCCAATTCTTCATATTATGTAATCTCCTTTATTAATATAGTTGCCAATCCAATTTTTAATAGAATAGACATACTTAGATACTACGGTTAAAGATGGGAATTGGTGCCACTCCAAAACGGAGCAGCACTTATCCAATCCCTCCCCTTCAAACACTCAACCTAGATCTTATATGCCTTCATGGCTTTGAACAATTCCTTAAAGGTCGGACGTTTACCGTACATCAGCACACCTGTGCGATAGATTTTGGCTGCAAGCCATCCGAAGATGATAATGGATACGATGAGAATCGCTAAGGACGTTAGAATCTCCCAAGTTGGCGCAACTCCTGCGCCGATTCGTACCAGAATCGCGGTCGGCGACGTGAATGGAATGAAGCTTGCGATTTTCAACAAGAGAATGTTCGGCGTAGAAATACTGAAGATCGCAATATAGAAGGAAACAAGCGACAACATCGTAATCGGCAGAACAGCCTGACCGAGTTCTTCAGTACGGCTTACCATTGAACCAATGGCAGCAAACAACACGGCATATAGGAAGTAACCCAGAATGTAGAATATGAGTCCGTACACAATAACCGCAATATTCACATCACTTACACTCATATTGAAATCACCTAATACTGCACGGTTATGCGGCAGCAAGATATTTCCGGCAACCACCGCTCCGAAGATCCCGATTTGCAGCATCCCCACCATGAAAATCCCGATGATTTTACCAAACATCTGACTGAGCGGTGATACACTCGTAATCAAAATCTCCATAATACGTGAGCTCTTCTCAGCTGTGATCTCGGAGGCAATCATGTTACCTGTCATCATCGTTGAGGTAAACAGCAGGATGATCAGCAAGTACACTACAATATAGTTAATCGGGCTCATTGCACCTTCAGACTCAGTACCTGCTCCGCTCTCATCTGTACTCAAACTTTGCTCGGTGAGCTTCACAGGTGTTGTAATCAGTTCCTTCTGCTCCGCTGTGAGTACATCCTTCACAACCACATCCAGCTTCACACTCTGTAATGCAGCTTCGATGGATGCAATGATATGAGGTGAGACGTCTTCTGCTGAATATAGAATGGGCTGCGGGAACTCTTGCCCGGAAACAGCTTCAAACTTCAGATAACCATCGGTAAGCCCTGCTTCCACATCCGCCGCAAGAGCAACTTCATCTTTGTCACCACTGGCAATGAATCGATAGGCCTGATCTCCTTGAGCCGCAGAGAAGCTCTCCAGTTTCTCGGAAACTTCAGGCTGCCCTGTACTCAAAAGACCAATATTTACAGGATTACTGCTTGAAGCTCCACCAATGGAACCCCCATTAAATAAGGTAATGAAATACGGGACATTGAGTCCGATTGAAATTAAAAGTGCAAGTACAATGGTCGTCACCATGAATGATTTCGTTTTAACTTTGTTTTTAAATGTAAAACCCGTAATCGTTCCCATTTTATTCATTCGACTCACCTACCTCACGAATAAAGATTTGGTTAAGCGTTGGTTCCTTCAGTTCAAAGTGTTCCACTGTCGTCTGGGTCATGGCTGTTCTCAGAATCTCTTGAGCCGCTTCCACCTGACTAATATGTATCAGGTAACCGCGCTCATTCCGCTCGACTTTCTTTACACCAGACAACTGTTCGAGTCCTTCCACACTACCAATCGTACCCAGGAATACCTGTTCACGCGGATACCGACTCTTGATCTCCTTGATCTCTCCTTGTACGACCGTGTTGGAACGATGCAGAATAGTAATCTGACGACACAACTCTTCAACGTGCTCCATACGGTGTGTTGAGAACAGGATTGCTGTACCTTCGTCACGCAATTCTTTGACGGTGGACTTGAGTAATTCCACGTTCACAGGATCCAGTCCACTGAACGCTTCATCCAGAATGAGAATCTGCGGTCTATGCACCACAGCAGCGATAAAGCCCATTTTCTGCTGATTACCTTTGGATAACTCCTCAATCTTCTTATCGTAATACTCAGGTACCTCAAACCGATTCAGCCAGTACTTGAGGCTCTGATCTGCGTCCTTGCCATTCATGCCACGAAGTCGTGCCAGGTAATTAATCTGTTCGCTGACTTTCACCTTCGGGTACAATCCGCGCTCTTCCGGAAGATAACCCATAATCTGTTGCAGCTCCGTATTATAGGGCTTGCCGTTGTACAGGATATTCCCTCCGTCCGGGTGAATCAGTCCGAGCACCATGCGCATTGTTGTTGTTTTACCTGCACCATTGGCTCCGAGCAGTCCGTAAATCTCCCCCTCTTTTACATTGAGCGTGACTCCATTAACGGCTGTTTTGTCTGCATATTGCTTGACGACTTGCTTCAATTCCAATCGGTTCATCATTTATCGTCTCCCTTCGGTTATTTCCACTGTACGGGTGCATACCCGGCAATCCAGAATGCCAGCACTTCATCCAATTCCAAGTTACGGATTTTCAATACTCGGTTATTCGACAGCTCCAGCCTTTCCTGCGCTTCGCTGACCCGGGTTGTAATTACGCGAACCAGACCTCCCTCTTCCAAAGAAGATTCAACAACACCGGGGATACTCTCTGGCCTTAAGTCTCCTTCATACCAGACTTCCTTCCACTGATCGAGCACCATATCTTTCTCAGCCATCCCCAGTGACTGACCACGGTGCATCAATACGATGTAATCCGCAAGCCTTTTGACTTCGTCCGCAATATGTGTGGCAATCAGAATCGTGGTGTCTCCCCCCGCCATGAAGGTACGGAACTGCTCAACCATCACTTTCCAGGCAAAGGGGTCCAGTCCTGATGAAGGCTCATCCAAAAGTAATAGTCTTGGGCGAGCTGCAATTGCAGCTGCAATCTCAAATTTGCGCCGTTCTCCCTTGGACATCTTGTTCAGCTTCACATCAACAGGTACTTCCATATCCTGAATCAGTTGGTCAAACAACTTCATATCCCAACGTGGGTACCAGTACGCCCGGAAATGGGCTGCTTCTTGTGCTGTTATCCGGTTCTCTTCCACACCAGCGTTATCTGCCACAAAACCAATCTGTTGTCTCAGTTCAATGGGAAGTGGCCCATCATGTTCCTGACCAAACCATATAATCTGCCCAGCATCTGGCAGCACCACTTGCTGCAACATGTTAAGAAGAGTGCTTTTGCCTGAACCGTTGTGACCGAGAATAGCCACTATATACCCTTCCGGGATGGTCAGATCAATTGGGCCAATAACTCTGCGTTTTCGCATTTTGGATACGCCATTCAACTGGATTGCTATGGGTTCCACGTATGAATCACTCCCTACTTCACGTAAATAGCCTTCAGGACTTCCCGGAACAGGCTCTCCATCTCTTCTTCCGTACAGCCTACCGATTTCCCAGACTGCACCGCTGCCTGCATCGCTTCTTGTGCGGCCTTTAATCTATAATTTTCTCTGTCGCCGGCTTCTACTTGGGCCACAAATGTACCTGTCCCCTGCTTCGTACGAAGCAAGCCTTCATTCTCCAGATCCTGATAGACCCGTCTAACCGTAATAACACTGCAATTCAGTGCTCCGGCGAACTCACGAATGGACGGCAAATGTGTTCCCTCCCCCAACTGACCCGTAATAATTAACGATCTTAACTGATTTTCAATTTGGTGGTATAAAGGTTCAGCGCTATTTTCATTAATTTGAATGGGTATTTTCACATCTTGCACCTCGCCCTCCGGTACACTCCAGTCTGTTACCTGACCGTGCCGGTTTCATCCTGTATTCGTACATAAGCTCAATTCTCATTTTAATTCAAATCCCGATGAACCAGCTTCTTCAGCGTAAAACGACTAGACAGCCATAATCCCGCTACGCCAGCTACCAGAGAAATCCACATGATCGGGGAAAGCAGCCCCCATGATTTACTTCCATCCATCACAATCCGCAAGCCGTAACTGCCTGACATTCGAATCAGTATGGATATGCCAATGGCGATGGGTATAAAAAGCGTACTGAGAAGCAAGTATTTCTTGCCACTGTTCAGAAACTCTCCGTAAATATAGAATCCTGTTACCAATAGGCCATAACCTGTACAGGTAAGGCTAAAGGCCAGATACTGATCCCATCGGAATCCTTCGGCATGAAGGTTAACCACGTATAACGATCCGTAGAAAAAGATTCCATTGTACGTAAACGCCATCAGAGACTGCTGTAGCCTGGACCACATCACCACTTGTTCAGGGATGGGGATTCTGCGATAGTAGGCCAGCATCTGCGTATAAGAATCTTCGTGTATGTAACGGAAGGAGCGCCTGCAGAACATAAACCCTTGAAATGGCAACATAATCAAAAAGAAGGAATCCACTACTGGATTAATGAAATCTGTCTGTTGTTGTCCTACTAACATCACACCGCTCATGCCGCCAGTGTATATCATGAATATTGCAGACCATAGCCATTGGAGCTTATCCTTACTCGTCTGGCTACGGGTCAACCACCACGCCTGCTTCCATTCGTTCATATGCATGCCTGCCTTTCACCTTTCACTCACTCATCTTGCTTACTGTGTTCACTGTGTTTACTGTATATATCAATATACACAGTATACAGACCTATTTCTCATCCCGTCAACCCCTAATTTTCCTGAATCAGGAAAACGGGATGGGACACAGTACCAATTTACGTTAAAATAAATTATAGTAACGAATCAAAGAAAGGAAGGTTACAGCTATGGATTGGCTGGTAGAGATCGGATTTGTCCTCCTTTTCCTTATCGTCGTAATATGGTTGGTCCTCCGGGATGAGCCTCATCGTCATTCTGCCAAAAAAGGCAGACACCGCATCCGCCGTAACAACGGTTATACCGACTCTGCTTCGGGATATCCGGTCATTACAGGAGATGACTCCTATGATCGACATTCCAGACACACACCGGATCACAAACATCATGAGTCGGATTCTTCATCAGACACACATTCTCATCACAACAGCGATAGTGGTAGCAGCAATGACAGCAGTGGAGATAGTGGCGGCGGAGACAGTGGGGGTGGCGGGGATTAAACATCATTCCCCAATCACAAAAGAAGGGCTGTACCCGTTATTGTGTAAACACAATTCGGGTACAGCCCTTTGCCGCTCTCTAGCACCTGTTAGAAGAAGAGGCCTTACGATTAAACGAGGTTGTAGCCACTAGGCAGACTGCGATCCCTGCGGATTGCGCGAATCTGAGCCAGCGTTAACCGTTGATTGGTGGAGATCAAGGATTCCACATCATTGCCACGGATCAGATCATCCAAATCTCTCAAGTTGGTGTTGCCACGGAAGACACGGAATCCACCTTGAAAGTTAGGACGCGTAAACACAACCAGCGTTGCATTCGAACTTGTTGAGAAAAAGCGCAGGCTCTCCACCCCATCCAAAATATTGTCAAGGTTGCGGAGCCCCGTATTGCCACGATAAATGCGGCTTCTCCCTCTGTAGTTCTCTTCGGAATACACGGTAAGACGTGGATACGTTTGACTGACATTGACTGTTTTTGTCATTTTGTTTCCCCCTCTCGAACTCATCCTATGAATGAATGAGAGAGGAAGCGTGGACGAATCGTCTATTAGATTCGTCCATTTTCATATTTTCAGAAGGTTATAGTGACGCACGCCCGAGTAGCCGGAGGTTATATCTATACTTTTATACGCCGAGGATAACTTCCCATACCGGACGTGTATGACCACCAGGATATAAGAGATATAAAAGAACATACACGACAACACCTGTTAGCGCTGATCCAAACCAGATCATGGACGTGAACTTGCCCCAGCGGCGATGTGTTCCGAACTTCTTTTTGAAACCCAGCACCAGTGTGGAGATGCCGAATATCGCTGCCACGGTAGCGAGGATAATATGAAAGATCAGAAATATCCGATAAAAGATCTCCAGATCCGGGTCCCCGCCCCAAGCCGTATTACCCACGAACACTGTACGAGACATATAGATCACAAAGAAGATTAGAGCTGCAATCGCACCTGCTACCATGGCGGACTGATGAGCCTCACGTTTACCCCGAATAATCAGTACCCATCCAATCCCCACCAGTACTGCACTAATCACAATGAAAGAAGTACTGATCGTTGGTAGCCAAAAATACATATCCATCGTGTGTTCCCCCTCTTGTCAGAACATTACTTCATTATTTGGCAGCCGGATTGAGCGGCCCCCCTGCGCCCCCTGCAGGATACGTATCATCATCATCTTCCTGCTTCTCTTTCCGATACCATTGGAAAAAGACATAGGCCAGCATGGAGGCAAAGATTCCTTCCTGAATAAACTTCATGACAATGCCACCGACCTGCTGATCTTCTTTCGCAGAAGACAGGAAGTTGAAGAACGCAGGCCCACCGAATGAGCGAAGTAACGCCGTAGAATCTCCAGACACACAATACCGCATTGCTTCAGCCCATACTGCCGGGTTGCTGTACGTTTGATACAACGGCTCGGCCGCAAAAATAATCAATCCACACGCAGGCGTGAGCAGTACCATATTCAGAAAAATAAAACCGATCTTGGATAACCCCGATGCTTGTCTGCCTTCTGGCAATGGATTCAGCAATGTCCACCACATGAGCATCGAGGTGATGAACAATGCAATATAATACAACCGGTGAACGGTAAAATTCAGCATGACGTAATCATGTACAATCGGTAAGTGATACAGCGAGAACAGCCCGTTAAAGAGCACTGCCGCAACGATTGGATGAGCCAGGAACGATAGCTGGCGTGTAGGCAACCAGCGTACGATTCTGCGCCATACCCAGATCGGCAAGCCTTTCATCATCAGCGGTGGGGCTACCAGATAGGAGAACGCCATGCTCACCATGTGGAAGCTAAACATCACGTGACCAAGCAAATTAAATGGTCCAGCTTGAGCCAGATACAGGACAAACAGCCCTGTGATAAACATGATTTTCTGTGCAGCAGTCGCAGGTTCTGCATCCTTTATTTGCTCGCTTAACGGTCCCACAAGCACCAAATAAGCCGCAGCAATGATCAGAAATAAAGCCAATATAAGCGGACTCCATAAGTCGTTGAAGCTAAAATATTGCAACCCGAGCATACGGGAAACCTCCCCGTGACCTGATTTGGTTGTTGCCTTCATTACTTTGTGAAGATTCATTCGCCAAAAAGGGGAAAAGACGGCGGCAATGCGCCGCCGCCATCTCTTTTACCACCAGACCCAATAGAGTGCCATAATGATGCACGTAAAGGCTACAAAAAAGCCAAAGGCCATGAACAGAATCGGCATCAAGTGCCCTTTGTCCTTCAAGTGCATCCAATAACCCAATTGAACGAATACTTGAAGAATAGCCATGACGAGCAAAATAATAATGATAAAGGTTGTGTTGACCCCTCCGGCAGAAGCCGCCGCAAACGCAATCAGCGTGAGAATAATGGAGAAGATAAACACCACGACGTGTTTCTGTGGCCCTTCCGTCCGGTGACGGTGTTTCACAGGCTGTTGATCTGTCTTATCCTGTGCCGACATGTGCTACCCCACCTTTCCGAGCAGGTACACGACCGTAAAGATGAACACCCAGACCACGTCAATAAAGTGCCAGTACATTGCGGAGACGTATACTTTAGGTGCGGTTACGACCGTCAATCCTTTTTTGAACAGCTGACCGATAATGATTCCGATCCACACAATACCAAAAGCAACGTGGGCTCCGTGGAACCCGACCAGTGTATAGAATGCTGAACTGAATGCACTCGTGGTCATGCCAAATTCTTTATGTTTCACATACTCGTAGAACTCGTAAATTTCCAGTGCGAGAAATCCCATACCCAGTACTACCGTGATGCCAAGCCACAACGCCAATGCATCTCGCTTGCCCTTATGCATGGCCTGAATCGCAAATACACTTGTCAAACTACTGACCAGGAGAATAAACGTTGCAGCGGCCACAAGTGGCAGGTGGAACAGTTCATTCGCCGTAGGTCCATCATTGGTTTGGCCACGAAGAGCCAGGAAGGTAGCAAAGAGTGTACCGAACAGTACCGTCTCGCCGCCAAGGAACAACCAGAAGGCGATAAGCTTGTTACGGCCTTCCAGCGTTGCTTTCTCCGGTTCATGTGGCAATTTGTCGTTCACCGGTTCGGCATGTGAGGTTGTCATGTTCTAGCCCCCTTCTCATCCTGATCCTCCGGTTCAATATGCCAGCCATGATCATCATAAAGTGAACGAAGTGCCATTGCGCCAAATGTGATTACGAGACCAATAATAACTACAATATAATTGTTAAAAATGACATTCATAAATGCATTACCAAATTCATCCTTGCTGAACATCAAGCCAAGTCCGGCGATAAAGATACCTACTGACATTACAAACGGCAACGGCGTTGCTGAAGGCATATGAATCGAACCTACAGGTTCTGCCGGTGTCATCTCCGTATGTCCTGCCATTTTTTCCTTCCAATATGCATCAATTCCGCGTACCAGCGGCGTCTGCTTGAAGTTATATTCCGGCGGCGGAGATGGAATAGACCATTCCAGTGTACGGCCATCTTCCCACGGATCGTTTGGCGCGCCAGCCGGTTTTCTCATTGTGATTACGATGTTCACGAGGAACATGATAACCCCAACACCCATTAGAAACGCACCGACGGAGCTGACCAGATTGAGCAGGTCAAAGTCCTGATTCGGCAAGTATGTAACGATCCGGCGCTGCATCCCCATCAGACCGAGGAAATGCTGTACAAAGAACGTTAATTGGAAACCGATCATAAATGTCCAGAACGTCCATTTGCCCAGTGTTTCACTCAGAATACGTCCGAACATCTTCGGCCACCAGTAATGCAGTCCCGAGAACAAGCCGAGCACCAGTCCCCCTACAATAACGTAGTGAAAGTGGGCTACAACAAAGTACGTATCATGGAACTGGAAATCCGCTGGAGCAGATGCCAGCATGACGCCTGTAACGCCACCCATAACGAAGGTTGGAACGAATCCAACAGCAAACAGATTTGCCGCTGTAAAGCGGATCTGTCCACCCCACATCGTAAAGAGCCAGTTAAAGATTTTGATCCCGGTAGGTACGGCAATCAACATCGTGGAGATGGAGAAAAGCGCGTTGGCTACATTACCCAGACCTGTTGTAAACATGTGATGCGCCCATACCATGAAGCCCAGGAAGGCAATCAGGATGGTGGCAAATACCATGGAGCTGTATCCAAACAACCTTTTACGCGAGAAGGTCGGGATAACCTCCGATATGATACCAAATGCCGGCAAAATCAGAATGTATACTTCCGGGTGCCCGAAGATCCAGAAGATGTGCTGCCAGAGTACCGGGTTACCGCCACCTGCTACATCGAAGAAATTCGCTCCCAGTATACGGTCAAACGTCAAAAGTACAAGCCCTACCGTGATGGCAGGAAAAGCAAAAAGGATAATGGCAGATGTAATAAATGTCGTCCATGTAAACATCGGCATCCGCATGTAGGACATGCCTGGAGCACGCATTGTAATAATCGTTGCGAGAAAGTTAATGCCCCCGATGAGCGTTCCCAGACCCGCGATCTGAAGGCCGATGGTGTAGAAATCCACACCATGCGTTCCACTGTACTCACTGCCCGAAAGCGGCGTATATGAGGTCCAGCCCGCATCCGGTGCTCCGCCCATAACCCAGCTCAGGTTCAGCAACAATCCACCAAACAGGAACGTCCAGAAACCCAGCGCGTTAAGAAACGGGAAAGCAACGTCCCGTGCCCCAATCTGCAAAGGCACGACAGCATTCATAATGGCAAAAATAAGTGGCATGACACCAAGGAAAATCATCGTTGTTCCATGCATTGTAATCAATTCGTTGAAGACCTGTGCCGATACAAAATCATTCATAGGCTTCATCAGTTGAATCCGAATCAAAATGGCTTCAATGCCGCCGATTCCAAAGAAAAATCCACCCGCAACCAAATAGAGAATAGCGATTTTTTTGTGATCGACGGTGGTGATCCAATCCATCAAGCCCCTGTACCTCTTGACGCTATGCGCATGAGCCAAGGTTGTGTACCCCCTTCTTCGTCCTTGCTGTTCTATTCATAGTCCAATTTGTAGTTGGCCAGATATTCGGCAATTCCGTCGATTTCTTCATCCGTCAACCCAAGATCTTTGGGATTCGGCATGGTATTGCCCGGCTTCACGGATTGTGGATCATGGAGCCATTCTTTCATGTTATCCAGCACCGGACTACCTTCTTCCTGTCCCTCGCGAGAATTCAGCAAAATGCCTGCGACAGATTCCTTGCCGCCGATTCCCGTCAGGTTAGGTGCAACCGGTCCACCTTGATCACCAACAGCGTGGCAAGAAAGGCAGTTTGTTTTGAACTTTTCGGCCAATTGAGTGTCTTCAGGAAGGACTGCGGGTGCTTTCATCTGGTTCACCCATCTGTCAAAGGATTCCTGACTCACTGCTTTTACCTTAAACTCCATGAAAGCATGCGATCTGCCACATAATTCGGCACATTTACCGCGGTAAACGCCTTCATTCGGTGCAGAGAAACTGAACTTGTTAAGTGTTCCATCCGGGTTTGTGTCCATTTTGCCCGCAAGTGACGGCACCCAGAAGGAGTGAAGCACGTCAGCGGTTTTTAATTCGAATGCGATTTTTGTTCCGGTCGGGATGATGAGATCTTGAGCGGTGGTTACGTCATATTGAGGATAAGTGAATTCCCACCAGTACTGATGCGAGGTGACTTGGACCTTAAGTGCATTTTTGTCATTGGACAGATCTTCGCCTTGGGCAAAAATCGTTTGGACCGTCGGTACTGCCAGAACAATAACCAGCAATAACGGAATGGCTGTCCATATTACTTCCAGCTTGAAATTACCCTCAACCTGTTCGGGCATCTCAGTCTGCCCGGCTCGTCTACGAAACCGGATCAGAACATAGGCCGCTATGGCGAATACAATGATGAGCACCACGATCATAATCGCGATGGATAACTTCATCAGATCATATTGGCCTTGCGCTACAGGACCCTGAGGTTTCATTACCGACAAGTCTTCCCGCCCGCATGCGGATAGCAGCAAAGAGAACACCGCCAGCAAGGGGAGAATTCGCTTTGCAACCTGCCACTGTTTCATCATTGATCTACCCCACTTTTTTACGTTTTCGTAGATTACCGTTGTCGTTCGGTAGAAAGGCAACAAAAGGTACGTTTCAGCACGATACGCATAATCCTCTTCATCATACAGAACGCTTACAAAAATAACGCTTCCAGTACTCCCGTGATTTCCTGCTCAGGGCATGTCTGCGCATTCTTCCAATTCATTCTATATGCTTCAATCACTTATTAAATATAAGTTGAGGGTATGATTTTGTCAATCTTTGGACACATGTTCACAAATTGTTCACTTTATGTAAAAAACCGCTCTGCAACTTGATTTGCAAACGATTTCAGTTAAAAGTATTACACTCTACATTTGAAAATTTTTGCCAAATTTCGGTGATAAAACTCGATTTATTGGTGATTTTTCTCACATTGAAAACATGTGTTATTATGCAAAAAAAAGATCAGAATTTATGGAAAACCTCTTCCATATCCATTCAGAAGACATGCCAATCGCTCCATACCGCTATCTTCAAGCTCAAAACAGCATGGAGCATGTCGGAGAAAGTTCAACTCAAGTCCTCTTCTTCACTGACTTCATCTCACGTGCCATCGGTCAGAATCAAGGGGCCATTCCCAGTAATCGCAACCGTATGCTCATACTGGACCCCCCAGCTGCCATCTACCGTCCTTACCGTCCATCCATCTTCATCCCACACAACGGCCCCGGAACTGCCTTTTGTAAAGATTGGTTCAATCGTAATAACCATGCCTTCTGTCAGCATCGTGCCCGTTCTGCGTTTGCCATAAGGCAACACATTTGGGGGTTCATGAATATATTGACCAATTCCATGACCAATGAGAGGCTTCACAATACCGTACCGATGCAACCTGGCTGTTCGTTCAATGGCACTTCCAATATCTCCGAGTGTATTTCCTGGAACTGCCTGGGCAATCGCCCGCTCAAGGGCCTTCTCCGTTCGTCTCATCAGCTTGCGAATGGATCTGCTTGTTTCGCCAATTCCATATGTCCAGGCCGAGTCAGCAAGCCAGCCGTCTTTGTTCACCACCATATCGATGGTCACTACATCCCCGCTCGCCAGCTCCTCTTCCCCAGGAAATCCGTGGCAAACCACTTCATTAACAGAGGCACACGTCGCGTACGGATATCCTTTGTACCCTTTTTGCTCCGGTGTGGCTCCTCGTGCTGCCAGAAACTCTTCCACCCGCTCATTAATCTCTGCTGTCGTGATACCGGGGATCATCCACTGCTCAATATGCTGGTGACAACTTCGCAAAATTCGTCCAGCTTCCCGCATGTAGCCAATCTCTTCTTTGGTTTTCAAAATAGGGTCCACATGCATTCATCCTTCCCGCTGTAGGTGTACTCCCATATATATGCAACAGGAACGCAAAAAAAACCGCCTGCCGGAGCTTATCGCCCGGGAGACGGTTCTATTCATTATCGGAACAGTATAATCAGAGTTGTGTGTTGTTTCAGGACACGGAAGAATCCATCTTGACAAGCTCATGCTCCACCACAGAAGTCAATTCTTCCTCGTATCCACCCGTAATCCGGTATTTTCTCACGTACTCCTTCACGAATTTTTTTGGATCTTTAGGACGGAAAATCCGAGTCATTTCCCTCAAACTTTCTTTGACCTCATTGTGACCTTTCGTTGCCATTGTAATTCCCTCCCAAAACGTTGAAAGTGAATGCTCCGTTTAGAGAATGCCGAATAAGTCTTAAATGCCATCCATGAAGTTGTGTGCGCGGCTTAAAGCAAGCTTTAGGTCGGGAACCTCGCTAGAAAGCAAGTACCTGACACTATAAATACCCGATATGATTCGGAATGAATCATAATCTTATTGTAGCATATTCGGAAGTATCTTACGACTTGACGATTTCCTCTAATAAATATAACGGTTTTCATGCCCAAAAAGTTTAATTCCGAATCATATGTTATGAATGCCGCCATTCTATACGGAATTAATATATCCAGCATAACACTGAACTATTCGGGGGATATTATCACGGACAACCCATACAGTTAAATTACTGGTATCCAAAGGAGGCGTCGTCTCATGGACCGCAAAGAACAGGATATGCTGCCCCTTTCGCATGAAAAGGTGGAAGTAGACGGAGTTTACATTAACGAAGCCGGACGTGAGGAACATCTGCACCGGGGGCAACACTTCCCGGCTGACCCCGTTCTAGGCAAGTCGGAATGGAAACTGACCGAATATGCATTTGATAATCATCATGAAGGAAGAACCGATGAACGTTTGGTTCCCAAAGAAAACGACACCGATAAAAAAGGCAAGATCGACAGCCCACGCAGACAGTTTCAGGGTGGGTAGTGATTATTTTTGTTAGAAGTACCGAATTCTTCATCCGGACTGGGGCAGATCATGCTGTAACTCAGCTGATCCTGTCCCTGTTTCATGTTTTTGACTGTTCTTTCACTCCATCCTATTATAGGCAAATAAATTCATCGGTTCAGTTCTGTCCACCTCCCTCATAACCTAGTTAAAAAGGTCAAAGGAGGCTGGACCGGATGTCCCCCATGAAATCATCTAGCGGTCTGGATGAAAATATTTCTGGCATGCTTTGTTATCTGTTTACCTTTGTAGGAGGAATTGTCTTTCTCGCTGTGGAGAAGCGGAGCCGGTTTGTGCTATTCCATGCGCTGCAATCTGTAACGGTCTTTGGCATCATTATGGTCGGGCATGTATTATCAACTTTCCTTCCGTTGTTCGGACCACTGGTGGCATCGCTGTTATCCCTGCTTGGTGTAGTGGTCTGGCTTATTATGGTCGTTACCAGCCTGCAGGGGAAATGGCTAAAACTGCCGTGGGTTGGCGATTTTGCAGAGAAACAGTTACGTCATCTGTAACTTCAGGCAGAAGGTATACGTGTTCCAAAAAGAAAAGACGATCCATTTCCGTTCAACCGGATGTGGATCGTCTTTGATTATAACGAGGGAAACGAGTCAACCTCTAGCCCTTGTGTCATGAACACGTGGCTCAGAATGCTTTTTACGGATCGGAATGAAACTTAGATAGGTACCACATCTCCATACCCATTCCAGCGGCCCATACTGGAACCAGCGCATCCACAGATTACTCGCGATGACTTGTACAATAACCATGCCAATGCACACAAGGGTAGACACCGTATACGATACAGCAGCATCTGCAAATATGAGTTGGTATACCACCAACAAAATGATGGTCTGTGCAATATAATTGGTCAGGGCCATTCGTCCGAATGCATGCAGGGGACTTAACATTTTGGCAAAGGTCATGTTCTGGTTCAATCTCAGTAATGTACTTAGATAAAAGATGGATACCACCGGACCAATCGCCACACCGATATGTTCTAATCGAAAAGCGGCATCCATATTGGCTTGCTCAGCGGCAGGCAGGCTCGCACCAATCACTTCGTATAGAAATGGACTCATCGCATCCGTAGGAGCAATCCACCACATGATACCGATCCCCACAATAGAAGCGATGAATGAGATGAACCAGATTCTGCCCAGATACGGAAGTCCTTTCTGGATCTTCTCCATCAGTTGATATTGGCCTGCAGACAATCCCAGTATAATTAAAAAAGGAATCGTTAGCATTTTGACACCTATCGCGGCGGCTGCAATAAATCCCACCACACCGATCACCAAATTCACAGTTCGAGGTGCCCAATATAACGGAATGACAACCAGCCCTATGATGGCATAAAGAAATAAAGCTTCTCCAGACTGATACTGTTGATGAATATATCCCAGCGCTAATAAAATAAGCATCCTGCGGATATAGAGAAACAGCTTGGTTTGACCTTTGGCAGCTGACCGGCTTAGAAAAAGATAAAATCCAAGGCCAAATAAAAAACAGAAGATATCGTAAAAACGTGCCTCCACCAAAAAATATAATGCTCGTTGGATCCAAAAATCTACACGAGTATCCGGCTTCAACATAACCCACAATGCCAATATATTTACGAAAGGTAGACCTATCAAGGAAAACCCTCGAAACAAATCCAGAAACTTCATTCGATCTTGTTTTAATACAGGTTGATAATTCATCGTTCCTCCCAGTGAAATTATTGTTATGTAATCAAAAAGCGATTGGATCGCTTATCTCGTGGGTGTATATCCCCGTGCATGATAACAGTCTATCCTTCATACAACATGGCTTGCCATCGAATTAGGTGAATAACTTCTTACATCCGGCATAAGGTCTTGTTCCCGTATTGTTCCTGTACAGCGGCACATTGGACGCTATGCTGATGATAAATAAAATAAAAAAACACCGAAGACACGACTCTGTTGAGTCTGTATCTTCGGTGTTTCGCATCTAAAAGTGTCTCTTTCATTTGTTCATGTGATTGAATATTCATAGCATAAATGATGTATGTCATAAATCATTCACGCTGTATATCACCATGATTAACCTGATTCAGTATTTATCTTGTGAATCGTCTATTTATAACAGTTAACATAACAATCCTGCTGGATGATAAGCCTGGCCTACTTCGGCTAATTAAGCTGACTTGCCCGTCTCTCCAAGGATGGCATCTGCCTGTTGTTCAGCCATTTTGGCGGCTGTTTCCTTGGTACCCAGACCGTTAAACAGCAGGTTCATGAAGATCGCTGTGAAACTGCCTGCAATGATACCGTTACCGAGCATAATCTGAGCCCAAGCCGGTGCACCTGCGAACAACTCAGGCACAACGGTAACCCCAAGCCCCATACCTACAGAACAAGCGATGACAAACAGATTCTCATGTCGGTTCAGATCGACCTGACTGCCGATAATCCGAATGCCTGATGATACCACCATGCCAAACAAGGCCACCATGGCTCCGCCAAGTACTGCCCCTGGAACGAGCTGTGCGAGGGCTGCAATTTTGGGTACAAATCCAATGACCACCAGGATTCCACCAGCCACCACAATGACATCACGTGTCTTCACACGTGTCATCTGTACCAGTCCTACATTTTGCGAATACGTTGTATACGGGAATGAGTTGAAAATACCGCCTAACACTATAGCCAGACCTTCCGCACGATAACCACGGGCCAGATCCTTGGAGGACAAGTCCTTGTCCAGGATTTTGCCAAGAGCCATAAATACACCTGTGGACTCGGCCACGCTGACAATCGCCACCAGAATCATCGTCAGAATAGGTACAATCTCAAACGTCGGTCTGCCGAAGTAAAACGGCTGAACAACATGGAACCAACTTGCATCGCGAATAGGTGCAAAATTAACTTCACCCATGAACCCTGCTGCCACCGTACCTGCCAGCAGACCAATCAGTACCGAGATGGAACGAATAAAACCTGTAGTGAATCGAGTCATTAAAATGATAAAGAGCAGCACGCCGAAACCGAGCATAAGATTAACTCCGCTGCCGAAATCTTCTGATCCCTGGCCGCCGCCCAGATCGTGGAAAGCAACCGGAATCAAGGTCAAACCGATGATTGTAACCACCGAACCCGTAACCACTGGTGGAAAGAGCCGAATAAGCTTCCCAAAGATTCCGGAGAAGATCAATACAAATAGCCCTGAGGCAATAATCGCTCCGTAAATGGCAGATACTCCACTGTTCATCCCGATTAGGATCATCGGAGACACGGCCTGGAATGCACAGCCGAGCATGACAGGCAGGCCTACGCCGAAATATTTATTTCCCCATACCTGAAGCAATGTAGCCACACCACATGCGAGCAGGTCAATGGCAATGAGATAGGTTAGTTGTTCCTGTGTAAAACCCAATGCGTTACTAACGATCAATGGGACAACGACAGCTCCTGCATACATCGCAAGCACGTGCTGTAGTCCGAGGGAGAACGTTTTGATTGGATGCCGATGCCGTTGAAAAATACGTTCGCGTGCCATATTAGTTCGTGCCCTCCTCGTCCGCAAATGTAACCTGTCCATCCGACAGTGCCCCGATGCGAACCAGCGATTCCACACGGTATCCTGCTTCTTTCAGCAAGCGACCTCCCGGCTGGAATGCTTTTTCAATAACAATACCGATACCGACCACTTCGGCTCCAACCTGCTCCACAATTCGAGCCAGACCAAATGCTGCTTCACCATTCGCCAGAAAATCATCAATGATCAACACCCGATCCCCAGGCTTCATGAACTTCTTGGCAACGGTAATTTCATTCGTCTCCTGCTTCGTGAAGGAGTAGACCTTCTCCACTAGAATGTCTTCCGTCAGTGTGAGCGACTTCTGTTTCCGTGCAAAGATGAGCGGCACGTTCAGCTCCAACGCCGTCATGATGCCCGGTGCGATCCCTGACGACTCAATTGTCAGCACACGTGTGATATTCTCACCTTCAAAGCGGCGAATGAATTCCTTACCCACTTCCTTCATCAAAACCGGGTCCATCTGGTGGTTCAGGAACGAATCCACTTTGAGTACTTGCTCGGACAGGACGATACCTTCCTGTCTTACCTTGTCTTTTAACAATTGCATTGTAATTCTTCCCCCTGAATGCCCTCCGCACAGAAGCTCACATGCTCTTCCAATCGCATGGTAAAAAAGCAAAAAGCCCGCCTTTTCACACGCTGCGGAATAACCGGAGACGGGAAAGACGGACTTGTACGTATATGGACAAGCCGTATGGATGCTGCAAGTGTGCTGGATGGACGATGACAAGATATCAATCCTGTTTTGAGAAACCTCAAACAGTGTAATCGGAAACAGATAAAAACCACTTGAACCTGCTCTTCAGTCAAACTGCCTGAGAATGATCTCATGCCAACCATACAAACATTGCAATATCTTTCCCGTAGTCCGATCATTCCGGTGATCGGGTAGAGACATGCAGGCCTATTCCTGCACATATACGAGTAACGGCATATTTAATTTTTGGCTCCATGATTCGTTACAATGTATGATCGCGAACCTGAATATAAATGGTTAAACATAACTGACAATGTTAGAAGTATACCGAATCGGCGGCGTGAAATAAAGAAGTATTTTCATGGAAATTGCGGAAACTTGTCTTAATTTGCAAACAGGGGGTGATTGCAGCGTGTTTTTTATGTACAATATGAGAACGGAAGCGCGGATCTGAACGGAGAATAGATGGAAACGCGGCCTATATTTTGAATTGAATGATCAAAGGAGATATGCAAACATGAAAGGCGTACTTAACGAATTCAAAGAATTTGCCGTCCGCGGCAACGTCATCGATCTGGCGGTCGGTGTCATTATTGGGGCTGCTTTTGGTAAAATCGTCACATCCCTTGTGAATGATATCATCATGCCCCCGGTTGGAAAACTGATGGGTGGAATCGACTTCAGTCAGAAAATCATCAACCTGGACCGGGATATCAAAACAGCAAACGGACAGGACATCACCACCCTCGCTCAAGCCAACGAAGCTGGGGCTACCGTGATTGCTTATGGTCAGTTCATCAACGTCATGATTGATTTTCTTATCGTTGCGTTCTGTATCTTCATGCTTGTGAAGGGCATCAACTATCTGAAAAGCAAAGAACACAAAAAGCCCGAGCCGCAAAAAACGACCAAGGCTTGCAAGTATTGCCTATCGGAAATTCCAGCCGCAGCTACCCGCTGCTCGCACTGTACTTCAGAACTGGAAGCAGAAGGCACAGGCGCTCTAGCATAATCACAATAAACATTTAAAGACGCACCGAGTTGAATTACGGATCTAAATCCTGATGCGGGGGACAACCTCTTACTTGCTAGGGTTTATGTATGAAAAGCTAGCCATATGGGCTTCATTAACAATGGTTGCGTAGCTTAAAGGTTTGAAGGTTCCACCGTAAAGGTGGGGCCTTTTTTTGTGCCTAACATACATGTATTACATATGCTCCCCCATGAATTTCATTCGCGGCCATGCTCATGAATTAGAAGCGGCGTGGCAGCAAATGCTCCAGGATCGACTTCAGATCTTTATCTTCTTTGTAAACTTCTTCTCCAGTATCAAGCTCTGTCACACGAATATATTCAAAGTTTGCCGAAGCATCCACTGGCTTGAACAACAACTGGGCCTCATCTTCCAAACGTACATTAAATCCCATATCCTTAAACATGCTGCTTAACTGACTGTTAGCCGGTTCCTGACCTTGCCCTACAAATATAAGTCCTCTAAGACTTTTACGTTCCTGAGGTTGCGGATAAATCACCTGAAAGTGTACAATGCATTCCATACGATGGTTCCCCTTTCGTTTAAAACATACTTTGTGAAATTTTGAACTTTAAAATCTGCTATATAAGGAGATACGTTTCATGACCCCAGAACGTTTCGACATTTATGACGATCAGCAAAATTGGATCGGCACTTCACTACGCAGCGAGGTCCATGCCAAAGGATATTGGCACCGTTCATTCCACTGCTGGATCGTGCGTGACGAAGGCGAGCAGCGACGGGTTCTTTTTCAGCGGCGGCGTGATATTAAGGATACCTTTCCCGGATGTTACGACATTACAGCAGCAGGCCATCTTACCGCAGGTGAACAACTGCAAGACGCCAGTCGTGAGCTGGAGGAAGAACTGGGTGTGAATACTCCATTCGAGGCACTAATCTATCTACTCACGGCTACACAGCAGCTCCAAGGAGAGGTGCGTGGTGTCCCATTCATAGATCGGGAATTCAGCGCCGTATATGGATTATGTCTGAACCAGCCGCTCGAAGCCTACGTTCTGCAGCCTAGCGAGGTGGATAGCCTGTATGAAGTGCCGCTGAATGATCTACTCGCTTTGTTTCGTAATGAGATCGACGTCATTCAAGCTACCGGAGTTCAGACTCAGCCGTTGACATCACCGCCACATTCCATCGGTCATAAGGACCCGTCAAGCAGCGATCATGCAGCTAATGAGCCGGAACGTATCGTTCGCGAGATTCGGGCAACGGAATTTGTACCCCATGGTACAGCTTATTATACGGATGTGCTCGAAGCTCTATATCACGTGCCCAAAGAGTGATCATGTAGGATCCTGTTCAACCCGATCCAGTTCAATCGAATGTTCATAGCTTCATTTTCTCAAAAATAGCATAACTTCATACCTTTACTATCGACTTGACTGGAAACAGATGCTGTGACGAACATCACTGTCATATCTCAAACCAGCACAAACAGGCGTCTGCCTTCGGGCAGCGCCTGCTTTATGTACACACGTATTCGTTTCGTCAAGATAGGTACCTATGTGCTGGCATGTTCACTCCATCAGAGGTGATTAGTCGCCGATCTGTCTAGCTCTGGTCACCTTCTCCTGAAGGAGAAGACCAATAACGCGCAGAGAGTTCTTCGTACCGGTGCCCATAGCGGGACTCCAGTTCCTCCCCCATATCCTGTTCCAGTTCGTACAACACCAGCTCTTGAGCAAAATGATTCAGCAGCAGTCCAGTCATCACCGGATGCTCCGTCACCACTGCTTGTGTGGCACAGGATTCACCGCGCATGCCCAGCATGCACCAGCGGCGATCGACCACCAGGGAAAATTTCCGACCATTACCTGTACCATACATAGGCAAACCCGGCCAAGGGACAGGCTGATCAAGCATGCCTTCGCCACCATCACACGACCATAACAGCCGCACACCCCGAGCTTCAGCCTGCTGTAAGTCATTACGCAGCAACTCTGCCTCTTCACGCCAAACGTCTACGACAATCTCATGCTGAGCCTCGGCCAATTCACGGCTCAGATTCTCAAACACATTCTTGTCACCTTCGACGTTATAGAAGACAGGCTTCTCCGGTTCACTCTTGGGCATGCTGCTCTGGACATAATCCAGCGAGGTACGCATTTGATCGGAGATCATACGTGTCATCTCCTCTGGCTTCAGCACACTATACTTCGCTGGTTCCCCCGGACTACACCGCAAGAACCCCCGCTGTTCCAGCCGTTGCAGGGTCGCATATACATTGGAACGGGACACGCCCAGCCGCTTCGCAACCTCATATCCTGAGGCTGATCCCTGACGGGCGAGTTCCACCATAATTTTAGATTCCATCTCGGTAAACCCGAGATGACGCAAATGATGCAGCAGTTGGTCCATATTCCCGTCCCCCCATGCTGTCAGCAACCCGCACTGCCTCACACTGATGCGGCAGTGCTTCTACTGCATCAGATCAGATCTGTTCGGCACCACAGCGCGGGCACCACTTCGACCCTTTGGATAGCTCGGCTGCACAAATCTGACAATTCACCATTTCACGTGATACTTCGGTCTGCACGTCCACCGTGTTCACGATCGGGTTGTTTTCTTTCCAGTAGCGAATGCGTTCGTCCAGTTCCTGTTGACGCTCACGTTCCCGTTGCATCTCTTCGTCTCTGCGACGTTCCCACTCCGCATCAAACGCTTCCTTTTCTTCCTGGGTAAATTCCGTACTGTTATATTCCGATTCCGTTTCCAGATCCGCTATGGACGGAATGACCGTATGATACGGCTCGTCTTCCTCCAGTTCCAACTCAGGTGGCGCATCGTAGAAGTCCGGCTCTGGAGTCTGGGTCTGAGCTACAGCTGCCTCCTGTCTTGCGGCTGTGGTGGCTCCTGCGACTCCTGCTGCTGCTACTTTAGGCGCTGCTGTCTTGAGTTCACCCAACTTGCGTCCGCATTTAGGGCAGAAGTTGGCATCCAGGGAAGCGACGTGTCCACACTCGCACAACCGTTCGTTCTTAAGCTGTGCAATCTTGTTGCGCAGACCATCAATCTCGTCCTGCAATTCGTCGCAGAGCTGCGAAAGATCCACCATTTCTTTTTCCGCACGTGTCATATCCTGTGTCCGATAACCCTCATAGAAGATGCGACCCATATCTGTAAAATGGACTTCCTGTTCCTGTTGCAAGCCCACAATCTGGTTGTTCAGTTTCCCAATCTCAACGGCGTGTTGGGCACGCTCTGTTGCTTTGTTCGCTCCGTCTTTGATGCGCTGAAGCAGTTTCATGACCATTCCTCCTCTGTCCCGTCAAAACCAATATTATCATTTCTATTTAGTAGTAAATTAGCATATTACATCTTTCATGCAAAATGCTCAGGCATATAACTTATACGATATCATGCCAAAAAGTTGCGTAATCTTGTGCAGGTGCCCGTTTTATACCGATACTGGATGAAATCGGGGGCTTTCGTCAAGACCATATGTTCGGGTATAATGAAGCTTTGACCATACTTAACCGCCTAATTAGGCGACTAACTCTATCATACCAATTTACAATGCGATTGTGAAAAGGGCAAATGGTTTACTTTTAGCCGGGATAGTCCTATCCCTGAATGCATACAGAGGTGGATGAAACATGTTAAGTCCGAACTCAACGTTCTACCCCCGTCCGCTCGGGGTTACCCCGGCGGCGTCCCTGCCCCAGTCCCCGTCTGCTCCGCTGGAGACCAGTCGGCAACTCGTGGGCAATGATCAACAGGATGCCTTTTATTTTCGTTCTCTGGAAGAGGCCGGCATCAAGTTAAACGCACCACAAATCTCGGCAGTCCGTCACGGCAGAGGACCGATTCTGACGCTCGCCGGAGCCGGTTGTGGCAAAACAACTGTGCTGGCTGCAAGAGCCGGTTACCTCATAGAGGTCAGCGGCGTACATGCAGGCAGTATCCTGCTGGTGACGTTCACGAACAAAGCCGCCACGGAGATGAAAGACCGGATTGCCGCATTGCCAGGTATACGCCCAGCAGCTGCGAGAGCCGTACAGGCTCGAACCTTCCACTCTTTTGCGCTGACATTATTGCGTCATTACGGTGTGCAGGAAGAGATCTTTGGCGAGTCGCGAGCCCAGCATACGGTGCTGAAGATGCTTCTTCGCCAAAATGGCATGAGTGAAGCCTTCCAGCCTGAAAGTCTGCTGGCCATGCTGTCCGCATGGAAGATGCAAGGATCGGAAACAACTGATCTGCCTGAAAAATCGCAGGAAGAACGCGATGCCAAACGTGTTCTGCTTGGTTACGAAGCCTGGAAGCAGGATCGCGGCAAAATGGATTTTGATGATATTTTACTACGGGCAGCCGCGCTGCTTCGTGATCCTGCTGTTCTGGGGCCGCTTCAGAAGCGTTTCCAGTACATTATGGTGGATGAGTTCCAGGATACCAATCATCTGCAGTATGAAATTGTGCAAAAACTGGCTTCCGCCCACCGCAACCTGATGGTTGTGGGAGACGACGACCAGACGATCTATACCTTTAATGGCGCACGCCAGGAATCGATTTTGGAATTCGATAAAGTATACCCCGGTGCACGCATTGTGACGCTGGATATCAATTATCGCAGTGATGCACGCATTCTGGGACTCGGAAGTGAACTGGTCGCCCGCAATAAACGCAGACGTGACAAACGGCTGCGTGCCGCCGGAAACCGCGGCGATGCGCCCCGTTTCGCTACACCCTCCAATGCGGAGGAAGAAGCGGCGTGGGTCGTAAACCAGCTGTGTCAACAGGTTGAAGAAGGGCAACACACCTATCGTGACATTGCAATTCTTCACAGGACAGCCAGCAGCAGCCGGGCTGTATTTGAGCAGCTTGTGTTGAAAGATGTGCCTTTTGTACAGCATGGTGCTTCTCCGGTCTTTTATGACCAGTCTCTCATCAGACCCCTGATGGATCATTTGCGTCTGTCTCTTGATCCACGTGCCATGGATGCTCTCCCAAGTGCGCTGGGACCACTCTACGTTTCACGGGATGCAGGGCTGGAGTGGATTCAGCGCTGTGAACAACAACAGGCGAAGAAATACCCACTCATCCATCTGGTGAAATGGGACAAGCTGAAACCGTTCCAGCAGGAACAGGTCAAGGAACGCATCAAGCTGATCAAATCACTGCACAAACTAAAACCCATCATCGCCATTCAGGAGATGCGCAGGCAGTTCTACGACAAGTATATGGAAAGTGGTGATCCCAGCATCTTCACCCACTATAAGGAAACGATGCTGGAAACTCTGGATGAATTCGAAGCTGCTGTCAAAAAATTCGAAACGGTAGAAGAGTTCATCCAATTCGCGGATGAGCTGTCCCGCAGACACCGTGAGATGGAATCTTTGCGTCGTGCGCAGGATAGTGACGCGGTACAGCTGATGACGATCCACCGGGCCAAAGGATTGGAGTTCCCTTGTGTGTACTGGATTGGAGCCAGTGAAGGCATTGTGCCTCACAGTACAGCCCTGCGTCAGGATATTCCTGAGGATCAGAAAGCTGCGCTTGCTATGCAGCAGACAGATGCCGAACTGGACATGGCGCTGGAGGAAGAACGCAGGCTCGCCTACGTTGCCATCACACGGGCCAAGCAGTACTTGTATGTCACCTCACCGGCGAGCCATCACGGAAAACCAGCGGATGTCTCCCGTTTCCTGCTTGAAGCCTTCGGCATGGAAGTACCGGACAAACGCAAACCTCGTGAGGAGAGCCGGACGAGCAGTCAGGCTTCATATGGTAAAGGCAACGGACAGTATGCCCGCTCGTCCGGCTCAGGTGCCCGTTCAGAAGGTCGGGATGCGGCACAGCGTCGTGCCATCAGCCACAGTGACCGTCGTGACTACGAGGTCCACAACGAACGTGATGAGGATCGCCTCGGTGAACGGCGTGGTAGTGGGGAGATTCGCAACCATAAGGCATTCAGCACCACAGGTCTGAGTCCAACAGCTGCAAGTTCCTCCAGTTCACATTCGCACACTTCAGGTTCAGGTAATGCTGAGCGTACGGAGACCGTTGCGGTCTGGAAGTGTAGTTCATCCACCTGTAAAGCTTGGCTAAGACAGAAGCCGGCTGTGCCTTCAAAAGCAACCAAGAAGGCATCCTCAGGCCCTCCCGCCTGTCCCCTGTGTTCAGGATCGATGGAGGCCGGTACCCGCCAGGTTCCCGTAACGGGGAGATTTGGGAAATAACTCAAAGGAAGAGGTAATGGCTGGTCATATGTGACTGAACATGTGGATGAGTAAATAACACACGAGCACAGTAGCTCGTTTCAGGGCGCTTTTTGCTGTTTATTAACAGTAGAAGCGTCTTTTTTCCATTTCAGAATGGGGGTTGGATTATGCAGGACGGCAAACAACATCTGTATGTATCGGTAACACATAATCTTATTGAGCAAACAAAGAACGAATCTACACCTTTTGAGGTGTTGGTGGATGACGAACAGTTGGGCCGATTGAAAGATCTGATGAAGGTGCTGGAGGATGACGATGCCTATACCTTGCAACGGGCCCCGGTACCCTACAAGTCGGCAGACCACGATGAGGCAACGGAGCAATTTTCGGATGGCATGACCTTGCTGTATACCTTTCTGTATGACCATGGCACGCCGGATACCCGGCAGGCAATTGAGAGCATGAACGTGCTTCCAAGGCTGCAAGATACGGATTACGATGACCCTGGGTACGAGAATTCACCACTGAATAAATGACCTGATGCCAAAAAGCATGCGTAACCGCAGATCACGCGGAAGACGCATGCTTTTTAATATAATGAAGGACAACTGCCATGTAAAATGAACTCAATCCAGACGAATCTCCTGCCCTTTCTCGGCGGATTCGTAGATCCCGCACAGCATGCGTGTGGAAGCCACCCCATCCGCAATTGGACTGATCGGCTCTGTACCGTTCAGGCAGCAATCCACAAAGTGGTCAATCTGGTTCTGGAATGCACTATGAATATGGAGACCCGTGTTATCCGTCTGGGGTTCAATATTCAGGATGGTACTATTTTTCTCCGTGACGATCAGTGTCTCCGGCTCCAGTTCGAACCCACCACGCTCGCCGTATAATTTCACAGAAGATTCATCTCCGCGTGCATGCAGGGTAAAGCTCACATCCACCGCCAGCGAAGCCCCGTTTTCAAACCGAATGAGCGCATTCGCCATATCTTCCACGTCATTCACAGCTGCGCTGTAGTCGGCTGCTTTGTAAAAAGAAAGATGTTCGATATGGGCACGATTGCCCAACTTCCGATACGTATTACCACTGACCGAAACAGGTTTCGGCCTGCCCATGAGGTACCAACATTGGTCGATAATATGTACGCCGAGATCAATCAGGGGGCCACCGCCGGAACGGCTTTTGTCCGCAAACCAACCGCCTGGATTGCCGTGACGCCGCAGAATGGAGGCTTTGGCATAATACAGTTCACCAAACTCCCCGGCATCAATGAATCTGCGCATCATCTGCATATTGTTATCATAACGCCGCACAAATCCAACAATAAAGGTACGTCCGCTCTTCTTCACCGCTTCTTCAATCCGCAGTGCATCTTCCACATTGGTTGCGACCGGTTTCTCCAGCAACACATGCTTGCCTGCCTCCAATGCAGCAATGGCAAATTCCGCATGTGTATTATTCCAGGTACAGATACTGACAGCATCCACATGCGGGTCCTCCAGCATCTCCCGATAATCGGTGTACACGGATTGAGCATCATACTTCTGTGCCGCAGCTTTAGCCCGTTCTTCGTTCAGATCACAGATGGCATAGATGACGGCATCCTCGTTTTTGGCATAACACCTCATATGAAGATCCGAGATTGATCCTGTACCAATCATTCCGATGTGCAACATTTGTTTTGTGCTCATCATCGTCCTCCCTTCCTTTTGCACAACTTCCACAACATCATTATCGTCTAGTCTGCCCGCAGCATGCCTTCGTAAATACCCGGCGTTGAATTTTCAATCTTCACGGCACCCAGCGTCCGGGCATAGAAATCCACAGGTCCCGCTGATCCGATAATCGCATACCCGTAACCGTCCGCCTTCATCGCATGCATACAGGCCAGTAACAAGGCTGTGCCTACACCTTTGCCCCTTGCATCCTGGCTCACACCTGTCGGTCCGAAGAAGTTGCGACATGTCGCTTCGTAACAGGCAAATCCAATCATTTTCCCATGCTCAACCGCAATATAACAGGACACCGGCTGACGCGCAAAAGCGACCTCACATTCATCCACCCAAGCCTGACTAAAATGTGACCTCACCCAATCCAGTACAAGCTGTTTCTCTGGGGCAATGGCTCTTCGAATCACAATGGAGGATTCCTCCAACGCTCTCAGTCCACTCTCTTGCTCCGGTAAACGATAGAGCGCTACCAACATATCACTCATCTAATCCGTTCCTCCTCGTACTTGAATGTGAAATAGGACAAAGGTTTGGCCACTTACCTGAAATTAACCTGATCCTGCTGCGGATAACCTGCAATACAAGCGATATTTCTAATTTAAAATAATCTACCGCTTACATTCATTGCATTTCAACTGCAACACTTAGACGATTTGTCCCGTCTATTAACTTGAAGCGCGGCCCTAAGGAAGATTTTACCGCGTCAGTACACAGATTAGAAGGGATGAATATTGATGAACAACAACATGAAAAAAGTAAGTGCACTGATGGCCCTATCCATGGCATTGGGTGGTGGAGCCGCTTATGCAGCAACACTGGACAACACACAACCAGTCCATCAAACATCCGTTTCAGCAGATAGTAACGCAGTGAGTGTAGTAAACGTATCCGTGAATGGTGCAACCATTTCTGATGGTTATTGGAACAAAGATGGCAAAGTAGCCATGATCCCGCTGCGTGATCTTACTGACGCACTGGGTATTGAACTGGAATGGAATAAAGAAACTAAAACTGCAGAGCTGACTCGTGGTGCTCTCTGGACACAGGTAATCACAGGCAAGGATCAATATTCCGTGAATAAAATGCTGCTCACGCTGGGCACAGCGCCTGAAATCACAGGCGGCACTTTGTATGTACCTGCTTCTTTTGCCGAAAAGGTACTGCATGGACAAGTGAACACAACAGGAAATCAGGTGACGATCTCCAGTGAAGAGGACGTGAAGACGGTTACTGAACGTGGTGTAATTACCAGAATCTCGAACCAAGATAAATATAAGTCCATCCAGATTGGCGGTGCAGGTACGGATGGTATTGTGCTCAATCTGAGCGATGAGACGAAATTCATCTCAGTTGAAGGGAAAGAAATTGCACTGACTGATCTGGCCATTGGCATGAACGTGGAAGCTGAACATTCCCTGATCACCACCCGCAGTCTGCCACCACAAACGCCGACTTACAAAGTCACTGTACTGGATGACGCTGCGGAATCACAATTGAAAGACGTTCTGGGGACAGCGGGTACGATTGAAAATGTAACAACAGCTGAAGGCAGCATCTCACAGATTGAGATCACAGGTACACGGTTAACAGAAACAGCTCCTGACCATGTCGTGCTGAACATTGCTAAAGACACGCTGATCGTGAACCACGAAGGTGAAACGGTGAAAGCTGAAGAACTGAACAAAGGCGCTAAAGTCATTGGGTTCTACAGCCCTATGTTGACACGTAGCCTGCCTCCAATCGGAACAGCTTGGAAAGTGGTTGTTGAAGCACCTGCAGCAGAGCTGGAAGCGAAATAATACGGTTGGAAAAACGTCTGGCTGAAACACATGTTATATGTTGTTGCAGACGACCGTGTGCATCGCTTAACGCGGGGTCATGAGTGTGGAGCATCATAATGACCAGCCATCCGCATGTAGCTCTTGGCGCGCAGTGTCATGAGTTTGGCGCATCAAGGAGCTCAGCCGTGCGGCCAGGCGGCGAAGTCAATTCAAAATAACCTTATCCGCTTGTCTTCTGACAAGCACGGGTAAGGTTATTTTTTTTAGTTTGTTGGTTTTTAGTTTTTAGTTTTTAGTTTTTTAGAGCGTGTGTACAAACTGCTTCAAACCGAAGCGTACCTGAAACTTGTCCAGAGCAGACACGTGCGATGTGCGCTGCATACGAAATAGGTTGCATACTGAATGTGAGAGCAATTGGATTTAGCGCTAATGAATCTGGGGCGTCTTATTCAAGGATTTGAAGCACCCGCAAAAATCTAAGGAATCTGAGACACGCTATCTTAGAATAAACAGCTGTTTACAGTGTTTTTATCAGATGAATTCGAGAAATAACGTGTCTGGTGTTCTTTACATTTTAAGAAGAGGACCTGAGGGCCAAATAAGACGTCCTGTGTTCCTTAGAAAATCCTCAGACCATTCGCCAGTTCAACCAGCTTGGAAGTCATCTTCAACAATCGCTTCCACTTCAATCTCAACCATCAACAAGGGATCAATGAGTGCGCTAACTTCAACCATGGTGGCTACAGGCTGGATCTGTCCAAAAAATTCACCGTGCGCCTTGCCAACTTCCTCCCATCTGGAGATATCGGTCACAAACATCCTTGTTCTCACCACATGTGACATGTCAGCCCCCAGTTCTTTCAGTGCATTCTCGATCGTCTGCAAAACGAACCTTGTCTGTTCATACGGATCACCTGCTCCAACAACTACACCATCTTGCATCGCGGTTGTACCCGCCACTTCAATTCGGTTACCTACACGGATGGCACGGCAATATCCCACCAACGGTTCCCATGGGGAGCCGGTAAAAACCTGCTGTCTGCTCATTCTCTCGTCCCTCGCTTTGGTTGTATTTATCTCATCTGATTAAACATGAATTATATCAGTCTCCCATCATCTCGGACAATGGAATCAAGTTTAATTCTATCTTAACTTCATTAACATTTTTGCACAGAAAAAAATCCCCTGAATGACTGCCCATTGGTTAGATCAAGGACGGTTCATTCGGGGATTTATGAGAATTAGTATCTTTTCTTTAAGGATGAAACATCCAATTTACAACTTGATATTAGCCTCATCGAAGTATTCTTCCAGAGTTAACCCACTCTTCGCCACATCCGGTGCCAAATCTGTACCGATGTACCGGATATGCCAAGGCTCATAGACGTAACCTGTGGTATCTTCTTCACCTTGCAGATAACGGATGACATATCCGTATTCTGCAGCATGTTCAGCCAACCACTGGCCTTCCTTCGATGTGCCAAATACCTCTTCCAGCACATTGCCCACACTCGGACTCGATACATCGATGGCAAGACCCGTCTGATGTTCGCTTCGGCCTGGCACAGAGCTCACGCGATCCGTGTATTCTTGGCCTTTGGTTTTGACATTGTTGTTATAGATGGATACCTGGCGCTGATATGAACGATAACCGGACACCGCACGAAGCTCAATGCCATCCGCTTTTGCACCTGCAAACAACTTCTCCAGTGCCTCCGCTGCTTCCTTGCGCATATGCCGCTTCTCGTGTGGTTCGTCGAAGGAGAACGGTACATTCGGCTCTACCAGATCGTCCGGCTCGTAACCGTCAGGCAGACTCCGTTGTTTGTTCACAATGACGGTCATAGACTCCGCATTGGTTACCACGGATTGTGCATCAATCGTTGTTTGCAGTGCGCTGATACTGCGTTTCTCCAGCAACGGATCTTCCGCTGTCGCGCCATTCCCATTGTCCGAAGAGCCCTGCCCTTCGCCCGCTGAAGCATTCCCAGACTCGCTATCCGTGCCTTCACCGCTGTTGCCAGAAGACGATGTGTCATCCCCCCCAGCATTGTCGCCATCCGTTCCTTTATCCTCCGTAAAATGAACCGTTGTGCCGTCCGTCTCCTGTTGTGTGTTACCTGTTCCATTCGGATTCTGGCTCTCCTCTGTGCCGTTCTGGCACGCGGTAAGCAATGCTCCGCATATCATCAATGAGGACAGCATAACCACCATGCGGCGCTGTCTTCCTGTAGTTGATTTCATGTAAAAACTCCTATCGCAATAATATAAATGCTGTCTAATAAATGACTAAAGAATATTTACACTAGTCACTCCGATGACAGAACAACCTTCTGATCGCTGTTATCCCCAAATTTCTTTGATTCCTTTTTATAAAGGGAAAATCCGTGGATAAAGGCGAACGCTCCGCTTCTTCAGGTTATTTCTGTCCTCTCCGTTTTGTGTAAATGTTTAGTTCAATTATATAGTTGTCTACGTGCAGTGTTCCCTGCGACAGTATACCTTAATTGGGAGCGAAGCTCCACCAGTAAAGACGTCCTTTAAAAGAGATCCGAATGAACATATACGGGCTGTACAGCCTGTATGATCGTTTTTTGGACTTTTAGAGCAACATGCTGCAATAAAAACAAGCAGGGGTGATCTGAGATCTCCCCCGCTCTGATGGGTGCATCATTTGGTTGCCGGGCTGTCCGTCTTCTTCTGGACAGCCTGCCACATCCGCGCGGCTACACGCTCGCGGATCAAATCCAGCCCTGCGGTGGCCGGCACGCCCGGCAGCAGCGCCGTCAGCTCCGGCAACGCCGGCGGCTTGCCCGGCTGCGTGAGGCGCACCTCAACGGCCCCAAAGCCCGGCCCCGGCTGGTGCATGGCGCCGTCCGCGGCAGCCTCGGCGATCCACTCGCCGACGGCCGCGCCGCCTTCGCCGCCCCGCACTTGCGGGCGGCCAGCCGTTTCCGCTGCGCGGCCGGGGCCGCTGGGATCATGGGCGAGTTCCTCCGCCCATGCCCCCAGCACGCCGGCGAGCAGCGCTTCGCGCGGCAGGCCGGCGTGCGCCAGCTGCAGCAGCGGCTCGGCCGCGAGGCGCGCGGCTACGGCGCGCTCAGCGGCCGCGGCATGCGCGCAGCCCGGGCGGCCGCAGGTGCATGCCACGGCCGCACTGGCCGTTGCTGCGCCTGGCGAGCCCTCGGGCGCTTGCGCAGCCGGCAGCAGCCCGGTGAGCTCCTCGGACGCCGGGCCGCCGCGCAGCAGGGCGTACAGCGTCAGCGGGCGCTTGCGCAGCTGAGCCAGTACAGCCTCGCGCTGCGCTGCGCTCAGTCGCGCGGGCGTTCCCGTGACCGTGAACATGCCTGCGGCCGATCCGGTCTTGCCCTCAGCAGCGGAAGCGGAAACGGAAACTTCCTGGTCCGCTTCCGCTGCTGTATTTACTTCTGCTGTCCATCCACCGGGGGACATATGCAGCTCGATCTTCCATTTTTCGCTCACAACAATCCCCCTTTCTCCACATCTATATTCCTCTGAATGTTCAAAGTCACAGCCACGTCTCACCCTGAAGAGAGATCAGGCCACGCAGCTCATCATCCGACATCTCGGTCAGCCAGTTCTCACCCGAACCGACGACCTGCTCGGACAGTGCCTTCTTGCTTTCGATCAGCTCATCAATCCGTTCCTCCAGTGTTCCCTGACAGATCAGCTTGTGCACCTGCACGTTGCGATTCTGCCCAATTCGGAATACACGGTCCGTCGCCTGGTTCTCAACCGCAGGATTCCACCACCGATCATAGTGAACGACATGACTCGCTCGTGTCAGATTCAGACCCACACCTCCTGCACGAAGAGATAGAACAAACATGGACGGCCCCTCTCCTTTTTGGAAAGTCTCCACCATATCATCTCTTTGCGCCTTCGACACACCACCATGCAGGAAATAAGGTTCTTCCTCATATCGCTGTTTCAACCTCGATACCAACAGATCTCCCATAGCAACATACTGCGTGAAGATCAGGGCCGATTCCCCGTTATCACGGATGGCGTCCAACAGTTCAAGCAAACGTTCCATCTTACCAGATGCCTCAGCCTTGCCGTGGTCTTTCCGATTACTGTCCGCCAGCACCGGATGATCACAGATCTGCTTGAGCTTGGTCAGGGAGGACAGAACAATCCCCTTCCGGGCAATGCCATTTCTGCCGTCCAGACCACCCATCAGATCATCCACCACACGCTGGTACAACACCGTCTGCTCCGGCGTCAGGGAACAATAGGATTTCAGTTCAAGCTTCTCTGGCAGATCCTTGCGAATATCCGGATCACTTTTCAGCCTGCGCAGCATGAATGGAGATACCAGTCGATGAAGCTCACGCAAGGATGCTGCATTTTCTTCGGATGGCCCCAGTCCTGTATACCGCTGGCGGAACGATGAAGCTGTGCCCAGATACCCCGGATTGAGAAACTGGAAAATCGACCAAAGTTCGCTCAGTCGGTTCTCCACAGGCGTTCCTGTCATCGCAATACGATGAAGTGTAGACAGTCGCATCACGCTTTGCGCTTGTTTGGTACGGTAATTCTTAATATATTGTGCCTCATCCAGCACAATGGTGGACCAGTGCAACGAAGCCAGATCCGGGCCATCTCTGCCTGCCAGATGATAGGTCGTCAGTACAATGTCATGCGTCTGCGCTTCTGCCTGGAATTCGTTCCCGTGCAACCGTTGTCCGCCATGATGAATGTACAGCGACAGATCCGGGGCAAACCGCTTCAGCTCACGCTGCCAGTTTCCAAGCAGCGAGGTAGGACACACAATAAGTGCAGGCAGATGAACAGGCTGCTCATTCGCGTGCTGATCCGCCGGGAAAGAATCATCTGATCCATTCAACAGCTCATTCTCACGGGCTTCCTCTTCAGCCGCCTGGCGTTCCTCGTGTTTGCGGTCCAGCAGACAGGTAATTACCTGAATCGTCTTCCCAAGTCCCATATCGTCCGCAAGACATACGCCAAAGCCCAACTCGCGCATAGCGGATAACCATTGGTAACCTCGTTCCTGATAAGGTCTGAGTTCACCATGCAATTCTGCCGGAACCTGACGAGGCTCAATGCTGCGAAGCACCTGTCCATCGAGCAGGAAAGCAAGCATCCCATCAGATTCGGCACCAAAGACGGAAAGGCCCTTCCATGCGGAATCCTCCCCTTCATCCGCTGCCAGATGCAGCCATTCGGAGAGAGGCATATATTGTTCTTCTTCTTTTTTCATGTAACGCAGGACTTGGCGAATCTCTTTTGTATCCACTTCAATCCATTCGCCACGGAACATAACATACGGAACTGTGGATTCAGCCAGTGCTGCCAGTTCCTCCGCCGTTACCGGTTTCCCATCCAGCATAGGCTCCGCTTTGAAAGCAACCAATTGTTCCATGCCAAGTGCCGATGTGGCTCCAGGCAACCGTTCTGTTCCCCGATTCAACATCTGCAGACGCAGTCCCGCACGACGTTTCCCGGCACGACTCCACCTTGAAGGCATGAGAACGGTTATCCCGGCCTTCTGCAAACGGGGAACCGCATGCGTGAGAAACTCAAAGAAACCCTGCTGCTCCAGCTTAATTTCCTCCGGACGAGCGGTAAGCAGCGCCGTCTCCAATTCAGGTGCCAGTTCTGCTGCTTGCCCGAGTGCCATCAATAATTGCTCTGCCGCCGAGGTATATAACACCTTCCCCCGGTCCAGATCTCGCTCTGGATGTGCCCAGATAGTCCGTGCAGGCAACCTCAAGCTTGGTTCCTGCTCACTGTCCGCCCAAAAGCTTATTCCCCAGATCGTTTCATGTTCGCCCAGTGGAGGCTCCAAGCGGAGCACCAGCTTCAATTGGCCTTCAGCAGGCGCCATCTCTTCTGCTCCCACGATTGGCATTGACGTTCCACCAACTTCTTGCAGCGTATGAATAAACGCTGTCATATCGTCCGTCGGCCCTTGCACCGTCACAGGACGGAACATCGAGATCAGACTGTTCCACCAGAGTTCGGCTACTGGCGAAGATCCGCGTCGATATGGGGTGCGGTAACGGGACAGTTCACTGTCCATGCCCTCCAGTTCACTTGTCACTACAGCATGAATCATGCCACTCATGAATGAAAATAATACCGCAGCCCCTGCTTCTTCACGCGTTTCCGGTTCCAATGAAGCATAAGCTCCAGGAGCAGCCAATCCAATCGGAGGCATCGCTTCAGCAAGATCGCGGAAGCGTTCGATGTCCTCCTCCTGCTGCAAGCGTGGCCGCCATACACCTGTTAATGTCTCTTGCCCGGTCCGTCGCCGTGCTCCGGTCTTTGCTGCGAATTCAGCCGATGGAGCAATTGCTCCCCGCAACAGCAGCTCCTGTGTGAACTGCGCCGCCTTGATCCAGTAACGCATCTCTTCTCCAACCTGAATTCCGGCTGCATTTAACAAACGGTCATCCCATTGCAGCAGCAGCCTGAAGGCATCCTTAGGCGAGACTGCCAATCCTTCCAATGTGCGTCCCAGCAGTTGACGCCGCTTCGTGTTCTTCGCTTCAGCCGTGTTCCTTAGCGGATTCGGCCAGCGCAGCTCCGCAAGACGCAGAGCGGCAGGCTGAAACAGACGACCCCCGTCGCCAAAATTCAACCTTCTTACCACGTGGCTCCATGCATCCACACGTGGTTCCGATGTTTCACCGGAAAAACAAAAAAATACGTCACCAAGCCATACTCCATACAGCGATTGCATCATTAAAGTCTCCCGTCATCCCTTCGCATTGTTACTCTCCATCATATACGAAAATGACCGGATTTAAAAACCTTTGCCCATAAAAAGTGGTTATTTCGATGGTTAGGGCGTGTCTGAAAACGCCCTAGCGGCACAAAAAAATGTCCCTTCTCCCGAAAAGCGGATGAGGAACATTTGGGTCAACCGAAGGATAATACTGAATATTGAAAGAATTACGGATCGTTATACTCCTATGATCTGATCAAGCTGCCCAGTAATACATCGAGGTTCAAAATACCTGCACGATGATCTTCACAGAACCCGATTTTGTCAAAAACGCCAAGCATGAAACGACGGTGTTCCTCAGCTGGTTCCTCGAAACGATCATAACTTACGACAGAATCGACCATATCTACGATCAGCGGTACAAATCCACCTTTGTAAGGCACCACAATAATACGTGTAGAAGAGGTATCCTCCTGGTCTGGCATGCCTAACAATACACGAAGACTCACCACCGAAACGACCTTACCGTACAGCGAAGCAAAACCTCGGATCTCAGGGCTTCCAAATGGAACTGTTGTCACCTGCACCATTCTGATGATCTCATGAACTTCATCAATTCGTAGTGCAAAGATCTGGTCTCCTACCGAAAAATTAATATATTGCATTCCCTCGTCCATAGTTATCCCCATATCCTCTCATTCCTTATAATCAGACTACTTTCGTCCCATTAGATGTTACTTTGGTGTATCGGTTATTTTTGACCAAATGTTTAGGCTTCAGATCAATTTTGCCAACTTCAACAGACGTTGCATTACGGTTGCTGTCTCCGCTCTGCTCATTTGCCCTGTTGTGGAGGGTGGTGGAAGTCAGTCGTTTTAGAATTGAGCGTAAGTAACCTGACATAGGATTGAAAAATTATATTCATAAAAAAGACCCAAGATCAGCTTTATGCCGATTTCGGGTCTTTTTTATCCCCATATATTATGGATCTGTTTCTATGTTTTCAAATACTTGGAACAAAAAAGCGTTATTCCTGTGGATAACTTGTTTAATTACTCCAAAACGACTGTTTTATCACATGAAAACACGAGTTATACCTGATTTGTGGATAAGTTGTGCACATATTGCACACATGCTGTGGATATCTTTAGCATTTCATGTGGATATTCATTAATTTAATGTGGACATGTTGTGTATTTGTTTGTAAATCTGACGTAAAATCTTAATTTCCGCTTCAGTTATCCATTACTGTGGACACGTTGTGGACATGCCCAATTTCCTTCGCTGTAGTTATTCGACCAATTCACCCTGACGCATGATCAGCTTGTCATCGATGTACACGTCCGGCTTTTGTACAACTGCATCAATATGAACACCTGCGGCAATCGTTCCACCAAATGTGTTATTGCTGCCAAAGGCCACATGAATTGTGCCGTACACCTTCTCATCTTCCAGCACCACACCCGTGATTCGTGCCTTGTTATTGGTACCGATCCCGAATTCGCCGAGAAAACGACCATCGCCCTCACCAAGCGTTTCCAGTAAATAAGCCCCATCTGGTCCTTCGGCTGACACCAACCGTCCTTCACTAACGGTTAATAGCATCGGTTCACGGAGTGCCCCAATTCCAGCAACGGAACCATCTACAACAATACTACCCTCGCCCTTGCCCTCAACGGGAGCAATATAGGCTTCTCCTGACGGCAAGTTGCCCGATTCACCGGGGTTCAAATACATACCTGTGCTTGGTACACCGTTACGATCTTCAATGGAAAAGGAAAGGCTATGGCCCTGCTTCTCTATTCGCACATGGCGACCTGCGGTTAATAGAGCCGTTACCTTCTCGGTCAACGCCTTTACTTGCGAATATTCAGCTGTAATGGCTCCGTTCATAAACATATCCTCTGTCATGCCGGGCATGGTTGCCACTCGGGTCCCTGAAGCAGCGGCTTTTTTGCGTGCCTGGGTATGTGTTAATGAATATCGCGTTACACACACGGCTACATCTGCTCGAATCATGGCCTCTGCAATTGGCGCAGGTGGCTCTTCGCCGGATCTGCTGCGTTCCTCCATGATTAACAGGACTGATTCTGCTCCAAGTGCTTTGCCTGCCTCATAGATGGATTCAGCCAGATCCCGTTTCATATCGTCTGCGATAACTACCAGATTCTCTCCGCTGCGCAGTCCGAGACATTCGGTTAGCACATTTTTACTGATTTCCACACGTTGCTTGCTCATACATTCATCTCTCCTGTCTTTGGTTCAGCTCTCAAAAGTCGACTTGACCCTTTCGACAATTGGCACGGGATTCCTGCATGTCCAAACCTGAACTCACCTCAAGGTATCGGCCCATTGGGCGAGGATTGCAGCTGTTTCCTTATACCGAAACGTCGGAAAGTAATGTCCATAGGGGACATCTATCCGTTTGACCTGTGAGTTCATATCCTGGGGATAGTGATATTCCTGATCTTGATTGGCCCACACAACTAATACATTCTTGGCATAATGCTGACTTTCCATTTTCGCCCACAACGTTGATCTGGCGCCTTTCCTCTGACCCGAGTGGATCCAGCGCAACAAGTCTGCATGTGCTCCTGCAATACGAGGGGACTGGAGACTGGAGCGTATTCTCTTGCCCATGGCCTCGGCCATAACACTGCTGTCGCCTACGCCGCTATGTGAACTGAACATTTGATTCCAACTTTTCTCCGATCTGCCACGCAGCAGGGAACGCATCACCCCTCTTGGCAAACGAGAAATCCATCTCAGCACATTCGGATTCGAATTGTTGGCTACTGGCTGAAGCAACCCCAGTCGAATGTCTGTCCGTCCGCTATGCATCTGTGCCGCAGTTGCAATAGCAGCACCGATCGAATGACCAACCAGCTTCACCGGACCTTCAAACTCACCAAGAGCCGTAAGCAGTGCATCCACCTGACCTTCAAATGCTTCATCCCCCTGATGCACCGGGGACCGTCCGAATCCGGCGAGATCGATTAACCATACCGGGTTCCCGGTCCGGTCCCTAAGCTGTTTTCCTAACGGTAACATCTCATCCGCAGATTGAAGCAAACCATGCACAATAATCCAAGGCTCTCCCTCGCCCTCCCAACCAAGCATAGCGATATTTCCGCTCCGTGACCTAATATAATCTGTCGGAAAACCCTCAGGTAACGGCGTATACCGAAAACGATAGTCCAGATCGGCTGTAACCAGCGGAAGCTGTTCCCGGATGTCCGGCCAGGATTGCCCCATACGTGTGAACAGAGCCTCCGTCTCTGCAACCGGGAATGACCTATTGGTAATAAAAGCAACCGACTCCGCTGGAACACCACTGATACGTGAACCACCTGATTTCATGATCCATTGAATCCATGGTAGTGGCACAGCCCCTTTCGGCTTGGGTACATCCAATTGCTGCGCCAAGAGTTGCAGCAGTTCCTTCATATTGGGACTGTCTTCCTTCCGCGCCAACAGTGGATAAGTTCCTCCGACTGGAGCAGCTTCCCTGGATAGAAAAACAAGCGTCTGTGCAACAAGGTCATTCTCCACAAGCGGTAACCAATAGGATGAACCTCCCGGCACTACTGGCATAAGTCCTTTCTGAATCGCCTGAATGAGCAGTCCAATCCCACCCGTTTGCTCGGTTTCACCGGTGGGACGCGGTCCAACCACTGTACTCGGATTTACAACGGATAAGGGATAGTGATGCTGTTCTGCATGTTCGCGAATATGCAGATCGGCATGGAACTTCATCTCTTCATACGCACTTTCATTGTTATCCACATGCTCAACCTGTAGATAATTCCCCTGTTCATTCCGCTCTCCATAAGGACTCATATAACCAACAACGTGGATAAAGTGTCTCAATCCATGAGTACGATGGATTTCCTGTGCTAGCTGTGCCAGTTCTCTGGCCCCGTTCATGAATATCTGCTCGGCTACTTTTCGTTCCAAAGTGACGTCCATCGTTCCTCCCGCATGAATGATCACATTCGCTTCAAGAGCACGCTCCCGATCCGCTGCGGTAAGGCCAAGACCCGACATGGACAAATCACCTGAAATAATGGTAATCCGGTCGAAATCCTTCACTCCATAAGCCTTCAGCACAGTTCTGGCTCGCTGTTCCGAACGAACCAGCAAGAGCAATTGTGCGTCTCCCTGCGTGAGTTGTTTGACCGTTTCTTTGCCAATAAAACCTGTACTACCTGTCATAAAAATGGTCGTAGCTGCAATATCAGACTTGCTTATTACCTGATTCATGTTTGTTGTATGTACAATCATTGTGTTACGGCTCCTTTTAGTACTATATAGTACTAGTTATATTCAAAAAAAGAGCTTCGATTAACGAAGCATCTGACAAAACGTACGTGCCGATTGTTCTATAATCCCAACATCACGGGCAGTTCCTGCTAGGATTAGTGAACCCTCCAGTGCTGCAATAAACAACAACGCAGCCGGACCTGGCTCAATTTCTTTGCGAAATTCACCGCGATCCAAACCTTGCTGAAACAACTTCTCCACCATAGGTCTAAGCTCACGAAAAAATCTGGATATGCTTTCCTTCACTTGGGGTGCACTGTCTGGCGTCTGCATATATATCGTAACAAAAGGACAGCTCCCTTCGTAATTTCGGCCCTCAATACCTGCCGACAGCAATGCCATAAATGAGTAGATACGCTCCTCCACTCCTCGTTCACGCTGACTGAGCAGCAGGTATAGCTCCGACTCATACTGGGCAATCCAGTATTGTACCACGGCCTGGAGCAGTTCCTCCTTGTTTTTAAAATGATAATAAATATTTGACTTGGATACCCCACTCACTCGCACGACTTCATCCATGCTAACGTAGCTGTACCCCTGACGCAGAAATAATTGTGCCGCCACTTCAACCGCCTTGGTTCGGTTCACCGGATTGGGACTCTTGGATTTAGCAGGTCCCGTGTTCATTTTTGGATTTGTCATATTTAGAACTATACAGTACTAGTCAGTTGAAAACAAGTATTTCTGTTAACAAAAGAGGAGCGCCCACTCAAACCACTCCATACTTGTCCACATTTAGAGTGTTATACACACAGGATATCCACATATAGTATTAACTCTGTGTTAAATAAGTCATTAGATCGTTAAACCGCTTTCGGGTTATCCACATTTCAGAGATATTACCATCTATCATTTTTCCAGTGAGCACTTTTTAACTCCTCGTAAAAACAAAAACAGGCCAACCAGAATAAAATTTCTGGTTGGCCCGTTTCAATTAACTTATATATCCGATAGACTAACTTTTCTATCCGAAAATTTCTGAACAGTTTTCGGTAACCTGTGGATACCGTCCATGATCCGGATTATTTTTTCAGACTATCCCAGTTCTGTTGCAATGCGTCGAGCAATCCGGCTTTATCCGATTTGCCTGCAACGTAAGCCTGAATTGTGCTGCCATACTCTTGTGGAACCCCTTCAGGGAAACGGTTGAAGTTCCAGCTGAGTGTTTTATTTTCCTGGCTATACTTCATGATCTCTGTGGCGAGGTCACCCAGATCCTCTTCGGATGCCGTGATGGAACTGAACGCCGGGATGAATTTGAATTCTTTCGTCATGTATTGTTTCCCGATATCCGAAGTTACGAGCCACTCCAAAAACTCTTTTGCTTCCGGTTTCACTTGAGAGTTCTTGTTCACAACCCAATAGTTCGGCACGCCGACAAACAATTTGTCATTAGGTTCATTGTTAATTGGCATCGGCAGGATACCCAGATTCAGATCCGGATCGATTCCATCGATCTGTACTTGAGTCCAGTTACCTTGCTGCATCATCGCCGCTTCTCCACTCGCAAACAACGTAACTTGCGTATTGTAGTCGGTTGTCAGCGGGTTTTTGTTGCTGTATTTCAGCGTTAAGTCGAGCAAGTTGATCCAGTCGGCGAACACTTGGTTGCCAGGAATTTTCTCCGTACTTTCGTTAAGTCCTTGGATGAATTTCACCGGATCTGCCTGATTTGCAAATGCGACGTTTACGTTATGATTGCCCAGCACCCACCACTCCTGATATCCGTTCGAGAAAGGGGTAATGCCTGCAGCTTGAAGTTTCTGTGCCGCTTGATCCAATTGTTCCAGTGTCGTTGGAATTTCGGTAATACCTGCTTTTTGGAAGAGGTCTTTGTTATAGATGAAACCATAACCCTCCAGCGCGAGCGGCTGTCCGTAGAGCTTGCCGTCTTTGGTCATTGGCTCTTTGGCTACTTCGAGTGCATCCTTGGCCCATGATTCTCCAGACAGATCTTCCAGATATTCAAGCCATGTATCCAATTCACGATAACCACCTACGTTGAAAATGTCCGGTTGTTCGCCAGCGGCAAACTTGGCTTTTAATGCAGCACCGTAGTCACTGCCGCCACCTACAGTTTGAATGTCCAGTTTGACTCCTGGATGGGAGGATTCATATTCCGCTTTGAGACGATTGAGCGCTTCCGCGATTTCGACTTTGAATTGGAAGATCTTAATGGTTTTATCTCCAGCAGCAGCCTCGCCACCACCTTGAGCATCCGTGTTGACCGGACTGCCACTCTTATCTCCATTGCCACAACCCGCGAGCATTACCGAAAAAGCAATCAGCATAAGCAACGTCAACTTTGTCATTCTTTTCATACATACACTCTCCCTATAGTAGTTTCAGTATAACAGTTCCACTAATGAATATTTACACTGGGCACTCCGATGACAGAATAACCTTCCCTTGAAGCTCGTTTTCATTCTACTCGGTGGCTTCCTTGCCCCAATACATTCAGGCCACCGAGGAGCAACAGCGACCGAAAGCGCAACTTGATCCCGGTAGCGACCCTGCCTCGCACTCCGCCACAGCGCCCCTTCCCTCGCACACTCCCCTTCTACCTCACCGATCTGATCTTTAAATCTTTTTTTCTTGGTCTTTTCCCATATTGCTCTTTTCTCTTTATCGATGCTTTCTCTACCCCAGGAGTCATGCCCAAGCTATGCGGGCATGACTCCCCTTTGCACACCTCCGTGCGAGGTGGGAGCAAAGGGATCAAGGATGCGATGCAGGAGCGGAGCGTTCGCCTTTGATACTCGGTGGCTTCCTTGCCCTAATCCATTCAGGCCACCGAGGAGCAACAGCGACCGAAAGCGCAACTTGATCCCGCTAGCGACCTGCACTCGCACCCTCACCCTTTAACTGATCCAGCGGTAATCCCCTGAATGATATACTTCTGCATCAACAGGAAGAAAATAATGATCGGCATAATTCCAAGTACAAGTGCTGGCAAAGCCAGATCCCATTGCTTCGTGTACTGACCGAAGAGTGCAAAGGTCGCAATCGGGATTGTACGCAGGTTGGAGCTTTGCAGGATCAGGGATGGTAGCAGATAATCATTCCAGATCCAAAGCGTGTTCAGAATAATGACGGTTACATACATCGGTTTCATGAGTGGAAATACAATCCGGAAGAACACTCCGTAGACTGAGCTTCCATCCACCCGGGCTGCCTCCTCAATCTCCAGTGGGACGGATTTTACGAATCCGTGGAACAGGAAGACCGACATCGGTGCCCCGAAACCGAGATAACAGATAATGAGGCCACCAAGGCTGTCGATCAATCCCAGATTACTGGTTACAGTAACAAGTGGAATCATGATAGACTGGAACGGAATCACCATGGCGGCAATGAACATGCCGAACAAAATCCGGTTGAACCGGGTATCGCTGCGAACCATTCGGTACGCGGCCATGGAACTGATCAGCACAAGCAACAGATTGCTGACTACCGTAACGATAAGCGAGTTCATCAGCGCCGACGGGAAGTTAATTTTCTCCCAAGCGTTCGCATAGTTGCCCCACTGGAATACTTCCGGCCATGCAGCCGAATTGGTGAGCAGATCACCGAAGGTTTTGACTGAATTCACAAACAGGAAGTAGAACGGAACCAGGAATAAAAGTCCAATGAGTACCATGACAATTTCGGTTACAATGGTACTCAAGCGGTAATTTTTTGTCGTCTCCATTAGGCTTCTACCTCCTTGCTCTTCGTCAGACGTACCTGAATCATGGTGATAATGGCAACGATTACGAAGAACACGAGCGCTTTGGCGGTTCCGATGCCATATCTGTTATTCACAAAAGCTTCATTGTAAATATTAAGTGCAACCGACTCTGTCGATCCGAACGGTCCACCTTTGGTTAGCGACAGATTGAGATCGAACATTTTGAACGACCAAGAGATCGCCAGGAACAGACAGATCGTTACACCCGGCATAATGAGCGGAAGAATGATGCTCCGCAGTACCTGCCAGCGACTTGCGCCATCAATCTCGGCGGCTTCCAGCAGATCAGGGGATACATTTGTCAGAGATGAGATGTAGATGACCATCAGATATCCTGCGGTCTGCCATACAAACACAATCACGATTCCCCAGAAGGCAGTTGGTTCATCTCCCAGCCAAGGAAGGTTGAAGAAGGACCAGCCGGTTACATCGCCTACTGCTGAAAACCCTTTCACAAATATGAACTGCCAGATAAAGCCGAGCAACAACCCACCGATCACGTTAGGCATAAAAAAGATCGTACGCAGAATGTTTCTCGTCTTAAGCGGTTTGGTCAGGAAATACGCCAGGAAAAAACCGATCACATTGGTCAGTACTACACCAACCACGGTGAAGCGCACCGTAAACCAAAACGCCGTTTGGAACTTGGGATCATTCGCAAAAACATGCACGAAGTTATCAAAACCTACCCAATTAATGTTCTCGGATACCCCGTTCCAGTCCGTGAAGGAATACACCATGCCAAGCAGGAAAGGGACCACGATGATGAGAATAAAAAACACGATGGAGGGACCCACGAACACAAGCTGCTGTAACAGCTGTGAAGATTTGCGATGCTTCATATCGTTCTCCCCTTCTATAGATGGATGAAATTGGTCTCTTTTTCTATTAAACCCCATTATCGCCGAGGGAAACACCGACCCTTGTGAACAGTTGGGGGTAAAATATTGTCCTCTCTTAACCTGCAACCAGAAGGGGTGTTCCGATGTCCAAATACTACAGTATACGCACCAAATTGATTGCCTTTATGCTCATTGCTACCACCCTTCCGCTGCTCGCATCGATCAGCATGACGTTTATCCAGACCAAAACGGCCTTGCGGGAACAGGCTGTTGAAGAGAACAAACGCCTGATCTACCAAGCGTCCACCAATCTCAATAACTATGTGGATAACGTGGCCAGAGCGTCGCTCGCTGTGTATAACGACCCGAACTTTCTGCGTAACCTGGCAAAGATTCCTGGTGATTATCGTGCGGTTGCCGAGGTGTACACCACTTTGCAGACGATCCGCGCGGCTGTGCCGGATGTATTCCAGCTGTATTTGCACTCTTTTGCCGCTAATCAATCCACCTTAATTACCAATCCCTTTCCGAAGCGGGAGGAACGCAAACAGGCCTATTCCGGCTCGCTTCATGGAAAAACAAGTGGTGACAGCCCGGATATCTGGGTGGAATCGGCCCACATGAGTCACACGTACGGATTCAAGGCTGCCTCCCCCGATGATCCTGCAAGATCAGTCATTACCTTGCATCGGGTGATCAAGGATATTCCGTCCACCGAGCGTCTGGGTGTACTCGCCATTGATCTGAATATGAATACCATTGCAGCAATCTGTGGCAGGCTGTATGATCCGGCTAAGGAACAGATCTATGTGGTGGATGGTCAGAATCAGATCATTTACCAGGGACGTTCCGAGGTCAATCATACGGATGCACTACGAGAGGAAACGGCTAGTGAACTGAATATCGCGCGATCTAGCGCAGGTACAGCCCAGAATGTCGCAGGACATTTTGAACAGGATCGTTCCATGTATGTATACCAGCAACTTGGCAGCACGTACGCTGACTGGACCATCGTCAAACAGATTCCGAATGAGACGTTATATGCCAGAGCGACCACACTTACGTGGAATAACGCGATGATTGCCATTGCAGCACTAGTGTTGGTCATTGTTGCAACCTTGTTCATCTCCATCCGAATCACCGGTCCGCTCAAGCAACTCATGCGGTATATGAACCAAATTCAAGCCGGGCGTCTGCATGTGGATATCCATCTATCCAGTCGAGATGAATTCGGGGTGCTCGCTCGTCATTTCCGGGATATGATGGATACGGTAAATAATCTTATTTTGCGGGAATATCGGCTCGAAATTGCCAATAAAACAAATCAACTTAAAGCGTTGCAAGCGCAGATTCATCCGCATTTTCTATATAACACACTGCAATCGATCGGTACACTTGCCCTTCAACAGCAAGGACAACGGGCGTATACCCTACTATCTTCCCTGTCCAAAATGCTGCGCTACAGCATGCGGGATCAGACCTGCGTGACCTTACGCGAAGAGGCGGAGCATGCCCGATTATATCTGGAACTGCAGCAGGAGCGGTTTGGTGACCGCCTTGAGGTGGATTTGGATTTTGCCGAAGATACCCTGTCTGTCGAAATGCCAAGAATGACGTTACAACCTTTAATTGAGAACTATTTCAAACATGGAGCAGATATTCAGCCTGGCAAAGGTCACATATCCCTATCCAGCCGCCGGATCAATGATCATTGGATTGAAATAGAACTGAATAATAACGGCCCCTCCATACCTGAAGATAAATTACTGGAGATCCGCGGATGGCTGCATCAGAGTCATACAACAACCGGGTTATCCACCCAAGAATCCAACGAGTCTGAATCCATCGGTCTACGAAATGTAATACGCCGACTTCAATTGAACTCACATCCCGGTCACTCAGCCAGGCTGGAGATCAACAATCAGGAACCCAATGGTGTGAAGATCACGGTTAAACTATACGCGGGAGAGTGAACAACATGAAGGTACTGCTTGTAGATGATGAAAAACATGTCCGCGATGCCATAAGGTTGCTTGGTCATTGGAAAGACTTTGGCATTGATACATTACTTGAAGCAGCAGACGGGGATGAAGCCATCGCCGCCATCACGGCACATCAACCTCAAATCATACTCAGTGACATGCGTATGCAGGGCAAGGACGGTATGGCATTGCTTGAATGGATATCGGCTCATACCCCGCACAGCAAGGTGCTGGTTATCAGCGGATATGATGATTTTGAACTTGTGAGGCATGCAATCAGGCATGGTGGCATGGACTACCTCCTGAAACCTGTGGAAGCAGATGAGCTGAATGCATCTCTATTAAAGGCCGTTACAGCTTGGGAAGAGGAAGACGCCATTCGGATACAATCCACCAGGCAATCCATTGTTGTTAATCGAATGCGCCCACACTACCAGGATCGTCTGCTCACCGAACTTGCCGTTGGAAGAGGCAGCAGCCCATCACACATGCAGCGATTGCAGGATGAGTTAAATCTCCCCTGTCTAATCCCTGTCTGTAGTGTCGCTGTCACCAGCCTGTCCCATCTGGATGCAGATTGTCTGGCAAAATACCGCAGTCAACCGGACCTGCTAGTGTTCTCGGTCCTCAATATCTGTGCCGAGATGTTATCCACACCAGACGAAGGCGTAATGTTTCGTCAGTTGGATCAACCGGACGAGATTGTTCTGCTGCATTGGGGTCCATCCACTTCATTGGAACATATTCTGGAGAAGGTCAATCATGGATTGGAGCAGACGATTCAACGCCGGCTTCATTTTGGCATCTCCACCTGTGAGTCCTACCCTGGCGGAATATCAGCAGCCTATCTGGAAGCAAGTTCAAGGCTGTGGCGACGTAATGCTGTGCAAATTAAACAGCGAATCCATGCCTCAGTGGAATCATCAAATGGGAATAAAATCAGGCGTTTAACCGCCCATGAAGAACCCCTGCGTATGGCAGCCATGAGCTGCCGGGCTTCCAGTGTATCTGCTGCGGTCGCCGAGTGGATTGACCCGATTACTGATCTTGAGGTTGTCAGTGCTGAGCAGATCCAGCAATGGATCGACGAGCTGGAATGGATGCTGAGCCGCTGGCTTGATGATACGGCAGGTTCGTCATTCCAAGAGGAAGAAGTGACGGAGGAACAGTCTATTCCCTTTGCCGAGTTACCTTTGGACGCTGAAGGACTGTTATCCTTCCCCCTGCTTCGTTCATTATTGGAACAACGGCTGCTTGCCGCAGGAAAGGCGCTCACCGCTCATCACCACGCCAATCCTGATCCCATGAGTGAGATTGCACGTTATATGGACGCCCATTATCAGGAGGACCTGTCCTTACAGCAGATTGCCGCACGTTTCTATCTGAGCCGGGAGTATATCTCACGCAAATTCAAACAGCAATTTGGTCTGAATTGGTCGGAATATCTGGGCAAACTGCGGATCAACAACGCCAAGCTGTTACTGCAAAATCCTTCTCTTCGTGTCGCAAAAATCTCGGAGATGGTTGGATTCCAGGATGAAAAGTATTTCAGCAAAGTGTTCAAAAAAATGGAGGGCATCACGCCAGCAGAATATCGTAAAACATTATTGGAGGCGGGCACGTAACGAGTACCTGATCCTAATTAAAAAAAGAGTACTCCCGGCATGGCCCATCGGAAGTACTCTTTTTATTTTACTTTTACAGAAAACAGCCTATATCATGACGATTTGTTGACTCTTTCTTTTCTAAGATAGGATACGATCCGAGAGATTGTACCTATTAAAATTACAGCCATAAATCCATAAGCCATATTATTTCCTGTCTTATGAGCTACTACGGGGAAATAGATGAGGCTGAACAGTAATAGGACAATATCCAGGTAGAACATAATCTTCCGATAAATAGGGATTCTCACCCCCCTTTTATTTACCATAAATGGTTTTATTAATTATAATAGATCATAACATAGATACGTCCTAGTCCGCTCACCGATCCCGCAAAATCACCGCAGGTACAAGTCGAATGTAGATTAGCTCCCCTACAAGCTCCACCATCGTCTGTGTAACAATAACAGCCGCAGCAATGGTTGCCCATTCTGGTGGGAGTGCCAGCGCCAACGGCAGAACAACCAGCGAATTCCGTGTGGCTGAACTGAAAATCAACGCCCGCCCGGTGGCTGGATTCAATCGAAACCCATTAGCAATGATCCGAGATATCCAAGGCATAATGATCAGAAAAGCAACGTAGATCGGGATCACGTTCACGATAATTGCCATATCATTGTAGACTTTGCCAATCTGGGAAGCGACAACCACGATCAGCGCAAGTGCCATCATCGGAACCGGGAGCCATGCCGTTGCATTCACGACCTGCTCCCCGCTCGCTTTACCTCTTGAGAGAACTTGTGTAACGACAGCAAGCAGCAGTGGAATAACGATCAGGAACAGAAAAGCCTCCACAAACGGCCCTACCTGCATGATCTGCGCCACCTCAGTACCCATCAATAGCCATAAATATAACGGCAACAAGATCATTTGTATAACAAATAAAAGAGGTGTTGCGGCGAGCATCAGCTTCTCATTGCCCCTGCCGAGTTGTGTGAACACAATGACGTAATCAATACAAGGCGTTAACAGTACCAGATAGACTCCGATCAGAACGCCTGGTGATTGCGGAAAGACAAGTGTGAGCAACCATACAACTACAGGTACTACGATAAAATTAGCCACCAGTAGCGCCCCCATAAATCGAAGATTCGACCAGGACTCTTTTAACTGTAAAAAGGGAATCTGTACAAACATGCTGTATAATAGAACGGCAAGAACCGGGGAAAGAGTGTAGTGTAAAATATCCCCCCATATCGGATTACTCAGCCCTATCGCTGCTCCTAAAAACAATGCAATTACATAGAACCAGGTTTGCTGTCGCTCCATCGTTTCTCTTGTGAGCATTCTCTTCCTCCTCTTCTGGTGGGACATCGTGGGCATGGACATATTTCTGCTTCGTTTCGCGTACATTGGGACAGAGTACCGTTCCAACGTAGTGGCAGAGCACAAGGATTTGAAAGATCCAACTTGTGAATTTTTTGCGGCTGTTATTAGAATGTGCAAGAACTGGGTATATTCATTGTAGACTGACCCGTGGTTCATTCATTCGTTAAACCAAGGAGGAAACACAATGTCACGTAACAATCCGTACAAGTGGTTAAACGCCATTGGTTTTATCGCTGTAATTATCGTGAATTACCTCTCCAACGCTCTGCCGATCGGGGGCAAGACCAATAAAGAAGTATCAGATATGTACCCTGTGCTGCTCACACCTTCTGGCTATGCATTCGCTATATGGGGTTTGATCTACTTGCTGTTGGCAGGGTTTGTGATCTATCAGTTCGTGCCTGCTTCCTGGAAAAGGGACTCGATTACCCGTCTCGGGTACTGGTTCCTGGCAAGTTGTGCCTTCAACGTCGCATGGATTTTTGCTTTTCAAAACTTGCAAACTGGTCTCGCCTTACTGATTATTGTACTGCTTCTATTGTCCTTGATCATGCTGTATGTAAAAACACGTACTATCACCGTGCCAACCACTGCTGAGATCTGGCTTGTGAAGCTGCCCTTCAGCATCTATCTCGGATGGGTTAGCGTGGCAACGATTGTCAATGCAGCTGTTCTGTTATATAAAATTGGCTGGGATGGTTTTGGTCTCAGCGAACCGACCTGGACGATCATCATGCTGATTGTGGGTATGGTGCTGGCTGTACTCGTTAGTTTCCGTTATCGCGATAGCATATACCCACTTGTATTCACATGGGCGTATATCGCCATTGCACTTAAACAAAAGGATGTCACTTCCGTATATTATACGGCAATCATCATTGCGATCGTACTAACGATCTATGCGGTATGGTTGTTCTTCGCCCGTAATCAGGATCGTGATTGAGCGACTCAACTTCAATATTAATGCAAAAACGTAACGCAAACAGCCGATTCTGGTCTTCGACCTGAAATCGGCTGTTTATGTATGAAAGAACAAAAAAGGTTGTCCTATTTCAGGGCAATAACTTCAATCTCCACCAGTGCATCTTTTGGCAAACGAGCAACTTCCACTGCACTGCGTGCAGGATAAGGCTGTTCGAAGAACGTGCTATAGACTTCATTCACAGGAACAAAATCGTTCATGTCTTTCAGGAACACCGTCGTTTTCACGATTTTATCCATACTTGTACCTGCTGCTTCAAGAATAGCCTTCACATTGCTCAAAGACAGACGTGTCTGCTCCTGTACATCTGCACCGAATTCTCCCGTTTGGGGATTCAGGCCAAGCTGTCCGGAAGTGTAGATGAAATCGCCTGCATCAACGGCTTGACTGTATGGACCAATGGCGCCTGGCGCCTGATCGGTAGAGATTGGTTTTTTCATGGACGAGTTCTCCTTTGTGTTCGTTATCCTGCTGCCGCATGGAGTCAGGGTTCGAACTCATTTTTGTTGCCTATTATACCACGATCTACCTCAAGCGAGAAACGCTCCTCACTAGCCACATAAAGTAAACAGCTCGTTCAAAGGTTTCTTAGCCCCCGTCCACACCAAGGACATGAATGACTTCATTTGAATACACATGGTTTCCCTTGGCTTGCACCAGCGCAATATTGGTCATGGCCTGTGCAATGGTTGCGGCGTGGACCGCCCGGTATTTGTCCGCTCTGCCTTTCATCCAGCGATCCAGAAACTTCATCGCATAGGCAGCCATCTGCTCACCAAACCGCTTCTCGTTTCGATCTCCCAGAATTAAGGAAGGGCGGAAGATATGCAATGACGGTAAACCGATATCGGACAATGCCTCCTCCATTTCCCCTTTGGTCCGACTGTAAAAGACTCTGGAACCTGCACTCGCTCCCATGGAGGAGATCACCAGCATCTGTGATACACCATGTCGCTTCGCAATCGTAGCTGCACGAACCGGGTAATGATAATCCACCTGACGGAAACTGTCCTGACTGCCTGCTTTTTTGATCGTTGTACCCAAACAACAATACAGGTCATCGATTCCATCGAATAAGTGGTCTTGGCTCTCCAGCTGTTCCCAGTCCACCACATGCTGTTCCAGTTTGGGATGTTGCAGCTCAAGCGGACGTCTAACCAGAACCCGAACCAGGCTGTATGCCGAGTGTTCCAGCAGATGATGAACCAGTAATTCGCCTACAAGCCCGGTGGCTCCAATCACCATGGCTTTCCTTTCGAGACGATTCAAATACATCCCTCCACTTCGCCATCTTTTTTGAAGTCATACCAGATAGATATGATCAATCTAATCATTTACACGATAACGGAGAGGACAGAAATAACCTGAAGAAGCGAAGCGTTCGCCTTTATCCCCGGATTTTCCCTTTTCTAAAAGGAATCAAAAAAATCTGGGGATAACAGCGATCGGAAGGTTGTTCTGTCATCGAAGTGCCAGTGTAAATATTCATTAGTTGAAATTATATCGTTTCTATTTTAACAGTACACGACGTCCAAGGGTAAATGTTAGAATCAGCATCACGACACCAACCCCCACCTGAAATCCATAGGCTGAGATCCAGGCCAGCGCATCGGACCAGGTTTCCATCTTTTCATACAGCCAGCCACCCAACAACGGCCCAAGAAACGAAGTGACTCCGGTCAGAGCCGAATACACCGCGACAAACATCGGTCTTTCACTTTTGGGTGTGTCTCCAATCGTAAAGTTAAATGCCAGCTGATTGAATCCACCTACACCGATCCCAAGGAAAATATGAGATAGAAATAGTGCGATCACTACGGGCATGAACGACATTAAGCCCCACGACAAACAGGAGAGTGCAATGACTGGCAATGTCCAAAATAGGAGGGTTTTGTTGCTGAATCTGGCATTCAGATTGCCCCAAACATAGAAACCGGCCATCATGACCAGCGTCTGGACTACCGTGATCAGGGATACCGTCTGATAATTGATGTTCAATAAATCGAGCATAACATAGGAATAGAGCGGAACAATCAAGGTTTGGATCAATAACCAGACAGCCAGGAACAGCGTTGCTTTCAGGAAAGAACGATCCTGGAACGGCTTGATGAACATGCGCCAGAAAACCTTTTCGGTAGAACGTTCAAAGGGAACGTCCGGATAGAAAAAATAGATGACTGTATTGGCAATGGCACAGATCCAGACCGGAATAAACAGGATTAGAAAGCCCATTTCTCCGGGGTAACGGTCCAAAACAATACCGCCTGCAAATAAGCATACGCTTCCAAGAGCATTCAGAATCGTATTTCGAATTCCAAAATAACGCCCTCTCACCTTGGCAGGTACGATATCGCCAATTAGTGAAGTCCAGATCATACCGCCGATGGTATTTGATATAAAAGCAACCATATACACGCCAATATATACACTTACCCACCACTCTTTGGGGAATATAAACGGAATCAGTCCCGTTGCACTCCACAAGATACGATGTGTGCCCACGAACAGCAGCAGCATGCGTTTACGGCTGCGAATACGCTGCATCCAGTAAGCTGCTCCGATCTGGGCAATGTTTACAAACGTCGTAATCGCGAGCACAAAGCCGATATGTCTCGACCCGGCCCCAAGGTACAGCAGAAATCCGGTTAAAAACGGGCCTCCCAGCAAGGTCTGTAAAATAATTGCCGGTACACCCTCCCATGTTGCAATCGATAAATTCGTGCGTTGTGTCGAACCCTTGCGCCGTGGTTTGCTTGCTAACGGGGGAGGGTTAACGTTGACCGTCTTCTGTATGGGGATACACTCCTTAGACCGGGTCTCAAAAGCCGGTCGATGCTAGTTGTCATCCCAAATTCTACTCACGGCGCGAAGGTTGTCAACTCATTTTTTCACGGTCCAACGGAAGATAGAGATGGAAGGTGCTTCCTTTACCTTCAGTGCTCTCAAGTTCAATCGATCCCCCCAGTAATCTCGCTAAATCCCGACTGATCGACAGGCCTAGTCCGGTACCGCCAAATTTTCGACTAATCGACCCGTCAGCCTGCTGAAATGCTTCAAATATGGAATGATGCTTGTCCTCAGCAATGCCAATGCCTGTGTCCTGAACAGAGAAAATAAGCCATCGATTCTGAATACCTGCATTCTTAATCTGCTTGGTGCTTACGGTCAGCGTGACCTTCCCCCGGTGAGTGAACTTGATGGCATTGGACATCAGATTCCGCAAAATCTGTTGAACCCGCTGGGGATCAGACCAAAGCGTCTCGGGCAGTCCCTGTTTTTGGTCCAGAACCAACTGAATACCTTTTTTCTCGGCAACGAGCTGAAAGTGGCTCATGGCATCTTCTGTAAGTTGTGCGACACTGATATCCTCCAGTACAATATCCAGCCGCCCGGCTTCTACTTTGGAGAGATCCAGAATATCGTTAATGAGCGTGAGCAGTTCCTGCCCGGAGTGGTCGATCATATTGGCAAAACGTACAATATCCTCCTGATCCATCGTGTCGGCATTCTCGCTGATCATCTGGGCAAAGTTAATGACACTGTTCAGTGGTGTACGCAGTTCATGTGACATATTGGCGAGAAATTCGGATTTGTACTGTGAGGCAATCATCAATTGTTTTGCTCGATCCTCCAGTACAATCTGGGCTTTCTGTAACTCTTCCTTTTGCACAGACAATAGGCGGTTTGTACTTTGGATAAGCAAGATTCGATTCTGTTCATTCTGAAAATCACGTAAAATAAATGCAAAAATAAGACTTAACAAAATGCCTGTAGGAAGTGTGTAAGGCATAATATGTGAAAAGAAATATGTAGCCGGAATAACGCCAACGATTGCGATGTTTATACTGTTGACCACATTGACGATAACTGTAACAAGTATGCCTTTAATAATCAGCCTGTAGTTGCTGCGTCTCATCCATATATTCAAACCTGCACATATCACACCCAGAATAGACATGTTAAGTACTGCCGCCAATGTAGCATCCGTGATGCCAAAAGTCAGCCTCGACAGCCCAATTCCAATACCCACGATAATTACGCTATAAGGTTGTCTATACGTTAGAACGGCAACAATTAAAGGAACATAACGCAGATCAAAGACCACTTCATCGGTGAGTTGAAACCCAAAAACGGTGCTGATCCAACCTGCAAATATAAGGACAAGCACTGAACTGATCTGCTTCACTCGGGAAGAGGTACGTATTACGACATATTTATAGAACACACTAGCAAGATATGCAATGGTAATAAGCATCCCCATATTCAATACGAACATTTTTGAAAATTGCATTCACTCACTCCTGTTGTCCCGACTTTACTGGCCAAAGTGCCTTCGTCCGTATGTGTCTCTATCATATCATGCCCATTGAAGCTTCGGCATTCCTTCTTCGTCAAAAAAATACACAAAAATACACAATTCAGGATTCAATTTGTGCGCTGAACGTAGTAAAATATATTGTTGTTTAAATTTGAACTACTATATAGATTGAACTAAAGAATAATTACACTTGCCACTCCGATGACAGAACAACCTTCTGATCGCTGTTATCCCCAGATTTTTTCGATTCCCTTTTCTGAAAGGGAAAATCCGTGGATAAAGGCGAAGCATATGCTTCCGATGCAGCTTTCTTTCAGAAAGCTTTTAGCTCTGCTTCTTCAGGTTATTTCTGTCCTCTACGTTCTCGTGTAAATGAATGTATAGTGCAACTTATATAGATATTTGCTGGGGGCATGTTCGTCAGAACATGAATGAAAGGAGTAAGGTGTTGTGCAATTGTTAAAAAGCAAATCCTATTGGCTGTCATTGAGTTTGATGCTGTCTTTGGCCGTCATGGGGCTCTTCTATGATATTCTTAATAGTCCGGAACGCGGGTTCGCAGTACTTGATTCGCCGCTTGACCGGATCATTCCCTACGTGCCTGCCATGTCCATTCCATACTTAGGTTGGTACCCGTTTGTATTTGGTGTGCTCGCCTACCTGTGTGCCAAGGATCGACTGACGTATTACCGCGTCTTGTTATCCATGAATATCTGTGTTTGGATCTGTTACCTCATCTACTTTAACTTTCAGACCATGGTACCGCGCCCGGAACTGACGGGTACCGGCCTGGGAGCATCTGTTCTCGGATGGCTCTACAGCCAGGACCGCCCGTATAATTGTTTTCCAAGTATTCATTCTCTTCACTCTTATCTGGTTATGCGTGCCGTTCTCTCGGTTCCAAGCATCCGCAAACCCATCAAGATTTTGGTGGCCGCCGGGGCAGCAACCATTATTGTATCCACACTAATGATCAAACAACATGTGATCTATGACGCCTTGGGTGCAGTCATACTCGGCGAATGTGTTCTCACCATCATAACAGGCCTCGCTCTACACCGGAGACGCAGAAAAGAATCGAAGTGGACAGAGGGGATCAACTGATCCCTCACTTCGATGGTTTCTGAAGATGATGTTGTCTTCTCCATTCATCAATAAACAAACCTGCAAAATAGGGGTCCCATTGGGTCCCTTTTCCTTCTTCCAAAATCGTTAGCGCTTTCTCGTGACTCATCCCATTCCGATATGGTCGATCAGACGTCATGGCATCAAAGGCATCTGCTACTGCAATGATGCGGCCAAAAAGGGGAATATCATCACCAGCCATCCCATCCGGGTATCCTTTGCCATCATATCTCTCATGGTGAGATCGTACACCTGGCAGAAAGTCGGCCATGGCATCAATAGGCTCTATCTGCAACAAAATACTTTCTCCCTGCACGGGATGTGTGCGAATAATCGCGAATTCTTCATCGCTTAGTTTTCCATCCTTCAGCAGTACCTCATCAGGTATACCGATTTTCCCGATATCATGAAGCAGGGCTGATTTGTACAACAAATCCGCCTGTTCCTCATTCATTCCACTTAGCTTGCCAATCATCAGCGAATACTCCGCCACCCGCATGGAATGCCCTGCTGTGTACTTGTCTCTGGCATCTAATGCAGCTGCCAGCGTAGAAAAATAACTTTGCAACAGCTGCCGATTGCGTTCCTGTCTCATCTCCAGCCGATTAATCATCATATTGAAGCCAGAGATCAGTGCCGAAAATTCATCCGCATACAGATCCGGAGCTCGTCTGCCAAGATCTCCCCCCTGAATTCGGTTCATCTCATGTGTCAGTTCAGCAACTGGATCACGAACATCACGAATCAACAGCCAGCTTCCCACCAGCGCAAACCCCGCGCCCAGAACCACGATGAGAATTCCCCACAGAATGTACTCTTTCGCAAATTCACTGTCCATATACTGAAGCCGGATATATGTAGCCAGGAAAAATAGAAATAGAGGAAATAAACCGATCAGTGCCGTACTTAGCTGAAATTTACGTTGAATCGATACCAGAATGCGTCCTCCCAGTGAAGGCTCCATCCCATATTGGACTTTGCCTCGATGACGAATCTCAAGTAACAGGGGTCTAATCGCTCGCACCGTTAGGTAATACTCAATCAGCGCATGCATGATGGCAATCAGAAAGGCACACGCGGCGGCCACGACAATATACAAGTAAGGGAATTCAAGCCACCCTGTGGATATCATCCATATTGTTAATCCGGCTGCCGGAAGTGAGAAGCCAAGCATGTGCGGACCCATGATCCGATATATGGTCTGTCCCGGGAAACGATGAATTTTTTCATACATGTGGTTTAATTCGTCTCTCTCATGATGCTCGGAAGTGAAAAATTGTCTTATGGGGCCAAGCTGCACCCACAGCGTAATTAATTCAGCAACCAGCATGAACAAGAGTGAAATCAGTACAATGAAGATGAGTCGAACAAATTGAATATTGGGTATTTGCAGAGTAGATACCATAACTACTGTACCGACAACAAAAACAGCTGCCAGTGAACCGATCAGATAATTGCGTATCAGGCGAAAGATAAATGAACGGTATGCTTCCAACTGAACCCCTCACTCTCTATGTGCAACCAGTTCTCCCTTGAGACACAGGGAGATTAAGGGTATTGCCTTCTATTTGTTTATCGGTTGCTCCGACTAAAAAAATTAATAAAATCCAATGGGTGGGCACCAGAACTGGAAAACACAAAAAGGCTGCTCCACGACGGAGCAGCCTTTGCTGATATATCCTATATTTATCCTTTAATCTTGGCAGCCAGAATCATTGTACCGCGCGGCTCATCTCCCATTGCATCCGGTTCAAGCGTGATGGCAACCGTATCATAGTCGTTGGCCGAATCCAATGTGTAATATACCGCTCCCGTTCCGTCACGACTAAGGAAAGTACCCGCATTCTGAGGGGTATCTCCTTTGATCAACCAGACCTGAAAAGCCTCGTTGCCTTCCAGGTTCGGCAGGTTCTCAGCCTGCACAACCAGGTGAGTGCCTTTGCTGTCAATAACGATGGTTGCGAGACCCTGAGCTACAATGTCCTGCGTTGCAGGATTCAGCTTCACTGCCTCGCCAGTCTGCATGCCCTGTGCAGGTTCCAGAGCTGATGCCAGCTGCTCTTGCAGCTGTGCATTCTGTGCCTGTGCCTGTACCAGTTGCTCTTGTGTAGCCGACGAGCCCGCCGCTTGCTGCGTCAGCGAGTCGATCTTGCTCTGCAGCTGCGCCGTGTACACGCCCAGCAACAGTGCCGCGGCCGCAAGGCCGGCACTGGCTATGCGCCAGGCGCTGCTGCTGCGCACGCGCGCGCGCGCTTGTGGCTGCCATGGCTGTGCCTGGGCAGCCTCTTCCACCCGGGCCGCAGGCACCGCCGTTGCCGGCGGCAGGCCTGGCCCGGGCTGCGCCGCACGTTCGTGCTGCGGCGCAAGATCCTCCTGAAGCACCACGGGTGCTTCAGGCTCCGCAGGAGCAGCCGCTGGCTTCGCCTCGGCGCTCTCCTGCGCATGTCCGAGCACGTTGCCCAGCACACGTGCTCGCATGCCTGGCGGCGGTGCTACAGGTTCCGCCGCAAGTGGCAGGAAGCCAGTCACTTCCTGCAATTCCCTCACCTCTTGGCGGCAAGGTTCGCAAGTTGCCATATGCGCTTCAAACGCCGCCACTTCCTCTGCTTCCAGTCCGCCCAGCACATACATCGGTGCCAGATCAGACCACTCCTCATGTCGTTCTATCATGGATGTATGCCCTCCCTTCCCGCGTCCGGATGCAATTCAGCATCGGCCAGCAACTTTTGGAGCTGTCGCATGGCAAGCCTGACACGGCTCTTTACTGTACCCAGCGGAATCCCGAATCGGCTGGATACTTCCTGCTGGGTTAATCCCGCATAATAAATCGATTCTATAACTTGTTGCTGATCACCGTTCAATTGGGACAACGCCTCTTTAATCCGGGTGCCTTCCCATTTACGCTGCACTTCTTCTTCCGTGTTCGTATGTTCATCGGCATAGGCCGCCAGTGTCTCGTGTTCAACTGAAGTAGTCGCTGCCCCTTTTGATTTCCGCCTCAGCATGTCCACTGCAATGTTACGCGTAATCGCAAACATCCATGTGGTCAGCTTCCCCTGTGAGGCATCGTAACGTTCAGCATTATTCCAGACCCGCATAAAAAGTTCCTGAACGGTCTCTTCTGCCGTCATGGGATCACCAACGATCCGGTAGGCAAAAGAATACACCGCTCGCTCATAACGGTCATATAAAAGCTCCAGTGCGGAGGCATCACGTTCCGCGATCTGCCGCATTAACCTGCTGTCCTCCATCGATTCAGTCATGCGAGGGCCCCTTTCTGTTTCTTCCCTCTTATTATAACCTACGCAGAATCTTTTGAAGAGGATTACCCCTATGAAGAAATAGTTTGAAAAATTTTCTGTATGTTTTCAAACTAGCCACTCAACTTTCGTCTGAAAGAAAGCCCGTAAACATGTTGTTTTGCTTACGCTTTCCTTTTTATTGCAAATAATTACAGCCTGTGGTATACTATAAAAGTTGTATTAAACAACCTCATATGATTTCTGTCTTCTTTAAACCCCGGAATATTTTCTTCATGCTGCGACCGCAGCGAATTTTTAAGCACAACTAACCTATGAAGATTGAAGAACCTGAATCACAATAACCCGGTAGTACAGAGTTTCACAAGATGTTCCCATTCACACTGGCGCGGTCATCGGAGCCGCAAGGACAAAAGAGAGGTAGGGCTTTTGTTGTTTTGGATATCACTTATTCTTGAGAAGATTGAAAACATACACAAAGCACCCGGAATTGGGTTCCGGGTGTTTATCCATGTCTACATATTCAATTCAGCAACATCTACAGACAATCGCCCCCACCATTGAGAAAAGTCTTCCTTCCACTCACCAGACGCTAACGAATCATGCACACTTTATATTATGGATTTCTGTGCTATGTAAAATCTAACGAATCTCAGCCACGTTAATCCATGTCACTTCATGAATATAGGCTCCAAACATGCCCAGGTTCAGATAATAAGACGTCTACGATTCGTTAAACTTTTGAAATAGCAAAAATGCATGGAATAGCGCCTGTGGAGTTCGTTAAAGAAAGTAATCCCAACGTTCCTTCACTTCTAATAAAAAAGGGACACCGCAGGATGAAATCCTACGCCGTCCCTTTCTGAATCATAGGTACGTTCTGCCTCAACATGGAACTCAATCGGAGTTTATTTAGAGCACCTATCGCAACGATCCATGATCAGCAAAGTCTCCTTGCATTCACAAATCCTTAGATAAACATCGTTTTGGAGATGATAACCAGCAAGATGAACAGTACAAGGATCGTGCCCATGGAACCCCAGCTCCCGCCGCCATGACCATAGGATACCCCACAACCCTGGTGATAACCATGCATCATTGGAGCCTGATTGGCATGGTGTCCGTATCCATAGCCATATCCCATTGGCATTGTTCCACAACCATATCCATACCCATGCATTTCATGACCTGTGTATTGGTATCCTTGCATATGCTCATAACCTCCCGTATGTCCGTATACGTGTCCCTGTCCGTTCGGTGAATTCGGTTTTACTTCGCTCATTGTTCATTCCTCCTTAACATTTGCCTACACCCCTAAGCTATGTATTCAGCCTACCTCTGGACCGGGCTATCGCCCTCATTTTGACAAAATGGGCGTTTAGCCATGAGGTACCTTCCCCATTTTCGAAACATACTCAGTCATTCCATTTCTTGAATTGCACCATTTCTTCCGTTCAACCACGCGCTATCTTATCTTCCTGGCTCTACACCATGCTTGTCCTCTAGTAAAAAAACCCCACCGGTTGCCCGGCAGAGCTCGTCATATTATACCCAGAATGATTTAGTGATGATTACGAGAAGAATGAACAGAACCAGGATTGCTCCAGTCGATGTCCAGCCGCCGTATCCTACGCCTTCAACTACTTTGCTCATGCAGAACCCTCCTTTACGAATATATTAGGGTCCAAGTGGTTTATTAGATCAAGAATGCTTTAGAGATGATGACCAACAAGATAAAGAGAACCAAGATCGCGCCAGTCGATGTCCATGCGCCGCCGTATCCACCTACTACTCCACTCATGTAAACCCCTCCTTTGATTTGAGGTACAGTTCACTATATGCACCAATCACACATGGGACCGGGCTCAGGTCGAAAATGGGCTGTTTTTTTTCACCGACTATTCGCTAATTGCACCTACATAAAGGGTTAGTTCTTAAGTCGGAATGTTATGTTCAAATATGTTTAAGTCATACATAAATCCTACGGTTATATCAACCAAATGTATGTACTATCGCTCAAAATGGATACCCATACGGTATATTATTAGCTTTTAACTTGTTAAATACAAATAAATTACCTTTTTAGTAATTATGAATACTGAAATCTTTATTGTCTCAACAGAAGCAAAAGCTACGAAATACACTACATATAGTGGAGAAGGATTTTCTTTTGCATATCCTGAATCCTGGAAAAGCGTAGATACAAGTCAAATGAATGCTCCATCCATTAAAGCTGCTTTTTCAAACCAATCTTCATCAGCCACATTTGCAGATAATATGAATCTGACGATTGAGGCCAGCTCAAGCGGTTCAATCAATCCTGAAGAATACGCCAATAATATAGTTGATTATTACACACAAAACGGTTCAAGCATCGGCATTTCCGATTATACAAAAACCAGCTACACGAACAAGCCTTATAAAGAATATAGCGCTGGTGTCTTGGAAGGATCCTATAAGCATTCCTCTGGTACAGATGTTATCCTTGTGCAGTATCTGATTCCGACCAATACAGAACTCTATACCATGACGTTAACCTACGCCAAGGAAACTTATAATCAGGATGAGATCAAAGATATTCTTGATTCCCTAAGCATTACTGCTTCTCTGGAACAAACAGCACCAACTGCAACGACTGGAAATTCATCTGCCACAGCATCAGCTGCCGATTTCTTTAATGAGTTAACTCCGTACATTACGGAAGATACAGCCTTCATGGAGCAGGCTTCCTATGATTTCTTTGGCAAGCATAGCGATGTATTCCCTGCCAGCACAGCAGAACTCCGCAAAAAGGCGAAGGATCTCGTTGACACCAATGTGACGACCCGCCATCTGAATAAAAATGTGGCTAACTATTATGATCAATTCGTGCAAGTTAGCGGTGAAGTCATTTCAGTTGAGGAAGATAGCTCGCTCGGAGCAACCTTCTCTATCGTTCATGTCATGGATGAGAACGGAAACGATATTATAGCGTTATATCCTGCAACGACCGGAGATTTGCTTGATGGTGATTATGCCACGGTTATCGGTGCACCAATTACCAACTTCTCTTTTGAAAATGTTGGCGGTGGTTACACCAACGCCACTTTGATTGGAGCCTCATTGGTAGTTGCAGATTAATTGATGATAAATGTGTGTACACAAAGGACCAGCTTATGAACGCTAAGCTGGTCCTTTTTTGTCTTTCAGTTTATAAATGTCAGAAATTCACGTTAGCTACACAATATACACAATCTAAGCTTTAATTAATGACTTATAACATACTGAATAACCGAATATACGGATGTTTACACTAATCCATTAGTTAGGTCTCGCCTGATGTGACGTCAGTTTATCCTGAACCGATTGTAACTTCTGTATACTTGAGGCATCCGGTTTATCACGACGGTCGTCAATTTTGACGGATGTGGAAACACGCTGAGCTCCTGACAAAAACGGCGCTTCATGTAGAGCCGCAATTGCTGTAAAGATATCGTTAAGTGGTCCCTCAATAATGGTGCTCATGGAAGTTAACTGATATGTAATGCCCCGTTGATGTTCCAATACCTTTTGCATCTCCGCCACATAACTGCTTAGACTGGTTGTACCCGTTCCGATTGGAATTACAGTCACTTCTGCTATTGCCATTTTGCTCCGCCTCCTCTGGGCCCCGTGAACAACCGCTGCCGCTGATTTTAGTCGATTTTTGACTATTATTATTCTACCAGTTGAATGTGTTACAATTCAAACTGACGTGAAGACGTCATTCAAATTGTTCAAAATTTTTTTTGATAAATCTTCAAATCTTCCAGTCCTTTTCCTTTGCGGATTCCTGGCTTAAATGGTATACTCGGAATTACGTTTTACTGGTTCTGCCCACTTTACAAACACAATATGTTGGGTTACAGTATGTTGACAGCTACAAAATGTAGTAACACTAGATTTCTCCGCTTCTAATAGTCACCTTCTGCAATCTCGCGAAAAACAGGATGAAATCACCTCCAAAGGCACGTCCCTGTAGGTGTAAATCGCTTTCTCGAAACAGAGTTGACACGGAGGTTAACGGGGCTGTTTGGACTGCATCCGGTATCCTTAAACTACAGGCACATCTGCATATAGACAAAAGCTTACATAAGCACTCTTTTCTGTCGATATCCCGAAACTCCAAGACAGTAAGGAAGCCAGAGCATCCATGGGCATTTTCAGCCGCGAGGCGGGAGAATGCTTTTTATATGAGCATGTTCTGCATTGTGCTGCTTTGTGCTCCTCAAGTTGAGCGATTTAAGACATGAACTTGTCACCGCCGTTTCAGTCCGCAAAACGTAACCTATTTTCTTTTTCTCACCGTAAGAAGACACTCAATTCTTTATATAAAGAATTTCTCCAATTTATCTCTTAAACATGCGAAAGCGAGGAATATTCATGCCACAAGTTGTGACCAAGCCGAACAACCGCCAGCTTGCCTTTGATGATATGCGCATCTCGGTATATGCCGACCGTATTCTGGAAGGACTGGAAATGCTGGATAAGGAACGTCTGGTACGTGGGGTAAACAGCAAGCTCCGCCGTGATGAAGTTACCGGAGACGAAATCAGCAACGCTTTTATCATGAGCGCACTGGAATTGGTAACTAAAGAGGAGCCTAATTGGAAATTTGCAGCGGCACGCTCCCTGCTCACTTCCCTGTACAAAAAAGCGGCTACCAACCGCAGATACAAGTCTTACCCGGACGAGCCTTATGGCGCATTCCACCCCCTTCTTGTAGATCTCGTGAAAAAAGGCATCTACCGTGAAGAACTGCTGGAATGTTACACCAAAGAACAGATCGACGAACTTGCTGAGTGCATTGACTACCGCAACGACCTGCTCTTCGATTACATCGGCTTGCTCACACTGGCAGAACGTTACCTCGCACACGATTTTGATGGAAAAGTAATGGAATTGCCGCAAGAGCGTTATATGGTTATCGCCATGTTCCTAATGCACCAAGAGCCTGCCGAGAAACGTATGGATCTCGTCAAGGAAGCATACTGGGCAATGAGCAACATGTATATGACCGCAGCTACTCCTACGATGTCCAATGCAGGTAAAAAAGTAGCCGGTCAGCTCTCCAGCTGCTTCATTGATACGGTGGACGACTCACTCGAAGGTATCTTCGATTCCAACACGGATGTAGCTCGTCTGAGCAAAATGGGTGGCGGCATCGGCGTTTACCTCGGCAAAGTCAGAGCTCGTGGATCGGATATCCGTGGTCACCAAAATACAAGTTCCGGTGTAATCCCTTGGATTCGCCAACTGAATAATACAGCGGTCAGCGTAGACCAGCTCGGTACGCGTAAAGGTGCTATTGCCGTGTACTTGGACGTCTTCCACAAAGACATTCTGGCCTTCCTCGATCTGAAGCTGAACAACGGCGACGAGCGTATGCGTGCGCATGACGTATTCCACGGCATCTGTCTGCCTGACTTGTTCATGGAGCGGGTATCCACTCGTGGCGAATGGAGCCTGTTCTGTCCGCACGAAACAAAGAAAGTGATGGGCTGGAAGGACGAGAATGGTCGTGCACTCGGACTGGAAGATTTCTATGATGAGTCCTTTGGCGAAGGTGCGTTCCGTGATAAATACGAAGAAGCAGTGAATCACCCACTGCTGTCCCGGATTACAGTACAGGCGATTGACATCATGAAGCGCGTACTGAAATCCCAACTGGAGACAGGTACGCCATACATGTTCTACCGGGATACGGTTAACCGCTCGAATCCTAACCGTGCACACGGTATGGTATACTCCTCCAACCTGTGTACCGAAATTATGCAGAACCAGTCTGCCACTGTGATTGAAAAGGAAGAACTCGTAACCAAGGATGGACAAACTCGCATCGTGATTTCCAAAGTGCCTGGCGACTTTGTTGTCTGTAACCTGAACTCCATCCATCTGGCACGTGCTATACCTCATAATGTATTGGAACGTCTCATTCCAATTCAGGTGCGCATGCTGGACAACGTTATCGACATTAACAATATTGAAGTGCTGCAAGCTCAATATACCAACAGCCAATATCGCGCAGTCGGTCTGGGAACGTTTGGACTTCACCACCTGCTTGCTCTCGAAGGCATTCATTGGGAGTCTGACGAAGCTGTAGCGTATAACGATAATCTGTATGAAAAAATTAACTACCTGCTTGTGAAATCCAGTATGGAGCTGTCCAAAGAAAAAGGACATTATCCGAAATTCAAAGGTTCCGATTGGGAAAGTGGTCATTACTTCGATCAACGCGAGTACACATCAGGTGAGCGCGTAGGCGAGTTCGTGACAACCGAACAGTGGAAAGAACTACAAGCCGAAGTACGACAAAACGGTGTACGTAATGCCTGGTTGTTCGCCATTGCACCTAACGGTTCCACGTCCATTATTGCTGGTTCAACGGCTAGTATTGATCCGCTCTATGAGCTGTTATCTTATGAAGAGAAAACAACTTACAAAATTGCCAATCCGGCTCCGGATCTGTCCGAAAAAACAAGCCCTTATTACCAAACGGCGTTCCAGGTGGATCAACATGCTTCCATTAATATGGCGGCTGCCCGTCAGCGCCACGTCGATCAGGGACAAAGTTTCAACTTCTACGTTCGACCAGATATTAAAGCAACAGAATTCCTGGAATTGCATCTGCACGCCTGGAGAGCCGGCATGAAATCAACTTATTATGTTCGTAGCCGTGCATTAACGATTGAAGAATCTTGATTTTTGCGCAATTTACGCTTTATCCATGATAGAGAAGATTTACTAGATTCGAGGTGACCACCAGGGCATCCTGTTTTGATTGCAAAATGGCGTTGCCCTGGTTCTTTTTTGCCTAAAACACGATCACAGCATCGCAAGACGTTGATATAGATGATTCCCCAAAGTTCTGTCGGCAGAACATTATGAAATTTCAAGGAGTGAACGGAACAATGCAAGTACAGAAAATTTTCAACACCGAAGCCCCTAACCAATCAACCCGTATTATTGAAGGTGAATGCTCCGGTATCCTGAACTGGAACGACATTCGCATGCCTCATATGTACAAATTGTACAAAGTACTGCTGCTTAACCACTGGATCGCAGACGAGATTCCAATGTCCAAAGATGCTTCCCAGTTTGCTCAACTGGACGAGGAAGAACAACGTACATTCAAAATCAACATCTCCCTGCTCGCTGTACTTGATTCCATGCAGACGATGTTTGTTGGTGATGTAAAACGTTACTTTACCGATTCTTCACTCGAAGCGATCTCGGCCATTATCGGACAACAGGAAGTTGTTCATAACCAATCCTACTCCTACGTCCTGTCTTCGATCGTATCTGATCGGGAGCAAAAGGAAATTTTTGAATACTGGAAACATGATCCAGTCCTGCTTGACCGCAACCGTTTCATCGCAGACATCTACCAAACTTTCCGGGACGAGCCGTCTCCACAGACGTTCTTCCAGGCTATGGTAGCCGATCTGGTACTCGAAGGTATCTTCTTCTATAGTACGTTTGCCTTCTTCTACAATCTGGCCCGTGACCAGAAAATGATGGCAACCAGCCAGATGATCTCGTATATCCAGCGTGACGAAAATCAACACTGTTACTTCTTCGCTGAAGTGTACAAACAGTTGCTGGTGGACTTCCCTGAACTGAATACACCTGAGAACATGGACTACGTATACACAACCATCCATCGTGCTGTTGAGCTTGAAACCAACTGGGCACATTACACACTCAGCAACGTGCGCGGTATTGACCTGAACGAGTTGGAAGATTACATCAAGTACATCGCCAACAAACGTCTGCGTCTGATGGGTATGGAAAAAGCATATGAAGGTGTGGATGTAAACTGCATGCCTTGGATTAAGCCATTCTCCGATGAAGCATTGAATGCAACCAAAACCGACTTCTTCGAAGCTAAATCCCGTAACTACGGTAAAGTTGGCGACGATAACGGATTTGACGATTTGTAAGGTCAGCTAAATATAAAGGTACTCCTGCTCTTATATAAAAGCGGATGTTCATCCCTTGAATAAGGATAATCATCCGCTTTTTTCATGTGAATAGTATCAATTTGATATTTTTTATAATTCACTACAACAATTATTCATAAAAAGAGAAAACTTATCTATACGGAGTGATTACTCACTAGAGGCGTGCACAGTTAAGTTTCAGAGAATATATCCGTGGTTTGAAAGCGCTAAAAGTATAAACCACAAAAGATAGAAAACAACTAACAGAGGGGCGTTTCTTATGGGTCAGGAAAAGCCAGTAACCATTCCATTAAAAAATGGAGAAGAAGTTGTTTTTGAGGATATTATTGAACTTGAAAACAGCCAATTGAGAGAAATATTCAAATCATCACCCAAAAAAACTCAAGAAGAGTGGTTAAAAGCAGAAAATGGTATTAACATTTCTCTTACCCCAACTCAGAAATCTACTATTTTGAATTTTAAAAATAACTGTATCTCTGGCCTCACAGCAAGTGAAATAGTTGATAATGATGTTATTGAAGTTCTTCCACACGCTAAAAAACGTGTGAATTATAGACTTGAGGGGCATGACTCTGATACCCCGCTTAATAGAACTAAATTAATTAAACTAGCTCAAGCTATTATTGACGCAAATCAGGTAAAAAAAGCTCAATGGAAGGCAAGACGGACCCTAACATACACTTTCCTAACAACATACAACAACAAACCCATAGAAATGTCTCTGGCTTTTAAAGATACAATTGTTATTATCACGATCGTACTCTCTAAAGGCGGTCCTTCAAAAAAAGACCCAGGATTTACAATTGGAGATATCATAAATCACAAAAAAATAAGCAACCCATCAAATAGATAGGGCTGCTTATTCAATTATCTCATATTGCTTATAATCAAATTCTTTTAAGCCATTGTGTAGCATATATTCGTAAATATCAGCTAACTTTGCCTCTACGCTTGATCGTACGGTGTAATCAAATCCTGCCGATGAGAAATCATGTCTAATATGAGGTACGTTTATAATACGTAGTTGTCCTTTAAGTTCCACTTCCATTGGAACCTCGTCGAACTTTCTCATAATACCTTTTTTCCTTTCGAGTAATGGATGCATAAAAACACTACCCTTCTTTAGTCCTTTATTATATTCAACATATCAAGAAAATATACTACACAGATGCTTGTTCTTTGATCCAAATAATAAATTCTCTTATACATCATGAGTTGTTCCTAATTATTCTTTAAACTTAGCATAGTTAAAAATAACCGTCAAATAGAATTATATACTATTAATCAAAAAACACTGTTATCAATAAGTGATTATTTACAGTCAATATATTATTTAAAAACTTTACTTTTTTTTAATTTCTCCTCTTAAACTCTGGAGATATAATGAAAGAGATTCATACCCCTCCTACGGAAGTGAGGCCTATTCATGGAAAGAGAACTGCTGGAACAAATCAACTTGTGGCATGAGCAGGACCAATTCAGTCTCATTATTGAACATATTGAACGAATCCCCGTCTCAGAGCGGGATTATGATCTGATTGGTCAACTCGCCAGAGCCTATAACAATGATGCACGTTACCGCGAAGCCATTAAACAACTGTTGTCTGTCGAGGAGCAAGGGGTAAACGACCCGCTCTGGCAATACCGTTTGGGTTATGCATACTGTCATATAGCGAGTTATGAACAGGCATTACTGGCTTTTGAGAGAGCTGATGAACTTCTGCCCCATGATGAATCTACCCTTGAATTCCTTCGCGAGATTCGTCCCGAAGCGGACAAGATGCGTCAAGATCGCCAGCGTCATGAAGAGGAGCTTGCCGCATTCGAGCAGAGCGGTACACAGAACCATCTAAGAGCCGCTTCAGGGACTTATGATCCCGCAATGTTCTGGGTACAGAGTGATTATGCGCAGGACAATCATGTATCAGAACCTTTTGATGAAGAAGAAATTGTGTCTATTGAGAAGGAATTGGGTTACAAACTGCCCGCTTCCTATATACAACTGATGAATACGCAAAACGGCGGTATCCCTGCGCTCACTGTATTTCCCACCAAAGAAGCGACTTCCTGGGCTGAGGATCACATTGCCATTTCAAGCATTATGGGAATTGGACACGATAAAATATACGCACTCGCTGGTGAGCTGGGAAGTCGGTTCATGATCGAGGATTGGGGATACCCCGACTTGGGGATTGTAATCTGTGATTGTCCATCCGCTGGTCATGATGTTGTTATGCTGGATTATCGCTTCTGCGGCCCTGAAGGTGAACCCTGTGTAGTTCATGTAGATCAGGAAAATGATTATGAGATTACATATCTTGCGCCGAATTTTGAAGCTTTCATCCGTGGATTGGTCGATGAGGATACGTATGACCTGTCTGACGAAGAGAATGAGGACTAATATCCAGGAGGGTCCGGCCATATGACAACACGTATATATTTTGGTTCCAATCAACTTGGCGAAGTGGCCGCAGTTTCATTGCAGGATGCGCTGAATGAGTTTGACCTGGGAACCCTTGAAGATTATCGACGAACAGATAAAGGGGTTATGGGTCAGACACTGCTCATTCGCTCTTCCCGTGGAGAATATATTCTGAAAGGCAATCCTTTATATGCAGGACAGTTACAGGAAGAAAAGTTCTTTGTAGAACAACTGGCAAAACATACGTCCATTCCTGTCCCTGATCCATATTTATTACATGAAGATACCCATCTGCTAGGCTGGAGTTATGCCATAATGCCCCGCCTGCCCGGGAATCACCTGTATGATCCAGCATTCCAGGCTTCACTGTCACAGCAAGATCAGGAAGAGATCGCCTGTATGTTTGCCCATACTCTGGCTGAATTGCACCGCTGGAAGGTGCCTGATGCCGGGGAATATGACCCTGTAGCGCAGCAGATTGTATCCTTTGCAGGCGATTATCTGGACTGGTTGTACGGAACCATTCGTCACTGGTTACATGATGCTGAACAGTACTCGGTGATTACGGATGAAGATGTTCAGTGGGTGGACGAGCAATTCAAGAATGCTGAACCGGCATTTCGGTCAAGGGCTGTTCCGTGTTTTGTTATGGGAGACTTCAAGGTCGAGAATATTCTGATTCAACATCTGGACGGTCGATCTTCAGGGTGGCAGATTAGTGGTCTGTTCGATTTTACAACGGCCTATTTCGGAGACGGAACAGCCGACCTAACCAAAATATCCACCAGGTATGTTCGTGAGGGGCAACCAGAACTGGCCGCACAGTTCCTTCGCTGCTACCGGGATCTGGTCTGTGCCGCAGATGAGGAGAAATGCCAACACTTCCGCACACGTCTCAGCATGCATCTGCTCTATCAACGTATCTTGTGGTGGGGGGAAGCCAAAGCGACAGGACAAGTGACATGGGCAGCCGACCTGCCTTTTGCAAAGTGGGCTCAGCAGTCCATTAATTCGATTGTCGCATTGCTGGATTAGTAGAGTGTCCGTAGGTTACAAAAAAAGGATCATGTACCCAAATGCCTTTTGGTGTACACGATCCTGATTTCCCATTCATGTATTTGACCTCCTGATATTTGCTACAACTAGAACTTATGTGAATACATCACTCTTTTTTAGCCGTATAAGCAGTTGAAACAGCAGAGGAATGATGTGAGAATGGATTGGATCTCATAAATATAAGCCATACAAGTGAAATGACAAGTAAAAGGCCTCCTGCAATAAAATAAACAATTGAAACCTCATACACACTCATAATTATATAGGATAGTAATGGTCCCAAAGCTGCGCCAACATCAACAAAAATAGTATATAATGTCATTGCCTTTACTCGATCTGTCTGTGCCGCTGCATTATTAGCAGCAAAGGTATCTGTGGCAGTTACCAATAAAGTAGAACTTATTTGGAAAATCAATAAAAACATAAGAAGAAGACCGATGGATTGGAGATTCCCTAAAACAATAAATAGACACCCCGCTAGAAATAAAGGAATCAGTAGCAAGGGATGTTTGGAACGACTGGAATCGATTTTCTTCCCGAAGAATGGTGCCACAAAAGGCTCCCATCCCCATCTTATCGCTTGAATCATCCCAGTAAGGGTTGCTGCCCCAATAACCAGTGTAAGGAAGCTCCAGTCACCTGCATAAATCCGTCCAATCAACGGGCTTAAAGTGGAAGAAAACAGGCCGAAAATAACCAAGCCTACACTTCCTCCAGTTATCAAGACGAGAACAAAATAAGGAGATCGTATGCGAGTACCTGTTAAATGAGCGTTAGCCTGTTCCTGATGGTTGTCCTGTTGAGGAATGAATAACCAGATAAATGGAAAAAAGCACAAACCAATGACTGAGAATAACGTAGTTACAAATAAAACGGATGTCTGGTCTACAAGTATCCCCCCACTTAACATACCTGCAAGAGAACCAAGCCCCCACAAACCATTATAAAGGCCGATATACTTGCCTCTGTTCGTATCATCCGTTATATTTACAATACTCAGGAAACCTCCAAGTCGAAGGAGTGACCATCCAACTCCCCAGCAAGCACGCATAATCAACAGGCTCCAAAACTCCTGTAGCAAGCCATAGGACGCTGTTGTAACTATAGCAATACCTAAAGCCAACAGCACTCCAGTCCTCAACTGAAAGTGCTTATAAAACAACCCAACAAGAGGATTAACGGGAAGTCGAATTAGACGGTTAATTGAAAGTAGAAGACCAATCTGCCATACAGCACTTAATCCAAATTCCTTCCAATAAATAGGAAGAACAACAAAGAGCATCGCATCTCCCAACACGGCGACTCCGGTCAGGATCGCAATTCCTCTTACTTTGTTACTAATATTCAGATTTGGCTGCATACGCATTCCCTTCTATCATTGCTTTTAGCTTCTCAATAGCCATTCGCCTGTGGTCATTTTGTTCAAATTCACCAGGTTCCATTTCGGCTATGGTTTTCCCGCTGGAGAGCTCGAAAATTTGAGAATATCCTGAATCTTTATCTCCTCTTTTTTCAGTTGTTATCTCTCCATGCAGTTTAGCCTCCACTACAACAGATTGACCGTTGGGAAAAATCGCCGCAATTGCACTTTGAAAATACGCCTCTCTATTGCTTTCATTATTCATTTTCGTTACGATTTGCTCCGCTCTGTCATCATCCGTACCTTCCATCCATCTTGCAGTTTTAACACCTGGAAAACCATTCAACGCATTCACAAAGAGCCCCGAGTCTTCACCAATAATGATTGATTCACCATCGTTAGGGATCGCTTGTACTTTCAATAAAGCATTGTCCTCACACGTATCCCCGGTTTCCTCAACATCACTAATATCCGTATGATGATAATTCTCTAAGGTGAATACTGGGAAATTTAATGATTTCAGCCCCTTACTTAACCACTGCTTTTTCGACTTGTTCCATGTTGCTAATACGATTTTCATTTCCCTTCTCCTTTTTAAGTTAAGGTCTTATGTAGATTTCTAGTTGTTTGTTTGAATTGTTTAACAGCCTCTTCTGTTCCGCCACTATGATGAAAAATACCTGTTCCAACTACAATCCCGTCGACCTGACTCTCGTAAATTACATGGAGATTATCCAACTTCACTCCACCATCCAGTATAATATCTTGGTTTAAATTCTGATGTTTAAGAATGTTTGCTAAATGTAATGCTTTTGTCAATGAAGGCTTTAATAATTTTTGACCAATAAAGCCTGGATTTACGCCCATAATAATAAATTGGTCCACTTCTCTAAGGAGTTCACTCAAATTATTTAGAGATATGCTAGGATTAATGGCGATACCGGCCTTTATTCCAGCACTCTTTATTTTATAAATAACTCTTAGAGGGTCATGGATGACCTCGGGGTGAATAGTAATTATGTCGGGTGCTAAACTAATAAAGAGATCTAAATGTTCAAACGGCTTATCACTCATTAGATGAATTTCACATTTCAGAGGGGTATAGTTTATAATTCTTTGAGTTGCTTCTATTCCGAAGGTGAAATTAGGAACAAGATGGCCGTCCATAATATCGATATGCAACCAGTCTGCTGCTGCTACAGCATCTAATTCGTCTTGAAGTTTTAGCGGGTTCGCACACATTATAGAAGGACCAATTTTCACAGCACATCACTTCTTTCAAGTGTTATAAATGAATAAATTAATTTTTCTATACTAACAGAACTCTGACAGGAAGGAATAGTATCTGTACAATAAATCTCTAAATCTGCATCCACTTTCTCTTGAATATAAGAAGAGTCTGCAAAGAAATGAGTGACACCATACTTAATACGAGAAGCACCATTGCTCATTAAATGCTGACATAAGGGAATGAGAGTTGAGCCAGAGGAACATAGATCGTCTATTATGATTGCTGTGGTTCCTTCTACCTCCACCTCGTTTTCATACCATGTCTCCCCATTCAGGTTCTTATATTTGTTTAAAGCAAGAAATGGAATATCTAGAATACCTGCAATTTTCTGAATACGATTTCGGCTTCCTTTATCCGGGCAAATCAAAATCGGTCGTTCGATCTCTATTCCACGAATCCAATCGACGAATAAATCGTCTGTACTTATATTTATAATTTCTACATGCGTTTCAACATTAATATTCGAATTATGAAGCTCAAAAGTGACCAATGTGTTTACTCCTAATAATTCCAATATCTTTACTACTATTTCCAAAGAGAAAGGCTCGCCCGGATGTGTTCTTCTGTCTTGTCTAGAGTAGGCCAGATAAGGAACAATGCAAGTTATAGTCCTTGCTCTATTAAACCTTAGAACATCAACCATCTGAAACAAGTGGCGAAGATTCTCATCTTGAGGTGGACTGGTATTTTGAATGATAATGACATCTTCATTTGTTATATCTTCTTCAAGTTTGATGCAGGATTCCCCATCAGGGAAAAAACGGATGCTGCTTTTTAATTGATGAATATTTGGATATTGGTTCAATTTATCTGCGAGATGAGTAGACGCCGGGCCTAGCCACACTTTAAACATGAGTCACACCTTCTCTCTCCCAAGGAAATTCCACCCAAACTAATTTATTGTTAATAGGATTAGGAGAAAACATGCGACTTATAATTCCGCTGTATTTATCTTGTTTAATTTGTTCGAAATCTGCAAACAATGACACAAACTGAACATTAATATTGTCCCCATACTTATTAATGATAAGGTTCTCAACTATAGAAAATCCATCGCCAAGTGCAACAATATCATCAACGATAAGCACATTGTAAACTTGCTTCAATTCAGGAAGAGCAGGCTCAGCAATCACTTTCATAGTTGAATCCAAATCAAAAGCATCCTCACTATTCGTTTTTCTCGCAACAACAACTCCAAAATTTTTGCAATTGAATCTGTGAGATAACGCTACAGCTAATGGCAATCCCCCTCTTGCAATCCCTATGATCAAATCCCATTCCGTATCACCCATCTTGTGACAAATACGATCCATGTCTTGTTCGAACGCATCCCAGTCATATTTTTTAATCATCTTGGTATTTCCACACCACTTTCCCTGTATTCTACAAGACGCCCTTCATACCATTGCTGAGTTTGATTTAAGTCATCTGTACCTATAAGGTTAAAAACCTTTTTCACTTCCGCCACTTCATCCTCGATGTACCTACTCGTACCCGATTCAATGATATTACTCAATACATTTTGTATAGAGCTCACGGAAGCCCTTAATGCCTGATTAGCATAAATCACCATACTGTAGTGATGCCGAACGAGTTCCTCTATCTCAACACTACAATAGGTAGTCGGTACAACGATTAGAGGAACGTTTCTGTTTTCTTGTTGCCATCGAGAAGAAAATGAGAAAACCTCTTCTGTATCCTTGGATTTGGAATGTACTAAAAGAGCGTCCGCCCCAGCATCTGTATACGATCTTGCCCTTCTCAACGCATCTTCCAAACCAGTTCCTGCAATAAACGATTCAAGTCGGGCAATGACCATAAAATCTTCTGTACGTTGTGTGCGTTTAGCAACCTCAATTTTGGTAGAAAACTCGTCAATATCCGCAAGATGTTGGCCGCCCGCTAAAAAACTGTTTCTCTTAGGGAAAAGCTTGTCTTCTATACAAACGGCAGCAATCCCTCTTCTCTCGTACTCGGTAATCATCCTTTTAACATTATTCACTTCACCAAAACCAGTATCACAATCAGCTATTACCGGTATACTGGTTGCTTTATCCATAACTTCAGCTGCCTCTAAAAATTCTGTCATATTAAGAATGCTCGCATCAGGTACGCCATGAGTTGCTGAAATTCCCAGTCCACTAGCCCAAATAGCATCAAAACCAACTTGTTCACCAATGATAGCGGACAAAGCATCATGAGCTCCGACAACTTTCACAATATTCCGGGAATACAAAGCGTCTCGCAATTTTTTTTGTTTATTGTACATATGAAGCACCTCTCCCTTATTTCACTTGGTAGGATTCCATTCCTTTATTAATGCCCAGGGCCTTATCTGTCTTATAGATGATTTCTTCTGCCATCAAATTTGAAAATTTCGCCCTAATGGAGTCGATCGTTTCCGGGACCACAATGGATTCCATATGAATAGAGGCCATAAAGTATAATTTCTGACCTACAACTTCAATAGAGTCTTCAAGTATAATTACAAATGGTCGATCCCCTCTCTTTCTATGAGAATAAGATTGTTCAATGCTCGAAGTACTCTGACTATATTTTTGAGGCAGCAGTTGAATTCTGGGATGCTCTGCAAATCTCTTTTTTACACCTTCTGAATGATATTCTCTATCGATATCAATAGAGAATATAAGAAGATGTCCATGCGTCATGGGTGCAGCAACCGCCTTCGTATATATCTCTATATCAGGAAGCAAGAGATTTACATCATTAGCATGGTGAGACTTGTCTGTAGTTATGGACAATCCATTAACTATCCCTTTTGAGCTTTTATCCGGATCTGTGCCGCATCTCACCAGGGTGACAAATACATGTTTTATATCAAACACTTGTAATAACGCATGTAAAATCCTCACTATACCTGTAGTGTTGCAGCTCGCAACTCTGATCAATGTTTCATTTTTAACATCAGTGGTGTTGATAAAAGAATTGTAGGTCACACCCAGCCTTTCACTCTCTCCTCCTTGAAGAATAACGGAAACGTTGTACTCGCGGTATAAAAGTAAGTTCTTCTCGGCTTGTCCTCTGGGTGTACAATCCACAATAATACTTACATTTTCTAAGAGATCTTTAATATCTCCCAGTGGTTCAATATCCACTTGAAGGAAATCATCATTTAAATTAATATCACTTAAATATATAGGAATGCCTTGAATTTGAGCAGTAAGAGCATTAGTATTTAATCTTCTAAACACGACACCTACCAGTTCCATGTCATCTTGAAGTCTGACAGCCTCCGCAACTCTTTTTCCAATCGTGCCATAACCAACAATCCCGACTTTAGTTTTTTTCATTATACTGTTGCCTCATTTACGATTAATTAATAAGTATTGATTATCAATAGCAATCCAGAAACTGACTGTATGATCAGAAAGGGTGGTAATCGTGCTTGTGAACAAAAAAATATAATTTGAAGTATAGCCATACTCGGAGTTATCCCTAAAAAACTCGAAGAATTTCGCAGTATCATCCAGACTAAAAGGTTCAGGTACGATAACTGAATTTAACTTTTCTTGAAACAAATCAACGATGTACTCCGCTGGCATATTCTTTTTGAAACTTACTACAACGTTCATAATATTCATTCTGGTGTGTGGAACAACACATGTATTTACACATATAACATGTCCTTTATGAATCACTTCGTGCACTTCCAAAAATTTCATGGCGTCGACTGGACCAACATTGGAGTTCAAATAGTCTCCTGCTGCAACACAAAGAGTACATACAGCTCCCTTTACATCATCAAATGTGTTAAAAAAGGTAGAGATAAAGCGGGTAATAACTGCATTTCTAAAGTCAGGGTCACGACTAAAATCAGAAAACATACCTTCCATATGCTGACCTGGAAGTCCAATCATATTCGACTCATGCATAAAGACTCATTTCCTTAATTTCTTTTTTGATTTCTTGTGCAAATTCCATTGTGGAAGCTTGTCCCCCACTATCAAATGTCGTGATGTTTTTTTTTGAAACATTTTCAATAGCTAGCCTTATCATTTTGGCTTCCTCATGCAGTTCAATTTCTTCTAACAAAAGAGCACTTGCAAGAATTAAACCTGTTGGATTGGCTATGTTCTTCCCCTTTAGTTCCGGTGCACTTCCATGTGCGGCTTCAACTAAAACAATATCACGATTAATACTTGCACTTGGTACTAATGCATGACTCCCCAACAACCCGGCTCCTAAACTCGAAAGTATATCTCCGAACGTATTTGTTGTCAGGATAACGTCATAATTTTCAGGATGCATCACCAAATCTGCTGTCAGACTGTCAATTAATTGATCCTCCGTCTGCAATAAAGAATACTGTTCCCCTATACGTTGTGCTGTTTCCAGAAACATGCCTTCCGTTTTTTTTAGATTATTTGCTTTATGAGCTATTGTTACTTTATTTCGCTTTTTTTCATAAGCTTTTTTAAATGCATAGGAGGCTATTCGCTTACAGCCAGCCGCAGTTGCAACTTTAACAGCATAGGCTGCATCACCTGCCTCCCATTCTATAGCACCATATAAATCTTCTGTATTTTCACGAATTAATAAAATATCAATCTCTCTATGATGAGAAACGATAGGTCTCATGCATACATACAAATCAAGTTCCCTGCGTATGACCCAATTTGCGCTTCTTTGCCCTTTCCCTGCATAGGTTGTGAACGGACCCTTGAGCGCAATACCTTTACTCTTAATTGCTCTCAAGGTCTCTTCCGGTACAATTTCATTATGCTTTTCATAATACTCCAGACCAGCGTGATGCTCCTCCCAGTTGAATGAGACCGTAGTTAACGCAGATAATATTTCAGTAGTAGCATTTATTAGTTCAGTTCCAATTCCGTCCCCTTTAATTAAAACCCCATCAATTGATCTATGCATAAAAGCCTCCATTTTTTTTGATGTAGTTTAATAGCCCTCCACTTTTTGAAATATCAAGAATCTCTCGAGGAAGCGCCGGGGTTTTTATATGTAAATATCGTTCCACAACAGTTAGCGTCCTGTTTTCAGGATCGTATACAATTTGATCATGTTCTCTGATTTTAGAAGTATCACAAGTAATGAGAAGCAATCCGATATTGATTGCGTTTCTGTAAAAGATCCTGGCAAATGACTTTGCAATCACAGCCGTAATCCCCGCATGTTTGATAATAATGGGAGCTTGTTCTCTGGAAGAGCCACAACCGAAATTTTCGCCAGCCACAATAAAATCTCCAGAAGTAATCTCATCATAGAAATGAGGTCTAATGTTTTCCATTATATGTTTCACAAGTACATCAGGATCAATGGATTCATGTTTATACTTTCCAGCAATAATATCATCGGTATTAATATGATCTCCAAACCAATGAGCCTTCCCTTTAAAATTCATAATAAGCCGCTGACTCCTTCCCAACATCCGAACTTGCTGTTAAATAGCCCTTAATGGCAGTAGCAGCCACAGTTTCCGGAGACCCTAAAATAATGAAAGAATTCGCATTCCCCATTCTCCCTTTAAAGTTACGATTGGCTGTCGAGAGTACATACTCCCCGTCTCCCGGCACACCTAAATGTGTACCTATACAGGCACCACATCCTGGAGGAGTGATAACCGCACCTGCTTCAATGAAAATTTCAATGTAGCCCAATTCAAGGGATTTTTTATAAACTTCTCTAGACCCTGGAGTGATATTGAGACGAATATCAGAATGTACCTTCTGCCCCTTCAATATATTGGCAGCTGCTTCCATATCAGATATTCGCCCATTCGTACAAGTTCCCAGAAAACATATATTAACCGGTTTACCTTCAACCTCTTTTAGAGGCACTATATTTTCCAGATTATGAGGAAGTGCAACCAATGGCTCCAAAGTAGACAGATCAATCGTGTGTTCTGCGACGTAATCTGCATCACTGTCAGACCAAATGCCACTTAATTGGTGGCCTAATCTTTTATGGAGATAATCTTGACACACTTCATCAAGAGGCATAATTGCACATTTGCCCCCCATCTCAATGGCCATATTACAAATTGTAAAACGATGATCCATATTTAAGCTCTGCAGCCCTTCACCTGCTATTTCCAAACACATATTTGTTGCCCCACTTACACCAATTAGTCTAACCAGCTCTAAAGCAAGGTCTTTGGCGCTTGCAGAATGAGGTAATATACCAATTAAATTGATTTTGATACTTTCAGGTACCCTTACCCAAGCTTGCCCTGTATACATCCCAACTGTTATGTCAGTTGAGCCCATTCCGGTTCCTAAACAATTTAGAGCCCCATAGGTTACGGTATGAGAATCAGACCCGATGACAAAGTCACCAGGCTTAACCCACCCTTGTTCTGGCAACAATACATGGGACACACCTTCGCCAGAATCAAACAACTTAATATCCGCTTCTGATGCAAAACTCCTCATAATCTGCTGCAAGTTAGCAGCTCCTTGGTTTGGTGCTGGGCCACAATGATCTATCACCATTACCACTTTTTCATTATCAAAAACTTTATTTGTATTAAATTCCTCTTTCAGCATTTTGATTGCCAAGGGTGCATTTCCATCCTGTGCCATTACCAAATCCAAATTGGCAATCACGATATCTCCCGCAGTCACATCCGTGTTCGATTTGTTTGATAAAATTTTCTCGATTACCGTTTTCCCCATCTTCAAGCCTCTCTTCACGTTAATCTGACTTGTTTGTACTCTTCATAGATTGAGATCACTTCTTCATCTGTTATTTCTTGCTTGGAAGTAACGGCTTTATATCTAACCTGTTCTACAACTTTCTCCAACTCATCTCTTTGGGCATTCACATTATGTTTATGGAGGATATAAAGAATTGCATTACTGCCACTATGTTTCCCTATTACAATTTTCCTCTCACCTCCGACTAATTCCGGTGGATAAGGCTCAAACGCTTCCGGGATTTTAAGAACACCGTCTACGTGAATGCCTGATTCATGTGCAAACATAGCATCCCCGGTGACAGCTTTATTTTTGGAAATAGGTCTTCCAGAAGCAACAGAAACATATTCACTGAGTTCCTTTAAAAGGGACAAATTCACATTTAAATCAATCTGATTATGTTTGATAAGTCCTAACAATACCTCGTCGATCGGAGCTAACCCTGCCCTTTCGCCTAAACCATTCACTGTAAAGTGAACATGGGTAGCACCGCCTTTGACTGCAGCAAGTGTATTCGCAGTAGCTAGTCCGAAGTCATTATGCATATGTGCCATAATAGGCAATCCAGACTCTATCGAAATTTTTCTAAACAGATCATGTGCCTTAAAGGGAGTTAATATTCCGATGGTGTCTGAGCATCTCATTCGGTCTGCTCCTGCCTCTTTGGCGGCCTTCGCATAATGAACCAAAAAATCTTCTTCGGCTCTGCCACTATCCTCTGCACTGACCGATACCCATGCTCCTTGGCTTTTAGCATACTGAACCAACTCTTGCATCGTTTCGACTACCCATTCTCTAGATTTCTCAAACTTGTTTTGTAAATGGTGGTCTGAAGCAGGGAGACCGATATGTACAGAATTCAATCCACATGCAAACGAAGCTTCCAAGTCAGACTTTCTTCCACGATTCCATCCTATCAAACGCGCAGAAATGCCTGCATTGAGAATGGCAGAAATAGCTTCTGTTTCTGGTCCTCCCATTGCAGGAGTTCCCACTTCAATCGCAGTAACACCAACAGAATCGAGATATTTTGCAATTTGAACTTTCTCTTCAAGATTGAAGGAAACCCCTGGGGATTGTTCACCTTCACGCAAAGTAGTATCTTCCAGCCATAATTCATTCATTTTCTCACTCCGTTCGTTTTATTCTATGTATATTACTTTTTATCCCAAAAAAGTAATATACATAGAATAAAACAGTTTCATCATCGTAGTGTTAAACAAACCTTCTCTTAATGTAAATAATTTACTTATTTTAAAATAAAAGTTCCCGTCAGCCATATTGCACAAATGATAAGACACGAAATCTAAAATGATGGGATGTTTGGGTAAGATATCCTCAAAAAATCGATTGTTTCCTTATTATTCTTTTAAGAATTAAAAAGGAGCCGTTATCATCTAACGACTCGGATACTTACTATACGTATATTAGAGCTATAAACTACCAATCAAACGTGCAAGGCCGGTTTCTCCTGATGTTTCTGCAAAAACTCCAGCATCCGGCGGTACACGAGAATCTCATTTGTCTTTCTGGAGAAGCCATGACCCTCATCATCCAGAACGATGTATTCCACATCAAGTCCCTTCGACTGGAGCGCAGCCACGATCTGATCGGATTCAGCCTTCACGACCCTTGGATCATTAGCACCCTGAATGACCAACATTGGGTTCACCATCTGATCGAGATACGTAATCGGTGAATCCTTCGTTAAGCGTTCGCGGTCACGGACCGGATCACCCAGCCAGTTATCCATCATCGGCTTCCAGTCTTCCGGTACGGATTCCAGGAATGTGAACAGGTTACTTGGCCCAAAAATATCGACCGCAGCCCGGAACAGCTCCGGATGGCGACCTGCCAATAACAGGGTCATATATCCCCCGTAACTTCCACCTACCACAAACAACCGCTCTGGCGATGTAATTCCCTGATCAAACAACCAGTTGATCCCGGCAACACAGTCCAGCCTTGGACCCTCACCCCAATCACGCTCAACCATCTTGACGAATTCCGCACCATATCCGGTACTGCCCCGGAAATTCGGTGCAAAGACATGATAGCCCTGAGCGAGCATCATCTGGAACATCGGCCGAAAAAACTTCGCTTCGGATGCTTGCGGCCCACCATGAGGCCAAAATACGGTGTAGCCATTGGCCTGCTCTGGCTTTGCTTTGAACAAGAGAGCTTCGATCTCCAGTCCGTCGTAGGAGTTATACCGAATTACGTCAGGGTACACGAGATCACTTGGGTCCAGTCCGGTTACCCGATTGGCAGTCAGCGGCTCCCAGGACTCAGCACCTGCTATTTTGCGATAAATGTTATGCGGTTGGATCGCTCCACGTCCGAGGATATACACATTGCCAGCCTTCGTAACGTTCACCTGCTCTATCGTATCCAGCGGCATCTCTATGCGCCGAGGCTCATCGGCATTTTTGCCCAATACGTACATACGATTCTCCGGCCCTGTAAGTGTCCAGAAATATAACGTCTCGGAAGCCTGATGCCAGCGGATAAACTCCACATCTTCCCCTTCGATTTTGCACAATAAGCGGAATTCGCGGGTATCAATACGGTATTCAGCCACATAGGCGTATGCGGAGTCATCATTGGTAATGAACAGAAGGCGATTATCATCTGCAAAAATCAGATCGGAAACCTGACTATGACGTTCTGAAGCTGGCAGAATCACCATTTCTTCATTGTTACGATGCAGATGCGCCGTCTGATACGTATTGGAGTACATTTTTAAAATAACATAACTCTTCTCGTCAGGACTTACAGCAACCAGGCTGCTCGTAACCTCTTCTCCACTGTATAACAGTTCATCTTCCCCTGTCTCCAGATCGATGCGGCGTGAATTCAGATAATTCGGATTACCCGCGCTGGTAACATAATAGAGACGCTGTCCATCCTCGGACAACTCAGCGAAATAACAGCGATCATTCGGTTCCGCCGGAACCACAGGCAGTGGAACACCACCCTCGGGTGGGAGTGCATATAGATGATAGTTCTCATCTCCATCCCGATCAAACGCGGTAAGAAGATGACGCCCCTGCGGGTCTGCTTTGATAAATTGACTGCTCTGATTCAAGTACGTTAAAGGATACGGGTATCCTCCAGGCAAATCCATCGCCCAAATATTCGGCTGACCGTTCAGATTGCTGTCCATGAACAAACGTTTCTCGTCGGCCGATACGGCAAAATGCGAAATACGGTACGTCTGAAAATATTGCTCGACATCCGGTTTAGGGAACTGAATCATGACAAACCTCCTTGGAATTGAACCAATGAATTTAACATTGGTAAATTAAGGTACCATTTGTCCATATTATAGGTAATGCCAATGTTTAGACAATAGATATGTGAGTTATAATTTAAAATTATCCTTAGCTTTGTTTATCATCAGCAACATTCATCCAGCGTACAAGTGGTCTTGTCTTCCCTGTAGTGCATAAGGTGGCGGAGTAATTCGGACCTACGTTCAAAGACTGCAAATTATAATGTTGCCCTTCCCGTTCCACAACGTGATGCCCATCTAACCCTTCTCCCATCGTATTCAGTTTTCGCCACTGTCCGGACAGAGATTGACCACACGCCTTAATCCAAGCCTCTTTTTGTGTGAGGACTTGCCAAACACGCCGGATCGTTACCTGTTCTTCCTCCCTGTGATTCAGTACATAACACTTCTCATCTTCCGTCAAAAATCGCCTGATCACCGCGCTCATCCGCAGCAACGGACGTACATACTCAAGATCAATTCCCAGCTCTGTATGAGCCGCTAATGCCAGTACACAACATCCTTCGGTATGAGAAAGGTTAAACTGCGGTCCACACCGAACATAGGGTTTGCCTGAAGCTCCATATTCAATATAAATATCTGACGCTGATTGACCCGTGTACATTGCCAGTACTTCTCTCAGAAATGTACGCGACATAACCAGATTCTGAGCATCATGCATGGATTGTTTCTGTTTTCTCTGTACACGTTCAATTTCATCCTCGCTCAGTACACAGGTGTCTATATCCAACCTAGACAAAAAAACCTCTCCCTTGTGCGGAAGAGGCTGCGCCCAGATATGTACTTCATTTGCCACAAAATGAACCTCAGCGGATCCCTTCCATCCTGTAAATGCAGGTATCACAAGGCCACCCCCTCTCCCTACTCTTCTTGCTCAACGAACAACGGACATCCTCAGATGACTCGGTTTCGCTATACGTTTTAGGTGGATTCCGATCTCCTCATCCGTCAGTTTCATAGCACATTCGCTCATTTGCATGTAATCCAGCCCGATAACGCCATATTCAGAGATGTGCATGCAACGTTTTTTCAATGAATCCATATCTGCATAGTGGTTACTGATCCACTTCATCCGAGCAAAGTGTATATCTTCGGAAGAGAGCATACGGTCCTGAATGCGACTGCATTCTTCCTTAACTCGTTGATGTAATTCAACGGGATCAACGGAATACCCACAGACATTGGAGAAAGCAAATTCCTGCCTGTAATAGTGATCCCAATGACTCCCCTTCCCGAGCAAACCTGACTTCACACTCTCTGTAAAGAATGTTGAAGTCTCTCCTAGAAGAGCTTCAATACCAATCATGGTTGCAACCTGAGTCTCCAATTGCGTAACCGACCTCTCTTCCTGAAAACCAAACCGGACAAGAGATATCGAAGATCCACCATTCATTTCCTTATAAGTCTCGTCCTGTTCCTGCAACGGCTGAATGAATGGAGTAGGGGACATGATCTTGGGTTGATCCATCGAAAAGTTCTCTAACCATTCGAATATCTCCGTCGGTTCAACAGGTCCCACTACTGCCACAGACATTCGAGAAGCCGCATAATGACTTGTATAGGCATTGCTCAGCAATTCTACGGTAATGTCGGCAATACTCTCCGGTGTGCCCGCAACATCCTGTGTGATTGGATGGTCGTTACCATACATCATCTGCAACAATTGCTGAAGAGCCAGCCAGGAGGGTTGATCCTTGTACATTTCCAGTTCCTGATGAATCGCCGCCCGCTCACGCTCAATGTTTCCTTTCGTGAAATAGGGGGTTGCAATCATATTCATAAAAAGTTGAAGGCTGTTCCTTAGATTGCCTGTACAAGCAAGTTGGTACGTCGTTACATCATAACGCGTCAGCGCCGACGTTGAGGCCCCTTCGGCATGAAGAAGTGATTTGACGGACTGACCATCGGGATTATAAAACATCATGTGTTCGAGGAAATGTGCCGTACCCGCAAGCGTAATATCGTGAATGGACCCATAGGGTACAGAACAGGATACAAATGTATGACTATATTTGGGTTGTGGCAGTATACTCACGTTCAGGCCGTTGGATAAACGCTTGCAGACACATGAATTTAATGTGGTACTACTCATGATTTCCCTCCTGTACTATGCGGAATATTCACTCTCAGGGTACAGAATCCATGTGACTTCTTTCCTCAACCCGGTAGCAACGGAAGCCACCCTTTCAGGCGTTACTTCTGCTATTTCTTCAAGGAATTGTACAGTCGTCATCTGACTTTCGCTCAACACCTGATCCATATGATTAGTAATGACCTGATGTGGCAGATCGAATCCGACCTGAACATAATGCATCACATTTTGCACAGCGGTAAATAACTCCCTCTCGGATACATCTCCGTCACAGATTCTCTTCCATTCCATATCGATCCCTTCGAGAACAGCCGTCACATTAGCACTGCTGGTGCCCGTTGTAATGTGAAGCATTTCCCGAAAATCATCCAATGTGCTGGTAACTTGATATACCAACTGGGAACGTTCACGTAATTCGACCTGCAACCGGGACGCGGGTGTCGCCCCAAATAAGGTATGGAATACAAACAAAGCCGGATATAAAGCAGAGCCATATCGAATACCTGTACTATAAGTCACATTGATCTTGCACTGTTGAATGTCCAACAGTTCCATCATCATGGCTTCAGCCTCCCGCTGCTGGGCAGGATTACCTTGTCTCCCCTCTACTTCCGAACAACATCGTTTGAACACTTCCCTGTTCCCACATTCAAATTGTTCCCAGATCAGATCCATAATTCGCCCAGGATGAATATCACCAAGAACATGAACATGGATCGGAATGTGGATCAATGCCTGATAGTGCCGACACAACTCATGAGATATGACACAATGCCGTAATTCATCCAGAGCCAATTGACGGTTCTGCCCTTCATACCCCATCCATTCCAGACAACGGCTCTGCACCACCTTGTCCCAATCTGTTCCATCATGCGCGAAATGATGTTCAGTCCAAGCCATTTCATCCTGTACCTGCATCTCATCGAACATGCCATGATCATCAACCGCCGGGTCATACAACAAGCCTGCGAGTAATTGCAAAGCGCTATGTATGGCTTCCATCTGCGTTCCAGTTATTAACTTATCTTGTGTTATACGAGGTATGCGCATCGTGATCGAGGCAATCTGAGTATCGCCTTTGTAATCAAAACGACAGGTCAGTTCTGCACCATACAGGGACCATAACTGTTGCTGGATTAGCCGGTTCGATGGAAAGCGACGACAGCTGTTCATTAACAAACGGACGATCATGACAAATATTGCTGAGGGTATGGTTTGCTGTGCATTGATCAGATTAATCTGCACGTAATCATTGGCATATTGTTGAGTTGGCAGCACATGCACCGATAGATTGTTACGCCTCTCCGTAGTAAAAGACTGCATCTTTCGCCCCTCCTCTCACTTCCATCTACGAACTGATGTTATAGACTGCTCCACTGTCCGTGTTTAGACCGAGCTGTCCAAAACCATCAAGTGGCTTGGAAATCCAGTCCACACGGCTGATTGCTTCATCAGTAATTGACGTTTCATCATCTCGCCAGTGAATGACCTGCTGGTGATGCCTGTCCCAGAAACGCCACAATGCTGGCTGGCTTAACAGTTGCTCGCGAAATGGCTCGTATATCCTATCAGCAGAAGCCTGAATATCCTGATCCAATACAACCGGTGGCAGAAAAACGATCTTGGAACGAAAGTCCTCTGTAAGGGTCATAAAGTATACACATACTGGCTTTTGTGTTTTGGCCAAAATACGAAAAATACCACTTCGAGTGCGAATTTTCGAACTTAGAAAAGGTAGTTCAACAGCATGGTTATCCGTATTGAATCCGGTCTGTCCATCTACAAAAAGACTGAATGATCCACCTTTCCGCAAATGGGAATACAGCCTGATGCCAATCATCTCATCCTCCGCATTGAGCAGTTCCGCACCTGCATACTTACGGATGGCCTCCCAACCGGACAGCTTCTTCTCCTGTTCCACTGTTTCCTGCTCGGCGATCAGATAGAATGGAAGCTTGGCAGACATATGGCCTGCACGTATTTCCTGTCCAATCGTAATCATATTGTGCCTCACAAAACCATAATGCCAGGTTAATAATGCCCCACCTTCACGCAACGTTGCCTGCAGATGTTCCCGCCCCTCTACCTCATCCCACTCCATAAACGAATAGGGGCTTTTCTTGTGCTCATTAATTGTACGAAGAAATGCGAGATAGTCCATCCAGATGGACTCAGCAGACTGTTTCGGCTTAAGCGGAGCCATCTCCTTGATAATGTTCATCAGTGCATAAAAGGACCCCAAATGAATGCCATCCTGCCGCTCCTTATGAAGTTCATCTCTGACCTGTTCACGGTACATATCATACAAAGATCTAAAGTTCATCATCTACGTGTCCCCTCCAAGGCTTGAGAAACTCTTAGAGCATCCTTTCCATGTCGCAGGTAATTTCGATGCATGCCATCCATCATATACGTAAGCATTCTGAGGGCCATCTCATATTGCCCCGGAATGCGTTCATCCGATTCTGCTTCCTGCCCTTCCACCATATCAAAGCCCACGTAGGGCAAGGAGGATTCCAGCGCTGCGACCACACAGTTTCGGGTGTTAAACCATGAGGGGCCTCCACTGATAGGAAAATCAACATAAGGAAAACTCCCAGGATCAAGACAATCTAAGTCAAACGATAAATAGGCCGCCTCCGCCTGAAACTTGTGCTGTATATCAAGCAGGGTTGTCCGCACTCGTTCCGGGGTCATCTGTTCTGCAGGAATCTGAACCAATTTGGGATGGTTGTACATCTGATCTACAGAACGAAGGCCGCGCAGACCAATCTGAACGACTGCGGCGATACCGTCCTCTGTCAGTAGATGCCTCACAAAATTGGCATGATGCATCTCATTCTGATGAATAGCATCCACCCCGCAATCATGGTGAGCATCAAACTGGACGAGTATGATTCTTGCATTGGATCGACTCAATATGGATTTCAGGATGGAATACGTAATGGAATGATCCCCACCAATGCAGCACAGCAGCGCCTCTTCCCTTTCCGTATATACCAGAGCTGAGTTAAGACCCTTCGAGTAGGAAGAATCCGTATCATCTGTTTGGCAAGTACCCAAGTCCTGCATCATTACTGATTCAAGCAATCTCTGGCCACTGCCAATGTCATATAGTCCTGATATGCGGGATTGCGTCAGAGCTGGATACATTACCTTTTTCCATGATTCGGCCCGAAGAGATTGCTCAAATCCCGCGACTTTTGATCCCTCCATACCTGAACCTCCCGAATAGGGAATACCCAGCATATAGAGATGCGGTGAATCTTGACCTACAAGAGGTTTCAGTGAGAAATAAGGCTCATCTGGAGGGTCAATGCCATCTAGCTGGGGGATCGGACGTGTCTCCAATTCTTCAGCGGGTTCAATCTGATAGAACTGGCTGAACGTCTCATCGGCTGCAATCAACGTATCGCCGATGCGGCGTACCAGGTATACAGGTTCCGGAGCTTTCATAATGAGACCTCCTCTATTTGATATAGGTTATATCTAGGTCGAATAACTCTGAGCAGCTAGACCCTCCTGCTCATCCGCGTCAGTTGGTTTATGCCCGGATGAATCTGTATAGTCCTTTTTGAACAGCCTGATCACGGGTAAGATGCATAATAAACTCGCTGCATTAACAAAAGCAATGACGCCATAGAAGTATCCCACATGATCAAAGATTCGTGTCAGTCCCCACCCTGCAACAATAATAAGCAGAAAATATGCAGCATTCATAAGCAGGGCCTGATAGCCGCGTCCGCTCTGTTCCATGGTAAGCAGCGTTGTCATCATAGGACCCATGGTGAGATAGGAAAGGGAAACCACTGCCAGATATCGGGCCGCTTCTGCACGGGATACGGGATCCGCAATCAGAAAAGCTGTCAACGGTTCCCGCCATACCCAGATGGATACAGCAATTATGGCATAAAGAATGAATGACTGTACCAGGCCTCTGCGATAGCTCTCGTATGCACGTGGTCGATGAGCCTCTTTGAGGTTATGATTAATCATGATCCCGATAGCCGATCCAATAACGATTCCGGGCAGTATAGCCATCGTCTGAATTCGGTATCCAACTCCGAATCCAGCAACTACCCCTTCCCCAAATCGACTGACAATTTTGTTGAAAAAGAAAGTACTCAAAAAGATAAGACAGTACGAAATAAATACGGGAATGCCTACCTGCTGAAGTGCAATGAGATGTTTCCACACCAATGTTATCCGTTCATACACAAATTCCTTCCTCAATATCAGAATCAGAAGGCTTATGAGCAAAGAGAGTGTTGAAGAAATAAGATTGGCGTATACAATTCCTCTCAATTCCATTCCAGCCACCGAAACGAACCAGTACACCAGCATAATGTTGAGCGATGCCGTACCTACGGAATTCCACGCTGCCGCTTGAGCCCGGCCCAACCCACGCAATGCGGCACCACCCACCGCTGCGAGCACAGCGGGCACACCTGCTGCCATCATGCCCGCCACATAAATGGTAAACATGGGCCTTACATCCATAGGGACGGCATAAAACCAGGAGAGAAGTGGCGACACCAGCATAACCACACCGCCAGCAACAATTGAAAAAATAGCTGCGCTGCCAAGCATATGCCCCAGTAGCGAGGTAAAAGCCCTCGAACCCTCCGCCCTGCTCCGTGAGACAGCAACCTGAACCGACAATTGCATGGCTTCCACGAGCGCAATCATGATAAAGGAAATGGGAATATACAGTGATAGCACATATAATACGGTCTGACTGGTATGACCCATAAAAAAAACATTGACCAGCTGCGTTGTTACGTTAACCATAGAAGCAAGCAGCATCGGTATTGCAGTGCGGATTAACAGCCGGTTCACCGATCCCGAAGTGTAATCCAGACCTTTCAAATTCAATCCCCTCCTCTATTCATGATGTCTTCACTTCCTGATGTAGTGTGAGACGACTCAGGACAGGCATATGTATTACATGTACACAACAGGCTGATAACAGCCGTTCGCCGTCCCAGGATATCAATAGAACACGATCATCTACCTTTATGTTTCCGTTCTGTAATTGTTCAGCGAGCTGTATCCACACGTCGCCACTTTGGTAATCGATAGTTTCAGGTACGTGGTAGACTGACTTGATCAAGGACATGCCTGGCTTCAAATAAGAGATTATGTGTCTACGTAGACGGGATTGAAGAAGAATATTCTCCGTCTGACCAGCATCCATGAACTCATCTATAATGGATATAATCTCTGAAGCCATAACACTCCCTTCGATATCGTCAACCGTTCTCTTTCCTATATAATTCACGGCAAGAGCACCGGACTGTCTGTTTAACTCCAAGGCAACAGCCATATCAGACAGATCTCCGGGAGAATCATGCTCTTCAATCACACGTTGTTCCGCCAAAACAAACATCCCCCGTTCCTCTCTCCCTAGTGTCCATGCTGCAGCCTGCATTCCTTCCGTAGCAGCGAGTGGTCCCATATGGGAAAGTGCCAGTGGATAGTCCACCTTCCAGGAGGTAGACTCCAGAATTCGGGCCAAAGGTGGATTCATGGCGTAACGTTCAGGATAGGTCTGGGCCAGAATCAGCAGATCCCAGCGCTCACTTGTATCAGAAGCCAAAGGTTCCATGACAAATAGCGCAAGATCACCGGCAGTTACCCGTTGATCATCGGATCGCAAAGAGCGGGTTCGCACAGTAGACCTGTCATAATAGTTCTCTTCCATATATATGTGTGGGGATAAGTAATAGTAATCTTCCACATCGAGCATGTCCGTGGTATACAAGTGATCTTCGGCCGTAACCCAACAGATATGATTAACATAGACAGACATCGCACGAGGGTTATTCAGCGTATCAGGCATGCTTCATTTTTCCATTGGCATAGGCTTGGAAAACGTTGATCTTCTGAATGGAGGTAGTTCCTTCCATGAATTCGAAGGCACGCGCATCCCGATACCATTTATTCAATAAAGGATGGTCAATCATGGAACCAGGTCCCATCAGGTCAAGCGCCAGTTCCGTGGCCTCCTCAGCCAGTGCTCCAGCACGAATTTTGCTCAGGGAAGCCAGATACCCTTTCTGCACATCCGCATCAATCTCCGCCGCTGCGCTGCGAATCATACTACGGAGTGAATGCAGGCGCATCTCCAGTCGCTCTAACTCCACCTTCTCCCTCTCCGAGAAAACAGACCTCTGCTCCTTCACATAATCATATGCTGCCCGTGCGACTCCAAGCGCAAGTGCAGCGACACCTGGCCGCATACGATGAAAGGTCTGAAGCGCGCCCCATAATCCACGCTTGGTTGGACTGAGATGACGCCCGATAATATCTTCCTCTGCCAGCGGAAAACCATCCAACGTGAGGTGACTCAATTGCACACCTCTAACCCCCATCGTATCCAGAGGTATGGCTCTGAATCCTTGCACAGACGTATCTACCAGCGCGATCTGGATGCCGAGAGGTGTACGATTGGTCTGAGCAAATACCAATCCGATGCTGGCACGACTACCATTACCGATATAGAACTTCTGTCCGTCAAGGTTCAGTCTGCCTTCCTTGTTCCGCGAAATTCGTGTGCCAATACCCGTAGCATCCGAGCCCTTTTCCGGTTCAGTAAGAGCGAAGAATGACCATGCGGGTCCCTTGAGAAAATGAGAATAGTACCGCTCCTTCTGTTGTGAGTCAGCCAGAGCTGATATGATTACACTGGACATCGATGGACCCGGACTCCCGAGAAATACACCGGCGTCACCTGCTGACAGTTCCTCAATCGCGATAACTCTTTCCAGACAGGAAAGACCATAATATCGTTCCTGACCTACAGTGACGATCGGTTCACCGCCATATTCCGGCGGAATCATCATGCGATTGATGGTTCGCAGAGATGCCAGATGTGTGAACTCAGCTATACGCTCAGGTTCACGGTCAATGACCAGGCCAATATCACGTAATTCCGTGGCATATTGTTTCATTTCCTGCTCAAAAACAGCAATGGTAGATCGTGTAATCATCAGAAGGCCTCCTTCGGAATGAGCAGCATATTTTTGACCATTTGACCTGCATACACGTAAGCCGAGATCGCATGTCGCAAATAGCCAAATCCTCCTCCAAGACGCTGCAATTGACGGAAGGCCTCGTCCAGTTCTTGATGGACCCATGCGCTTGTGCGAGCCTCCGAAATGCCTGACTGCTCTAATACGAATTCATCCGATTGAATAGTCTCAGCCATATATAGTACAGTCAAAACATCTGCAATCATGCCCTTGACCAGTTGATGCTGAAGTGTGGATTGCCCCCCTGAGTTGCGACTGGATAGATGATTACGCACTTGCTCCAATCCTGCGCTGCACAGTTCAGTACGGAAATAAAGCAACCGTTTTCGGAGATCAGCTATATCACCTGTGACATCATCTTGTTTTTCAAAAAATGCCACATCTTCATTCCGAAGTTCCGATATTCGGTAGAGTAAAAGACCTGAAGGCTCCAACATCCGATCTTCCACCCGATCCGCACGTACCTGTTTCCATTCGTAGATATGGCCTGTCTCTGCATGACATATCCATGGCCCACTTTTCACGAGTTCAGGTGTCACCAGTATTATCCCCCCTTGGCATAACAACACGGGACGTGTATCCAAACGCAACACTGCTGCTTCCAGCAGATCTGTTACAGTGGGTACCGGACGACCTGCGGCCTCTGTACCAACCGGCACAGTACCTACCTCATCAGAATTCAAGACTGACATATGCACTCCTCCTATTGACTGATGATCAACAATCTCCATGCTCAATTAACGCAAAACCAAAAAAACTGCCCAGCCCAATGCTGACCAGTACGGACCTCTCCCCCTTATGCACCCATTCATTCTCTAGCCCGGAGCTTAGATTGATGAACGCATCCGTGGAGAAGGTATGTCCAATCCGCGGGATATTATCCAGGTAAATTTGTTTTTGATCCACGCCTGTACGCTTTGAAAACTCCTTCCACGTAGTCCAATTGACGTTGTGGGGAAAGATATGATCTACATCATGAAGTGTCAGGCCCTCTGCTGACAGCAGCTCTTCCATGCCTCGAATGATATGATCCACATACAACTTGTTAAATGACGTCATCTCTTCCACTTCGGCATAATATCCGGTATGGAACCTCGTATCCCGAAGAACATGAGCAGCCTGTAAGACGTGCTGACCATGGTTTCTGGATAGAAGCATGGCAACAGCCGAGTCACCCAGAATCGTAGACTTTCGAATATATCTCCAGTCGGGTGGCATGAAATTAAACTGATCGGCACATACCAATAAAACATTACGAATATCAGGCTGTGTACGGGAGATTCGTTCAAGCCATTGAAGAGCGGCTATCGAGGACGCACAGTTCATCTGTGAAATACTATAAAAGGGGATATGCTCGAGCCCATATTCACTCAGAGCCCGCTGCAAGGGCCTATAATCCCCTGGTGCTTGTACATGTGCTGAATGGGCATAGAGCACAAGGTCAATGGCAGGCAAGGGTTGTCTGTCAACAAGCTGTCCAATAGCGCGAACGATAGAATGATCCAGATGCTGACCCGGAGGGGTAACGGGAACACCGTTCAGACGATGATATTTGCGCAGTAATTGAAGCTCTCCTTTACCCAGTCCCAAGGATTCGAGGATAACCTCAGGCTCTTCGATCTGATCAGGCAAATATACACCGATATCCACTATACCCAGCCCCATCACGTTCCCCTCCTCCTGATTACAGCTCTTCGTATCCACCTGCATGAATGAGAAGTGCATAGATAAACTTGTCATCTGGCTCCAGGTGCATCAGACATATGTATTCATCTGTGCACCGATCTTCAAGAAGTTGCTTCAGACCAAAGAATGGTGCAGCGCTCCAGTGAGCAGGATCGTAACTCCCTTGCCAGCCTGTAGCATGAAACCATTCGGTACCGGACACTTCCTGCTCCAACAGCGGATGGACAAGAAGACTGATCTGAGCCAGATTAACGGATACCTGAACGCAAAGCCTGTCCAGCAGCAATTCTGCTGTCTCGGCAATCGAACTCTCGGCATATTGTATTTCCACACCGACAAGGGATGAACCGCCTTCTGCCAACCGATCCAGAACCAGAACAGCTCCCGTGTCGGGTTCTACAATCTCGCCCACTCCTTCCGTCTCGTAGGGAAGAGACGTCTGATCAAGCACAAGCAACATTCCCCGATCGTAGTTGCCGCTGTTCAGATAATGCTGGAGCATATGAAGTGCCGCGAACGGTGCCCCGAACCCCATATCGTTCACGGCAAAACTCAGGAACCGTGCCTGATAACGGTCCATCAGATAGTTGACAATGGAGATATCTGGACGAATATTGGGAAAATGATAGGCCAGCAGGAGAACATCCACGTCTCCCATGATCTGATCCAGCCCCGACTCTTCGAGCAGTAGTACACTCATATCATGATAGGCATTGTTATAACGACCCTCCAGCAGATGAAACCGGGGTACCACGGGGGACCCCGCCAACAAATCACTGTGAAATCTTAACAACTCCGGATGTTCGAACGGAGGCTGCTTGTCCTTAAACAGCCTGACCTTCATGTCCCGGATGGTAACAGGCGCCGCCATCAGGCAGCAACGAGTTGCTTTTCGATATATACAGCTAGCGAACCCACTGTGTTAAATACATCTGGCTCCAGTTCATCCGGGTCGATCTCCAGCCCGTCAATACGGTCTTCCAACGTCATCAATAGTTCCAGAACAGACGTTGAATCCAGATGAAGTTCATCAAATAAGGATGTGTCCCATGTAACAGCTTGGTTCTCTTCCATATTCAGCACTTCGGCAAGGGCACCTTTGATTTCTTCAAGCAATACTGCGGTTGTCATGATCATCATCTCTCCTCATCTGTTGGTTACTGCGGAATGTGAAACAGGAATCAAACGCTGTTTGCCCAGTAGATCTTCGGGAGTATCCCTTTCCCGAATCAGATGGGCTTCTCCACCACTAATCATCACTTCAGCCGGACTTCCATGACTGAGAAAATGGGTCGGTGAAGCAGTAGGGCCGTAGGCACCGGAATGAAATACACCAATTAAATCCCCTTGTTCAACGGGAGGCAGGTTTACTTTTTTGCCAATAACATCATTCGGGGTACACAAAGGGCCAGTAATATTAAACTCTGCAACCGGGGATTCTCCGTATCGTGACAAAGATGCAATCGGGAAATTGCGCTTCACATACGAACCGATTCCGACCGCAGCCATATGACAATTGGTACCACCATCGGTCACGACAAACGTCTCTCCATACGACTCCTTAACATATAAGGCTCGGCTAACCAACATCCCACTGGTTCCCACCAGATACCTTCCCAGTTCCATGAACAGTCTGATGTCAGGATGCTTTTCCTTGAATTGTTCGAACAAAGGGTTCAACTGTGCAGACAGGGCACTCACAGACAGCGGCTGTTCTCCCTCGTAATACGGAACTCCAAGACCACCGCCCACATCTACCATCTGCAGCCGAATACCCAGTTTCTCCTCCAGCCGTTCGGCAAGCTCCAAAATGTGACGTGTGTTCTCCACAATAGGTTCCACGTCAAGCATACGGGTCCCCATGTATACATGCAGACCGATAATATCCACATGTGAGAATCGTTCCAATTGCTGTCGCCCCTGCATCACAGTATCCTCATCCATGCCAAACTGGCGTGGTTTGCCACCCATCGTGAGCCGTGAGCCCTTCACGGTAAAAGAAGGATTGATTCTCAGTGCCACGGGGACAATCCGTCCCTCTTCAGCTGCAATGGCTTCAATACGGTTAAGCTCCTGAAACGATTCACAGACGATTGCGTAAATGCCATGACGAATGCATGCGGTTATCTCCGCGTCGGTCTTGCCTGGTCCGAGGAAGATTATACGCTCCGGATTTGTACCCGCCTGTAGTGCGGTATGTAATTCGGCCATGGAACAGACCTCTGCCTGGGCTCCAAGCCCCTGAAGCAGGTGAACAATTGAAATATTGGGATTAGCCTTTAATGAGTAGAACAATTCCACCTTTGGAGTCAGCAGGCTGCGAAGTTCTTCATATACTCGCTCTAATACCTCAGCGTCATAGACGTATAATGGTGTACCGAATCGTGCAGCGATGGCCGAAATCGCAAGCCCTTGAATCTGATAATCTCCAGACATCTACTTCACCTCGTTTATGAATGATAACTTGGCTTCAACCGCAGCATCCGTCGCCCGTAGCTGCTCAGCCGAATGAGCAATAATGACACCATAGAGACGACCAGAGAACACACGATCTTCACCTTTGAAGGCCGCATTGACCGTTGCAAAATTGTTGATAAGTATCCCCTCGCCCTTCAGCTGATCAAATAACAGAGGACCAAGTGTTGACCTTAACTTTTCATAATCCAGGCGGTGATTCAAACGAAGTGTATATTTTTTGGCCAAAGCTAACATCCCCTCAGGAATCCACTGGTTCTGGATCTCAGTCTGATACGTCGACATGTTAAACCTTGCATTGATCTCCAGATTAGGCCACACACTTCCGTCTTCATCCAGAATGGCATCGATACCGGCTACACCGTAGTATCCATCCCGATGGAGCGCAGCACCTATTTGCAACGCAGCGTCCCGGATTACCGCGATCTGCGAATCACCAAGATGTGGTGGCATGAGATGCCCCTGATGAACGCCTTGTTCGACCAATGATTCCTTTACACCAAGAAATCCAACCTCACCACTCCGATGAATTAAAATCTGGTAATTCAGATCACATGTTTTGTTGATCCACTGCTCCAGCACATAATTCACAGCTCTTGTCCCATTCTTGCTTGCCTGTTTCTCCAGTAATTTCATGCATTTGTGGAAACGGGCTTCATCTGCAATGACGGTGATTCCCTTGCCCGAGACGCCCATCGAATCCTTCATGACAATGCGCCCGCCCTGTTCCAACACGGATTTCATACGTTCAAATCCGGACGTAAGTTCCTCCAGGGAGTAACACTCACAGCCAGGAATCTGGCGGATACCCAGTTCGGCATTAAGCCTTCGGGAGTAGCCCTTATCATTGACTTTGCGGAAAATGTCAGCCGGTGGTACGGCAAGGGGAATACCTGTGCGTTGGGATAGTTCTTCTTCCTGACCCGAGGCTCCGAAGGGAACCAGATAAGCCTGTATATCCTGTCTATCTGCAAGTTCACGCAGCCTGTCCAGCGTACGCTGACAATGCAGGATGTTAGCTGTAATGTTCAATCCTGGTTCATTATATTCAGTAGCAATTAAACGTGATCGACCAAAACCGATGGCCTGTGCATCTGCTATAAACCCGGAATCCGGCAGTTCCTTGAGCAATACGACATCCTGTTCACCTGCCAGGAAAATCCCCAGCTCCTCCATCCGGTTTACAACGTCAGCAGCCGAACCAACACTCAGGGAAGGCAACTTCAGTACCCCCTGCTCATTCCAATATTCTTCGACTTCAAAATTGTTTATATAAATAAAAACAGCTTCATCATGACCTGTAAGCGCCCGCTTCAGCTTTCTCGAAAATCCGGTCAACAGTGTGGTCAATCTCATCACCTCGTTCTTCTGCGAACTGCATCACCGCCACGCTGAATGTTGCTCCCAGCCCAACCGTGACAAGCAAATAGTAGTCGTCCTTCTGCAAAAGCCCCTGATCTGAAATCTCTTTCAGATTAATATAGGGATCGGAACAGAAGCAGTGCCCGATTTCTCCCACATTGGATGTGTACACCCGCTCCAATGGATAGGACAATCGTGCAGCAACCTTTTTCCATGAAGACAGATTCACATTGTGCGGGACAATATAACGGATATCCTCCAACGTCAGGCCCGCCCCATCTACTGCCTCGTGAATGACATCACAGAGCTGGGGTGTATAGATTTCCTGAAATTCCTTGAGCGTCTCGGGATCACCTGTCAGCACGTTGCAGAATTGTCCAAGGGTTACGTTCGTAAGCCCCATCATCCTGCTTCCCGGGCCGGATTTACCAACCAGTATGGCGGCCGCAGCTTCGCCCATAACAGTTGTATTGGGGATGAGCTGTACAATGGGACTGAATGTTTTTTCACCTGTTACGATTAAAATATGATCATCCTCTTCCAAAGAGGGCAGCAAAGTTGCAGCAACATCTAGCGCAATCAGACCGGAGGCACAGTTCTGCTGTGTCAGTGAAAACGCAATGGCATGATGCATACCGTAAGCCTGCTTCAGACCTTGCAATACCTTCATTGGAAAGGGGAAATTTTCCTGAATTGTGTGGCAATAAATGATATACTTAATAGAAGATGGAACAACTGTCGGACTGTTTACCACCTGGGCGAGTACACGTCCTAACAGCTTAGTCAGATCACCGTCTTTGTCTTGCGGAACCTGTTTCAGACCGTGAATTTTCTCCAACACTTTGGTCTGGGCTTGTTTGAGTCCCAGATGTTCGTTTAACTCCCGGACAGGAACGAAGAACTTGGGAATGTATGACCATATTTGCTTGATATGCATCGGTTTAGGACACCTCGTTATACCCATCATACGGAGCACTCTCAATATAGGGAGAGAGCTTCATCCGAAGCTCTCATCTATTGGACTAACCATAATGCCATAGTAGATACAAGGGATTATGCACGAGCCGCTACTGCACGAGCAGATACCGCACGAGCTGCTACTGCGCGAGCCGATACTGCGCGAGCTGCTACTGCACGGGCAGAGACTGCACGAGCAGAGACTGCACGAGCAGAGACTGCACGAGCACTAACTTCACGCGTTTCGCCCAGCACGTTCACTTCCGATTGTACTGCTTCCAACTCTTTGTTCTTCAATTGTTCCAATGTAATGGGAGTCGCTTTAATGATCATTGATTTATTCCTCCTTTCGTCTTGGATACTATCATTCTATAATCTCCCAATTTGGATTTAAACTGTAAAAGGAGGTAAATGGATTTCTCGCACGCCTTACCCCTTGCTCATACCAAATCCCAGCATTCAATATACAACTCACATTTCACAACGTAATTACAAACTAATTCAAGGGACGGTGAATGATCATGATCGGACCCAAAATTCGGGAAATCCGGGAACAACTTGGACTGTCTCAGAAACAACTGGCAGGTGAGGATATGACACGCTCATACATCAGCCTCATCGAAAAAGGCAGAGCCGTTCCCTCTCAGCGTATGTTGAAAATCATTGCTCGCAGACTCAATACACCAATGGAGTACTTCTTGGGAGGAAGTGCAACAACGGACACCGATATTGGTGAAGCTGTCCTGGACAAAGCCAAAGCCTACTATGCTGAGCAGAATGATCCTGCCTGTATCCGTATGGCTCACAAAGTTCTGACTCTGACGGAAGACTCACTGGATCAAACGGAAGCCTATCTGCTCATCATGCGAAGCCACAATAGGCTTGGCGATTACCGCCAAGCTCTGGATGATGGGGAAACTGCGGCTTTTACAGTCACCCGAACAGGAGACCGGGAGCGCATTGTCGACTATTACCTGGAAATGGGAAGAGCTGCATTTCATGCAGAACTGTTTCACGCTGCCCGAAAATACTACGAACAGTCTTATACGTACAGCAGCAAACTCAAACATCTGCAAGATAAACATATCCGTTCGTTAACCTTTCTCGGAACAACCCATTTGCGGCTCGGTAACGTGGATAAGGGACTGGATTATTATCTCAAAGCCGAAAAAGAAGCCCAAATGATCGGGCAACCGGAGTTATATGGCGAAATTACGTTGGGTTTGGGCAAGGCCTATTATATGTCCGAACAGGACGGACACTTGCTCTTAAGTTATGACTGGACCAAGAAATCGGTAGATTCATATAAACAGGCAAATAGTAAATCCTATGTACTTGCTCTTCACAATCTGGCTGTCATTCAACTTCATATGGGACAAAAAAAAGAAGCCCTTCCCTTGCTGTCAGAATGCGCCGATATCTACGACAAACGCAATCTGCCTCACAAGAAGGCTTCTATATTAGAGGAAATCAGCAAAATCTATCTCGAAGAACGGCAACCTTTACTGGCTGAAACAGCCATCAAGGAAGCTCTTCAACTGCTGGATCAACGAGATGAAGGCATGCTCCGTGCAAAACTATATCGTCTTCTCGGCATTGTATTTCATGAGAAAGACAACACCAATGAAGGCTATTACTTCCTTCGAATGAGTTACGATCTGCTTAAACGCATCCATGCAGATCGTGAGGCTGATATTAGCCACAAACTTTTAATTCTTAGCGGACAAGAACAGAAAATGAATTATGATGACTATAAATCCTATATCAAATAAATACGGCCCCCATCTTCTCCTAACAACTATTCAGGAACAGGATCATTCAGATCAAGCGGGTGCACCGTTATTTGTTTATCTGACGAATAGCCCAATGATACACGGGACTGAAGAGCTTCCCCTGAATTTTGAAGATGTCCATTGTACAATGAAAACAACATGACAATGGCCATAGACAACCCGCTCGCAACAATCCGAAGCTTGAATCTTTTATTATCCACGTCCATCTCTCCTTGTGCATATGGTTTGGCAGCCGAACATACCGTGTACACTTCAGCGAACCTAAGATGTATTGTACGGATAATTGCAATGACTTTAAATACGTTAATTACCATTTACCTCTACTTGCACATGAAACTCATGTATAAAAGGTCATATGATCTTTGTCTTCGCGATAATAATCCAGCCTTTGCTTCATCGTACCTGTATGCAGTTCAAACAAATGACCATCCGGATCGGTGAAATAAACGGATAATGCATCCCGCGGATCTCTTGGCCTTCCGGGAAGAATGTCTGCCCCCGCTGCTCGCAGCTGCTGCACAGACGCGTCGAACTCCTCTTCTGTAACGGTAAATGCAATATGGGTATAGGTTCGTTCCGTATAGTTGCGAATAACATCCTCCTGATTCAGGGCAATCCACAGACCGGACAGCTCAAAATAAGCCAGTTTGCGTCCTTTCACCTGAATTCGGGCACCGAGAGCCTGCTCATAAAAGGTAATGGCCCGCTCCAGATTGGATACGGAAAAACACAAATGATTAATTCCTTGAATATTCATGTGGCTCCTGACACCTCCATCAATTTAAGGATCTATCCTTATTATGGTATATTCTGTGCAATAAAAACAACCGCTCTGCTGTTTCCTCCCGCACCTTCTTCTGGGCGAATGCATAGGTTATCCGTATCAATGAACGTTCGAGGAGGATGTAAAGCGAATGAATCCTGTCTATCCTTTTTATGGTGAGAAAACGGTATGCAAGGAGCAAAAGCTGGCATTTCCACCCCAGCATCAGGACCAGCAACCCGGTCTGGAAACTCTGATGGTGCCTGAACCGATCAGTGAAGATCCTGCCTATATCGGCAGCTGCAAACTCCAAGGTAAAGTTGCCATTATTACGGGTGGTGACAGTGGAATCGGCCGGGCGGCCGCCATCGCTTTTGCCAAGGAAGGTGCGGATATCGTCATTGCTTATCTATATGAACGGACAGATGCCGAAAGGACTCGTGAACGGATCGAAGAACTGGGACAGCGCTGTCTCTTAATCGAGATTGATCTCCGCTTAAAGAAAAACTGTGAAGCCGTCATTCGCACAACCATGGAAACGTACGGGAAGATCGATATTCTGGTCAACAATCATGGCGTACAGTATGTGCAGCCAAGCATCGTTGATATTACAGAAGAACAACTGTATCACACCTTTCAGACCAATGTGTTCGCCTATTTCTTTCTGATTCAGGCCGCTCTCCCCCATCTGTGCAGAGGTGCCTCCATCATCAATACAGCTTCCATTACGGCATATAAAGGCAATACCCAGCTGATCGACTACTCTTCTACCAAAGGAGCCGTCGTATCGCTGACTCGTGTACTCGCCCAATCGCTCGCTGCACAGGGAATCCGTGTGAATTCCGTTGCCCCGGGACCCATCTGGACACCGCTCATCCCTGCCAGTTTCTCTGCGGAGGATGTACAGGTATTTGGAACAGATACGCCCATGGGGCGGGCTGGTCAGCCTTACGAACTGGCGGCAGCCTACGTTTATCTCGCTTCCCGCGATTCATCCTACGTCACAGGTGAATGCATTCATGTAAATGGCGGCGATATGGTAACGACATAGGCTGATGTCAGGTTGGATTTGGCAGTGTGGCAGGATATCGGTTGTCCCATTGCGAAGAGGGTTAGGAGTATGATCCGGTTATACCGGAGCCTGACATCTAGCGACAAGGAGCTGAACAACCTGATGAACTTCGATCCACTCTACCAACCGTACCCATCTTACCGCGTGCCTGTGTATGCCAAGCAAGGCATGGTCGCCACGTCTCAGCCGCTGGCTGCACAAGCTGGGCTCGATGTATTGAAAAAAGGCGGCAATGCCATTGATGCCGCCATTGCAACTGCGGCAGCACTCACGGTGCTGGAGCCCACGTCTAATGGCATTGGAGGCGATGCTTTTGCCCTCGTCTGGACCGAGGGCAAACTGCATGGCCTGAATGCCAGCGGCCCTGCGCCTCAGGGCATATCCATTGAGGCGCTTCAAGCGGCAGGCTATACGGAGATGCCGAAGCTTGGGGTTGTTCCGGTGACGGTGCCTGGCGCACCGGCGGGGTGGGCTGAGCTGAGCCGCCGTTTTGGGCGGCTCACGCTGGCGGAAGCGCTGGAACAGGCCATCCGCTACGCGGAGGAAGGTTATCCGCTTGCGCCTGGGCTGGCCCGCCACTGGGCAAGGGCAGCCGAGATCTATGCACGCCAGGGTGATGCGGAGGCAGGGCGTGCGTGGTTTGAGACATTTGCTCCAGGCGGGCGTGTTCCCGCAGCTGGAGAGATGTGGCGCTCGCCGGATCATGCGGCGACTTTGCGCCAGATTGGCGAGAGCGAAGCACGAGACTTTTACGAAGGAGAACTGGCAGAGCGCATTCATTCCTTTATGGCAGAGCACGGTGGTTATCTGACTCGCGAAGATCTGAAGGTTTTTCAGCCGGAGTGGGTTGATCCCATCTCCGTCTCCTATCGTGGTTACGATGTATGGGAGATTCCGCCGAATGGACAAGGATTGATTGCTCTCGCGGCGCTTAATCTGTTGAAAGGTTACGAGTTCGACGAGAAAGAATCTGTTCAGGCATATCATCAGCAACTAGAAGCAATGAAGCTGGCATTTGCCGATGGGGAGAAATATATTACTGAAGAACGCAAAATGGGTGTGACGGTGGAGGAACTGCTGTCCGAGGCATACGCGGAAGAACGGCGCAAACTCATTGGTGATGCCGCACGAGCACCTGAGGCAGGTGATCCACGTGCAAGTGGAACAGTCTATCTGGCTACGGCGGATGGTGAAGGCAATATGGTTTCGTTTATCCAGAGTAACTATATGGGCTTCGGGTCTGGATTGGTTGTTCCGGGGACAGGCATTGCATTGCAGAATCGTGGACATAACTTCTCACTGGACCCGAATCATGTCAACGCCTTGGAGCCGGGCAAACGAACGTATCACACGATCATTCCGGGGTTCCTTACCCGTGGCAGCGAAGCGGTTGGGCCATTCGGTGTCATGGGTGGTTTCATGCAACCGCAAGGTCATGTGCAGGTGGTCATGAATACGATCGATTATCACCTGAACCCACAGGCCGCCTTGGATTCTCCGCGCTGGCAGTGGACGAAGGGCAAAACAATTCTCGTGGAACCGGGTTTCCCGCAGCATATCGCTCAGGCACTCGCCCGCAAAGGACATGATATTCAAGTGGCACTTGATCCATCCCAGTTTGGACGTGGTCAGATCATCTGGCGCAACCCGGACAATGGCGTATTATGCGGGGGTACGGAAACCCGAGCCGATGGCTCGATTGCGGCTTGGTAAACTCATGTCATCTCCATATAGGGATCACCCTTTGATCCGTATATGTTCATATTCAAAGACACAACAGAGATGATTCATGTCATCATCACTGTTGTGTTTTTTTTCGACTTTTAACGTCAGTAAACAGCATACTGTAGTTATTTATGTACCCTTTTAACCAGAGAAATGTAAAAATAATGTATAATTCATGAAAAATACTTATTTTTTCGTAAATTTTCACTACATATCATAAATCACAGTGCCTTTCTGACCGATATAGATAAAGGGAAATGCTAACCATACGTGTCATGATGTACACGTACTTCCCTAGAGCTAAAGAACCATTCAAAACAGAAAAATGTGACTACGGAAATGAGGGTACCACACATGAAAACAAACAAGAACAGACGTGCAGGTCTAGGTCTCACCATAATGATGATCCTGACGGTACTGATCCTGGGGGCATGTTCAGCCAATAATACAACAACGGCAACAGACACAAGAACAAAGGTTGGGATCGTGCTTACGGAAGTGGGTCTGGGTGACCGCTCTTTTAATGATGCTGCTTTTGATGGACTGGTTCAGGCCAGAAATGAGAAAAGCATTGTCTTTGACTATCGTGAACCGGGCGAGAATTCAACTGCCGAAGCTGCATTTGAAGAGTTTGCAGAAGCCAAATTCGATCTGATTATCGGCCTGAGTGATACGGTCCAAGCGGATATGGAGAAAGTTGCAGCCAAATATCCTGATCAGCAGTTCCTCATGATTGACAGTAAGTCTGAACTTCCCAACATTGCCTCCATTTCATTCCGGGCGGAAGAAGGAAGTTATCTGGCAGGCGTTATTGCCGCTATGGCTTCAACGGAAAATCATGTGGGCTTTCTTGGTGGAATGGAGATACCGGTCCTTCGTAATTTCGAGCAGGGTTTTAAGCAAGGTGTTCTGGCTGTCAAGCCGGATGCAACCGTTGATGCCGTCTACGCAGGGGACTTCGGTAATGCCGAGCTCGGTGAACAACTGGCTGCACAGATGATTCAGGAAAAGGGCGCTGACGTGATCTACGTAGCTGCCGGTCTCACAGGCGTAGGCGCACTGACGGAGATTCAGAAATTAGGGAAATACGCCATCGGTGTAGATACCGATCAATTCTTTTTGGCGGAAAAAGCCATTCTTACGTCCATGCTAAAAAATGTGGATGTCTCTATCTATAATGCCGTTAACACGTTTATTCAAAACAATCATACCTTCCCTCAAAAGGAAATCGTGGAGGGGCTAGCGGAGAACGCCGTGGGTCTGACTGCTCTACATAATATCACGCTCAGTGATGAACAACAGCAAACCTTCGAAGATCTGAAGGCAAGGATCTCTTCCGGTCAAATCAAAATTACGCTTGATCAATAACCCATCGGATACAAGGAGGTACGCACATGAAACTACAGGGAAAACTGATACTTAATGCTCTAATTTCACTACTTCTATGCCTTGCGCTGGTCGCTTATATCATCATGCAATTGCTCGGTATGAACGCCAAAAATCAAAATCTGGTACCTGCCATGCTCAAGGTGAGTGAACTGAACGCCAATCAGATTCAGACCCAGCAGGCGCTGGATGTCTACTCGTTCTCCATGACAGCAGGAAACCAGGACGCCGTACTTCGCTTGCTGGATGAAGGTCAAACGACGATTCAGGAACTTACGGACGGATTGCTCGAAACAGATCAGCAGTTACAACTTATTCAGTCCATCGAAACAAAATTAGAAGCTCTCAACCAGGGAGCCACCGAAGCGATGAGTGCGATGAACAGTGCGGAAGCGAAACGTTACAGCACTCGGGTTCGGGGCATACAGAATGATATCTATTCGTTAGATGAGATGACTCGGGATCGTTATGATCAATACACCGTCGATTTGGAACATGACATTCAGCAAACGTGGCAAACCGCTCTGGTAGGAGCCATCGTATTGCTTGTCGCCGTAATGCTGTTTAATATGTATACTTCACGTCAGATCGCCAAGCGTATTCGAACACTCAAAGACGCTGCGGGACAAATTGCGGACGGTGACCTGACCGGACAATTACCGGAATCTCGGGGCAAAGATGAACTCGATGACCTGAGTCGCTCCTTCGGTATCATGACTCATAATATCCGCGGCATTATTCAATCGATTGGTGAAGCGGGTCATCGTGTCGATCTAATGGCACAAGATATTGACCGCGGTAACGATACAGCCCAAGCGATCGTGCAGCAAGTATCCCGCACCACGGAGGAACTGTCGATTGGCAGTCAAAAGATTGCCGAGGATCTGAGTGAGACGGTGATGGTTGTGGACAAAATGCAGTCTACCTTCAATAGCAATCTGGAGTCCACTTCCCAATCGGTGATCGATGGTCGTGAAGTATTAACTACCGTTGAGGAAGGTAATAAGGCTGTAGCAGAGCAACTCCGCCTGGCCGAAGTGAATCGTATGGCGATGGCCGAGGTGGAACAAACGGTGCGGGAACTGGAAGAAAGCGCGGTTCGAATCACTACGATGACGGCATATGTATCGGAGATTGCCAAACAAACGACCATGCTCTCGTTAAATGCCTCCATAGAGGCTGCTCGTGCTGGAGAAGCAGGACGTGGCTTCGCTGTTGTTGCGGGCGAGGTGAACAAACTCGCCGAACAATCTGCGCAATCGGTCAAACATATCTATGCGGCTGTTGGCGAGATCACAACCTCCATGGACAAGGTGAAGAACTCTGTAGCACAAAGCATGCAGTTATTCGGCGAACAAGAACAAGCCACTGGCCAGACTCGCGAATCTTTCTCTGCTATTCGTGAAAGTGTGGAGCGCATTAGTACCGGCATCCATCAGCTTGCTGAGGACATGCAACACTCTAATGAACTCAGTACACAGGTGCAACAGGCCATCGAAAATATCAGTGCCATCACCGAGCAGTCGGCTGCCAGCAGTGAAGAGATCACCGCCTCCACGTCGGAACAACAACGTTCCTTCGCTGATGCAAGTATCAAGGTGAAGTCATTGCGTGATATCAGTGCAGAGATGCATCAAGAACTGCTGCGATTCCGGTTGTAAGCAGGGTGCCGGGAGAATTCGGACCGGGCGTAGTTCGGATGTCGTTGAGATGCAGGTTAGATGCAGGTTATAGGCGAGCCAGGATCAGGTAGCGTGAACATACAAACAAAAAAATAAAGGGGAGCCTCCGTCATGAATCATGACAGGGCTCCCCTTTTCAGTAACTAATCATTGTTTCATCTAACCATTAATTCGTTTCAAAGATATGAAAGTATATAAATTGAACTAAACATTTACACAAAACGGAGAGGACAGAAATAACCTGAAGAAGCGGAGCTAAAAGTTGTCTGAAAGAAGCTGCCTCGGAAGCATATGCTTCGCCTAAAAGCTTTTTGAAAGAAATCCGCCTCGGAAGCATACGCTTCGCCTAAGAGCTTTTTGAAAGAAAGCTGCTTCGGAAGCATACGCTATCCCAGATTTCCTAATTTATAAAAAACTTGGGATAACAGCGATCGGAAGGTTGTTCTGTCACCGGAGTGTCCAGAGTAAATATTCTTTAGTTCAACTTATATAGATAACAAGGCATCAGCGTTTCAGATCCAAACGTTTAACGAACCGTGCAAACCTTATTGGGCCATTAATTGCAGATTATAAAATCTAACGAATCTCAGGCACTCTATTTCCTAATTTAGTCTGGTTTTTCAGGTGTTTTCTCTGAAATACACAGAAATAACGTGGATGAGATTCGTTGCTATGAACGTTTTTTGTCAAGCCCATCACAAAAAGCTGCTTTTCTCCGAAGCCCTAAGCGCGGGAGTCCATATGCGAGCGACGGTTGGCACGCTGCTATCCGTGGATTGGTTACCACATGGTATGCCTTCGTCAAGGAGAGCTGTTACAAGCTAGCCACGCACGTTCAGCCCATTAGAAGCCTAGTGCAAACGAATCTCGTACATTCTCTCCCGAACCTTCCATGAACTCCCGGGCCTAAGGCTCCGGGTTTTCCCCTTTTTCCTTTTAAACCATCCGTCTCTTTAAGATGAAAAACAGTTTACTGAGCGTTCGGTAGCTCCAACGTTCGGGCAACCGCCCAAATAAACCCGGTCAATTCCCTGGCCACTGCGGTAACGGCCACATTTTTATGCTTGTTCAATCCATACACTAAACGGCGGAATTTTCGATGCAGC
>NZ_JCAXEL010000026.1:0-94565 GCF_059759055.1 Paenibacillus sp. GQ49
CCTGCACTAGGATCAAGGATTTCAATATACCTCGAAGCCTTTTAACCGTAAACTGGAACACCTCGGCATACTAGGCAGTCACTCTAGGTGTGGAAATTGCCTAGACAATGCCTGTATCGAGTCTTTTTTCTCTCACTTAAAGACGGAGAAAATATACTTGAATAAAGCGGAAAATAAAACAGAGGTTGAACAACAAGTGGGCGAATACTTCAGAAAAAACTAAACGACCGTTCTCCGGTAGAATACCGGGAAACGGCCGCAGCTTAAATCTTGTCTTTTTTGTACTGTCTACTTGACAGGGTTATGACCATTTTAGCGACTTTTTTTGTTCAATCGGTAAACGCTAAGCCATTGAAAAAGATTAGGTAGAGTTCAGCCTTTCTATAATTATATTAATTATTATTGATGTTATATGTGGCAAGTTTTAGTAACAATTCTTGCACTTCCTCTCCAGAAACAAGTTTATTGGGTTCGAATTGTTTCCTTGCATTGATATTCATAAGATTAAGATCAATGACGCGAATTATTGAAGAATATGCCCAATGATCCACGGGTATATCACTATGAGTGAGTGTGGAATCAGGATAATCGCTATTTCCAATCCAATTTGTTGCTACTGTTGCTAATTGTGCTCGAGTAACCTTACCTTCTGGAGAAAATATACTATTTGCTACTCCATTCATTAATCCAGAATGAGTAACTTGTAATATTTGCTGTTTTACTTTCGAAGAGTTGATATCTGAGTAAATTTTTGTATCTGTTACTGTAGGCAAATGTAATGCATTTACCAGGGCATTGGCTAATTGTTCACGTGTAACTTCCTTTGTTTCTGATAGAATTTCACTCAAATCAGATTTCCTCTGATTAAATAGCCAATTGACCAACGTTGAATCATTAAATGTAGGAACCCATGATAAGTGCTTGAGGTCACCAAATAGTCTGTGCTTATTCATAAAAGCATCATCGTAAATTGTTTCCTTAACAACAGATGATCCCAGTTCTCTTAATGCTTTAAAGGCCAACTTACTTGTTCTACTATCTGTTATTGGATCATTTTCGGCGTGTATGATCCAAATTGGAGTTTTTACAAGATCCTTTAATTCCTCTTTGAATACATCAACATCTCCTTTGTAGTCTGCTATTGCATCCTTTGCAGCTATGACAAGACTGCCTGCGAATAAATCAGGATATTGCATCATAAAACGGAAAGCCCCGCCACCGCCGCTAGAAGCACCTACAAGGTAAATACGATCAGCATCAACTTTACCTTCTTCAATTAGGTCTTGAATGAGTTCATATTGTACTAAGAAATAATCCTGCATTAGTTTTAATTGTTCGGGGTTATTATATATAGCCCAGCCATAGTTTTTAGGGTATTGAACTGCTAAAACAGATGTATCTTTACCTGATTCAGTCCAAACTGTAGCGCCGCGATTCTCCGTCAACTGCTTTAGATTGTCATTTCCAACTTCTCCTCCCCCATGTAACCAGACCACTAAAGGACGAGCCTCATTTGATTCGCTTTGTTTTAATCGATAGGAGAGAGTGTGACCATTACTTCCCGTGAGAGTCCCTGCCTTAAAATCATCTACAGTCCGTGTTTTAATTTGAGAAACATCTTCTTTGGTGAAGGAAAGCTCCGAGTATTTCCTATTATAAATAACGAAATCTGATGTGGGTCCCCCGGGATATCGAAACGCTTTCACTTTGAGGTGTAAAGTTTGCCCGCTAATTTGGAGTCCAATACCATCATCTTCGTAATTGTTTTGTACAGTTCCTTCTTTCTCATTTATTGAGTAACCATCATAATTACCAGTAACATCAAAATCAGTGGATTGAACTTCTTTAAATTTATCGATATCATCCACTACAATATCAAAAGAATCTACCATTGTGCCTAAATCACCAATATAAGTATTCGCGGTTATTCTTTTAATAGCCTTATCATCATTAGCGTCAGCTATTGAAGAAAATAAAGTGTTAGTAAGTAGTGTTGCTACAACTAACAGTGCCATTTTCTTGCCAAACAACTTTCTCATGTAAACGCCTCCTTAAGGTGTATGGATTAAACGCATAAAAAAACGGGCAGACCATAAAACATACTTCAAAGAATTCCTTGAAGTAGCTTAATAGGTCTTGCCCGTGTATACGGTTACAATCCATATAATATATTATTTATATCTTATTTTATGGGTTATCTTTTGTCAATACAAAATTGAAAATAGTTAAGACAACAATGATAAGTTACCTGTTGCATAATCATTTCAGTTTTAATTGTAAGCGCATTGATATTGAAATTGACCAATTCCGAGAGTGAGTTGCCGAGCAGTCCATCCAGGGAATGGAGCTGATCTGTCTCGCTGTTCAATAAGTGCGGCTACAGGCTTGCTATATTTCATGAATCTAGTTGGAACGAATGGATGGGGGCAGAACATATAAACCAAGCAGTTCTGCGTTGGATTCAATCGAACATGAATCAAGAAAACTTGGAGACAAAATGGATTGTCCATCCTAATCATTGTAATCTAAAAATGTTAATTGAAGAAGAACCTGAAGAAATTAAACATATTGTTTCAAGCGAGCCTATTCAGCAAAATTATTTTCACTCGAATCTCTTTCGAAAAGAACAATTAAAAATCTGCTCAAAAACTTTCCAGAAAATTGAGAAGAATTTACTTCAAGGAATTCTTCGGAACCATCATCATTGCATCCATCAACAATTGGAACTTAAAAAGAAGGATGACTTAGCGGAATTTCCTTTAATTTGTCCCTATGCATATGCTTATGTTTTTTGGAGAAAATCTTTACTGAAGGAAGTGCTTTTCTATGGGTTTGATCCTACAAGAGATGACCTAACATCGAATACTGCTCCTATGTTAATTGAAGATCACATAGAATATTTCGTAACACAACTTATAACGTTTCAAAAATTGACATATGGAACTATTGATAGAAATATTATATTTTGGTTTCTTGAGAAACTGGTTAGTGAATTTAGTGAGAGTTTCTTCAGAGCTTGGTTTGAAATAGCAGGGAAGAGAAGTGAGAAAATCAATGTTCCTAAATGGGGAGAAATTCTTTAGATGAGAGATAAATCATTTCCGAAAGTAGCTCTCAAGTGTAGCATTAACAAGCAAATAAATTATATTGAGTATCACCTTTCAAAAAGTAATGAGTCTATATCGATTAAATTCGATTGTCCTAACCAAAATGAGACTGCTCGTAGCAACATTAAAGCAATGAACTCGTATACACCACATGCAGTTGCACTGATGGTCAGAGGAAGCAAACCAGATATGGATCTTATTAAACTCCAAAAATCAGTTGAAGCATATGTGAAAAAATTGAATTTTTAAAAACGTTAATCTTCGTGGTAAAATTGATTAATGTCGAGGGACAAGAACTTGTACCGATTACCGAAAAGGACAAGAACTTGATCCGATTGCCGATTAGATGTATATCTAAACATTGATCATACGCACTTAAAACTTCATCAATTACCATAATACATGAAAATGTTCACTTTGTTATGTTTGATTGGGTGACCGCGAACTATCCCGACGTCAATGTGTTGGTGAACAATGCCGGAACGGAACAGTCCTTCAACATGCGAACCGCGGATGCACGAAATTGGTCACATTACAATCACGAAGTGGCCACTAATTTAGATGCGCCCGTTCATCTCGTCGTGCTGTTTACACCGTACTTGGCAACGAAGGAAGACGCCGCGATCCTGAACGTGACTTCTGGTTTGGCGTTTACCCTTTTTTAATCGCCCCATTGTATTCCGCAACGAAAGCGGCCCTACATTGTTTCACGGTGTATCTTCGACTACAGCTTTCAGGGACTTCCGTCGAAGTTATTGAAGTCCCCACGCCTTCCGTCCCAACCCAGCTAGCTGGCGAAGCAGCTGGGTTGAACAGCTAGAGTGAAACATTGGACGCCTTCGCAGACGGTATTTTCGCAGGATTGGAAGAAGGTATGCCCGAAATTGGGTATGGTACGTCCATTCCTCGGTTACGCATGTCGCGAGACGAAGTTGATGAATATGCTAATAGACTGTATGAGGCCACCAAACCCTTCATCAACTAATTCATTGACTTATGCAAGGGGAAAGGGACTATAAGTTAAAAGAGCACCTCAACAGAAAACGTTATCCCAATAAAAAAGGAGGCAGCCGACTATAGTGATCGGCTGCCTTTTTAGGTAACGGGCAGAATAGCGTGGTAAACGGATTGTTAAATAAGTTTGCTTTGTCGTGGAGTGTTCATTCTTGTTCTATCCTTTACAACCGCATATAATCTAACTAAATCTCAAGAAAAACGGTGATCATATGAATGGAGAAATCCGACGGAAGGAACTTGGAACTTTTTAAAAAGTCGCCAAATACATTTATTACCACAAGAAGTTGGTTTGACAAATAGTGATTTCCCTAGAAGGCGGACTCGAGGGTTGCGTAGGGAAGAGGTCGCCGTGCTTTCGGGCATTTCCTTGCCTTGCTTGGTACAGCCTGGCGAGAACGTTGCGTATGACTGATGCTGAGCATATCACATTGTATATTTCATGCCTATAGTGACTGCCTGATATGCTGATTTTTAGTTTACGGTTAAATGGCTTCGAGGTAGATTACAATTCTTTTGATGCTGTAGGATTACGTCAATCATGATCTACACTGACGGTGTATATCCAGGGTTAGATGGCCATTAAATGCCACGATGCAATTTCGTTATTGTATGAATCCAGGATGACAGAGAGAAGGGCAGGTTCACTAAGAAAATCATATTACAACCTCCATATCATCAGTGGAATATATTTGGTGGGTCGTAAAAGTCTAAACTAAATAAAGAAATCCACTAATCTGAACTACTTAAAATCATAATGAAAATTTTATTATACTGTTGAAAGGAACGCTCTATCACAAAATACTACTAAAGCCAAAACTAAAATACACAATTGATAATAATAAATTGATCTTTTAAAGCGTTTAATGGTAAAATAAAGAAAAGAATGATTCGACGATAACTAATGGTATCACTCTATTGATGATTGATGTGCTTAGGTGACATGGGAGTTTGAGGATTATGTCGTTAGTCGGCATAATCCTTTTATTTTTTTGTGAATGGAGCCTATCAAACATATTAGACTAGGAGGAAATAATATGATTTGTAGCCAAGATGTACGAACTTTGAGCAAAGAAGAACAAGCAAAGACTCAAAAGTTAGTCTTTGCTTTTTTAGGGATGACAAAATCAGGAAAAACCACAGGGATTGCTGCTCTTACGGAATACCCTGAAAGCATTATTGAAATATCAACTGGAGATGACGCTAGAACCAAAGTTACAGTTGAATATCACTTTAGCGGAGAGGATTCAGAAGAGATTGGAATTGAGAACGTAGAATTTTTCGAACAGACAATATTGATACCTGCAAATGGTTCATGTACAGAGAAATTTAATGAAGAACTTGAAAAGAATACAATTCTACGAAACATACTTAGGCTAAGAAAAGTAGCAGATGACGAAAATTTACAGGAGAGTGTTTCATTTCAGTTAGGCCAATTGAAAAAAACTTTGAAGCAAAGAGATATAAAGTCGTTAATTAATACCGAAGGAATAGATAAATATATAAAGAAAATAACGTTGAAGGTCAAAGCTAATAAAGAACTACAAACTTTAATTTCAAAAAATAGATTGGATTTGTATATTCGTGATACCCGTGGGTTAATGGATATAGTTCTAGAAGATGATAATGGGTTCAAAAAAATATCAAACGTACGTCCTTTGAGCGAACTTGGGTTGGATGGGATTAATGGTGTTTTGTTTTATTGCTCTGAAAGCTACCCTAATATTGTTTCTTCACTTTATGAGGATACCTTTACTAATGTTTTTCAATCTGTACCCTTTTTTCTTATTGCTAGGGATAACGGGATGAGTAGGTTATTTAGATCAAATAGTCAACCAGAGACATTTGAAAACGTACGTGCATTGATCCGGGGAGTACAGCTTGGAGAAAATAAGAATTATTCAGATGTTGAGTATGAATACTTTATAGAAACTCTTGGTCTACTGGAAAAGTTTAAAGTAACTGAGCGGAACAATGATGGTGATTATCAATTTAAAGATCAATATTTCAAGCAGATGGAAACAGAGTTTCTTTCTTCATCGTGTACATCACTAAAAAAAGCAAGACTAAAGAGGGATTTTCCTAATATTTCAAAAGATGATGATTTTTTGTTTTTCCAATATACTGTAACAGTAGCAGTTCAACAAATGGTTGAAATGATCAGTGAGCTACATAAGAGCATAAATACTGTGATCCAATCAGGGAAAGCTAGTGACATACTTAGGAAAGCTTATGAATTATTTGTGCCCGATCTGCAAAAGGACCTTCTAAAATATGACAACTGGCATACATCAAATGAAGCAACAGAATACGTAAAACCTCAGTTTACAACAATGACAAAATTTGAATTAGAAAATGAATTAACTGATCCAAATTACGAGCTACTTGGTAAATCTGGCGGTATTACAACTAAGAACAACGATGGAAAATGGCGCTATGCTGCAACTGCAGTAATGGCTGTTACCAGTAGAAAAAGCCTTTATAGGCTGATAGAGAAAATACATGTAGACACTGATGTGACTGACTTGGAGGGAAATGTATTAATACCATCGCTAAAAGGCGATTATATAAAGCAGGAAGCCTTGCTGAAAAAAACAATGTATTATATACTCTACAATGCATTCACAGATACAAACGCAACTATTCAAAATTATTTGATTGTCGATAGGTACAAAGTTAAAGAATCGATATTAAATGCCAGACAAAATAAAATATCATCTGAAAAATCTGTTGAGGAAAGTGTAGAAGATCTATTGGATAGATTCTGTACATTGTTAGACAGCATTGGGAATATCACTAGTATGTTCACTAACTAGCTATATTAAACTAAAGCTGTTCTATAGAAGTAGGTAATGGGTCCCATTGAAGTCGCTATTCTAGCAGCTTTTTATTTAATCGGTACAAGTTCTTGTCCCAAGCCAAGGACAAGAACTTGTACCGATTAGCGGAATGGACAAGAAGAACATAACAGAGACTTATAAAAAAACAGAACGAAAATCGAGCTACATACATATGTACAAAATACTATGTAATATTTAGTAGATAGAAAAAAAGAAATTAGGCTTTAGCCGCCTTATTTGATGGAAAATTAAGGATGATATACAAATAACTACACAGGAGCGCAAAACTATGAATCTTTTTGAGCGGCAAATTCCAGAGGATAAACTACATCCAAATTTTATTAACGTCGCGAACGATCCTGAGCTAGTAGACGTTATTGAAAGATGGGCTAGAGGCTTTGTTGATAGAGATAATAAATTTGTAAAGCAATTTCAAGAAACTTTCAACTCATCTTTTTGGGAGATCTACTTGTATGCTAGTCTCAACAAACTAAACTTCCAATTTGATTTTTCTCATCAGTCCCCTGATTTTTCCATATCAAAAAAAGGACATCAACTAATTGTTGAGGCTGTTTCAACTGCCCATGCCAAAGGATTTATTCCCGAACATGAAAAACTAGCTTATCTAAAACAGACTGACCGAAAGTATCTATTTCAGTCAGATCGTAATGAAATGCATGAAGAAGTGTTATCAATGGCTACAGAACGGATAAGTAATAGCATTAGGAACAAATACAACCGTTACATGGATTACTATCAGAACTTACCTCATGTAAAAGATAAACCATTTATTTTAGCTATTGGTGCTTTTGAACAACCCTTCTTCTACACGCAAAAGTCCGGTGCTATATCAAGAGTGTTGTACGGAATGCAAAGTGCGAAGTATGATAGGGATGGTCAACCCAATATTACTTATGGAACAAAAACATTTAAACATAATGGTGCAGAAATCGATATTGGTTTGTTTAATGATAAACGTTACGAACATATAAGTGCTGTACTATTCAACCCCATTGCTACAATTGGGAAAGTCAGAGCCCATCAAAGAAAAAAATCTAAAGGAATAACCTTTGACACTGTGCGTTATAACAATTATGGATATGAAACAATACAAGAAAATCAAATACCTCACAGAAAGTATCATGAATCTTTGCTAGATGGGACGTATTTGTTACTTAATCCCAATGCTAAAAATCCAGTTGATCATAGACTGTTTAACGAAGTTGACATTATGGTCTGCTTCGATGCTGAACAAATACAAGGTAAGCACAGATTCTTGTATACAAGAAATGTGTGGAATTCATCCTCCTTTGGCAATATAGAGAAAGATCCACTTCAATAGATATAATTATGAAATTGAGGCTCACCATTTTAAGGTCAGCCTCAATTGTCGAGGGACAAGAACATATTCCCATTCAAGTCGCTAATTAGCGGCTTTTTTATTTTATCGGTACAAGTTTTTGTCCCAAGCCAAGGACAAGAACATGTACCGATTGCCCAAATTGACAAACAAGAACATAGTCCGATTTTTGATTAGATGCATGTCTAAACTTCGATCACATACACTTTGGTCATCGATGGCAAACAAGCCTAGCTCACACAAAGTGGATGTGTAAATACCACATTGTGTTTACCCCGAAGTATAGACGGAAAGAAATCTACAATTAAGTGAGAGAAGATTTAATTGAAATCTTCAAACGTTTATGTAAGTACAAAGGAGTAGAGATTATAGAAGTTCACAGATGCTCGATCATGTGCAATGTTGGTAGCGATTCCACCGAAAATTGCAGTCTCGAAGTTCATAGGATATTTAAAGGGAAAAAGTTCGCTAATGATATTCGAAAAACAAGTATAAATACAGAAACCAAAAGTTTTGGGCAGAATGGTACTATGTGAGCACAATGGGTCTAAAGAAGTAACAGTAAAAAAGTATATGCGTGAGCTATAAGCAGATGATCAGGCATTAGATAAGCTGAGTGTAAAAAAATACGAAGATCCATTCAGCAGTAATAGGGACAAAAAGAAGTAAAACCAGTTTAACTAGTAAGTAAAAGTGACAAATAACATTGAGTCTGAACAGATTTTCTGTCAAGGTAGCGTCTTTAGGCGCAGTTTGGCAACAGGGAGTTATACCCCAAGAGCAAACCACCCGATGGACGGGTGGTCATGATTTGTCGAAGAATAAGAACATAGTCCTATTTAAGTCGCTATTTTAGAGAATTTTTTGTTTTAAGCAACCGAGTATTGTCCCAAGCTGAGGACAAGAAAATGGTTTCATTTCGGATTAGGTATTTATCTAAATAGCATCATGATGGAGATCATGTGGCGAGAAAAAGCACATGAATTTAAAGAATTCGCGTGAATAACGGATTTTTTTGTATTGGGAATTAGGTTTTTTCGATCAAAGCTAAGGATTAGTTCATCTTTGAAACGGCTAAGTACTTGGTCTAAATGTTGATTTATCTTAACGAGCAGAATAGCATAATGTTGATGGGTATAAAATGTGACACTAAAGAAGACGGGGGCTAATGCACACATAATTTAAATTATTATTGGGTGTTTTTTAGTGCATTTCGGTTTGAATATAGATGTGTAGTAAGTGAATTTTAGATAGATACGATTACGGAAAGGCAGAAATGCTGAGCTGAAGTTGCATCAAGATCATATTTGCTCACAGATGATGTGTATAGGCTTAAATGAAGTAGTATTAATGTCCTATTCATAAAGTAACGTATGTGTAATAATAGAGGAGCGGAAAATTATAGAAGTTAATGTTGATTTTTCACTTAATGTCTCAAACCGAGGTGTAAACAAATGACTCACTATATTCAAATTGCCGATATGACTGTTCCTCATAATTTCGTAAAAAAACACATTACCTTCGTGTTGAATGATTCAGGTACTTATGAAGAGTTTTATGACGAATTTCATAGATATCTCTTACAGAGTGTTCTTACGCAACAACCTTACGAAGATTTAATGTCACTTTTAAATGGTGAGAATATTAATGAAAAGCACAAGCAGTACATAGTTAATAATATAAGAAGAATTTTCAAAAATAGGCAACATTACAAAGGTCTGGTGGGTGAGTTTCTTTTTGCTTTCTACTTTCAAAAGACAGTTCAGGATTTTCTATGGTCTCATGGTCCTAAAGGTCGTTCATCTGCTGAACCAGGAATAGATTATATAACCTTTACTGGTGACATGATTGATAAAAACTCAATTAAAGTGACAATTTGGGAAACTAAGACAACAGAGAATACGATTTCAACACGCGCAAGTCAAATTTACGATTTTTTTAGCGAGAACGGGAGTTTCGAGGAGAATATAGATAATGAAATAGCCGTTTTACAAGAGCTCTTCCAATATCGGCCTAATGATACACTGAGAGAAGTAGTAGAAGGATTGTTTGAGACTGTAATTAACAGAGAATTTTGTATAGGAGCGACTGGAGTTTCGTCGAATTTCACTTCCACTGATGATACCTTTAGGCAATTTGGGGATTGTTTCAAAGACGAACTTTCGAAAGAACAACGTTTAGTTAAATTTGTTTTTATTGAACTCCTAGCTAAGATTTTAGATGATTTGAGGGATAGAGTATGGAACAAGTTACAAACACACTCAATATAAGTGAACTACTGCAACGTTTAAAAGAATCCAAATTACCAAACGATTTTCAAGAGATACTCGAAATTCTTACTATTAGTTGTATAGGTCTGGAGATAAACCAGAGAAACATATCTGAAAAAACAATCGAAAGAGTCATAGGAAGAATAAGGGATCTCGAAAGGGTAAGTATGTTTCTTTTCTCTGAGTATAACAATACGTTAAGGGCTTATGATGATAAAATAATGAGAAGAGCTATGCAGTTATGTGCTTTAGCTAGTGAGAAGTTGGGCGATTATCTTGAACATGTAAGTGAAGATAAATTGATTACGTTATCACTAGGTCAAATTCTGAATAAACAACTGAAGAGTTATTGGAGAGCAGCTGTTGCGTATACTTTAAGTGAAAATCCACCAAATTCGATTGTAATCTCAGGAAAATTAAGCAAATTAATTGATAAAATGGATCATACTTTACCGAGAAATCTAAAAAATTTATACATGTTTTCGAGTTTATTATTAGCTAGAAAATTCGTTAATGACATAGAAAAAAGAATTGATGATAACGACTTAATAAATATATTTAAGGAATTAAAAAAGTTCGTTGTTAGTGGGAGCCATTTTGCTGCGGAGAAAACTATGCAGTTATTAAATGCATTAATCGAAAAGAAGCTCTATTCGAATAATTCTGAGGAATTTAAATTAACTAAGTATTTAAACCACTGCATAGATAAATTAATAAAAAACAGTGTCTGGACCAATCTCGACACTGTAACCTCTACCAGTTATATACAACAACTTATTAAATCAAGACCCTCTATAGTGGAACTCTGGCCTAATCAGCTTGAAATAATAAATAATATTAACGGGTTTTTAAGGAACGATAATATAAGGCGTGCAATGATTAATTTCCCGACGAGTGGTGGGAAAAGTCTATTGGCCGAATTAGCCATTGTGAAAGAGCTTGAAAAAGACATAACCAAAAAGTGCTTCTATATTGTTCCTACCAATGCGCTTGTATATGAAGTTACAAAACGATTAAGAGAAAGATTTAGAAGGCTTGGTTATAGAGTTTCTAGTTCCATAAGTGGTTATGAACCTGATTTCATTTATGGTCAGTATGCTGAGGATCATGTAGTAGTTACGACACCCGAAAAAATGGATATGATTACAAGAAATATTTTTTCGAATGATATTCTAGTGAAAACGTCAATTATTATTTTTGATGAGTTTCATAAGATTCAAGATAAGGAACGTGGTTGGTTAATTGAGGGTTGTATTTCTTTTTTGATAAATCATAACGTATATAGCAATATAAAACTTCTGCTTTTATCAGCAATCATTGATAATGGTGCCTCTGTCATGGAGTGGGTGGATAGTGCAGAAAGGTGTTCCGGACATTTCCCTAGTGATTGGAAACCAACTGTGAAGTTAAAGGGTATTGTTTCTTGGGAATATGAAACTGATAACTATGGTAATTGGGTTAATATTAATAAAACTGATCCTCTCTTTAAAGATGGTTTTAAAAATTACAGAGCAAATGCAAATATTAAATATAAAATTAACGGGACAATTAGAAAAGTTAGTCTTTTTCAACTTGGAAGGTATCATCATATAAGAAATAATCGCGTTGATCGTGATAGTAATATGAAGAGAGAAAATTTTATTATGGGTATTGCTCAAAAGCTTAAAAATGTAGGGGGAAGTCTTATCTTTTTCCATACAAAAGATGAATGTGAAAAATTCGTGCGTGCTTATGAACCGTTGTTTCCTGAACGACTAGAACTTAGTCTAGAAATGAAAAATCTAATTACCTATATTGAAAAACGTCTTGGCACAAATCATCTACTAACATTAGGGTTAGATAAGGGACTGGTTTATCATCATGGAAGTTTACCGATAGATATTCGGGAGGCTTTAGAAGATTACTTTCTAAATGGTCATATAAAAATTATGGTCTGCACTACAACGTTAGTAGAAGGGGTGAATTTCCCAATACAGAATTTTATACATTCAGGACGATCTTATAGTGGCCAACCTACATTAAGTCCTGGAGATTTTAAAAATATCGCTGGGCGTGCCGGTAGAGCATATCAGAGCACATTTGGGCAAATAGTATATATAAATTTTTATAATAATCTAGTAGAGGAACATTATAATTACGAAAATTACTCTAACATTGTTGGAAGCTCTCTTTTAAGTGATGAGGAATTTTTTAATTCACTTGATGAGATTGAACGCTTAGAAGAAGCAGAACAAACAGCTGCACTCTTAAATTTAACTTCAAAATCTTTTGCTAAATCATTATTATTATTTTATAACGCTTTATCGCCAGCGAGAGACGAGATTAATAGTATGCTAAGTAATACATTGTTTTTCCATCAAGCTGATACAAGCAAATTAGGGAAAGTATTGAGTTTCTCTAGAAAGATGTTTTTTTATTATGATTTACAAAGCAGAATAGACCTAATAAAAATCCAAGAAAGCGGCTTATCATTTAATTCTTATAGAGCTTTACAAGTGATGGTTACTTCTATTTTAGAATTTCTTAATAATCGTGAAAGCCCAATTCAAAGTGTTTCTGAAGTAATAACCCCAGAAATTTTCAAGGGAATATTGTCATTGCCAGAATGTAAAAAAAATAAGATTAGAAGAGGTGCAGGAAACTCCAAAGAAATAGAAATCAACGAATATAATCTTTTTGTTGATTGGATTGAGAGTTACAAATCATATAGACAACTTGGTGAAGAATATTTTAGTGGTGTAAGTGAACAATACAGAATTTCGCGTCTTGTAGACTATACTAAGGATATGTTTGAGTTTAAACTACCTTGGGTTATTGGCTCATTATGTTCTATGGTAATTGAGGTTGTTGGAAATAATGAATTTTTTATGTATCTTCCACTTTACATTAAATTTGGGGTCAACAATAGTGTAGATGTTAGTTTATTTAGATTAGGACTTAATTCACGAGAAACAGTTAAAGACTTGTCGCAATATGTTCAGGTTAATACAAGTTATAGAACTATTGATGAGTTAAGGGACTTTTTAAAGGATGCTGACCCATTGATTTTTCTCGATAACGAAAGTAATATTATCCCTTTCGAGGTTAGAAAATTAGTCTCTTTGTCAAATAATTATAAAGATATGACAAACGACTTTGGTGATAGTAGTTCTAATGAAATCTATCTTGCTGGTACTAAATTTAATTTGTGTGAGTTACCCAATAGGGACCAGTTATTAAAAGAAATTGAGAGCGGCAGTGAGTTGATAATAAAAAGGGAACGAGAAAATTTTTACGATGAAAATGCTGTTGCAGTTTATTATTCTGAACACAAGATTGGCTATATACCTCGGAAATACAATGAGGAGGTCTGTTACTATCTAGATTTAAACTTTGAATACAGGCTCACAATAGAAAATATTAGAATTATAGATTCTTCTCGATTCATTGATATAAAAATGGTTTTATCATTTGTAATTTAAACTAAACGGGGAGTACGAGACCAACTTTAGAATATAAGAGTCGGTTTTACGCAATCATCTATTACCTACAAGTCTAGTTATATGAATTTCAATCGCAAAGAATGCCATGGCTATCAGCTGAGAATAAAGTAAAGAATCCTTGATGTTAATTACCAAAGAGGATGTTCCTAAAAATTATAAACTTAAAATTTTTTAAAAGAAGGAGATAGTTCATTCATGTATACAATTAATTTGTTTGAATCATCTATGCACTCTAATCATCTAAACAACAATACATACTTAAAGTTTGATTTCGACTTAAGAATCACAGAAAGCATACAGTTTATTGACATTCAGATGTCGGATCAAACACACAGACTTCAAAACATTTTGGATATTCAGGTATCATCAAAGGTTAACTCTACTTTCTTAAAGAAAGCTGTGGGTCAAGTCCAACCTAACATTCGTGTGTTCAATCAAGGCTCTGGTTATAGAGAATGGGATTGGATATTTGACTCAAACGATATTTCTATCATAGAAGGGATTCGTTCTGGTGACCTGTATTTCACAATTGATGTAAAGGCGATTGTAGAAGTCATGGAGAACGGAAACAAGATCATTCCGATAACCGGCAACCAACAAATAAAGATATCAGAGTCTGATTGGATTCGGTTTATAAATTATTATGGGTATTCCACTAAATACGCGGTAAGCCTTCCAGCAGCATTGTTAAACGATACAAGTTGGATTCAAGCCTATGAACTGCTTGATGATGCTCGTGAGCATATGAAACGAGGAAAGACTTACGATGCCCTTCGGCAATGTCTCTCAGTAATAGAATCTTATACTGACGTTGGGAATGGAAGAGGTGGACCATACAACTCGAAAGTCTGGGAGGGGTTCCTAAGTGATATCACGGAGCAAAAAAGAGATGGAATTACTGGATTATTAACCGGAGTATCGACCTACCTAAATAAGGTTGGACATCATCGAAACTCAAAAATAAAAGACAACGGAAATCTACCTTCTGTTCCTGTTGACCAGTACGAAGCTGAGCTAATGATAAGCATATCTCATTTGGTAGTAGCTTATTTAGATCGGTTAAGTGGGGGAAAGTCAAATGAAAATTAAAAAGGTGAAAATCCAAAACTTTAAGAGTTTTTACGGGGAATTCGTCTTAGAACTTAGTCAAGGAATGAACATCCTAGTTGGCAACAATGAGGCAGGGAAAAGTACCATTCTTGAAGCTATTCATTTAGCGCTCACGGGGCTCCTTAATGGTAGACAAATCAAAAATGAGCTAACACAATATTATTTCAACAATAGAATTGTTAGTGAATACTTAACGAAATTGGAGCAAAGACAAAGTCATGAGCTACCATACATATTGATTGAAGTATTTTTGAGTGGTGATGGTATAGCGTTGTTTGAAGGTAACGGTAATAGCAATCATGTTAAAGAGAGCGGGATTGCACTTAAAATTTGCTTCGATGAAAAGTATCAAGCGGAGTATGAACATTTAGTAAATAAGGGAGATGTAAAGACTCTTCCAATTGAATATTACGATTTGTTCTGGTCTACATTTGCTAGGGAGATAATAACGCCAAAAAGCATCCCACTGAAGTCTGCGATGATTGATTCATCGAGTAATCGGTACCAAAATGGCTCTGATGTTTATATTTCCAGAATTGTTAGAGATAATCTTGAGCCCGAAGATATAGTTGATATTTCCCAAGCCCATAGAAAAATGCGAGATAATTTCATGGGTTCGGAGTCCATTCAGGCTATTAATACAAAAATTCAAGAAACCGCAGTGCTGACAGGAAAGAAAGTTGAACTTTCTGTTGAGCTACTTTCTAAAAATGCTTGGGAAAATAGTCTGGTTACTTATCTTGATGACGTGCCTTTTCACTTTGTTGGAAAAGGCGAGCAATGCATTGTGAAAACTGAGTTGGCTTTAAGCCATAGGAGAACAAGAGAAGCTGCAGTCATTTTAGTTGAAGAACCAGAAAACCACCTATCCCACACTAAGTTGAACCAATTTATTAATAAAATCGCAGAGAATCAACAGGATAAACAAATTATTATTTCTACACATAGTAGTTTCGTAGCTAATAAATTAGGGTTAGATAACTTGATATTGTTAAATGACAAGAAGGCAATAAAGTTGAATGATCTAAAGAAAGACACCAGAGGATTCTTCCAGAAGGTAGCAGGCTATGATACCCTTCGGCTCGTCCTTTGTAAAAAGGCAATTTTGGTGGAAGGAGATTCTGATGAACTGGTAGTTCAAAAAGCATACATGATTTCAAACGAAGGAAAATTACCTATTCAAGACGAAATTGATGTTATTTCGGTAGGCACATCTTTTTTGCGATTCTTAGAGATCTCAGTATTGCTTAATAAACCTGTAACAGTAGTTACAGATAATGATGGAGACGTATTGGCTGTTAAAAGAAAGTACAGTGACTATCTGGGGGATAACGCAAAAGAAGGTATTAAAATTTGTTTTGATCCGAATGAGGATGAAGGCGACTTACATATTGGGAAGAACCCTTTTAATTATAATACATTAGAACCAAAACTGTTGAAGGTTAATGAGTTGAGCAAACTCAATACTATTTTTGGAACAGAATCCTTAGATATTGATGAGATGCATAAATATATGAAGTCTCATAAAACTGAGTGTGCATTGAAAATCTTTGAAACGGCTGAATCTGTGGTATTTCCTGAATACATCGCAGATGCAATAAGGTGATCAAGTATGAAGACTAATAAGCTGGTTATCGCAGCTGCCGGTTCTGGTAAGACAACTTTTCTTGTAAATGAAGCATTAAATCATCGTGATGGAAAAATACTTATTACCACTTATACTCAAGCAAATGAAGCCGAAATCCGTAAAAAGTTTGTTACCTTGAATGGGTGCATTCCATCGCATGTTACAATTCAAACGTGGTTTTCCACCTTGCTTCAGCATGGTATTAGACCTTATCAAGGTGGTTTATATGATAAGCCAATTCGAGGAATGCTTCTAGTAAATCAACCATCGGCTTTGAGATATGCTCAGGGTACACGTAGAGTTTATTTTGGAGAAAATACTCACTTTAAACAACATTACTTTACAAGCGACTCAAAAATTTACTCGGATAAGATTTCAAAATTGGTTATTAGATGTAACGAAACAAGCGATGGCGCTGTTTTTAAGAGATTAAGCAGCATCTATTCACATATCTTTATTGATGAAATTCAAGATTTAGCGGGGTATGATTTGGAGATTGTAAAGTTACTATTGAAGAGCGATTCAAGCATACTGTTCGTAGGCGATCCTCGTCAGGTAACATATTTAACCCACATTGAAAGAAAGTATGCTCGGTATAAAGAAGGGCTTATCAAAGAGTTTATTCAAACCGAATGTCGAAGGATAGATTGTGAAATTGATGAAGACTCGTTGAATGTATCCCATAGAAATAATGATGTGATTTGTAGTTATTCTTCAAAATTATTTCCTGAATATAATCCATGCCAATCAAACCAAAATGAAGTGACGGGACATGACGGGATCTTTCTAGTAAGAAAACAAGATGTTGAACATTATCTACAAACCTACAACCCAGTTCAATTAAGAGATAGTGTTAGAGAAACGGTAAATAAAGATTACAAATGTTTTAATTTTGGCGAATCTAAGGGTCTTACATTAGAAAGAGTATTAATTTACCCAACGCAACCCTTCATAAGATGGATCAAAAATAATCAGTTTGAATTACCTCCTACGAGTCGTTCAAAACTATACGTTGCATTGACTAGAGCGAAGTATAGTGTGGGTATCGTCTACGACTATAATCAAGCGACTGATATCGCAGGACTTAATAAATATGTGATCTAATAGTGATAAAGAGAAGATTTGGGTTGGGAGTAACCAGTGAATTTCAAGACCTTATAGCGGAGACAAAGTATATAGTGGAGCTGATATCTTGGAACGTATCAGTTGCCCTTCATATATCCCTATGTGCGCCCCCCCTCCGCACATGAGGCATTTTGTTTGGATAACCCGATCACCCAAGTAGAATGTGGCTGTTAATGGGAATTTAAGTTATAATTGAAGTATCCATTGTCGAGCGGAGGGGGAAAGTATGGACGGCAAGAATCGCTACATTCTCGATAGCTCCTTGCTTGAAAAGTTCAAGCAAGCCGTAAGCGATCATGACGATTTCCTGATTAACACATACAGCAACTACAATGGCAAGAACCTATGGAGCCTGATCTGTTCTGCGAAGGATTGGCTCTCCGTCAGCGTGAACGGTTTGCCGTATATCAACTTGAGCCACTCACATGATGATGTACGCTCATTGAATGTTCTGCAGCTGATCACGACATACGATATCGTCCTTCAATCCATTGAGCAGCTCCATCGTGTTTTCGAGATGGATCACCCGCTAAAGAAGGACGATTCAGTATTTAATGCGGCAGTTTCAGACGATGCATATTTCGCGCAGATCCGGGCATGCTTCGGGGCGCATCCGGTCGACTTAAGGAGTGCTGACGGAACCTTGCCTGACAGGAAGAGTACGGAAAAGTACTTCGCATCTTGGTCTAGCGATGTCAACAGCAATATCGGGGGTAACGATGATTATTCGGTTTATCTCTACAGTAACAATCCCGATACGATTCAGCCGATTCGCTTCTCCATGAGCTTTGCCAAAATTCATGAATATACAATCAAACGATACTCCCTCTTATCGAACGTGATCAGCGTAATTGAGAAAAAGCATGGTATTTTTATCGAGCAGCAGCGACAACTCTCGATCTCCCGTAACCGCTCCGATGTTGTTGAACAGCTCCAAATTCTCTTGAAGGAGAACAGTACTCGAATTCGTGAAGGTGATGGGTATCATTATGACATCGAGACGCTGATCGAGCTGTTCACTGCTCCGCAGGACTTCCCCGAGCAGGAACGGCAAGAAGTAGCGCAATACCTGAATTCGTTGCATGTATTGGTCAATGAGCTATACGAAGCGTTCCAGAGCATGACGTTTAGTGAAGATGGTATGGCGCATGGCTATCTTCTATATTCGAGATCGTCTAAGTTCCACGGACTTCATTACGATTTGGAGAAAGTATTCGAGTATCTGAACAATCCATACTTCAGTACTGATCGGGTCGACTATCACCTCAGACGTCTTATCAGTGAAGGGGTTCTCCCGCCTTACGTTAGTCGGCAGATGGACAAGCGCGACCTGCAGCTTCTGCTCTTGGCTAGGCTTACCGAAAAAGGCTAGGCAGACAATTATTATCAAGCTTGATATATCTATAGCAATCTGGAGACAGACTTTATGCGCTGTCTCTTTTTCTGTAGATTTCTGTCGACTTGTTGGAAGGTGTTGGGAGGTTAATTGTTGAATTAAGGATTACAGATACGGCTTCGGGCTTATGGGGTTCCTGCTTTGAAAGTTGATGATCAGCGGGTTGACGAGGAGATGTTAAAGATGATGGATGTCCTGGAAGGTCTATTTGGCGACAGCGATTCGCTCGATGATTTGAAGCGAATGCGTAACTATAAGCGGATTCCTTTGAAGCGGAAGGGCGATATCGAATACGAGGTTAGATATCAATCGTCTCAGATTGAATGCGAAGGTCATCGTGTACTTAATGTCGTGACCAATAAGTATGACGGTTTCGTTGAGAGAGGGGGCGCAGTATGGATGAGTTAGAAGTCTATGAACAGAGTATTAAAGATATCGCGGAAAGTAGAAAGTTGGATTTACTAGATGCAGCTGAATTTCTTAAAGAAGCATTATTATACGAGCAAGAAAACATAATGAAGTTGGTTTCGATAAGAAAACAGTATCTCTCACCCCAAGATAGTGGGTTAGTTCATTTCATCGGCTATTATTTCCCGGAGTATAAAGAAGATGAACTAATAACATTAACTGCTATGACGGTTGAGATTTCAAAAGCAAGTTGTGTTTATCATCATATTAAATCTTTTGAGAAGTATCATCCAGGACAGCCACTCTTTCGAGAACATCCTGAGTTATATGAAAAATTACGCAAAAAGACAAGTGGAATTTCTGACCTAGAATTGATCCGATTGGATGCAGTTAAGTATAAACCGTTTCCCAACATGCCCAAATATAGAACTTGTAACTACAAAGATACATATCTGTTTTTGGATAGTTATTTAAATGCTATGGTTCCGTTTTACTTGATACAAAAATACGGTACAGAGAATCTATACATTAGGCTAGATCCGTATCATATCTCCAAAACACAGCCACCGTTGATTCTTGAAGAGGAGTTCATTCAGCCACCTAATCCGCATTGGATAGAACGGTTGTTAATTCATCCTAACCAACATGAGGGAACTGAGCTGTTCTTACCACAATATTCAGTTGAGGAGATAGATGGAGATGAGTGGAAGCGGCAGCAATGGTGGGAATATCATACCAAGGGCATTCGAAAGCTTCAGATCGTTGCCAATATGAAGAATGAAGGAGAGACTAGACACTTCAGTATGTCGTTAGAAGAACTATCCGAAGAAGCCATTGGGGACGGTATGTTAATCGGTCGAATGATTCATTTGGATGCCTTAGACTCTTACGACACTCCTTTCGATCAAGTTAAACTTAACCATTTGGATCTAGCTGTGAATATTTACATGAAGAGTAGTATTCAAGAACGCTTGAACTCAACACTAACCACAGGTAAACGAATTACAGATGCAACTTTCCGTACTCATTTAATACGAGCAGATAACGTTATGCTCTCTGACCTTTTAGAGATTGCTCAAACCTTTTTCCGGTCTAAGACAATGGTCAAGGAGTGGATTGATTCTCAATTTAAGTTTAGCGTAAAGGACAATGTATAAACAAACTGCTAGGGAGCTGCCGCGAAAATCGGCAGCTTTTTCTTTTTTGATGGATATTCCCTGTAGCGGATGAACTAAAAACGTATTCCCTTAATCACAATCATCGACTCACAAACCCAACAGTGAACCACAACAATTCCTTATCTATACAAATGATTATAAATAAGTATAATGAACTTATTATTTGTTCCGAGGGGGTTCGAATCACTGAAGGTTTCCTCCAAGTTCATAAAGCAGTTGGAATTTATTGTTCGAGCAGTATGAGAAAGAGGTTTTAGAAAAGTAACAAGAAGGTATTCTTGAGGAGAAACAACAAGGACGTACCTTTTCCACTCCAATAACTTTGTCAGATGGTGTCGAAATGATTTCGAGCCTAGGGCAAGGAAAGTCAAGGTGAGATGATGATGTTTGAACTTAAGGAAGAAGTACTGATGCTTATCGACTCCAAACGTGAAGACGATTATTGGGACTTCAAAGTGAAGTATCATAGTAATTCGGCTAATCTGTTACACGACATTATTTGTATGGCGAATAATCGTGTAGACAGAGATGCCTACATTATATTTGGAGTAGTAGATAGGACATACGAGATTGTTGGGGTTAAAGACGATGAAAATCGAAAGACTCAACAACATATGATCGATTTTTTAAAGGATAAGAAGTTCGTTTCGGGTATTAGACCTAGAATCGAAGTACGTAACTTAATGATCTCCGGTTTGGAAATTGATGTGTTGGTCATTAAGAATAGTACTGACACTCCGTATTATCTAACCGAAGATTATCAGGATCAAGGAAGAAGAGTTCGTGCTAATCACATCTACACAAGGGTAGGCGACACCAATACCGATATTAATAGGAGTGCGGATATTAATAATGTCGAGTATTTGTGGAAGAAACGATTTTTATTAACCAGATCTCCATTTGAACAAGTCCTTAAGCGACTTGAAAATAAGAGTGAATGGAAAAGTGATGAAGGCGGCTACTACAATTACTATAACCCTGAGTACACAATCACTATCGGTGATGAAGATGACGAATATGACAGACGCAGACCTGAGTTCTACTCGTATACATTGATGAATCCATCTACAATGTATCAAAAGCTCAGAATCAAATACTTTGGCACGCAATTATACAATGACTTGATAGTCATACTCGATGGTGGCAGGTACAGCACACCTGCTCCAGAGTGGGAATTCCTCAAATTTGGAGAACACAAGGTGCATGCAGATTATGCACTTAAATATTTCACGATGGATAGCGCATCGTATAAGCTGAACGAGTTTCTTTACAATGAAGAAGATCAGGAAGAAGCCCACGCTCGAAGAAGATTTTTCGAGGTTGTTCTGTTGTTTAATGATGAACTTGAGAAGGAGACTTTCTTAGAATATGTCCACCATCACGAGGATGACTTTATCGATAAACTGAAAGCTCGTGATGATTATTTCTCGGTTGATGTAGATACAGACCATTATAGGGATCATATTGTAGAGCGTTTGAAGACGGGTAAAGTGTTGAATCAGATGCTCTTGGAATTCCGATCCAGATGGTGTTAGTTATGAGCGTTCCTTATAATCGCGAGTCCGAGCTAAAGGAGCGGTTTAAGCGATTCGTCGTGAACAAAATAACTGGCAATCCAGAAGACTACTATTCAAAATTGTCAGTTGGTAAGCATTGAACGATTCTGTGGCTCTCAGCGATACTGTAGCCTCTGCAGAACCAGCAACTCCGTCCGATCAGTCCGTACCACCAATTACCGACCTTGAGGTCACTGTTGATATGGATAATCACACTGGACCCACATTGCGGAATTTGGCAAATCTGATTTACAGCCGCCAAGCACTCATTTGAAGGCTCTTGATTACAGCGGTAACATTTTCGAGGAGACGTTCATCGCCGCGATCCACGAGCTGATAGCCGACACAGATGGGAAGGTAAAGCGGAGTTCGTTCACCTCTGCCCAGGCATCACCTTTGATTTCGACATTAAGAAGCTCCCTTTCAAGTTCTTCACTGGAGAGCTGAACGCCGAAAAGATTCAAGCCTACACGCATTTTGTAGCTCTGCTGAACGAGACGGCAAAGACGTTGAATTATGCTTCGTCTAAATTGAAGCATACCGATAATGATAAGTTCATCTTCCGATTGTTCCTGATTCGACTCGGAATGAAGGACGATATTTATTAGACATCTCGGAAGATTCTACTCGAGAAGCTTGAAGGTGATTCGGCATTCCGTTTTGGTAGCAAGCCGAAAAAGGCGGCTTCAGAGGAGCCTACCGAAAGTGTATCGTATGAGAACGTACCAACCTCATTTAAGCGAAAGAACCTCTACCGAACTATCGGAGAGGTTCTTTCTTTTGCTATTATGGGGTATTAAAGCCGATGTTGACGTCGAAGACAAATGCGATGAGATCGCCATTCAGCCGTTCGCAATTACGTTGCATTACATCGACCACCTGATTAGGGTAGAGATCGCTGTAGAAGTCGAAGACTTCATCCTGAGCCAGTTCATTTAGTTGATCTTCAGTTTGCTTCGAGTTGATCTTCTTGACGATGACCACGTTCCGCTTGTTCTTAGCGTAAACGCCCCATCCTTTAGAGAGCAAATCCATTGCGTAGTTGACCGCGACCACGTCGAGCGTGTTCTCGGGGAAGGAAGGAACGACCTTCCCCGCAACCTTGCCTTGATAGACCATCTGCGTCTTGCGAATGGAGACTTGCGTGTCCCACTGTTCGTATCCTCGTCCGACCCGATACTCAGTTTGCTTCGGGTGCGGGTTGGATGCTTGTGAGACAGGTATCAAAACACCTTTCAAGTTCTAAGCAACCAGTTGCCGGAAATGAACCGGTGACTGGTTATTTAGTTTTGTTTGAATGCGAATTGAGTTATAGTAAGTCAAGTAGTCTTCGAACGACTTGTACGGCGATGGCCGTCGTTGTACTGGTAACGATTGGAGATAGAACGTTTCAGACTTTAGCGTGGAATGAAACGATTTAATGGGGGCATTATCAGCGGGCGTACCCTTGAGGGGCATGCTCATGGTAATGCCTTTTCGCTTTACAACTTCTTGATATGCTTGTGAAGTATAGACACTGCCTTGGTCGCTATGAAGCACTGTGTCTGGTAAATTCGGTAACTGGCTTAGGGCCATTAAACAAGTCCAAAATACTAGGTATAACATTTTCCCCCAAAAGGCAAATACGTGATGTCGGTTACAAGTTATTGCATGGGAGCATAGGCTTTGAATTGACGCTTTAACACGTGTTCTGTTGCCCCCTAGGTCTGCGTTTCTTCATTCTGACACGGCACTGTAACTCTTCCTGCTGCATAATCCGCTGCACATGTTTGTGCTTCATCTGATACTCTCTCCGAAGCAATGCCATGATCTTTCGTTACCCATAGCGAATTTTATGTTGGTAGTGTGCTAAAATATTGTTAGCAAGCAACAGACAATCAGACCAATCGGGACGGAGATATTATAGATGACTGATTCAAAAAATACCAGCAGGTAAAGATCCTGTTGTAAACGCATAGTTTCAAAAGCATGGAACGAGCGAAGCAGTGGCTAAAAGATAACAGCGCGAAGAATCCAAAGGATGATGAAGGTCAGCCCCACTTTGAATCAATTAAGATTATCCTCTGTTGGCATTATGAAGGTCATGGAAAAAACCGTTGATCAATGGTTTTTTGTGGCCCCGAAAGGCTAACTTAATATATGTGAGTCGCATAGGAGAGCCTAGCACAACAATTTGTTTTTACGTTAGAGACAAGATGTATTAATTTTAATCGGTTGTGTAAATACCCAGGATGCTCTCCGGATATCGGCTTCCGGCTGATCCATTAGGAACGATCTAAGCGATGGTTTGTAAATCCGCTTTGGTCATCTCCACATCTGCAGCGCCAGCATTTTCGGTAACACGCTCAGGACTGCGTGAGCCTGGAATAGGTACAATTGGCTCATCCTGCGTCAAGATCAAAGCCAAGGCAAGCTGGACTACGGTGATATTTTTGCTTGCAGGAAAAGTTTTTATTTTCTTTTACTATACACTTCTTGTATATGAAATCCTCGCCCTTCATTATATTGGAAAATAAAAAACCTCCAGTATCTATTATAAATAATGAATTACATTGAGTTTATAAAAAATGAGGAAATAAGGTGAAATGATTTCATTAATGTATAACAGCTCATATTTCTTTCAATTAACAATTTGCGTTATTATTACTGATATGTCAAGGTAAACAAAGTTTCATAGGGTTAGGTCAAAATACGGTATATAAAGGAATAGGGTGGATATAATCAGCTATAAACATTTTTTTCTTCTCTCGGTAAACAGACCTTTGAATTTGAAGGGTCGTTATCTTTTGTTTTAATGTAACATTCAATTATAATGGCAGAGTGTCATTTTCACATGAACTATGTTATCCTTTGGGTAAATTGAGTCACCCTTCATATTGGAGTCAGGAAGAGGTTTCAATTGAATATTCGCTACTTTAGATAAAGAAAATCAAGAACTGCACACCATATTGAATCATCTATTTTTGGGGAGGGATTAAAATAAGTAAAACGAATGAAGAGTTTATTAAACAACAGCGAGTTGGCGACCTCCCTAAAGTGAAACTCATGGCTCCTTCGTTAGACGGTGGTCCTGATCGGGAAGTGACTGTTGTTTACCAGCGAAAGGCAAACTATGGAAGGCCGTCATTTCTCAAAGATAAATAAACGCTTTCTAAGGAATAAAGCCAGCAATTAAATGCTGGCTTTATTCCTTAAAGTGATAACGAATGTATCACGTCATGTAGATGTTTGCCTCAACCAATCTTATTATGAAATGGGAAGCTTTCTAAGTTGAAGCAGGTGTAAAACACCTAATTTCAGGACTCATTTAGCTTGATAATATCAAGTTAGGTGAAAGGTAACAACCATTACATAATTGAATTTAGTCTACAAGTTATACGATTAAAAAGCTTGGATTGGATGATTTCATTAGTGGGGGATAGGCAGAACTCCATAGCAAAAGTATCTTCAGACAGTTAGCATATTAGACCATATGAAATGAGGAAAATCATGAGGGGAACAGGTATAAATATATACATTTATCCATATATTGAACCCCCTTCGGATATTCACTACTCTTTACTTTGAATAAAATTTATAAAAATAGTCAATACCACTCACTAATCTGCTGATGCAAAGGAGAATAAATTAGTGAGCATAAAAAAAATCCTTTATTTTGTTCAATCATCGAACTATGAGCAAATGCACAGTTCAGGTGCGAAAGTCCAATTGCTGAGACAAGTTATAGGTGAATATCAATCGTCCCTTGGACTTCAGAGACTTGAGTGGACAGAACAAAATGTTGTTGGCAAATTTATTGCAACTAAAGAGTACGATCTGCAAAATCAGCAAATGTTCGACTTATTTGATAATCATGGTGTTCTATCTAAGGTGGTCCGAATTAAATTAAACAAATTAAATGAGTCAGAAAAGTTATTACTTCAAGAATTCTGTATAGCTAGCAACCAATATTTAAGATTTTCTCCGATCAGAGCTAATAACGGCCAGAGAGAAGAGGAACTCTTTGCATATAAAAAGAACATCACAAACAACAACATATACTGGTGTTTAGCCCAATGGAAGCATTATAAAAGGATCCACTCTAGCTTTGTTGAACACTGGGAATCTATACGCAATCTGGCTTGTAAAGAAATGTTGCGTACGAATCAGCATAAAGTAACCTTACCTGCTGGGAAGCTAAGTGTAGTAATTTCAGATCCAAACATTGATGCAGATGCTGCATATAAAATGGGAGGGAGGAAGCTGCTACAACGAAGTGGAAAGATTAACATGGAGCAAGTAAGATTATATGCAGCTAGAGGATACTTTTCATTGTCACATGTATATAAGCATCTACAGGTGGAGAACATCCAAACGAAATATTTGCTTTTAACATTAAAAAGCGAGCGCAATATGATGGAGGGACATATACAGCAGAATAACAGATACTCTTGGATTAACATACAAAGTGAAGCAGAGTGGAAGCAATAAATTTGAAACACAAAAAACCGATGTCAGAGGACATTGGTTTTTTGTGTTAACTATCGAAAAATTCAGATAAGAGCAGGTTAACCTTTTTTAAATCGGAAGATTTCATAGGCCAAAGTTTCTCATTGATCTCGTTTAGCAATTTCTCTTTATCATTAGTTCCGCTTTTAACAAACTTACTGTAAACAAAGAGTTCATGGACATTAACTTTGAGAGCATCCGCAATTTTTTGAAGATTTAACAAGGTAATATTTTTCTCGGCACGTTCAACGCCTCCAATGTAGGAGAAGTGAAAACCAGCCATTTCGCCTAATTCTTCCTGTGAATATCCTTGTTTTTTCCGTAATTCGCGAACACGTTGTCCTACTAATCTTAAAACAGGTTCGTTCATTGCCACACCTCTAATTCAGTCTAAACAATGCGAAACCTCCGATACATTAATGTATATAGATTATTTAATTAAAATGATAAGTTTATATATCAATTTATTGGACATAAATGATAAAGGAGGTGGAGAGGATGAATGAAAGACTCAAAGTAGGTATTGAAATTGCTACTGTAACGGCAGAAGGAATTTTGTTTGACGGAAGAATGTATACCAATCGAGAAGTGGTCAAGAAGAAATGGTTTGATTTGGCTAGAGAACAAGGAGAGTGGAAGATTCCTATCGTTCATATCAAGGACTATCACGAAGCAATTCTGATCATTTCGTTAAAATATCAAGAAGTCAGTGTCGCTACAAGGGTGAGCTTTGAAAAGAAAAACGTAAAGGAGGTGGAGGCTTACTACGATCAATTAAACCAACTAAAGCAGCTTAAGAAGAGCATTACAAAACAGATTAACTAAACAAAAAAAGCCTTGTTCAAAGAGAACAAGACCTAGTTAATAGGTTAACTCAATCAATAAGACTCGACAATATAAGGTACTTCTCTAGTGATTCAATATTACGTTGAGCCAATTGTTGTTTCATATTGCGTACGTTATTTGTTCCAGCGTATTGAACTCCAAATGAATGGGTAAGCTGCCTCACTGTAACCTCTGAGGCACCAAATTTCACAGCGTACTTTTTAACCATAGCTTGGATTGTACGCTTTGAGATTCGTTTTCCATGTGTTTCACCATTAGGTTTGGCCAAGAAAAATGCCTGCTCACTCTCTTGAGGAGCATAGTTATTTGTCCTGATTTTTAAGTATTCATGTAAATAATGTTTAGCGTTCTCTCCGAACATAATTCTATGACTCATTTGTACTTTAGCATGTTGTCTAGTTACGATAAGGTAGCCATCTTTAAGATCAATATCTCCCATATCTAAATTGACAATATCGCTTACTATTATTCCGGATTCCAAAAGTAATGTAATAATACTAACATCCCTATCTCGGTTTAGATTGTGAAACCACTGAGCCTGAACATTGTTTTGCTCGGTTACGCCTTCCTGTATAAATTTAACAAAAGAAGGGATTTCGTTGACATGAAGGATCTTATTCTGTATCTGACGTGCGATCTCTACGTGATTTTTTGGTCTCTCCATGGTAAATGTAGCAAAAACATTACGTCTCAATACAGGGAATCCACTGTTGTCGAATTCCTGATGTAGAAAACCAAACAAAGAGCGTAACGAATTAAATTTTCGTAACATGGAGCTATATTGCAAATTTCTCGATGAAGTTAAGTGTTGTACAAAATGCTGTACATGTTCTTGGTTTATATCATTAAACTTTTCCAAGGTCAGATCACATGTGGACTCAACATGCGGCCAAAGTTTGGGTGTAATCCAATTGAAGAAAATGCGAAAATCCCTAACGTATTCTAAACCGGAAGAAGGTGACAGCATCTCGTTTAATTTGTGTTCAATGAAAACTTTAACGGGCAACGGCATCTCTTTTAGCAAGACTAATAATACTTCTAAATCTCTACGCTCTTGTACTTTCATATAGGAAACACAGCCTTTCATCTTTTCAGGCTTTATTCCCTATATATTTTTATTTTATACAATCAATAGAATATTTCTTTCCTAGAATTCGAGATTTCCTGATAATTATTCCTCAACAAAGATTCAAGAGGTACATCTAAAATTTGTAATAGAAGATACAAATTATAAGCACTAATAACATGTCTGCCCCGCTCAATATTGGCTAGGGATGAACGAGCAAGATGATAGCTTTTACAAATCTCTTCTTGTGTTTGTTTCTTCAACTTTCTAAGGTCCCGTAGATATTCTCCAAGCCACTTGTAAAACTCTTCTTCTGACATATAGTATTCTCTCCCTCTATCATTCTATTACTTCTTAGTATGTTCATAGAAATGCAAATTTTATACATGATGTGTATAAAAACTTGAATTTTTGTTTATACAGGAAAACAAATCTAAAGGGGTAACTTATGACGAATAGAAACGAATTCATGAAGTATCAGCCCATCAAGGTACTTCGAAGTAAAAAATATGGAAATAACTATTGGACTCCGCGTGGAAATAAAGTCGATGAGCGGATCGTTGAACTATATAGTGATCTGGAATACGATCATTGGCTTCTGGTTGATACGGACCCTGAAGTCATCACATATTGTGAGCAACCAATGGAAATTTCCTACGTTCTAAATGGCCGACTTCGTACTTCTATCTTTGATATGTGGATTTTAAAAGAGGATGGAACGGAAATTTTTGTAGAAGTCAAATACAAGAAGGAACTGACATCTAAACATCCAAAACATGCGAGAACTCAACGGCAAATCGAAGCACAACGAGAATGGTGCCGAATGAATAATAAGCTTTACGTTGTTCGTACTGAAGAGGATATAAGAAAGGGGCGTCACTCAATAGAAAACAGAACATCCTTATGTATGGCAGTAGTAAATAGTAAGAAGCCTGTTTCCTTAAAAGAGGTGCTCGGAGTTATTCCAGGTGAAGGGATAAAGATTAAAGAAGTTGTGCGAGAACTATCTATTCTTTCTGTTGAGGCTGTACTTTTGTGCCTAAAATGGCTCCTTTATGAGGGGGATATTAAAGCGAACATGGAAGATCAACTTATCGGATTTGAAATGGAGGTTTGGAGACAATGAGCAGATCGCGAATTTATGAGCAGGACGGATTAGAACCCGACCAAGCTAATCCTGGACTATGGCCCTCTGTAGACGAGAATGTACTCCATAAGACTGCCCATACTTTGTTTATACAACGTAAAAATGCGGTCTTAATGTATTTTCAGAGGGAGAGTTTAGATAGTATTCAACATACGACCGGAGTCTCGCCACGAAACTTAAGAAGATTAGTTCAAAGATGTATTCAATATGATCTGGATGGCGTTGTTTTAGGATTCCGTGGATTGATTCCTCAGAAAAACGTAAAAAAATATGAGTTGGATTTATTAGGTCAAAAAAGAAACAAAGATCAAAAAACCGGGGAATTCAACCGTTTTTTGGAAATGCATCCGGACATTAAAGATTTGGTAGAAGATTTATATTTAGGCAGAAAAAATCGTTCCCTAGAGCCAGTTATGAAGGTTAAGCATATCCACAAGCGCTTTGTGGATCAGTGCCGTGAAAAGGGTATAACTCTCTCTGAATACCCTTTAAATACAAAATGGATGGGGTATAAGGCTCTACAACGTTACATTAAACAAATAGCTGAGCAAAATTTCAAAAAGGCTGCAGCCCGTTACGGTAAAGATGCATTTCATAAAGCAAACCGAGTGGGAGAGGAAGATCAAAACCAACTATCAAACTTATTCCCGTATCAGAAAGTCCAGTTTGATGCCCATCGTATTGACGGTTTTTTTACAGTAGATATTGATACACCCGATGGAGATCCTATGACCTTGACGCTTGAACGTTTTTGGATTCTTACCATCATTGATGTGAGTAATCGCAGCATTTTAGGATATTCTGTTTCACTAAATAGAGAGTATGGTGGAAGTGACGTAATGCACTGTGCTCGTAATGCAATTATGCCACATAAACGACTAGAATTGACAATCCCAGGCCTGAGTTATCATCCCCCAGGTGGGTTTCCATCAGAAAAGTTCCATGAGCTAGAGTGGGCAGTGTGGGATGTAATCTGTTTAGATAACGCCAAATCTCACTACGCTAAAATGGTGCAGGATCGACTCACAAACTTAATTGGTTGTACTCCGAACTTTGGTCCCGTTGCACTTCCAATGAGAAGAGGAGTTATTGAGAGATACTTTAAAACTCTAGCTGAGAATTTGTTTCATCGGTTACCGAATACAACCGGCAACGGTCCGGATGACCCAAGAAGAAACAATCCTGAAAAAACGCTCTTCGTCTAAACATCACATACGAACATTTATTGCAGCTCATTGATGTAATGATTTCAAATTACAATGGAACACCTCATGGTGGGATTTATCATCAAACACCACTCGAACTTCTTGAAAAAAGAATACAACTAAGAGGCTTACTACCAAGACGCCTGGAAGAAGAGAAACGATCGGAGATGTTGTTTATGCAAACCCGAATAAATCGAACCGTAAGAGGTTCCCTATTGAGTGGAAGAAAGCCCTACATTCAATATGAAGGCGTAGAATATCGAAGTGAAAAGCTCACTAACTCTGCCCATCTAATAAAGCACGAGCTAGTTCTACATGTAAATGTTGATGATCTGCGTACATTAAAAGCTTTTCTTCCTGACGGCAGCGAATTCGGTTATTTAACTGCTTGTGGCAGATGGTCACTTACTCCACATTCCTTGCAAACGAGACGTGCGATCAATTCATTAGTTCAGCGAAAGCTAATCCATTATACAACTTGGGACGATCCTATTTTCGTGTACACTGATTATCTCTTGAGTAAAGAAAATACCAAGAAATCAATAAATAAAATTACTCAAGTGAAAGAGGTAAGTAAACAAAAGCTAACGGATGAAGCGGAGGAACAAACAAAAGCATTAGAAGAAGCAAGAGCACAACATGAATTGTTAGACAAAGTTCGAGAAGAACAAATCAACAGGGAAAAGATCAATGAGATGGATAATTATGAGCGCTTACTAAAACAATTCAAGACAAAGATGTATTGAGATAAGGAGAATTTAAAATATGGAAAATTATTTGATACCTGTTGGTACACACCCTATTGAAGTAGGGCATTATCTACTTCCGACCAAAGAAGTACTCCGCCTAATGGATAATCTCAAAAAGATTGTACTGAACCGATTACCAGGAATGATTGTCTATGGTCGTCCGCGTCTTGGAAAGACCACTGCATTAAAATTTGCATTAGAAAATCTGCCACATTTTATAAATGCGCCAATACCAATCTTCATAGCCAATAGCAACTCATATAGATTTCCGAGTGAAGAGAAGTTTTACGCAGATCTGTTACATGATTTTCAATTTCCGTTTATAGCTAGAAGAAAACCTGGTGAGTTGCGGAATCAAATTGTTAATTTGTTGAAAGAAAAAGCTGAATTGTCTCGTTTAAGAAGGGTTATTTTGATTATGGATGAGGCACATCATCTAACAGAATCACATTATCATTGGTTAATGGACATCTATAATCAACTAGATCGTGAGAAAATCAGTATGTCTGTAATTTGCGTAGGTCAAGAAGAATTGCTCACTAGGAGAACGTTCTTTTTAGGACAACGTAAGTCCCAGATCATAGGACGCTTTATGACACATGAGCATCGTTTTTTTGGTATTACTTCACTAGATGATTTTAAAGCAGTTCTTCGTTGCTACGATTCACCTGAAATCTCAGCTTATCCTGAAAACAGTGATTGGAGCTTCACTAGATATTTTTTTCGGGAAGGATATGAGAAAGGTCATCGGTTGGAAAAGGATGCAGCTTTGATATTTCAACAATTTCAAAATCTTCGAAGGGAGCATGGAGTGAACTCAAAACTTGAGATTCCTATGGAGTATTTTACGTATACTGTTGAAAACGCTCTGAAAATATACGGAACCCATGGAGAGAAACTTGAATGGATCTCAGCCCAAAATTGGTTAGATTCCATTAAACTTACAGGCTATATTGAATCTGAAATTTATATGGCATTAGCAGGTAATGGTGATTAGAACATGAATGTCGTGTGGAGGAAAGAATGGATAAATGAATATGAATCGCCTTGGTCCGTATTTGAAAAACTTGCTTTGGTGAACCTTGCAGATCGAAATGAAATTCTTCAAATCTTTGGCAGTGTTCATGTGAAGAATATTAAACATTACATTGGAGATAAGCAAAGAGAGCTGTTACAGCTAAATGGATTTCACCTCGAAAGGCTTCATCAAGCGCTGGATTTTAACTTACAAGAACACAATTTTAAGATTATTCAGTCGTTAATAGCACCTTTTTGTGATCTATATAGTTCGTGGGAGCATTGGTTTCATCGTGAATTGCATTGGTGTTCGAAATGTATGGAGGGGGGCTATCATTCTTGGCTGCATCAGTTTAAACTTCTTGATGAATGCGCATTTCATGATCTTAAATTGAATAATGCTTGTCCTACCTGTAAATCAACTATACCTTTCTTGTTGTCGAATAGACAGTTAGAACATGCATTTCAGTGCAAGTGTGGATATGCCTTTGCTACTTTTCATATGTCCAGTTGGAACAAATGGAGAGCACCTGATCAAATGAATCCTGCTGTCCTTCGTTGGGTTCAAGCAAACCAGGCAAACATGAAGATATCAAATATGCATTCCAAATGGATTATTCATGCACAACATTGCAATTTAAAGCGTTTAGTTACAGTTGAACCTGAAGAAATAAAAGTATTTGATACGGAAGAATCCACGGACAGACAGGATTACTTCTCTAACCGTTTCCAAAAAGATTTACTGCGAGTTACTTCTAATGCTGTTCAACAAGTTATAAACCGATTATTTCAGAGTTCACTTAAGTCTCATCAACTTTGCATAACTCAATTGATGGAGCTTAGAAAATTGAATGAAACAATTGAATTCCCTGAAATTTGTCCCTATGCATATGCTTATGTTTTTTGGAGAAAATCTCTTTTAAAGGAGGAGCATTTCTACGGCTTTAATTCTTTAAGAACGAGATTGATTTCTGATGTATCGCCACTTCTAATCAGGGAGCTTCTGGAGTATTTTACTGATCAGGTCGTCAATTATCAAATGAAAATTCGTAGAAGTATTGATATAGGGGGGATTTCTTGGATTCTTGAAAAACTAGTCTTACAGTTCTGTGAAAATTTCTTTTGTGCTTGGATGGAGATCGCAGGGAAGAGAAGCAAAGAAATTAGTGTTCCTAATTGGAAGGAAATTGAGAATATGAGGGATCGTTCGTTTCCAGATGTTGCTTTCAAATATAACATTGATGAGAGCAGCTCACCGAGCAGCATTGAATATTATCATTTGCAAAAAAGAGAACCGTTGTTGACTAACAAATGCAATTGCCCGAATCAACATGAAACCGCTAAACAAGATATTCAATCAATGATATCGTATGCACCACAAAAAGTTGCCATGCTGAACATGAGTAATCCAAGTGATGAATATAAGATCCTCCAAAAAGCAGTCGAGAAATATGTGAAAAAATTAAGTTTTTGAAGCCGTTAATCTGAAAAGATTAACGGTTTTTTTGTGTTTAACTCGGTTTAAAATGGGGTTTGTAAACGGCAATAGGTACAAGTTCTTGTCCTTTAACGGTATATGTTCTTGTCCCAAACGGCCAAATCAAATAAAAAAGATGCTTAACGTAAGGTGATAATGAACATTAAGATACTGATAAAAAATGTCAAGGGACTGTTATAAAATCAAATTTTTGAATCAGTTATAGAGACTGATTGCTTTATTTATTAAACCATAAACCCGTAAATTGAAGGAGGAGACAGCAATAGGTACAAGTTCTTGTCCTTTAACGGTACATGTTCTTGTCCTCCGACAACGATGTAGAATGACATAAAGTTACCAACCATGAAATCCCTTATAGAATAAGGTTTTTTTATTTTTTGGTAGGGAACTTTGTGTCAATTTTTAGTGACATAAAGTTCCCTACTAGGCTGGAATTTGACATAAAGTTCCCTACTACCCTGGAGAGAATCATTTTTTTTACTTTGTGTCATTTTGGTAGGGAACTTTGTGTCAATCAATGTACTGTCGCAGGACAAGAACATTGTACCATTCCCGATTAGAATGTTATCTAAACAGTTGCATGAAAGGAATTATGTCGATTGAAAAGAGCACATTACCATAAAAAGTCGCTAAAATAGAGGGCGTGTGAGCTAAAATAGATCCCCCAAAAAAACTAATTGTAAAGTAATATCCATTTTTAAAGTTAACGGGCAGTTTAGTTTAATGAACGATGCTAAAATAAAGAAAATATAATAATAAATTGAGGTAAGAAATTGAAAACAAAGAAAAGTATGAGACAGATATGCCCAAAATGTGGGTACGAGAAATGTGTTCCCAAACTGTATATCGATAATCCAAAATATCCTTCTGGTTCGATTCTGAGATGTAAGCAGTGTAAATCACTTTTTCGCTTAAAAATGGAGGATGGGTCTTTTGGAAGGAATGGGAATAAGCTAACGAGAACCGTTAGCTTATTCAAACATAAAAAGCAGCCGATCATATGCGTTTGGCTTCTTTACACCATGATCCGTGAGAAGTGCAGTATACTAACATGCGATTGCAATGGAACAATGTTCTTGTCTTTTAATGTCGAGGGACAAGAACATATTCCCATTGAAGTCGCTAATTTAGCGGCTTTTTTATTTTATCGGTACAAGTTCTTGTCCCGAGCAAAGGACAAGAACTTGTACCGATTACCGGAATGGACAAGAACATAGTCCGATTGCCGATTAGGTATATATCTAAACATTAACCACATGCACTTCAAACTTCATTAAGTACCATGATACATAACAATGTTCAAATTGTTAAGGAAAACTGACACGCTGAGAGGTTAAACACGATCGGCCATAAATTAAACAAGCGAAATATCAGACTGGTACTGGCAGTTGAGGACAAGAACTTCTACCGATTGCCGAGAGGGACAAGAACATGTTCCTATTTCCGATTAGATATATTTCTAAACAATGACCATAGGTACTTTAACCTCATTTAGCACCTTAATACATGAAAATATTCAAATTGTTATGGGACAACTGATACGCTTAAAAGGTAAACACAAGTGTTTAGGTATTATAAGTATGAAATATCGGTAATGGGACTATTGGTTGAGGACAAGAACTTGTACCGATTACCGAATTAGACAAGAACATGTTCTCATTGCCGATTAAGCGTTTATCTAATCGTTATTAAATCATTAAACTAACGGGAACCGATATTTTAATAATATAAAAAAACAGCCGACCAACTTATGTTGTCTGTATTTCATGAATTATCTCAAGGTCCTAGTACACGTTCTCAGTACAATAGCCTTGCTAAGATTCGTGAAGACCGTTACGAATGCAACGGAGTCATAACGTTACTGAGTGTATTGATCTGCAATGATTTAATTTCACATAGTATAAGCCTGATTTTTCTCCACGACGAATAAAGAGGAATCAGGCTTTTGTAAATTTGTATTGCATTAGAATATGATCAACTAACTTTCAGAAGACATGGCAATGGCTTTCGTTTCATGAACTGTCCCATAAGGGTGCTCGGGCGGCGCATAGATCACGTACACTTTAAGAGGTATACTGCCTGTGTTGGTGATATTGTGCCATTTTCCAGCAGGCACCATAACGGCATAGTCCTCACAGGCCATCGTTTGAAAATTCAATTTGTCTTTCTCGTCTCCCATTTGCACAAGTCCCTGACCTTACCTTCTTCAATACGAATGAATTGATCGGTTGTCGGATGCACTTCCAGACCGATATCTTCGCCAACACGGATACTCATCAAAGTCACTTGAAAATGCTTTCCTGTCCACAGAGCGGTACGATAATTCTGATTATATTTTGCGGCTTGTTCAATATTGATTACAAGTGGTTGTTGTCCGTAATCTCTAATTTCTATATTTCCACTAGGATGACTAAGGTTCACATTTCCATGGCAGTACGGAGGGGAGAGCCCTTGTCCGTTGTTATTCTGGTTGTTAGGCATTGGATTATGCCATTGATTTTGATGAAATAATTTAGGGTACATAGTCATTCTCCTTCTTTGGTGAAATGTCTACTCACAACCTATGCAGCCGCCTATATAAAGGGATACAACATTTGCAATAATGGGCAGGAGCCTACATAATTACATTGGTGGAAAAGAGTGATTGCAGTACTTCTTGTATCAATTGAAAATGAAAGAGAGTTTACGAACACCCAAGCGTTGGTTCTAATTTGAACCAACGCTTTTTTAGGTTAATTTCGAATTAAACGTTGACTTCAATTTTTTTATTATAATATAAGCATGCACTTATGTTGAACGAAAGGAGGAAGTGATATGGATTCTATTCAAGAAGCAGCGGATAAGATTAAATTGCTGGGCGATAAAACACGTCTTACTATACTTACACTCCTCAAAGAACGTGAATGGTGCGTGTGTGAATTTGTAGAGATTTTAGACATGTCACAACCTGGAATTAGTCAGCATTTGCGTAAAAGGAATCATTTGAATGGCATTCGAGAAGATTCTGAAGTCACTGTAGAAGAGAACTCCGTTGTCTTCCCTGAATTTAAATGGCGGGAAGCCTGGAGATCTAAACACAGAGATGCCGTGTTCCTGATTCACCACAAGTAAAAGATGATTTAGCTCAATCTGGTTTTGGAAACCGTGGTGTAAGCGGTAATGATGGTACTAATTCAGTAGCGGAAAAGGTAAAAGATAATACAACTTCAACAAAAGCTGAAGAGGTGAAGAATCAAACAGAAAAAGAGGGAGATTCAAAAAACGAAGATGCACATCTAATAGGTATTAATTCATCATCTAAAAGCAAGGGTTACTGTCCTTGAGCATATGGTAAATCATTCGAAGTATAGGATGAGCTATTCCCCTGCATCCTTTACGGCCACACACCCTACTGGATCAGAGCAACCCGTACAGGCAATGTGGTGGTTACAACCTTCATTTCAGTAAACGGTTCTATGTGAACCCAGACAGGTACATCATCGATTTCGGCAGCAGGTACTGCCTATTTTGGGACTGTTGTAATTTCACATGCGAACACAACGCTAACGCTGAGTATGGCTATTTTTGATGGGTTAGTATCCAATAAAAAGTAAACGTGAAGCACATAGTGCCTTCGTTGCTCAATCCGGAATTCTCCAGTGTAAACAAAGTAGGCTTTATTCTAAATGGTGTTAGCTTCGTTTCAACGCTTCCTTTTGTATCTAGTGGCTGTCATCCCAAAATATTTTTTGAATACATTACTGAATTGTTCCGGTGTTGCGAAACCCACTTGTGCTGCGATTAGGCCGATGGAAGTTTCCGTTGTGAGTAGAAGCCTTGAAGCTGCAGCCATTCGTGCTTGCAGCTTCTTATCTTTGAAGGACATACCGTATTGCTTATGAACCATTCGTTCCGTCTGTCTTGTGCTTAGCCCCAATTCGTTAGCAAGCTGTTGCAGGCTAATGGAGCTGTATTGGTATAAAAAGCTGTTCTCAATCATAAGCAGTCTGCTATCATCAAGAGTCTTCAAGGGAAGGGACGGTATGGTCGTGTGATTCTCGCTGTAATGTCTTAACAAACAAATTACAATCATCTCAAGAATGTTGGTTGCCATATGATGGACGCCGATTTTTTGAAGGGAAAGCTCTTCAGCAAGCATTTTGAACAATTCGAGCATTTTCCCATCCTCTTTCCCAATCCAGAAGGGGGTGGATACCAGTAATTCGGGGAGAGACTGCTCTCTTACGAAGGAACGTTTGACATTCGGATATATGGAATTTCCGGGCAAAATCTCAAAGAAAATGCAGTATTCCGCCATCGGGTCTTCTGGATCCGGAATCTGCTCGTGAACGACATCTGGACCGGTTACAAATAACGTGCCGGGCGTGATTGCGTAACGGTTTCCTTGTGCATTCAGAATACCTTGGCCGGTTGGAATAAAATGCAGCTCGTAGCTTCCTTGGCTATGGCTGTGTTCAGGCATAGGACTGTGGAAATAGCCGAACTTAACATACAATACGTTCAATACTACTGCGCCAAGAGTCAGTTTGATATCTAGATTTCCGATGTTAATATTAGGTAATTCCATGCCATCTAACCCTCCCCTTGTAAAATTACGACATGCTTCCCTCTTCCTTGTCATCTACAAGGATAACGAATTCCAGTCTCCATTGATATAATTATTACTGAAATCCGACGTAATATTAATAATTGCAGCCCAAACAGATCAGGAGGAGACCTAATGACCAGTTTACCGGAAACAATACGCTTGTATAAGAAAGGAAATTATGCAAACGCCTACACGGAAGTTTCCTCTGTTAATCCCGGAAATGCATGGCGGGAGGGTATGGTTAGCGGAAACGGGGAGAACGGATATATTACTTCAGGTTCGCCGTATACGGACAGTTTTATTTTTCAGAATATGTTCTTTAACTATCCTTCCAAGGATCCAAGAGTGATTCCGGAAGAATTGACGGAGCAACTGACTGATGCCAGACAAAATGTTTTTAAGCAGAACGATAAATGGAAGGTTACGAATAAAACCGGTTCCACAAGGATCAGAACCTTTTATTATAGCTACCATCCTGGACACCAACTCCGATTCAGTATACCCTCCCAAGGAAGTCTGAGTGGTTATGAGAGATGGACGAATTATGAAACAGCAGAGACTGGGGTACGCTACAGTGATGAGAATGGGGAATGGGTCCGCACATCCTTTACGTCCCGTGAGGATAATGTAACTTTTACCAAGATCACAGCATCTTCTACAGGCACAAAAATTAATATAACCCTCTCCATTGATGACATCTCCACAATAAGCGGAGCGAACAAAGGCCACATCGAGCTGAGGGAGCTGCAATATAAGAAGCTGGTGGACTCCGGTGCGAATTATCTCGCCCAGGTTGCTCATTATCCCGTGTATCAGGGAAGTGAACTAGCTTACGGCGGGTATGCCGGATTGACTCAGATTGTTGTTTTAAACGGAACCAAGAAGAGAATGCTGATGGCTGGCAGTCATGAACTGATCAATGTTGGGCGAGAACCAAATCCGGTAATTCAAATTAAGGACGCTGATGCCATATATTTAATTACGCGCTCAAGCAGAACTCACTCTATGGGAAGAATCGAAGAATTTGCTGAAATGACACAATATAAGATCGTAGACCAACTCTATCAAGATATAAACGCGGTTGTGCAAAAATATTTGGCTTCAGACGGTCAATTAAATTATGATGCAGCTCTCGCTGCCCATACAAGGAAGCATTCAGTAGAGTTTAATGCAGTGAGCTTCAGTATTGATGGCGACGACCACTACAAAAATTCAGACAACCAAACCTTGATCACTACGCAAAAATCAACTCCAGACAGAGTCAATCATGCTTTTATGGAGCAGGTGTATAACCAGGGACGGTATGCCATGATTTGCTGCAGCGGTACCAGTGCACCGCGCTTATATGGAATGTGGACCGGGGAGTGGAATCCTGGCTGGCGGGGTATTTATACGCTTGATGCTAATGTGAATCTGCAGGTTGCTTCCATGAATACAGGCCATTTAACGCAAGCACAGCTCGGATATATTATATTTTTCTTGAGAAATACTCCCGACTTTGAATACAATGCGCGGATGGCGTACGGGATGCACGATGCACTGCAGGTTTCCGTTAACTCTGACGGCGATCGCGGGATGCATGTGGAATATGACAATGATTATCCGTTCGAATACTGGAACGCGGGGGCAAGCTGGTGCCTTCTGCCCATTTATGAATACTGGCAGTGTTACGGCAACCAAAAGATACCGCTTCATGTTAATATGCGGATTCATGAACTGCAGACCATTCTGAGTGTACAAGATGGAGGCATGAGCGATGAGGAGTTCACACAGCTGTTAGACAAAGGCTATCTGGATCTTGCAGAAGATATTCTGCTTCCCTTGCTTACCAAGCAGGCAAACTTTTGGCAGCAGATCTGCACACCGGAATATTTCACGGACGTCAACGGCAAGGCATGCTACCAGTTTGACAAAAAGACTTTGAATTCAGGAGAGAAATACCTAATTATTCCCACATATTCTCCAGAGAATCACCCCATCGGATATAACAGCACAATCACGGCGAATGCCACCATGGACATTTCTGCTGCACGGGATGGTCTATCTATGGTTATCTCCATGGAAAAGGCAGTCAAGCGCGATGGTTATGAAACAGCCATAGCTAAGTGGACAGCATTGCTTGAGTTGCTGCCAAATTATAAATATGACTATGATGGTGCTTTGCGAGAATGGGCTATGAGTGACTATACGGAAAATAACAATCATCGACATTTGAGCCATCTTTATGTGGCTTGGCCAGCCTATGAAACACAAACCGATCCGGAGTTAAAGCAGGCTGCAAAGATTGCGATTGACAATAGAGATCGATTTAATACTGTCGACGATACCGCTGGGCATGGTTGGATGCATAAGGCGCTAGTTCAAGCTAGGCTGAAAAATGGTGACGGAGTGCTCTCAGCACTTCTTCCCATGATGAGGGATGCGGGTTATTACAGCTCCTTAATGACAGATCATGATTCAAACAGAAGATGCAATTGTTATTGCACGGATACCTCTTTCGGTACTGTAGGAGCCATTAATGAAGCGCTGTTATTCTCGAATACGGGTGAAATAGAGATTCTTCCGGCTTTGCCTTCTGATTGGACAAAGGGTTCTATACATGGGCTTATGGCGAGAACCTGGGTCGAAGTCAAGGCATTATCCTGGAATCTTTCCGCCAAAACGGTGCATGTAGTAGTGAGTTCCAGCAAGAATGGAAATACCATCCGAATAAGGGTGGGACTATCTTGGACTCAAGCCAAGATCGACGGAAGTAAAGCGGATGTACAACAGGACTTACGCGGGAAATATATTCAGTTAACACTTAGTGAAGGTACCGAGGTTACAGTTGCGTTTCAATTGTAGGACCAGTCCAACTGTGACCACCTTGAAAATGGACATCTCATTATTGGAAATGAACTGTGTTCATGACGGTTTGAGGAACCTATAATTTAACCTAGAAAGCGAGTTAATCTATTAGCCGTCAAGGAGGTGGACATCATTCAAGAAGAACTATTTCTAAAACGTTTACACAAGCAGCTACCCTTTCATTTGTTCGTAGGACTTGGGATTCTTTTCTTGCTGGTCTTCAGCTACATTCCGATGTTCGGCATTATCATCGCCTTCAAGAATTACAAAATTTCTACTGGTATTGAAGGTATCTTCACCAGTTCCTGGGCAGGATTGTCGCATTTTAGAGAGTTGATTAACGATTACAACTTTCCAAGCCTGGTGCGCAATACGTTAATACTCAGTGTACTGAAAGTGATTTTTTCGTATCCGATTCCGATCCTGTTTGCGATTATGCTTAGCGAGGTCAAACATGTATTTTTTAAAAGGTTTGTACAGACTGTAAGCTACCTGCCACATTTCATTTCCTGGGTTGTAGTGACTGGTATTGCATACGCTTTCTTTTCATCCGGTTTTGGAATTTTCAATGAGTTGATGCTATCGCTGCATATCATCAAGGAACCTGTACAAATCCTGACCGATCCCGATTCGTTCTATGGCTTGGCGGTTATGACTGCGATCTGGAAGGAGGCAGGCTGGTGGACAATTATTTTTCTGGCAGCTTTGGCTGGCATTGATCCAGCATTGTATGAGGCAGCGGAGATTGACGGGGCTGGCAGACTTAAACGAATTCTGTACATTACCTTACCGGGGCTCAAAAGTGCCAGCATAGTAGTGCTCATTCTGACCATCGGTAGTATTCTGGGAGGCGGATTGGTAGGGTCAAATTTCGAACAGTCGATGCTGCTGGGGAATCCGCTCAACAACGAGAAGTCGCAGATTATCCAGACATATGCATTTTCGGTTGGTCTAGCCCAGGGACGGTTCTCTTTTGCCACAGCAATTGACCTTATGCAGTCGGTAATCTCGGTTTTCCTGATCTTCACCAGTAATTTTATCGCCAAGCGGTTCTCGGGAACCGGATTGTTCTAGCCTAGGGTCATTACTCAAACAGAAAAGGCAGTGAAGCCATGCGCAGGAAAAGAACGATGGAGGATTGGATACTGGACATTCTGATAACGGTAATTTTATTAATCATTGTGTTTATTACGCTGTACCCCTTCTATTACATTCTTATCATTACATTCAATTCAGGATCTGATTCTAACCTTGGAGGAATGTATTTATGGCCGAGGGAGTTCACGCTGGGGAATTACATCTACTTTATTGAAGATCCCAAATGGGTAAATGCTTTTCTGGTTTCGATCCTACGGACGATAGTGGGTACGGTGCTCGCAGTGTTTTTCACCAGTATGGTTGCATATGGGCTTGCGAAGCGAGATTTGATGTTTAGAAAAACGTATTTTTTTATCGTGGTAGTAGCGATGAATTTCTCGGGTGGACTGATTGCTTTTTACATTGTGCTCAAAAGCCTCGGGCTGATTAACACATTCGGGGTATACGTGATTCCCAGCATGCTGAATTTGTTCTTCCTGCTGATAGCCATCTCTTTCTTTCGTGAAATTCCAGATGAACTAGGAGAATCTGCTCGAATAGATGGAGCAAGTGAACTGAGGATATTCTTCAGCATCGTTGTACCTGTCTCCATGCCGCTGATGGCGACGATGAGCCTATTCATTGGCTCCGGACAGTGGAACTCCTGGCTCGACTCTGCATATTTCGTTCAGAACGAGAACTTGAGAACGCTTACTTATCGGATGATGCAGGTAATCAATCAGTCAATGGTACCCACGGGGGATGCTGCAGCAGCTTCGATGTCCAGAGCTAAGGTTACGCCCTTCTCTATTCAAGCGACGGCAATGGTGGTGTCTATTATTCCGATTCTCGGGGTTTATCCGTTTCTGCAAAAGTACTTTGTTTCGGGGATGATGCTCGGTTCGGTAAAAGGTTAAACATCCGGTAATTTCCAAAATCACATGAATGGGGGAAAGAAAGATGGGGAAAAGCTCACGTATGCTATTTAAGCTTATACTGGCGGTGCTTTTGGTAGTCGGCGTACTTTCAGCATGCAGCAAAAATGGGGAACAGAGTGGTGTTGCATCATCTACCGACAATGGAAATAAGCCAGTGGAGCTGAGTATGTTCGTTGATGCAACATGGTATCCTTTTCAGGACTGGTCCGGGGAAATTCCGGAAATGATCACTAAAGCTACTGGGGTGAAACCGAAAATTACGGTTGCCACGGACGATAAGCAATTGGCGCTGATGGTAGCTTCAGGGGATCTCCCGGATATCATTGTTTCTTTTAACTTCAAGCTAATGTCAGATGGCAATCTAAGCTTGCCGTATAATGAAATTTTTCCTAAATATGCTCCTGATGTGAAGTTCGATCCAGTAAAGGAACTAGTGAATACTGTAAGTGACGGGAATTATTACGCCATTCGTAATGACTTTTCTCCTGAATCCGAGTGGAAGGCTAATCCTTATGCCCATATGATGGTTCCCGGGTTAGCCATGCGCAAGGATGTTCTGGAGGAAATAGGTAATCCGTCCATTAAGTCACTGGATGATCTTGATAATGTGTTCGCAACTGTCAAAGAGAAATATCCGGAGATGACGCCTTTAATTCTTAATCCTAACTGGCAAAGGCCATATTTCGATGCACAATTCGGTGCTTATGGAGGTTTTGTGGACGAGAATGGGAAGATTGTTTACTATCTGAGACAAGACGCTGTACGCAAGTCGATGTTGTATATGAATAGCCTATATCGGAACGGATATATAACATCAGAGAACTTTGCCTATAAGAATGAGACGGAGACAGAGCAAATGATGGCGGCCGGGAAGGGCTTCGCCTATACCTGGACCTATTCCGGGGCAGAACGCCTCAATGCGGATAACAAAGACAACGGTATCAGCTTTGTTCAATTGGCCGAACCGCTTGAACCAGAGGCCTCCATCCTAAGCTCAGGAACCGGGGGGCTGGGAATGTATGTCACCAAGAGTAATAAAAATGTGGAAGCGACCGTCAAATTTTTGAAATATCTATACTCAGAGGAAGGCTGGAGAACGGCAGAGTGGGGCGTAGAGGGCAAGGATTGGAGCTGGAATACAGCCGGGTACCCGGAATTCACGTATGATATTAACGATCTCGAGCTACTGAAGAAAAAAGGGGTGTACTGGTGGGGTGTGCCTACTGAGACAGGTGTAGGAATGGCATTAACATCTTACAAAGAAGGCTCGGAAACGACACGGCAGGGAGAGAAGTACTCACCAATAATTAAGTTTAATCCGGCGATAGGTATGATTAATCCTGACACGGATTCACCCGAACAGATTATCCGCACGAACATCGATAATATGGTGAAAACGGAGGTCACTAAGATCTATCTGGCTGCTACAGAAGCTGAAGCACAGGCTGCCTTCGACGAGCTGATTAAAAAAGCCGAAAAAATCGGAATGAGCAAGCTCGAAGAATGGGCAACCGCGCAGTACGGTCCTCTTAAGCAAAAGTATGATCAGTTAACGAAGTAACAAGCCAACATACAGGCACTATACCGCTCATACAGGATGCAGGCTCAAGAAGCCCGCATCCTGTATGAGCTCACCAACGTTAAAATACCATATTAGACAGCGGGGAGATATGTAATATGCGTATACGTACAAAAATGTACTTGGGTTACATTCTCCTCATTGTGCTTCCATTTCTGTTCTTCGCTCTGTTCTCCTATATTCAGCTGTATGACAAAATGCTCACTCAATATCAACTTGCAAACCAGCAAAATTTGGAGCAGACTGCATCCAATCTGGATTCGAGCCTAGCTAAGCTGGAATCACTTACTTCGGTTTATCAAAACAATGCAGCTTTAATTGACTTTTTGCAAGGAGGGTTTGTGGATGACCGTGATTTAATCTACTCGTATTTAAAAGAAATTAATCCAGCATTTTCGTTTGCTTATCTGGCAGATCCTTTAGTGCAAAATCTTACAGTTTATCCCAAGTATCAGAAACGGCTATTGGGGGCTCCCGGTTTTCAGAACTATCGTGATATAGGGAGATTCCTAACTCCTGATGAAGTTGGAGAGTTGCGTCCAGCCCAGGGACTATGGAAGCAATCTTTCGATCCTGCCGCTCCGGCACTGAGTTATTTCCAGAAGCTGTACAGTAATTCCTATATTACTGATCTAGGTATTATTCAGATAAGTGTTGACCCTGCAATGTTAGATCAATTCGTGTCGGCCTTGACTCAAGTACATCCGGATAATGCAATAATGGTGCTTGATCGTCAAGGAAAGATGGTTAGCTATGTCACGAATACGAAGCTGTCAGATGAGCAAATACGCTCCATTATCCAACTGTTTGGTAATGAATCCTTGGGAGGATTTCTTGCCGACCATGATCGACTGTTGATTAATTCTGTTCATATTTCAAAGCTGGGGCTAACGATTATCGAGGTGAATAAACGGGCAGCTTTATTCGAATTCCTGAGGGTAAAGCAGTTATGGGTAGCTTGCGGTTTGGCGCTGCTCGCCTTGCTGTCCGCTCTGTACTTTTGGATCGTCTCTTCGCTAACCAAACGAATCGTCCGGCTCTCGCGTCATATGCGCAGAGTGGAGCCAGAGTTCCTGAACAACCCCGTTAAGGGGAAAGCTGGGAAAGACGAAATCGGCTTCCTAATCACCAACTATAATGAAATGATCAGCCGCATGGATGAATTAGTAAACCATGTTCAAAAGGTGGAGATGCTTAAGAAAGAAGCAGATTTCAAAATGCTGCAGGCACAAATTCAACCCCATTTTCTATATAATACCCTAGAAACGATGCGAATGCTTGCCAGATCAAATAAGGATTATAAAGTAGCAGAGATGGCTCTTTCTCTCGGTAATTTGTTCCGCTACAGTCTGTCAAAGTCGGAACATACGACGCTTCGAGATGAGCTAGATCATGTAAGCACCTATATCGCAATACATCAAATCCGTATGAGTGACCTTGAGGTGGAGCTCCAGGTAGAGGAAACGCTATTATCGTTGCCTTGTCCCAGATTTATCCTGCAGCCGCTGGTGGAGAACAGTATGATCCATGGTTTGTCCAGGAACAGGGGCAGCAAGCGGATTACGTTGCGGATAGAAAGAAAACATGGATATGTGTGGATTGAGGTAGCCGACAACGGTTCCGGGATATCGGAGCAGCAGATAAAGTTTCTTCAGCGGCTGCTGGAGGGCAGTATCACCAAGCATGAATCGCAGCATAAGACGACAGGCATCGGGCTTAGTAATGTGGCTGAACGGGTCAAAGCATATTACGGTAAAGAATCATCGCTTGGAATAATAAGTACTCCCGGCAAAGAGACGGTTTGTTGCCTTAAACTGCTGCTGAAGGAGGAATACTCCAATGCTCAAACTACTGATTGTGGATGATGAGCCAATAATTCTGGAAGGTCTGCGAGACATGATTGAGGAAGAAAAGACAGCGTTCAGGCAAATCATAACGGCTCGTGATAGTATCGAAGCGCTGGAACGAATAGAACTTGTCCGTCCGGATTTAATCATTACGGATATCCATATGCCAGAGATAGACGGTCTGGAGCTGATTCGGCGAGCGCAGCAAAAAGATATAAAGCGCTTCATTATCCTAACTGGGCACGATGTATTCGACTATGCACGCACAGCTGTTAAATTGCAGGTGATAGAGTATTTACTTAAGCCAATTAACCAGGTGGAGTTAGCTGAGGTTCTAAGAAGAACAGCATGTGAACTGATTCAAGAACGTGAAATTTTGGAAGTTTCTGGCAATCCTCCTGAAGAAATGGGTACCTCGCAGAACGAACATATTAAACTGCTAAAAGCCTATATAGAGCAAAGTTACATGAAGGATATTTCTTTATCTGATGCGGCGGCATACCTGAATTTGCATCCAGTGTACCTTGGACAGATGTTTAAGCGGGAAACCGGAAATACTTTCGTGCAATATATAAACCAGGTAAGGATAGGTAAGGCTAAGGATATGATGGCTAGCATGAAGAATTTGTCTCTGGATACGATAGCCAGAATGGTAGGGTATGAGAACCAGCGGACTTTTTATAAAGTGTTTCGCAAATTTAATAATGAAACTCCGGGACAGTTCAGAGACCGGAAAGTGCAATCAGACTCGAATTCTCTATTTTTTAAAGGAAATACAGACCATGGGTATGATGTGCACTGAGACATACTTGCCATGGCCTATGAATTTTTTGGATTATTTGCGATATAATTCAAGCCCCATTCCTCTATCTGATAAAGTATAGAATGAAGGCTCTTCCCGGTCTCTGACAAAGAATACTCTACCTTGGGTGGAATTTCAGAATACACTTGTCGGTTAATCAGCCCATCGGTTTCGAGCTCACGCAGCTGGCGAGTGAGTGTACGCTGCGTAATGTTGGGAAATTCTTTTCTTAATTCATTAAACCGTCTTACGCCGAGAAGCGAAAGGTTGTGCAAAATAAGCAGCTTATACTTGCCCCCAATCATATTGACTGTAAATTCAACCGGGCATTGCGAGCAATGTGAGTCTTGATTATCCACTCTGATTCTCTCCTTTTTAGGTATCCTTAAGGATACTAAATATCCTTCATGTGCGTACTTACATTATTGAATTTAAACCTATATTATTTAACTATAGTCACTAAATTACTTTTAGTAAACGGAAGGATGATCAATAAATGACAACTAAGGATAAGATATTAGTATATGGAGCAGGCGGCGTACAAGGAGGGGCAGTCGCCAGCAAACTTCTGAAAGAAGGACACGCCGTTCATACAATCGTAAGAAATTCGGACAAGGCCGCTCAGCTTCAAGAGCAGGGCATTACTGCCTTTGTTGGCGATCTAACAGATGCTAGCAGCCTAACTCCTGCTCATCACGGTGTCAACAAAGTATTCCTGGTGCTGCCGGTGGACTACGACTTGGAGCGTAATCGACAATTCATCCGTAATACCGTCGATGCTGCCAAAAAAGCCAATGTTAAACTCCTTGTTTTTAATACCAGCGGTTTCTTTACAGATGATGTTACAGGTGTTGCTGCTTATGATATTAAGAGAGAATTAATCGCTTATGTGAAGCAAAGTGGCATTCCGACTATTATCCTACAACCTACATTTTATATGGAAAACTTCCTTATTCCCGGCGTTGTAGACAACCAAACACTGGCTTACCCTGTACCTGCTGATTCTGCAGTCGCATGGATTAGTATGGAAGATGCAGCCGCTTACAGCGTATATGCACTTAACCACCCAGAACTGGCAGGGAAGACATTGCCTATCGTAGGACCTGAGGCGCTAACTGGAAATCAGCTGGCAGAGCAATTTAGCGCCACATTAAATCGAAAAATACAGTTTTATTCTCTCCCCGTGGGAGCGTTCGAAGAAGCATTATCTCCAATACTAGGCAAGGAAACAGCAAAAGGCCTCGCCGACTCCTACAAATGGCTTGGATTAAATTCTCATTTTCAAATACTTCCCAAGCCAGACCAGGTCAGCGACGAGTTGCGTTCTGCTACACCGGGCACTCCGCTCCAAGAGTGGGTGAAACAAGCTGTACAGAATGGATTTTTCGCACTATAACAACATAGGATTCGGGGCGATCCATTCGCAGAGAAAAGCAAGTTCAGTTTATACCGGGAGGGAGACAGACGATTGCCGAGATCAGCAAGTGAGCTATAACTTAACAATAACCACTACGAGAGTAGTGGTTATTTGTGCTTTGGCTGAAATTAGAGCAGTTAAACTGCATGAGCACGTCGAATTGTTCTAATACTAGTCTCGGATTCCCTTACTTGCTGTCAATTAATCCAGATCTAGTCACGGCTGTCTTATCATGCTAAACAGTGATGAGACGTCATTGGTAGCGCCGACGGAAATGACTGTTTTTTGGGCATCATCAATGAAGGTTCTAATTGTCGTCAATCATTTGCTCCACAAAGGAAAAATGAGGATTTTTAGCTTCAAAGCGCTGGATTTGTTCTTCGTCGGCAACTTGCGTTCCCCGCTCCTTTTGCATCAGCAGAAGTCCTTCTTCTTTCAATTGTGCATATACGCTTTGAATAGTGTTCCAGTTAATCGACAATTGCTCGGCCAACTGATTGGTTCCGGCCCTTTTCGGTTCTGCCTTTTTTATCTTTTTGCTGCTGCAATTCATCCGCACCATTCCTTACGAATTGGATGAGGCTGCCAAGATTGACGGCTGCAGCCGGTTCGGTATTTTCGCGCGTGTCATTATGCCGCTCATTACACCGGCGTTAGTGACAGCGGCCATATTTGAATTTTATTGGTCCTGGGACAATTTCTTCGGGGCCGCTGATTTATTTAGGGAAACCGCTGCTGTACACCATCAGCGTCGCCCTCAGTCTGTTCGCAGACCCGAGCTCAGGTACAGATTGGTCCGCCATGTTTGCGATGGCTACGCTGTCGCTGATTCCGCCTATTCTCATCATCTTTAAAACCTGCGGTACACTGTAGAAGGTATTAGCACAACGGGATTGAAAGGATGAGACCAATGGAGAATGGCAGCAGACAAACCATGTCTCTGGACTGATCCGGGAAAATTAGTGTCCAAGACCATCGCATTACCCGGAACACCCGACGAGCATGTTCTGGGATCGAAGCCTGAGGTTTCCTCTGATCATCTGACCCGGAAGCATGCGTATGAGGGACGTGCCCGATTTGAACACCAAGTCATTATTCCGGAGGAATGGCGGGGCAAATTACTTTTCTTCACAATGGAACGGACGCGGGAAACGGAGCTGTGGATCGACGGGGTACAGGTAGGATCTTGCAACACGTTATCGACACCGCAGAGCTGTATGATGTGAGCGGTTACCTTGAGCCGGGGCTGCATATTCTCTTTGTTATCGAGGATAACAGCTCCGGAGTTATGGGCTGGAGAAGCATCCGCTATTCGCATATGGCAACGGATCAAACCCAGAACGAACTGGAACGTTCTCCTTGGGGCCATCCCTGATTAGGACGGTATCCATCCAGGTTCAGGTTTCTGTCGGCCAGAAGCTGTACGATGGCGGGATAATTCCTTTTCAGCTTGAAACGGATCCCTCAGGTGGAGATAATCCGGTCCTGATTTCTGCAACCGATGCTTTACGATTATGGGACGAATTTAACCCTTTCACGTACTATGCATCAAATCATAATTCATTCTTCCACTGAAGGACAACGTCAACAGCCAGTCGATGTCGGCTTTGAAGCCCCCTATACTTTGACCTTGTCGATGAATCGATAAAGTAAGAGTTTGGCGTCTCGGTGAGTGCGCTTGTAATGAGTGCTATGCTCAAACTGATGCAATTAATTTATAGAAAGGCAACTTATACGCTTGCTAAGGCTGATGAAGAAGCCCATACTTATCAAAAATTCTTGAACCTCTACTATCACATAAAATGTTGAGTATTCTTCAAGGCTTGTTTGCAGTGTGCAGAATACCGCCTGTTGGCATTTCTCCATTTCCTTGAAGCACTGCATCATAATTCACACCAGGCAGATCATTGTTGCTTTAAACTTCCAACCAAACATCTAGCTGTAAAAATCTTTTACCTCTTTGGGTTGGTTTGCTCCAATTTCGAACCAAGCAACGTGATTAAATTGTGGTTTGTCCATGTCATATTCTCCTTTAATAAAAATTATAGTTTACCATCTGCTAACGTGGTATGTGTATACTGTACTTGTAAATTTGTATATAGTAATTTAAAAAATTTGGTATATCCCATCTTTTCTTTTAAATAATAAGGAGTGTATAACTTAATGGATAATACGGATATTGAGATATTAAAACAGCTGAAAAAAAATTCCAGAATTCGTGAAAATAAGTTAGCCCAATTGGTTCATATGACACCCCCATCGGTTTCTGCAAGAATTAAACAAATGGAGGATAAAAACGTTATAAAAAAATATACAATTGAAGTTGATCCGTCTAAGCTTGGGTATACTCATCAGGTGTTTATCGAGACTGAAATGACGCATCTTAGTCATAAAAGATATTTAGAGTTTATTCAATCCAAACAACAATTTATTCTCCACCATTATAGAATTTCTGGACAAATGAATTATATGATCCAAGGTGGATTTCCTTCTAATGATGAGTTGAATAACTTTTTGGAACTGTTAAATGAATATGCAAATTACAAAGTCCTACACATTATCTCTGAGCTAATTTAATCCAATTAAACAACGAATTTAATGTGATACAAAATAATTTACAAAAAAAGAGCTGATAGGAGGTTATAACAATGCAGGATGAAATGAACTATATTCCAACGCATATCAATGTACAGGGAGCCAATGCGAATAACTTGAAAAATATTAATATTGATATTCCTTTGAATCGTTTAGTTGCAATTACTGGAGTATCAGGTTCAGGCAAATCGTCTTTAGCGATGGACACGATCTATGCTGAAGGAACAAGACGATACTTAAATGCCTTGGCCACGTACACACGGCGCCGTATTAAGCAGGTGGGACGTTCAGATGTGAAAGCAATTAAAAATCTCCCTTCAACGATTGCCTTACGCCAACGACCAGACACACCCGGGATTCGCTCAACAGTGGGAACTCTAACCGAAACCTTGAACATTTTACGGTTGATTTTTTCACGTTTAGGTTCTCATGTTTGTCCAAATGGGCATCGTCTAGAGCCCACACTTCGAGTAGCAGAAGTCATGGATTTCATGGGTACAGACGAAAGAATGGGGATTATTAACTGTCCTACGTGCCAAGTCCCTTTCATGGTCTATGGTGCAGAAAGCTTTGCATTCAATTCAGATGGAGCTTGTTCAACTTGTCAAGGAACGGGAGAAGCAAGAGAAATTCAGTTGAAGAAGATTATTCCAAATCCTGATTTAACTATTAAAGAAGGTGCCGTGGCATCCTGGCGATTACCGGGCAGAACGCATATGCATTTACTAGCGGAACAGCAAGGTGTTCGCTTAGATCTTCCCTTTAAAGAACTAACGGATAAAGAAAAAGAAATTGTACTTCATGGACCAGAAGTAAAGCGAGTCATTGTGGTTCCAACTTCAACTGGGAAATCTTTTGAACTTAATGCCAAGTACGAAAATGCTTTTGTAGCAGTAGAAAACAGCTTTAATACTGCCAAAAATGATAATACCATCGAGCGATTAAATCGGTTTTATGATGTAGGGTGTTGTTCCAGATGTCATGGAACTCGCTATAATCCCGAACTATTCTCGACGCTTATTATGGGCAAAAACATTGCAGAAGTCAGCCAATATGATTTATTACAGCTAGAAGAGTTTTCAGATAAATTAGTTAGCTGGGTACCTGCCGAGATGAAAAATATGGCTGGACAACTTTCAAAAGAGTTGAAAGAACTAATAGATCCAATTGTCGCGCTAGGTCTGGATTATTTAACTTTAGATAGAGCGGGGAATGGCCTCTCAACAGGAGAATTGCAGAGAATTCAACTAGCTCGTACGATTCGCAATCAAATGACAGGGATTTTATATGTTTTGGACGAACCAAGTGTTGGTCTCCATGCAGAAAATGTAAAAGCTTTAATACAGATTATTCGGCAGATTATTAAACAAGGTAATTCAGTTCTCGTCGTTGATCATGATGTTGCCATTTTAGAAGCAGCGGACTATTTGATTGAAATAGGACCTTTATCTGGTGAAGATGGTGGAGAAGTTATCGGTGCAGGAACTCCAGGTGAACTATCTACTAATGATCAGTCGGTTATTGCTGCTTATTTAAATAAATCAGCAGAGGTTGTTGTTCGTAACATTCAAGATGCTAATCAGCTGGATAAGATAATAGTTACAGTTCAAGGTAAAAACAACATCCATGAAGTTCGTGCGGAGTTTGTGTTGAATGGTCTCAATGTTGTGACAGGGATTTCAGGATCAGGGAAGACCACATTAGTATTAGATAGTCTCGTCCCCGCTATGAAAGCCAGATTGGCAAAGGAGAAACTTCCCGACCATGTTGCATTAACAGGCGAAGGAAAGATCAAGCAAGTCGTAGAAATTGACTCAAATCCGATTGGGAAAAATATTCGTTCTACAGTAGCCACTTACTCTAAAATTATGGACAAGCTGCGCAAACTCTTTGAAACGGAAGCGGATCAGACACATGCATTCAAGGCAACTGATTTTTCCTATAATAACAATTCAGGAGCTTGCACTTATTGTGAGGGTACAGGGAGTGTAAATCTAGATATTCAGTACTTACCAGATATTGTTGAAGTCTGTCCACAATGTCAGGGCAAGCGATATAGAGATGAGATATTAGATCTTACTTTGCAAGGAAAGAATATTGCGGAAGTACTGGAATTGACGGTTGCAGAAGCACAATCTTTCTTTAAAAACCAATCCAGCATCTCTAAAACATTGAAAGTTTTAAATGAACTAGGTCTTGGTTATCTACATCTAGGCGAAAGCACGCCAGCACTTTCTGGTGGAGAAGCACAACGATTAAAGCTGACTTACTATTTAGAGAAAAAACAAGCAAACTACTTATTTATCTTTGATGAACCAAGTATTGGATTGCATCCTCGAGATGTTGCTACATTAGTGGGTGTATTAGATAAATTGGTGCAAAGTAAAGCAACAGTAATTGTAATTGAGCATGACTTAGATGTGATCGCTAATGCTGACTATATTGTTGATATGGGGCCAAATGGGGGACGCTATGGAGGTCAATTAATGGCAAATGGTTCTGTAGAACAAATTTGCAGAACAAAATCCAGTGTTACTGGAAAATATATAAAGAATTATCTTACATGAATCAATTATATCGTTCCTACTTTCTTTAGAAAATAAAGTAATTTGGCTGTTTTCCTTTTTTAATAATGTAATGATTTTTTATTAGACGGTAAAATGATAATATAAACCGATTAGATTATTATGAGTGAGCAAGTGGTACTTTGATTCAAATCGGTAAATTACAGAGCTCAAATAACTTGATAAATTTAAAGGAGGATTTTCGATGTATATTACGCAAATCAGGAATGCAACGTTAAAAATAAAGTATGGTAAAAAAATCTTTTTAGTAGATCCTATGCTCTCTAAAAAAGGTGAAATTCCTCCATTTGCACCACCACATGCACCGATGCCTATGTCTGGAAATTTGGAGAGTAATCCTATAACTGAATTGCCAATGTCAGTTAATGAAATTCTAGAAGGCGTGGATGCATTGATTGTAACGCATTTGCATCCAGATCACTGGGATCCTGCGGCAAGTGAACAAATAGATAAACAAATTCCTTTATTTTCGCAAAATGAGGATGATGCAACTACACTTCGTGAGCAAGGGTTTAAGAATGTTTATGTAATAGGTGATAAGACACATTTTGAGGGAATTTCTTTAACTCATACCAATGGAAAACACGCAAGTGTTGACGAGATGCTAGCAATATCAGGTCCTGCTTGCGGTGTTGTCTTTAAGCATGAAAGTGAGAAGACTGTATATTTATTAGGTGATACCGTTTGGTATGACGAAGTGGAGAACAATCTACAAAAATATCAGCCGGATGTTGTAATTATTAACGCAGGTAACAATCAATTTGAAATTGGTGGGCCGTTAATTATGGGGGCAGAAGGTGTACTAAAAGTACATCAAACTCTTCCAGAAGCTGAATTGTTTGCAACCCATATGGAGGCAGTTAATCATGCTTATCTAACACGTAAAGAGTTAAAAGACTTTGCAAAAGAGCACGGATTTGGCGCAAAGTTATCAGTTCCAGAAGATGGGGAAAAATTAGAGTACTAATCCTATAAATAAAGAATATCAGTTGAACAATAGATTAGTTGTGCTTTACCTATTTATGTAGGTGGAGCTTCTTTTCTAATTGATAGACGTGCATCTTAGTGAGCGTATGTGATTAAGGAACAATTAATGCTGTTTAAGCAAACGTACAGAGGTATGTACTTAAGGTAAGAATCTGAGTTAATAGAAAAAAATTTATTAACTTTATTATTGTCGAGGGACAAGAACATATTCCTATTGAAGTCGCTATTTTAGCGGCTTTCTTATTTTATCGGTACAAGTTCCCTAAGGACAAGAACTTGTACCGATTGCCGGGATAGACAAGAACATAGTCCGTTAGCCGATTAGATGTATACCTAACGATGAGCACATGCACTTAAAATCTCATTAAGTACCATAATACATGAAAGTGTTCACATTGTTATGAAACAACAGACACGATGAGAGGTTAAACACGGGTGGCTAGGTATTAAAGCGAAATATCGGACGGAAACTAGCTGTTGAGGACAAGAATCTGTACCGATTACCTTATTGGACAAGAGCAGGTTCCTATTGCCGATTATTAGGCACATATATAATTGGTTATTCGCCCATTAATTCATTTCCGAAATTTGCATACAATCACAGCAGTTTTCGGGTTGGAAGAAAGAACGCGAACCTACCAAGGAAAATGTTATCATAATTCAGTGAAGGAGTAATCTTTGAGGATATGAAATCAGAATACTTTACTATAAGAAATTCGAAAGTAGAGCATTTTATACAAAACCTTGGGAATATGTGGAATACTAACATGCAAAACGATTGAAAGTAAAATCAAAAATGAGTCCGGTGCAATACCGAACCCATATTGAGCAAATTGCCTGGCAAAATAACCGTGTCTAACTTTTAGGGGTCACGTCAAAATTCCGGCTTGTTTTCAGTTTCATAGGTGAGAAGATGAAACGACATGTTTCATTGCAACTTATGCTCGATTCCTCACTTCTCGACTTTTTTCTCCAGTGCAGACGGTTGTTCTTTTCTAGACGTATCCTGGCTCGTCCCAAAGTTAATCGGCGGTATGCCGTTTGCTTGCCAAACCGTTCCTCTACGCTCGTACTCGAATAACTTCTCTACGGCATTCGCAATCTGTGGTCCTACTTCACGCTCAACCAAATACAAGGCAACATCAAGTCCAGAAGTAACACCACCGCCAGTTACCAAACGAGAGCCATCTTCCACGATCCTTGCATCGACGGGAATTGCACCGAGAGCCCCTAACGCACTCATGCCTAACTGATTGGTGACAGCATATCTGTCTTTCAACAATCCATCCATAGCCAGCAGCAATGAACCTCCACACACGGTAGCCACCGTAACTTCCTTATTATTCATAGCTTGTTTCATCATCGTTGTTAATCCCGTATCCTTGGCCTGCCTTAATATGTTGGGAATAGCATCTGAGGTATTCCCCGCTGGCTTCCCCGAAGCGCCAGGAACAACAATAATACCGGAATGATCAGGGTCTAACACATCTTGCGCATCGAGGGCAGGTCCATTCAGCCCGCTCGGCACCGAACGCTTACCTTCTGCAGATACTAATTCTACAGTAACTTTTCCACCAGTGTACATTCCGGCAGCAGCAAATACTTCATATGGCGCTAATGCGTCCAGCAGATCAAACCCATCGAATAATACGATTTGTACATGCACGCTTTTACCCTTGGATGGATCTGGATTCTTGTTTGTTTCTGCGCTTGCTGCGGGGGATAATAGACATAGAACGAGCGTTAACGACGTGAGTAAGCTAAGTATTTTTTTCATCCTGATACCCATTCCTTTCGATTTGTTCTGATGATGATTTCAGGAATAACTAGCAGCAGCGCAATCGAGCCGTAAACGCCGATGGTGTAGCTAGTAGGGTAAACGTACCCGAATCCCTGATGAAACAGGGAAGTAATGAGATGGATCAACATGTTAGTGAAGCAAAAGACGTAACTACGAATCATCCAGTTGCGATGTCGAATGATCCTTTTCCTCTTGATTTGAACGAGCGCCGTAATGGTGATAACCAGCCAGATCATATTCAGCAGATTGAATCCCATACTGCTTATTTTGCCGCCTGTCGCGTAGGGGGCCATATATCCGGAAGTTAGTACAACCAGCAGTACGGATAGGATATATACATAGCCGTTTATGCGATGCAGCCTGCGGCTTCTTTCAAATATTCGATTCGAAAAGTTAATCAGTCCTGATGCCATGGCCACACATGCGAATGCAACATGAATGTACATGACATTAAGCCAAACCGGGAGATTAAGTTCGCGTTTCAGCCCGGTCTTATGGCTTAAAAATCCCGAAGCACCTGGATCGATCCAATAGTTTTTCACCAAAGTGTGTAGTATAAATAGAATGCTGACACAGGCTAGCAATAGATATAACGATTTTCGTTTCTTCATCCATTTGCAACTCCCGAAGCTCCATTTTTCATTTCTGAATACGGTAAAACACGATCGACATACATATCTGGAAGTCAGAGCACGTGTATGCCGCGGATTTTCCTTCTTACGATTAGGCAACCCGATTTCCTGTTAATTTGGATGCAGGCAGGAGGCCGGCTTTAGCGAAACCAACCATGTGATCACCATCGACGACAACTTCAAATTTGAGATTCAAGCGCATGGGTTTCGTGATTCGAAGTGACCAGACCAGCTTGTTATCTTCAAGCAAGGGGTTCATAAACTCAATGGTTTCATCTCCTTGCATCGCCGTGCCGTGAATCATACCGTGTCTTGTCGATATTGAGAGCATGATCTCCAGCTTTCCAACGGGCGTAGCGAGGGTGGTATCCCAATCTCCGTCGAAGACCGATGCTTGTACGGTGTTGCAGTGCAGGGTACGGGGCGTGGGGGTCATCGCTGTTTGGTTCACCACGGTGTTTGGCTCTTCGCTCGTCAATGGTTTATTAACGCTTGGCGTTATCCCGATATTCTTCCAAACCGTGCCTCTTCGTTCGTATTCGAATAACTGCTCTACCGCGTGAGCGATACGAGGCCCAAGTTCACGTTCCACCAGATACAGCGCTACATCGAGTCCTGAGGTTACGCCGCCGCCGGTAACCAGATTGCCGTCGTCCACAACGCGAGCCGAGATGGGAACTGCTCCAGTTGCACCAAGTAAGTCCATGCCCAGATGGTTCGTTACCGCAGGTCTGCCTTCCAAGAGGCCTCCCATGGCAAGCACCAGTGAACCGCCGCAGACTGTAGCGACTATCCTGTCTTTGTGCTGGAGAGCTTGCTCGATCATGCCGGTCAATTCGGTCTCCATGGCACGGCCCAGAATAGCCGGAACCGAATCGGGCCCATCTCCCTCGACGTCGCCGGACGCTCCAGGTACGAAAATGATCCCCGCTCGTTCCGGGTCCAGTCCGCCACTCGCTTCAATCCTCAACCCGTTGATGCCGCTAGGCACGGATCTTGGTCCCTCGGCGGTGACCAATTCTACGTTCAACGCATTTTCAGCATTCATGGCTGCAGCACAGAAGACCTCGTAAGGCGCTATCGCATCCAGAAGGTCAAAGCCGTCAAACAACACAATTTGAACGTTAAGCATCCGTAAATCCTCCTTGTCTCTATTTAGTCAAAAGATCTTTCAGCTTACGATATTCCTTCTCATCAATTTCCCCATTGGCCATCAGAATCATAGCGATGTCATTCTTTTGATGACCATTTTTGTAACGATAACGAATCGGATATACTCGAACTGCATGGAAAGAAAACAGCGTTAGACAAAACAAAGGCCCGAAAGGAAAGAACGAGAAGGCGTTATTTTCCAACCCTATATGTATACCTCCTTTATCATGGTGTGCGGGACGATCACCCGAAGTTGGGGCTGGTCGTGTGCGCAAATAGAAGCATACCAAACGAATATCTCAAACAAAGATGAAAAAAGATCACAAAAGTATAAACAAATCATCACAATACATAAGCTCACGTTAGTTCTTGTTAAAAAAAATGATAAACTAGGAAAGCAAAGGTGGGATAAACATGAGCGTATCAAAGACGATTCTGGTTGTAGACGATGACCTAGATATTGTTGAGCTATTAAGGGATTTTCTAGAGAATGACCACTTTCAAGTGAAAACCGCTTGCGACACCGCCCAAGCGTGGGACATATTTAAGGAAAACTCTGTTGATTGCATTGTTCTTGACATTATGATGCCGGGACAAAATGGATTTGAGTTTTGCCGCCGGATTCGCGGGGAGAGCAATGTACCCATCCTGTTCTTAAGTGCTCGCAGCGATGATGTGGATAAGATTCGGGGCCTTACTCTCGGAGGCGATGATTACATCGTCAAAACCGCTTCGCCGGGTGAGATCGTTGCCAGAGTAAAAGCCGTAATGCGGCGTTCCGCTTCTCCACAACAATTGGATAACAGGGTCTTGGATTACGGCCGCATTAAATTAAACCTGTCCACAAGAGAAGTACTAGTGGATGGAAATAACATCGTGCTCACACCCAGGGAATATGAGCTGCTGCGATTATTTGCCGAACATCCGAGACATGTTTTCTCCTATGAACAATTACTAGCGAAGTTTTGGGATGGGGTGGGCGACAGGCATACAATTCGGGTCCATCTTAGTCGGCTTCGTGAGAAAATCGAAGCTGATCCGAATAAACCGCTATTCCTGGTCAACGTATGGGGAGTAGGGTATCGCTTTGAGGGAGGGTAATATGAGGTCACTCCGCATTCGTACGTTTACTATGCTTTGCTTCTTCTTTATCCTCCTATTGCCGTGGATCTTTTTTGTTACTGCGCACTTTATGGAAACCAAGACACTCAGCTTCGAACAAGGTCGTCTGCAAAACGAGACCCTGCAACGAAATATATCGGAAATGACGGAGCGAATTGAATCGGACACAGACCAATGGTCAGATCCAGACTGGCAAAACCAATTGTATTCCGCGCTTCGTATAGCGAAGATGGATGTGCTCATTCAATCTGCAGAAGATCAGGAAATTTATCGTTCCAATCCTGACCGACGAGGCACTAATTTATCAACTGAGCGATTCTCCGTCATCGAGGACGGCAAGTTGCTGGGAAGGGTTATTCTGTTCTTACCTAAATCCAATCAATTTCAAGTGATGTCGGCTTTTGTCGGGCTGCTGCTTGCGATCTTTGTTGTCGGAATGGAAATGAGGCGATTCGTTCTCAAACCACTCGAGAAAATGGGAAATGCAGCAAGACAAATTGCAAAAGGGGATTGGGATGTTCGGTTACCCATGTCCAGGGTCACTGAAATCGCTGAAGTGCGCGATGGATTCGATGTTATGGTCAAGGGACTTGAGCAGTCCTATCGAAAACAGGCTGAACTGGAAGAGGAACGCCGATTCGTCATTGCGGCTGTTGCGCATGATTTACGGACACCGTTGTTCGCTTTGCGAGGCTATTTGGATGGTCTGGAGCAAGGGATCGCTCAATCTCCGGAGAAAATGGCTCAATATGTGGCGGTTTGCAAGGATAAATCAGCTCAATTGGATCGTTTGGTAGAGGACCTTTTCACTTTTACAAAAATGGAGTATGTAGAGTCGCAACTGCATGATGAAACGGTGGATTTTAACCAGGTCGTCCGGAATTCGATTGATAGTCTGGGTCCTCTGGCTCGGCAGAAAGGAGTTTCCATCTCGTTCCATGTAACGGATTGGTGCATCATCCATGGAGATATGCATTTATTAGAGCGAGCCATGAACAACCTTCTGGATAATGCTGTAAGACACACATCTGCGGGTAGTGAAATCGAAGTCCAATGTAACAAAGTTGGTGATAAGGTTAAGTTTACGATACGCGATACCGGGCCGGGCTTCTCTACGGAAGAACTTGAGCGTGTATTTGAACCCTTATATCGCGGGGAAACATCCAGAAGTCGTTCAACCGGTGGCAGCGGATTAGGCTTAACCATTTCACAAAGAATTGTTAGGCAGCACGGGGGAGAACTTGCCGCAAGCAATCATCCGGAAGGAGGAGCATTGCTTGAAGGATGGTTACCTGCAGCAACCATAGAGCAGGTGGATTCGGATGATATATAGTCGTTTTTATTGCTTGTTGAAAAAGCCGCTGAAGTGCATCTCTTACAAATAGACCCATGGGTTTAACCAATGAGCAAATATCGTGAGCAGGGTGAGTTTGGTCTACTGGATCAACGGGGAGGGGAGACGTATTTAGATCAGGAACGATATGTTCAGCACTGTAAGTATACTTAATAAACTTGTCCGTTAAGGAACTAAGTTCAGCGAATTTTTTTGTTAAAGCAATTATTATAAAATTGTGAATCAAATTATTTTATCGTAGGGACAATAAGACCGATGTGAGTGAAGTAATTTAAAACGCCAAAGCCAACGAAAACAACACCAACAATTATCCACAAATACTTTAGGGTATTCACCAGTTTAGAATTAGGGTTTTCCTTCAAGAAGAATGGGAAGATACAGGCTCCGACACCTGTGATGGCGATCAGTAAAGCTTCAAACATCGGATAATCAGCAAACCAACCTGAAAACGGTTCTTCTGGTGGAGCAGCGAATAATTGAAAACCAACTCCTGCAAAACTAATAGAGATCAAAGCTAGGCCCATGGCTGCTGCAAAATAGGAAAGCGGTCTAAGCAAGTAGGGAAGTTCTGTTTTAGTTTTGCGATTTAAGTAGCCAGGTTAATTAATGTAGTTAGGTGAGTGCACTTATATATAAATTTTCTTTGATATTTTTGAAATCACTAAGTTGTAAGTCTTTCAAACAAAGTATATTCCAGAGGAATCAATGTTTTGTCAGTTGAATGAAGCATGTTCTTTAGAATTAAAAATGCATTCTCTGACTGCTGATCCACAGGATAGTGAATCGTTGTCAGATCCATTAAATTTGCCACCTCTGTATTATCAAATCCTATGATCCCAACGTCCCCTGGAACCGAAAATTTAGACCTCCTTAGTTCAGTAATAAATCCGGCTGCAACCTCATTAAAGCATCTGATCCAGCCTGTATCCAAAACCATGATTGGCCGAATATTTGAAATGATGCTGCCGCGTGGCAGCAAGAAGCTTGGCATGTCCAAAATGAATATGCTTGGTGTTGGTCCAAAAATTATTCGTGGCCTTATGAACTAATAATAATGTTCCGTATTTGGAAGAATTGATAGAGTCCGTCATTGCACAAGGAGCCGAGTTGGTAGCTTGCCAAATGTCCATGGATTTAATGGGGCATTCAGCGTGAAGATTAATAGACCAAGTTACAATTGGTGGTGTCGGTTACTGTCTTGGACAAGCATCCCAAGCGAATCATTACCTATTTATTTAAAGTCAATTCCTACTTTGAGTTAATGAATAAAAACGTTATTAACAGACAAAGAAAACCAAACTTTACTAGAGAAGTTAGAAAGTAAGAGTAAAGATATTGTCAACGACGCAGCGCCGGGCGTATAGGAGCATAGCGCCGTACTGGTCGAAGCGGCTGGTGAGACGTCCGGAGGAACGATTACTATTACTGTCAAGCAGCCATAGGATCCACAGAACAAGACGGTAACGCTAATATACATTGAGCTATAAATTAATCCATCTTGTGCTGATCATGTAAAGCGTTTCAATCGCAAATAGTGATTTTTTTATAATGAAGCTTATTGACTGGGAAGCTCTCAATGGGAAACGGATTGAATCTTGTAGCTAAGGTGAAGTGAATTATATAGATTCTCGAGCAAACGAAAGGCACATATCTTTTGATTCAAAACGCAGTTCTCTCTATATCATTGATTATGTAAATAACAAAAGAGGCGTATTCCTCCTTTGATTATCGAGAAAGGGCTGTCCCAAAAGGCCCTTAAACGGCATATCGGTGAAGAACAATAACACCGATATGCTCAAACGGGACGAAGTAGAATTCAATCCTGCTTTGTCCCCTTTGCGTTTTACCATCATTGCCGCTTTCTTAAGCCGGTTGTGCGCAAGGCAAAGCCACCCGACCTCCAGGCTTACTTTTTGCAAGCAGAGTAGCAGGAATCTCCAGAAACCTCGATTGTTTTTGAATTGCCTAAATACACCCAATTAACTCGCTCATCTGACGAACCGAAAGGGTGTAACCTTTTCGCTGCGAAGTCGTTTCCGCATGGCATTTTTTTCATCATGTAGGTCAGGGACTTGCAATTATAAACTTTAATGATAATATTTACTATAAATTTAATGGTATCTCACAAATAAATACACAAATAATGTCGGATGACAAGAACATTATTTCACATCAAAACCCTGCGAAGATTAAGGCTTTTTTAGGATTTGTGTACAATTGAATTGTCTGATAATGTACAATGGCACAAAGGTACCCTCTTGACTGAAGGTAGGACGATTTAAACCCTGAGCTGACCACACGCAGAAGGATAACCGCTGCGTCCGAGATGGTAGATGTATTGAAATCGACAAAAATCGCGGGCTAAGTACCATTCTAAGTCGCTAAATAGCGGCTTTTTGTTTTAAGAAAAAACATTGTGCCAGTATAGATTAAATTGTTATCTAAAATTCACGCCAAAAGATATTGACACTCAAAATTCATTAGGAAACTGCAGGGCAGTAGTTGAAATCATCTCGCCTATGAACATCACTAACCTTACAAATTGCATTTAGCGCTGTGGCAAGGCTATTTTATGTTTTGATTAATGTCGGATCATAGCAATTACTTTTAAGTATGGTGGATATTATAAATTTAGCTTAGAAACGCAAATGATGTATAATGACTCAGGAACTCTATAATCAACAAAATTAATATAAATTCAAATAGCATAAGCTGAGGTGTACGATGAATCGCTTATTACTCGTAGAAGATGATGAAAATCTGGTGTTTGGTATTCAATATACACTGTCCAATGAAGGATATGAGGTCGTTGTGGCGGGGAACTTGGAAGAAGCCAGACAGGCACTGCAGGCAAAGACGATCGATCTGATTTTGTTGGATGTCACTTTGCCTGATGGATCGGGATATCAACTGTGCAGTGAGATTAGGATAACGTCGCAAGTGCCCATAATCTTTTTGACGGCTTTGGATGAGGAAGCAAACGTGGTCGCAGGGCTTGATCTCGGAGCAGACGACTATGTAACCAAGCCTGTTCGTACCAAAGAACTTATATCACGAATTAAAGCCGTATTACGACGTAACAACAAGGGAAAACAAGAAGCAAGCTTATGGATGTCCGATAGCATCCAGGTGCGTATTTTAGAAGGAACTGTACTCAAAAACAATAGTGAAATTACACTAACGACGCTTGAATACCGACTATTATTGATGTTGATCTCTAATCCGAAGCAGATATGCAGCAGAAGTTCAATTCTGAATCATCTCTGGGATCTCTCGGGCGACTTCATTGATGATAATACGCTCTCTGTCCATATCCGCAGATTAAGAGAGAAAGTCGAAGATATTCCTGCAGCACCACAATATATCGTAACCGTTCGGGGGATCGGGTATAAATGGAATGTGGAAGTTATAGGGAGATGAACATGATCGAAGTTTTGCGAAATCCAGAGTGGAAATCTATCGCCATTAAAGTACTTGCTCTGCAAGTTCTTTTGTCGTTTATGATGTTTTTATACATGCAGCATCAAGTTGATAGCATCAATACAACTATCGTGAATCAGAATAGCGCCCTAATCGGACATTTGTTGATGAAGGATCCCCAGTTGGAGAATGAGGTGATTCACTTTGTTACCCAAGGAGCCCATACCGATGACATCACTGAGGGGCAACGTATCCTTGCACAATACGGATATCAGGCGGGTATGTCTTTAGAAGATCAGCCGGCTCTTTCAGGACTAGCATTACCCTTAAAAACAGCGACTCAAGTATTGTTGTTCCTGATCCCACTCATGGTATTGCTTCTGTGGGAGTATCGTAAATTTTTTGTGAAAGTCAGAACGATTTCCCATGCGGCCGAGCAGGTTGTGGAACAGCAATTTGATAAAAAACTGCCTGAGACGGAGGATGGAGACTTCGGCTCACTTGGCCGGAGCTTCAATGCGATGGCTGAAAGACTAACTAACAGCCTGGAGCTACTCCAGCAGGAAAAAACCTTCTTGCGCAATCTGTTATCCGACATTTCCCACCAACTCAAAACACCCCTGTCTTCTCTGATAGTGTTCAATGAAAATCTGCTGAATGATCCCGGGATGAAAGAAGAAATGAGAATGACGTTTCTGGAACGAAGTCGGCAGCAGCTTGATCGAATGGAATGGCTCATCATCAGCCTGCTCAAGCTGGCACGAGTCGAAGCGGGAGCAATTGGATTTCGTAAAGAAAGGATCGAGCTAAGGGAGATGGTGGAGAGCGCTGTCTATTCACTCCGGACAGTAGCAGACCAGAAGCGGCAAAACATAACCATCCTTGGAAGCGAGAATGCGTTTGTGCAGGCAGATGAAGAATGGCTTAAGGAAGCAGTCATGAATTTGATAAAAAATGCACTCGAACACACCCCGCCAGAGGGGAAGGTTCGAATCCATTTGGAGGAAAACGCACTGTTTGATACAATCATAATTCAGGACAACGGCGAAGGTATACATCCCGATGATATGCCTCATATTTTCAAACGATTCTATAAAGGCAAGAACCATAACAAGCCCAACAGTATAGGGATTGGTCTGGCTTTGACCAAATCGATCATTGAGGAACAACACGGGATCATTACGGTGGAGAGTGTGCCTCAAGAAGGAACGACATTCAGAATTTCGTTTTTCAAAAAAGAGTGGACTTAAGAAGAAGCTTACGAAAATGTAAGCTTCTTCTTCACTTCAACGTAAGCTTCCACACCTATAATGACAATCAAGCAATGTTAATCATACAACTGGAGGTACAACAGGGTGGAAATTTTGAAGACCGAACATTTATGTAAAATATACGGAAGTGCTGAGTCTAGGGTGGAAGCATTGAGAGATGTTAATCTGTCCGTCAATCAAGGAGAATTCGTTGCGATCGTGGGCGCCAGCGGATCTGGCAAAAGCTCATTGCTGCATCTGCTCGGGGGAGTGGATCAACCAACAAGTGGCCAAGTCATTATTGACGGTATGGATCTGTATTCTCAAAGTGAAAATGAACTAGCTGTGTTCAGAAGACGCAAAATCGGTTTTATTTTTCAATCGTATAATCTGATCCCGGTGTTAACTGCGGAAGAAAACATTAAATTGCCGATGCTGCTTGAGAATAAACATGTGGACGAGGGTTATCTTGAGGAATTATTGAGCGTGCTGGGACTCAGCGATCGAAGGCAGCACCTTCCGTCCCAATTATCAGGCGGGCAACAGCAGCGAACTGCAATTGGACGCGCATTAATCAATAAACCATCGATTATTCTGGCGGATGAACCAACCGGCAATCTGGATAGCAAGAACAGTAAAGAGATTGTGGATCTGCTTACCTTCTCCGTCAGAAAATACAATCAAACCTTGATTATGATCACACATGATTTGAATGTGGCCCAGAGAGCGGACCGTGTTGTAAATATAAAAGATGGTACACTCTTGCAGCAAACAGGGGTGAAAGATCGTGAATAAATATACCAGTCTTACCCAAAAATATTTACTAGGGCAGAAAAAAAGATCAATACTAACGATCGTTGGCATTATTTTGTCTGTGACTCTACTTACAGCCATAGGAACCATTGGCCTTAGCTTCAGAGACAAGGTGGTTCGGCAAACCGTTCAAGAGTACGGGGATTACCATGTTTCTTTTAACGGATTACCGGGAGAAGCAGTCTCAAAAGTCGTCAATAACGCATCCGTAGAGAGTGCTGGAATCATTAGCAGAGAAGGTTATTCGGTCATCAGCAAAACGAGTGAGAAAGAAAAGAAGGAAAACCCGTTTGCTGCACCTTATCGGTATTTGAATCTCAAAGGTTATGATGCCGATGCGATGAACATGCTCCAGGTTCAGCTGGATTCGGGCAGACTCCCCAGGAATTCGCATGAAGTTATTCTTTCGACATGGGGCCTGGATCGTTTTGTGACCAAACCAAAGCTTGGAGATTCGATTACCCTGAGTCTGGGAGAACGAACTGTCGCATCAACCGGGGAGATCAAACTTATCCATGGTCTGGGTGATTTTGGCTGGGATCTGGATGAAGGCTTTCGTCCCCAAAAAGAGAGAGAATTCACCATTGTGGGATTTATGAAGACAGGTAGTAACGCTTCGTGGTCTTCCAGCTTCATCTTTCCAGCCATCACGTATGAAGATAATGTGAAAACCGATGCGGATAAAAATTATTTTATTTATGTCAAAATGAAATCGATGAATCAGATTCAGGCAAAGACGGAAGCGATGATATCTTCATTGAAGCTAGAGCAAGTGGATCAAGGCTCTGCCTTAGCGCTGGATAAGGATAATCAATATAAAAATATTCGTGTCGATTATAATAATGAACTGCTTAAGTTGTATGGTAAAAGCACCTATGAAGGTGTAAACCATAGTTTGTTATATGCATTCGCAGCAATCATCATTATTATTATGGGTTGTACGAGTGCAGTGATATATAATACGTTTCATATTTCAGTTCTGGAGCGGGCCTCGCAATTCGGAATGCTGCGGTGCATTGGGGCTACCCCATCACAAATACGTAAATTGGTTCTCAAAGAGGCTACAATACTGAGTCTAATTGGTATTCCTGTTGGATTATTGATGGGAACTGTTTTTATGAAACTTCTGTTTTACAACATCAGCTTTTTGGCGTTGGGATTTCTGAATGATATGCAAATGGTCATCTCCCTACCAATTTTGATCATAGCCGGTGCGTTGGGGTTATTGACTGTTTATCTGTCTGCTATCGGACCTGCGAGACTGGCAGCGAAGGTATCTCCACTTGAGGCGGTGCTTAGCTCGGGAGGCACGAAAGTGGAGAACGTAACATCTGTCCGGAAATCAAAACTGCTGGGGAAACTGTTGGGTATCGAAGGACAGTTTGCTAATCGAAACATCAGGCGGAACAAAAAGCGCTTCCGCATCACTGCCTTTTCCATAGTGGTCAGCATGATTCTATTTATTGTTTTTAGCGGACTAGCTGGTTTGTTGGGGCAACCATCTCAATCAGGTACCAATTATTCCTACTCGGTTATCTATGAAGGACCTTCCAAACGGATCGATGATTCCGTATTTTCTGACATTGTTAAGCTTGATGCAGTTGAACATGCCTATCCGTATTACAATAATCAAGTGATGGCTATCTTTCCGAAAGAAAAAATTAATCCCAAGTATTATGAACTCCGTCCGGGAATGTATTCTGTTGAAGAGGGAGGGGGGTACCGCACAGACAACAATTACCTTGAATCCTATGGAGATAATGGACTCGATGCTCTGAAACCCAGACTAACGGCTGGTAAGATCGACAAAGAGAAGATGAACCGGGAAAATGGCGTTATCGTCAATCAGAAATTAAGTATGATAACAGAGGATGGAAGACAGATTGTTATGGATCAAACCCAACTCAAGGTTGGGGATCACATCAAAGTACGTAGCTTGGAATTGGGCGAGAAGGGCCGTGGTTACACAACACTGACGGTAACAGGAATTGTTGATCAAGGCTTGTTGTCGAGCAGCTATAATGAGAGTGCTATTATTGAATTCATAACGACGCCTGAAGTCGTAGAGAAGGTTACAGGGAACGATACGTACTCCAGAATCTTTATTCTTGCCAAAACCGATATTTCCAACAAACCAATTACGGACTATCTCAAAACCCTGCCCCAAAAAGATGCAGGTTACAGCTACACAGATAAGGTGGAGCAACTTGCCCAAGCCAAAAACGACGCGACAACCGCAAAGATCTTTTTGTATGGTTTTATGGGTGTCATTGTCCTGATTGCGTTCCTGAATATACTTAACACCGTCAGCACCAATCTTATTCTGCGAACCAAAGAATTTGCGGTGCTCAAAGCTATCGGCATGACACAGCGTAATGTAGGGAAAATGATCCTGTTGGAAGGCGTTTTATACGGCCTTTACTCTGCGCTATACGGTAGTATACTCGGAATAGCACTAAGCTATGGGATACATCATCTCTTTAAAGGTGCTTTCGACGTAGGTTGGGCCACTCCATGGTCTAGTGTTGTTCTTGCATGTGCAGGTGCCATAGCAACAACACTCGTTGCTACAGCTTGGCCGATGTATCGATTAAACCAAACAAGTATCGTAGAGGCATTGAGAAAGGAAACGTAAAGAACGGTTAAACTTAATTTAGAAAGATTCGCAGATGATTATAGCCGTTCAAGTAGACTGAACATAATGATATGCTTAGGCCGTGATCGCTTCCCAATACCATAATTGGGAGCGGTCCTATTTTATAAACTTTTTCAGGGAACCCGGGAGAAATAATAAGAGAGATTATGGCCATAAAAGATTACTTAGCTAAGTATTGACTTTAAACAAAAAGATTGTTATTATTTTCACAAGAAAAGAATGTAATACTTTTCACAAAGTAAGAGGAGGAATAGTTATGTTAACTACATTCAAAGCTACCGCTACAAAATTCCCTGAAGGTTTACAGGTCGAGGCTCAATCCAGAGGTTTTAAAATTTTGATGGATGAGCCCCAAGATTTAGGAGGAACGGATAAAGGGATGAATCCGGTCGAAGCGCTATTATGTGCACTTGGGGCATGTCAGTCCATCGTTGCTGCTGCCTTTGCGGATGCGTACAACTTTTCATATGAAGAATTGTATGTTGAGCTTGAAGGAGACTTGGATCCGGATGGATTCATGGGGCTCGCAGATGTAAGAAGCGGATTTCAGGAAATTCGTTTTATAATGCACTTTAAAACAACAGAAAGTCAAGAAAAAGCAGAAGCTTTTGCAACATTCATTGAGAAGACTTGTCCGGTTGGAGACTGCTTGGCCAACGGAGTTAAATTGGTGCAATCCGGGGTAGTTAGACACTAACATATGCGCTAAGAAGGGGTTATCCATCCCTCTCTGGTAGTGAAGGAGCTTGATTTTCATGGAGATAAAAATGTCAATGATTCCTGGAGGAAAAAAAGGAAAAGCCGGGACCATCAATTTCCAACTAGGGGACAAGGTTTCATTCGGAGACTTACTCGTTGAAATTGAAACAGGCAAAGGCAATCGAGAAGTTACAGCGACTGCGGAGGGTACCATCAGCCATATTTTGTTTGAAGAAGGTGGAGAAGTTTCCTCCAATCAAGTGTTGTTCACGTTAGAAACCGCTTTGGAAGACGAGGTATTATCTAAGACGCAGGATAATGAACTCAAACATCCAGTCATGACTAAGAAAGTGGAGCTATTGATTATTGGAGCAGGACCAGGTGGGTATGTATCCGCAATTTATGCAGCCAAAAAGGGAATACAAGTTACATTAATTGAAAAAGAAGAATTGGGCGGCACTTGTTTAAATGTAGGTTGCATCCCGACGAAATCATTGGTTAAATCTGCTGAAATATGTCATCATGTCAAGCAATCATCTTTATTTGGTATTAACACAGGTACGGAACTTCAAGTTGATATGCATCAGATTATTCGTCGTAAAGATGAGATTAAGGCAAAATTAATATCCGGAATTGATTATTTGATGGAAAAGAATGAAATAGAAATCATCCGAGGGCAAGCTTCTTTTTTGACTAAACATGAAGTGAGGATAAACGGGCAGACTAACTACCAAATTTCAGCCAACAATATCATCGTTGCGACAGGCTCCAAAATTTTCAAGGTTAATATCCCTGGCATCGATCTTCCCTTTGTAATGACCAGTACTGATGCGCTTGCATGCACCGAACTACCGAAAAGCATTACGATTATCGGTGGGGGTGTTATCGGTATGGAGTTTGCCTTCATCTATCGTTACTTGGGCGTTGAAGTGCATGTAGTTGAATTTATGGACCGACTATTGACCATGATTGACAGTGATATATCCGAAGAGATCAAGCATTCAGCAGAGCAAGCGGGGATTCATATTCACACGAAATCGAAGGTATCCAAAATCCAGCGTTCTGATGATGGACAAGCGATCGTAAGTTATGAGGATTCCCTAGGGGATCACTTGTTGGTTAGTGAAAAAGTATTGGTAGCTGTTGGAAGAGAACCTAATTTGGATGGTTTGGAGGTTGAACGAGCCGGAATCCAGCTTAACAATAATGGGCGAGGCATTGCCGTGAACGAACATATGTGTACTAACGTTGAGCATATTTATGCGATAGGTGATGTTACGAATATTATGCAACTTGCCCATGTTGCCTCGCATCAAGGTATTACTGCCATCGATTCAATTGTAGGCGAATCGGAAGGAATGCGCTATGGTGCAATCCCGAACGTTATTTTCACATCACCTGAAATAGCCAGTGTAGGATTATTGGAGGATGAATGTAAACAGCAAGGAATGGATTACAGTGTGAGTAAGGTCTCCTTTACCAGCAATGGTAAGGCCTTAACAATGAATGAACCGGAAGGTTTTATTAAATTGATTAAGAATAATCACTCACAAAAAATTGTTGGAGGGGCAATTATTGGTCCCGATGCATCTTCTTTAATCAGTAGCTTAACGCTCGCCATAACAAACGAGCTGACAGAACAACAAATTAAACATACGGTCTTTGCTCACCCAACAACGGGAGAAGTAATTCATGAAGCTGCATTCGGTCTTAGTATCGGTGCGCTCCATCAAGCATGAGGAAACGAATGTAAGTATTCATTTCCTATATGGTGAAATGTTTGCTATCATATAATGAATAGTGGAAAAATACACGGCGATAAAACTGTTGGGATTGGTTGGTGTGTCTATTGTTTAATTTAGAGGATTGCCTTGCATTTGTTACAAACCGTAGTGGGAAATTCTTCGCGGAAGCATTGGAAAAAGAGTTTCGAGCCTACCATATCACCAGGAGTCAGTGGATCGCTATGTATTATATCTATATTCATGAGTCCATTACCCAGCGCGAACTAGCGGAAAAAATGTCAATTAAAGAACCGAGCGTAGTTCGTTTGCTCCAAAAACTGGAGTTGGATGGAATGTTATACCGCTCCACTGCAACTGCTGATAAACGTGTAAAGCAGTTGGAACTTTCTGATAAGGGCGTGAAAATCTGCCTTGATTTAATGCCAATTGCCGAAAAGTTTAAAAATGATACAATTGCTGGAATATCCAAGGACGATCTTGAGACATTCAAACATGTGTTGAATAGTATGGTAGAGAATACTTTGAAATAGCCAAATATAAATGGACCCTTTTGCTTTTTTTATTGGAAGCGACAGGGTCCATTTTTATTTAAATATTCTTAGATTATTGAAAAATAGAAAAAGTCCACTCCTAAGTCACCAATAATGATAATTTAATTCTATATATTGTAAATGTAACTTAACTAAATACATATTTATGAATTGTTATACCATTTATTGATAGATATTAATGTCATTTGATACATATATAATTCACGCTCAAGCTATAATGATGTATCTCAATCATTGGAAGATGATCGTTTAAAAATTGTAATCTAAAGATATTTACAAATTTAATGGACAGGAGTATTGATCAACATGAAGACAGACATCTTAATCTCGCAGGCAGATCCAAATTCTCTTGTTGGAGCAAAACTCAATTTAATGGCAGTTGGAGATATGGCACATTCAATTGTGGGGTCAAGTAATCAAAGCATTACTGATGCGACATTCAGAATGCTATGGAAGTCTAAGAACAATCGATTTAGTCATGAATTTACCTATGAGGCAAAAATCGGTGACAAATCGCTCGGAATGATTACGTGTTTACCATATACCACTCTGCATCAATTGGGCTCATCTACAGCGAAACAACTGTTTTCATACCGAAAACTAGGACTGAAGGAAGGATTCGAAGGGGAGTACCATATTGCAACTCTTGCAGCTATGCCCGAAAGCAGAGGCATGGGTATAGGCTCCCAACTCATTCAACATGCAGAAGAGCAGGCGATTAGACAGGGGTATAACCTAAGTTCCCTTACAGTCAAAAAAGAGAATCATCTCGCTGCCAAACTATACGTCAAACTGGGCTAAGAAATTACATCCGAAGTAGTAAAACCTACTTTATCTTTGTATCGAATGGTCAAAAAACTAAACTGAAAGCCCTAATACGTGTTGGTTCGATCAATGTAACCAATAATTGAAGAAAATTTCTAATCTAAAGTCGCTAATGTAGCGGCTTTTTTTGCATTTAGGTTAACGATTGTCCTTGTCCAGAGTTGAGAGATTCCATTTATACCACTTCGAGAGAGTTGACACAATTCAACTTCAAACGTATAATTCAATTAATCGATTGAATAATTGATAAATTAAGTGAGGGGATTATATTATGGGAGCAGTATCATTAACAAAACAAAATTTTGAATCGAACGTTAACACGGGAGTGACTTTAGTCGATTTCTGGGCACCATGGTGTCCACCTTGTCAAGTGCAACTTCCAATCGTAAATGATCTAGCTGATGATTTGGCTGGGCAAGCAACCATTGCCAAAGTCAATGTAGATGAGGAACTCGAATTGGCACAGCAATTCGGAGTTAGAAGTATTCCAACGCTTCTCTTATTTAAAGATGGCAAATTAGCTGAGACCATGATTGGTGTGAATCAAAAACAAGCTCTTAAAGAAAAAATTCAAGGATTGCTTAATTCAAAATAAGTAAATTGTTAATCTTGTTCTTTAACCTATGTGAAGAGAACGACGGATCAGGATTCATCTGAACCGTCGTTCTTTTCAACATAAGAATTGACAGAATGATAAAGTCAAAACCGTAGAAAGGAGTATTTAAAATGGAAGTTACATGTGCTAAATCAGATATTAAAGAACGTTTATATCAACAATTTGCTCGAATTGGGAAATGTTTATCGAGTGACAAAAGACTTGAGATTATGGATATCTTGTCAAACGGACCGAAATCTGTTGATAGTTTAGCTACTCAAACAGGTATGAGCGTGGCGAATGTATCCCGTCACTTACAGATTTTGCTGGAAGCTAAGCTCGTTAAATTTCACAAAAAGGGTACGTTTGTTATATATAACATCAGTGACTCATCTGTAACACAATTCTTGTCCTCATTGTGGAATATATGCGAGGACAGACTCGCTGACATCAAGCTGATTAAAGATGAACTGGAAGAGCAATATGAAGGAGTTCGTAATATTAGTAAAAACGACCTAATGCTTCGAATGAAGCAAGATAACCTCGTTCTCATAGATCTTCGTCCCGTTGAGGAGTATGAAACATCTCACATTCCAGGTGCTATTTCTGTACCCTTAGAACAGTTAGAAGTATTTCTACAAACATTAAATAAAGATGTAGAACTTGCTGCCTATTGCCGAGGGCCTTTTTGTTCTATTGCATCTCAAGCTGTGAATTATATCCAAGAACAGGGTTTTAGAGCATACCGAATAGAAGAAGGCGTTCACGAGTGGAATGCTTACGGAAGTCCGGTTTCAGCCAAGGCAACCATATGATATATGTCCTTATAATCGTTCTTATACTGATGTACTGGATATATAAATATATCCGCTTCATACGTAACGTAACGGTTTTATCTTTAAAATCAAACCTAATCTTGGTGCCTGATCATACTAAATGCCTCGACATAAGAGATAGTTCTGATTTTGAAAAAGAGCACATTCCAAATTCCATTAATATCTCTATAGGACGATTGCCTTATGTTTGGAGAAAAGAAAATTTGACGCCCGAAGATAGCGTAATTATTCTGACCAATAACTACTTTAAAGGAATAAAAGCTATACGTATTTTACGAAAACAGGAATTTTATGATTTGTATTTATTGGTAGGCACGATAACTCAATTCATTGAATGGAGTCAAAGTCAGCAGAGAAATTCAGAACAATTTTGTAATGAATATGATTGGAGCAGTACCCATATATGTTCCGAATAACATACAGTAAGGCGTGATTTTATGACACATGTCCAAGAAATAACTTCAGTGAATGAAATAGATACGTTTATTCAGAATAATCGACTAAGTATGCTATATGTGTCTCAAGATAATTGTAGCGTATGTCATGCAATTTATCCCAAACTGAAAGAATTGCTTAACCATTATCCAGAAATAAAGCTTGCTCATATCGATGCTAGTCAAGTAGAAGCAGTGGCTGGCAAATTGTTAACTTTTACTGTCCCCACGATTATCTTGTTCTATGACCAAAGGGAGTATCTTCGTGACGGTCGGTTTGTCCAATTTGAGCAATTAAAAGCAAGATTAGATGAGGTTTATAACGCTATATAAAATAAGAAAAAAACAAAGGATGTATATTATTCAATTAATTATTCTTTTTGTACTATACTATTAAAAGTCCCATCATTCTAAACTTTTGGGGTATATTTATGGAGAAGATGAAAGCCATGCATATTCCAGCTGCAGAAGAAAAAATTTAGTTAGTTGAAGTACCAGTTCCGCAACCTGCAGAAGGGCAAGTGTACTCCGATTGATGCTTGCGGCGTATGCAATGGAGACTTGATGGCGATGGGTGGTGCGGCGTCAGCCTATCCTCGTATCCTTGGACATGAAGTGATAGGAATTGTTGATAAGCTTGGAGCAAGCGCATCAAAATAGAATATTGGTGAACATGTTGGCATTGGATGGCATGCGGGACATAGCCAGTTTACCGGATTAACGATGGACGGTGGATATGCGGAGTACATGGTTGCATATGTAGACAGTTTGTCTAGTATCCCAAATGAAATTTCGGTGATGGAAGCTGCTTCACTAATGTGTGCTGGTAAAACAACCTTTAGTGCCATCAAAAATTGTAAAGCTCGTCCTGGTGATCTGGTAGCAATTCAGGGAATTGGTGGGCTAGGACATCTGGCCGTTCAGTTTGAAAGCAAAGCAGGATTCCTCACCTTGGCTATTTCACGAGGAAATAATAAAGAAGCTCTTGCACGGGAACTAGGAGCTCATCACTACATTGATTCGGCCGAAGAAGATCCATCTGAGGCATTGCAAGGATTAGACGGTAACAAAGTTTACCTAGCAACTGCACCTAACGCAAAGGCTGTTTCCTCTTTGATCAACGGGTTGGGTCAAGACGGCGAGCTTATCATTGTGACAACTTCCTCTTATTCATTAGAATTATCAGCAATGGACTTTATGAAGGGACCTGGCACAGTCAAAGGTACGTTAACAGGGGGAGCGGAAGAAATTCAAGCGACGATTAATTTCAGTGTATTGACGGATACTCGTCCTATGATTGAGTCATATCCATTAGATCGTGCTAGCGAAGCTTATGATAAAATGAAGTCACCATCCCTCATTTCCGTGCTGTACTGAATATTTTTGAATAAACGTGTAATCTCCAGTAGAGATCGCACGATTAGCAGAAAAATCGCAATGTTTGAGTAAAACCACTTGTTCAAGTTGAACAAGTGGTTTTTCTTATAAGTTAAAATAGATCCTAAGCTTTAATACAGATACACGTTATGTCGAGTGACGTTTTCTCCCAAAATGGAAAAACCCAACTGCGCAAAGCTGTCATAAGACCAGCTGCCACTTCATCATTAGCACAAAAAATAGCATCAGGTGTATTTTCCTGTAATACCCACCACTCAGCTATCTCCTCACCATCTCTAACAACAGTTTTATCTTCGAAATGAGAAAGGGATACGTCCTGAGTTTGTGCTTTTTTATAAATTCCGAATGGGCACGAATGCGTACCTCTGTATTTAATCCTTTGGACATGGAATATACACTAAGTATTTTTTGATAACCTTTGGAATGAAGATGCTCAAGACCTGTCCAGTAGGCATGGAATTGATCCATAAAGACAGATGGAGATCATTCTGAAGACGCTGCCAAGTCACAATGGGACCATACCTGGTATAGGATTCAATAACATCCCATTCAAAAAGAGGGGGTTATTATTCCAATCTAATGAGTTTCAACTTTTTTTTAGAGAAATAGCATTAACATTGGGGACATAATCAAGCTCCTAAATAATTCCTAAAACTTTTCGTTTATTTAAGTCACTTACATAGCCACGGTTGTTAATTACTCTCGACACAGTTGCTGTAGATACTCCAGCTAAATAGCAACATCTTGAATATTAGGCACCTATAACCATCTCTTCTGAGAAAGCATATCACGTTTTCTAAGCTACCACAAAGTAGTAAAGGACGACATTTGAAGCCTATTTTTTATGCTTGACATGTAATGCATTACATAAATTACAGTACAAATACAGTAATAATTTAGTCATGAGGAGGAACTCTATATGAAAAAAAGGTTGAAGATTGTAACTATCGGTGGAGGTTCAAGTTATACACCGGAATTGGTGGAAGGATTTATCAAACGATATCATGAACTTCCGATAACTGAGCTATGGTTGGTCGACATTGAAGCAGGCAGAGAAAAACTTGAGATTGTTGGTGCCATGGCTCAACGGATGGTAAAAGCTGCGGGTATTGATTGTGAAGTCCATTTGACACTTGATCGACAGGAAGCTTTGAGAGATGCAGATTTTGTGACCACTCAACTGCGAGTAGGACATATGGATGCACGGATCAAAGATGAGACGATACCCATTAAATACGGACTAATTGGTCAAGAAACGAATGGGGCAGGGGGAATGCTAAAAGCATTTCGAACCATTCCAGTTATTCTAGATATCGTTGAGGATATGAAAGTGCTTTGTCCAAATGCATGGCTGATTAACTTCACGAATCCAGCAGGCATGGTTACGGAAGCAGTTCTTCGTTACGGAATGTGGGAGAAGGTTATTGGATTGTGTAATGTACCCATTGTGGCTGTGAAAAATGAATCCGCAGTACTTGAAAAGAATGAAGATGAATTATTTTTCAAATTTGCGGGGATTAATCATTTACACTGGCACAAGATTTATGGAAACAATGGCCAAGATCTTACCCGTCAAGCGATCGATAAACTGTATGGTCCTGAAGCAAAATCAGAGAAAATCGTTGAAAACATTAAAAACATGAGATTCCTTCATGAACAAATTGTACAATTAGAAATGCTCCCATGTCCTTATCATCGTTACTATTACATGACTGATGCGATGATCCAAGAAGAACTTGCAGAAGCGAAGGGAGAAGGAACTCGCGGACAAGTAGTGAAACGCTTAGAAGAAAGTCTGTTCGAACTTTACAAAGACCCAGGATTGGATCATAAGCCAGAAGAACTTGGAAAACGAGGTGGAGCTTATTATAGTGATGCTGCCTGTGAGATTATTAACTCCATTTATAACAACAAAGGCACCCAGATGGTTGTAAGTACACGCAATAATGGAGCGATTAATGACCTGCCAGTGGAAAGTGCCATTGAAATCACCAGTGTGATTACTTCCCATGGTGCTGAGCCTATTCATTTCGGTTCTTTTCCTCCCGCACAACGAGGATTATTACAGCTAATGAAGTCCATGGAGGAATTAACGATTGAAGCTGCGGTTACAGGAAGCTATGCAACGGCACTCCAAGCATTTACGTCCAATCCACTTGTCCAAAGTGGTGATTCCGCTAAGGCTTTGTTGGATGAATTACTCGAGGCTCATAAAGAATACTTGCCGCAGTTTTACCGGGAAGAGTCCCTTCATGTATAAGCGGTTCAATAGTATATTGAATAATTAGATTTTCTTTAAATTAAAAAAGACTTCAAAGCCTAGTAAATAGGCCTTGAAGTCTTTTTTAGATTTGAAAAATATTGTACTTCTTGTGCTCCAGAAGTCAGCCTAATGTAAATGAAAATGTTCCTGCCATTCATTCAAACCCTCTTCCATACGATAAGCTGTAAAGCCTTCAGATTGTAATTTCTGTGCGGCTAATGCAGAGTAGACACACAGTGGGCCTCTACAATATGCAATAATCTCTGTATTTTTTGGGATGTCCCTTATGAATACTTCTAACTCTTCCATCGGCATCGAGATTGCTCCCGCGATATGATCCATTTCATATTCTTCTTTAGGACGTAAATCCACAAGAATAATTGAATCATTTTTTATTCTCTCCCTAACCTCGTCCATGGTAAGTGTTTGAATGTCGTCAAGATTGTTAATAAAGTCATCTTTCATTCTACTGATGTCAGGAATCTGTTTCTCACTAATTCGCCATAAAGAGGACAGAAAATTGATGATCTCCGGGTCAGCTAAAGAATAGATCACAAAAGTTCCTTTTTTCGTGAATTTAACAAGCTTAGCATCGAGTAGAACTTGAAGGTGCCTGGATACATTCGCAACGTTCATATCTGTAGAAGCAGCTATTTTTTCTACTGTTCTTGAGCCATTGGACAACAGGTTTAAAATCTCCAAACGCTTATCACTGGATAGACATTTTCCTATTCTGGCCAATTGTTTATATAGGTCTTCTTTAAAAAGCTTCGCTGAATTCAATAATTCTTCCATAATCGTCAACCTCTATTCTTATTTTATGTTCAACGGGACTTCCCCACTTCAATTCGAACGATATTCTCAACCCTTTATAGATTCAATTGAATATTAAAATTTTAACATGAACAACCTGAGTGAAGTCAAGTTATAAGGCTGAAATGTATCTAAGTAAGAACTCAAACTCCAAACATTCATTTCAATCTATGGATATCCCGCCTGCAGTCAATTGATGAGGATAAGTTGACGAAGAGATCCTACAATGCTATAATTCAATTAATCAATTGAATATTAAAAGATATTCATATGTGTAATTGTCATACACACTCAAATTTGGAGGGATAACATATGTACAAATCTGTAATTGTCGGAACAGGGCCAGCGGGATTAACCGCAGCAATTTACTTGGCTCGTGCGAATATGAACCCACTCGTTATTGAAGGGCTTGAACCAGGAGGACAGCTTACAACCACAACCGAAATTGAGAATTATCCTGGGTTTCCTGAAGGAATCATGGGACCTGAGTTAATGGATAATATGCGTAAACAAGCTGAGCGGTTCGGGGCTACGTTTGTTAACGGTTGGGTAAAAGCAGTAGATTTGAATAACCGACCGTTTAAACTGGACGTGGATGGCAAAGGTGAAATTATTACTGAAACGCTTATCATTTCAACCGGTGCCAGTGCGAAATATTTAGGAATACCAGGTGAAACAGAAAATGTAGGTCGTGGAGTGAGCACTTGTGCCACTTGTGATGGGTTCTTCTTTAGAAATAAAGAACTCATCGTAGTCGGTGGTGGCGATACTGCCTTGGAAGAGGCAAACTTTCTGACACGATTCGCTTCCAAAGTGACTTTGGTGCATCGTCGCGAAGAATTACGAGCCTCCAAAATTATGCAAGATCGCGCTCGTTCAAACCCTAAAATTGCGTGGGCTTTAAGTAAAACCCCACTTGAAGTAGTGGCTAGTGAACGTGGAGTGACCGGATTGAAAGTCCAGAACAATGTCTCAGGCGAAGAAGAAATTCTAGACGCACACGGTGTATTTGTAGCTATTGGTCATCATCCGAATACAGAATTTTTAAATGGTCAAATTGAGACGGATGAGAATGGCTACATTGTCACAGTTCCCGGTACATCTATGACAAATATTCCAGGTGTGTTTGCTTGTGGAGATGTACAGGATACTCGTTATCGTCAAGCTATTACTGCAGCAGGATCTGGAGCTATGGCAGCCATGGATAGTGAAAAGTTTATCGACTCTTTAGAAAATAATTAAAGACGTGGGGAAAGGAGCATATTAAAATGCCGGATCAAAAAATGGTTATGAATACGGTTTGGTTCAAAGACGCAAAAGGATTTGGTCGCATTAAAAGCGACAATTTGCTAACCCAAGTTGCTATCCCTATTCCTAAAGGAGGAAGCGGAGAAGGTGCTAATCCACAACAACTTCTGATGTCCTCAGCCATTGCTTGTTACGCTCTGACTCTAGCTTATATGTTAGATCGCAAGAAAGTACCCGTTGCTGGATTCTTTATGGATACAGAAGGGAACACGGCACAAGGAAACCAACTGAGCATTACACATCGTCCGCATGTTGTTTTATCCTCAGATGCCTCCAAGGAAGATATTGCTGTAGTCGAATCACTATTCCTACAAGCAGAAGAAAAATGCCACATTGGTCAGCTGCTTGTTAAAGCAGGTGTACCGGTAGGTACCGAGGGTAAAGTATCCATCGATGCTGGAGATGATCTGACAAGTAACTATATTGAACAACATCAAATGGAATGGTAAACCATTCATTATAAAAGGAGACTATACAAATGAAAAAAATTACCTCTAAGTTAGAATTTGATACAGCTATCCGTTCCCCAAAAATCACTGTTGCTGTCTTTAAAGCAGATTGGTGCCCGGACTGCAAATTTATTGATCCATTTATGCCTGATGTTGAAGATAAATTTGCGAATGATCTGGATCTTATCGAAGTTGATGTAGATCAAGTAGGTAATGTAAGTGAAGAACAAAATATTATGGGTATTCCAAGTTTTGTAGCCTACGTCGACGGTAAAGAGCTTACTCGATATGTCAATAAGCTTCGTAAGTCACGCGAAGAGATAGAACATTTTTTGCAAAGTGCTGTTGAAGGTACGAGATAATGAAAAAGAACGACCTATACAAATGTTAGTGCATCAGGGATTCGATTTCAAATAAACATTTATTAATAAATATATTAAGTAAGTAAACCTGGAGGTTATTATGCACAATTCACAATCTGTTGAAGCTCTTTATTAAACCACTCGAAATGGGAAATCTCAAACTATCTAACCGTATTATTATGGCACCAGTGACTTGAAAATTTTCTCCGAATGGTGTACCGGGGGAGGATATCGCCGCGTATTATCGTCGTAGAGCTGAAAATGGTGTTGGACTTATAATGATTACACTAAACAAGAGATTTCCGAATTGGTTGAAGCCTTCAAACAGGCGGCAGTCAATGCTAAAAAAAGTTGGTTTTGATGGCATCGAGATTATGGCATCACATGGATTTTTTATCGATCAATTTTTCTGGAAAAAAACCAACTCACGTAGCGATGAATATGGTGGCGATATACTCAATCGTACCCGATTTGCTAGTGAGGTTATCGCAGCTTGTCGAAGGAGTGTTGGGCCAGACTTCCCCATTACGCTACGGATCTCCCAGTGGAAATATGATGACTATACAGCAAAACTAGACGACACTCCAGAAGAATTAGCACAATTCTTAGCACCGCTAGTCGATGCAGGCGTAGACATCTTTCATCCTCTATTCGCCGCTTCTGGGAACCAGCCTTTAAAGAATCTGACTTGAATCTCTCAGGATGGATCAAAAAATTGACGGGCAAACCAACCATTACAGTTGGATCGGTTGGACTCGACGCTGACTTCTTGGATTTCTTTGATAACGGAGAAAATGCAAATGGTAAAGCAACCCAAATTGGTGCTTTAGTTGAGAGATTAGAGCGCGAAGAATTTGAGTTGATCGCAGTTGGTCGCGCATTGTTAGCCGAGCCTGACTGGGTAAATAAAATCCGCGAAGGAAGAACAGAAGATTTACTTCCGTTTACGCGTGAGGCACTGAGCACTTTATATTAAAAGGGAACTACAGATTACTCATGCTTGTACTTGACTTACGTATCAACATGTCTTAAAATTCAATTAATCAATTGAATATTTCATTAATGAATAGAGGGATTTTCTATGAGTCATCAAGACAGTTTATTCAAAAAATCAAATTTCAAGCGGATCGGAGAATTCAACTCAGTTTCTCCAGAAATCTTCAAGGCATTTATCTCTTTTGAAAAATTAGCATTAGCTGAAGGAAAGTTAACTGCAAAATTCAAAGAAATCATTGCAATTGCTATAGCTCATACCACAGGATGTCCTTACTGTATTGAAGCTCATGTGAAACAAGCTAAGAAAAATGGTGTTTCAAAAGAGGAAATGGCTGAATCAATCATGGTTGCAACAGCACTTAAAGCCGGTTCGGCTATGGCTCATGGTGTTAATGCTTTGAACGCGTATGATGGAAATGATGACGATGAGTTGTATCGTGCATCATATATTAACCGGCTGAGAGAGTTCACCCAACTAAGTGATTCCTTTAAAGCCTTTGGTTCTTTTGATCAGCAAGCGTTAAAAGCCGGCACACTCAGTACCAAGGAGAAAGAATTGATTGCAGTTGCGGTAGCCCATACGACGGGGTGTCCATATTGCATTGATATTCATACTAAAGCCGCTAAAAAAGCTGGCGCGACTAAAGAAGAGTTGGCCGAATCGATTATGGTAGCTACAGCATTAAAAGCAGGTTCTGCTCTTGCACATGGCGTAAATGCTCTAGTAGCATTTGACGAATAACTTTAACTGAAACGGGAGGATACACATGAATATTGAAATCTGGTCAGACATCGCATGTCCATTTTGCTATATAGGTAAACAAAATCTGGAGAAAGCTCTAGAAGGATTGCCTTATAAAGATAAAATTAATATTGAATACAAGAGCTTTGAACTTGATCCGTCCGCTTCCTCATATGATGGAACAAGTTTTGCAGATAAATTAGCCCCTAAGTTCGGTGGAAGAAAACAAGCGAAAGAATTCATGAGTCACTTGACTCAACAAGCCCATAGCGTAGGATTATCTTTTCAATTAGACACTCTAAAACCTACCAATACACTGGATTCCCATCGTTTATTAAAATGGGCAAAAACGAAAGGCAAAGAAACAATGCTAAATGAAAAATTACTTGTCGCACATTTCACTGAATCAAGAGATGTAGGAGATTATAATACCTTGGCCGATATTGCAGAAGCCGTTGGATTAGAGAGAGAAGAAGCCCTTGGAATCTTGAATACGAAGGATCTCTATGCAGATCAAGTACGAAAAGATCAGGATGAGGCTCGTCGAGTTGGGATTACCGGGGTGCCGTTCTTTATATTCAATCAAAAATACGCAGTTTCAGGGGCACAGCCGACAGAATCGTTTTCTCAAGTGTTGGAGAAAGTGTGGGAAGAAGAGCATCCGGCAGCTAAGTTTGAAATGCTTTCTGATGAAACCACTAGTGAAGGATTATGTACGGATGAAGGGTGTGCGATCCCGCCTAAGAAGTCATAAAGAACAAGCAAAAATTTAATTAAATTCGAATAAGTAAAATATATAATAGAGGACCTTAAACATGAGTAAATTGAATGGTGTAAATGTGAGTATGCTTGGAAGCTTGGTGGAAAATTATAAGAAACATCCAGAAGAGGCGATTACAAGTTTTGCTTCTACAGTAAAATGGAAAGATGGCTTTTACTCTGAAGCCGAGGTTGGGGACTATAAGCCGGTACCTATGGATGAACCAGAATGGCTATCCGGAACGGGAAAAGGGCCAAATCCAGTTGAGCTTCTGTTATGCGCTTGGCGGTTGTGTAGGTGTTGGATTCATTGCAACAGCTAGTGGTGTGGGGATTAAAGTACAATCTCTGGAAGTTGATGTTACGGGAGAAATAGATCCATATGTTTTCTTCGGATTAAAAGAAGGAAATCCTGGCTTTGATGAAATAAATGTTCGTTTCAATGTAGACAGTGACGCAGATGAAGCACAGGTTCAAATGTTGATAGCAAAAGCCATTGAAAGATCACCTGTGAAAAACACCATTGAAAGAAACGTTAAAGTGACTTCGACGTACACACTTAATAGTTAAACCTTGGATACTTGATTTTCTTACAAGAAGCGTTGACATTATGCGAGAAACACATAGCATAATGTCTACTTTTTTAAATGCTAGGATAAAAGTCTTGCAGTAGGAGTGGATAAAACAGATGAAATACGATTTTGATGAAATCATTGATCGAAAAAATACTAATGCGATGAGTACAGACGGTTTTAAAGAATACATTTTTAAGGCATCTAATGATATGACGTTCCCTTTTAAAGATGATGAATTTATTCGCATGTGGGTTGCTGATATGGAATTTGCGACTCCACCTGAAATCATTCAATCTGTTAAAGATCGTTTAGATAAACGAACTTTGGGCTATACCAAAGTATTTGATCCTGACTACTATCTTTCGGTTGTTCAATGGACACAAGATCACTATGATTGGAGCTTTCAAAAAGAACATTTGGTCACTTCACCTGGTATTATTCCCGCGTTATATGAGTTGATTGAGTACATTTGTAAACCAGACGAAAAGGTTTTAATTGTTACCCCATCATACGCATATTTCAAGCATGCTGTAGACTTCAATCATCTGGAACTGGTGACCTCTGATTTAGTGAATCAACAGGGATACTATACGATGGATTATGATGATATCGAATTAAAAGTGCGTGATGAAAAGGTAAGCTTATGTATTTTTTGCAATCCTCATAATCCCACAGGACGTGTTTGGACACCAGAAGAACTGAGTAAGTTTGGCGAAATATGTCTCGAAAATGACGTTATGATTATTTCAGATGAAATTCATTGTGATTTGCTTAGAAATGATATGGTTCATACACCTTTGGCAAAGATCTTTCCAAATACAGACAAGATCATCTCCTGTATGGCTCCAAGCAAGACTTTTAATATGGCAGGGATGATGCTATCCAATATCATCATTCCCAATGATGAAGTCAGAGCGTTGTGGAAGGCACGACACTACAGTATGGAAAATCCACTAAGCATAGCTGCAACACAGGCAGCTTATCAACATGGTGATGAGTGGCTGAGACAATTAAAAACCTACTTGGATGAAAATTTTATTTTTACCCAGCAATATTTAGCGAGCCATTTACCTCAGGCTGTATTCCGTATCCCAGAGGCTACTTATCTTGCATGGGTGGATATCAGTGCATACCTTCCGGATGAAGAAAATATGTCTTTATATTTTGCGAACAACGCAGGAGTGCTACTGGAAGGCGGAAGTATGTTCGTAGCCAATGCTGATGGTTATATTCGGCTTAATCTGGCTTGTCCAAGGGCAATTTTAGAGGAAGGTCTAAAGAGAATTTGTGAAGTTTTGCAGTAGCAGAAAGCCGGTAATGAAACAAACACATCGTGGTAGTAATATCCCCTTTAGTAGGGAAGATTAAGTCCATCTTAAAAGATGTCTTTTTATCTTATCTACTAAAGAGTAGATATTACCAATGAGCTTTTTTATCGGGTACGAAATTCTTGTGGAGTACATCCAAAGTGCTTTTTAAAAATCTTAATGAAATGTGGAGGGGCCAAAAACCCGAGTTCCTTACTGACATCTGCAATCTTCAAGTCGGAGTTCAATAGGAGATACGAAGCTCGCTTCATGCGTAAACTATACAAATAATCGCCAATGGTTTCTCTGGTAACTGTTTTGTATACCTTGGATAGATAAACAGGATGAAGACCTACATGGTCTGCAATCATCTGTAGCGAGATTCCCTCTGCAAGATGCTCCTGAATATAAGTTCTGACATTTGAAGTAATTTGCTCATGAGCATTCTTCAATTGATGAGAGGCTTTCTTTCGACGTAGATCAATCATCTTCTCAGCCCATGGTAGCTGAAGAAGTTGAATCTGCAAGAGCAGCTGATGTCGCAGTGTTGTTCATCGGTCTGCCTGACCGTTACGAGTCCGAGGGATACGATCGATCACATTTATATTCCGGCAAATCAATAGGAACATATAACAGCAGTTTCCTCTGCCCAGCCTAACGTAGTGGTTGTGCTCAGCAATGGTTCACCCATTGTTATGCCTTGGCTCAAGGATGCGAAAGCTGCACTAGAAGCATATTTGGGTAGACAGGCTGCAGGAGGAGCCATCGCTGACCTGTAATTCGGAGAAGCAAATCCCAGCGAGAAGCTGGCGGAGACATTCCCACAATCCTTAAAACATAATCCATCATCACTTTTCTTCCCTGGTGATGGAGATCGCGTCGAATATAGAGAAGGCATCTATGTGGGCTATCGCTATTATGATTGTAAAGACATTGAACCTTTGTTTCCCTTTGGTTTTGGTTTGAGTTACACCCAATTTGACTACTCACAACTGAACGTAAGCCAAACATGTTTCAAGGATACAGATATAGTCTCTGTAACAGTAAAAATTAAAAATACAGGTCAATGTTCGGGTAAAGAAGTGATACAGTTGTACGTACATGATCGTCAAACAAGCGTCAACCGACCTGAAAAAGAACTTAAAGGTTTTGCCAAGGTTTCTCTTGAGCCAGGTGAAGAGAAGACGGTTAGCTTCACTTTAGATAAACGAAGCTTTGCGAACTACTATGACCGTAACACAGCCCTAGGAGAATTACTCTCCAACCCGAAAACCATGGCTGTACTGGGACAATTGCAGGGATTTGCTCCACAAGGAAATGCCCACTCAGATGCTGTCTCTTCAGAGATGATTCAGGCATCCTTGCGTTACATACCACTGCGGGCTCTAATTCCATTTACGGGGGGAGCACTTACAGAGGAGTTACTCTCACAACTTCTTGCTGGGTTGAATGCGGCCGTTCGATAGTAAAGTAGATGAACTAAAAAGCAATAGACAAGGTAAAATCGTCCATAAGAATGACTTATGGACGATTTTCTTATACTATTATTACACAACAAGATCTCAATGTACGAAAGGGCATGCACTAAAGTACATATAACCCATGAGAAATCGTAATATAATGATTGGATGAGAGGTGATTCCATGAAAAATATATCCAACCACCCCCGCTTCCTTCAATCAAGTATGGATGATGATTATGATAAGATCACTTCCTCACGTCTTCCCATTATCATCTGGATCGTACTGGTGACCATAGTCACAATTGTGTTACAAACTATGTCTTTGCCGTTACTGGTGCCTACCTTATTTTTTATAATGATTATGGTTCTTCACATGTATCTCTATTGGTGTGTGAATGATGTTATCAACCGTTCCAGAACACTGTATCTGAGTATTCAGGGAAACCTTATTTTTGGAAGCTCGATCATGATGCCCGACGGACTTCCGGTCATACTAATTGGCTTGATTCCAGTATTAATAGGGCAATCCGTAGCGATTTTTTTTGAAACCAAAAAAGTGGTTTTTGTAGCCTTTGTTCTTTATATCTTTTTTTGTCTCGTCACCTTGTGGACAAAGGGTGTAGATGAACTTATATTGTTTATCCCATTGATTATACTCATGATTGTTGTTGTTATGGCTTATGCACTACTTTACTACCGCCAGGTTAACGCAAGGGTTCGGACACAGACATTTCTACGTGATCTGGAACTGACCCATCAAAAGGTAGAAGAATTGACGCTAGCCAACGAGCGTCAGCGAATGGCTAGGGATCTCCATGATACATTGGCTCAGGGGCAAGCCGGACTCATCATGCAGCTGGAAGCGGTAAACGCATACCTTAGCCGAGGGAACATCGAAAAAGCTCATGAGATTGTTCTGTCATCCATGGCTCAGGCGAGACAGACATTGGGCGATGCAAGAAAAGCGATTGACGATCTAAGAACCAGAGCTACACCTGCCGTCAACTTTAATGAAGCGATTCATGATCAGCTGCAACGCTTCAGGCTAGCGACAGGAGTTAACATAAATTTAGAGTTTTATATAAAATCTGTTCTGTCCGGAGCCAAAATGGAGCATGTATTGCATATTTTGAGTGAAACACTGACCAATGTGGCACGTCATGCGCAGGCCAGTAATGTATCCATAAAAATTGGGGATAATCAGCGACAATTTCACATGGTTATTAAGGATAACGGGAGAGGTTTTAACATTGATGAAATCGGAAAACAAAATGGACATTATGGTCTGATCGGCATCCATGAACGAGCAAGGCTTGTAGGTGGGCAAATTCATATTGAGAGCAACAATGAAGGTACAACAATAGAGCTATCTGTACCTGTATAGTATGGGAGGAAAAATAATGAAACATAAAGTTCTGATTGTAGATGATCATTGGGTTGTTCGCGAAGGGATGAAATTGATTCTGGGAACCGATGACAATTACCACGTTGTTGGAGAAGCAGAAGAAGGCAATGCAGCCTTGGAACAGATGGAAGAGCTGAAACCAGACGTTATTCTGATGGATCTGAATATGCCCGGAGGATTGAGTGGACTGGATACATTGAAGATCATGAACGAAAAACAGATTCAGATTCCCGTTATTATTTTGACTACTTACAATGAGGACGAGCTTATGATCAATGGGCTGGGACTAGGGGCCAAAGGATATCTGCTGAAGGATACAAGCAGAGAGAATCTATTCCGTACACTTGAGTCCGCTCTGCGTGGGGAGACATTGCTACAGCCTGAAATAACCGCCAGAGTATTTGCATATCGGGAGAAACCCTCGGTTGAAGTAAAATCGAAAAATGCACTATCGTTGACTGAGAAGGAATTAATCATTCTTCAGGCAGTGGCCCGGGGGCTTCGCACCAAAGAGATTGCTTTTGACATGGGAATGGCAGAACGAACCGTCAAAGCTCAGTTGACTAATATATATAACAAACTGGGCGTAGATTCCCGCTTGGAAGCCGTTGCCGTATCCGTCGAAAGAGGCATTTTACATTTATAGTAACACTATTTATTTAGAAACTAAATTCCAAACCAATGGTCAGCGATAAACTGCCCATTGGTGCTTCCCAAACGTACATCAAGGGCATGCCCTCATGTACGTTTTTTTTTTTTTACTTTTAGATAAGATGAATTCACGAGGTTGTCCAACATCAAGATGGCCCAGATTTGTAGCAACGAAGGGAGACGTCAAAAATATGGCTAAATTATTATTTCGACTCGGTGAGTGGTCAGTAAGAAAAAGGAAAATGGTGATCGCAGGAGGATTGATGCTTCTACTGCTTGTGGCCGCCTTGGGTCTTGGGTTGGGAACGTCCTTCACAGGAGAAATGACCATTCCGGGAACCAAATCGGAACAGGCTGGAATAATATTGAATGAAGAGTTCCCATCTTCCGGTGATGGTGGACAGATCAGGTTAGTGTTCAAGTCTGAAACGGGAACACTGGAATCGGACTCGAACAAGAATTTAATAGCAAAAGCAATAAAAGAGGTTCAATCGGATTCATCGGTCACATCTATCGTCAGTCCTTATGACGCTGGTACGCTTAGCGCAGACAAAAAGATTGGCTATGCTGATGTTACATACAGTCAGCCTGCCAGTGAAGTGACTGAGACTTCTAAGGAACATGTTCTTGATGTAGTCAAATCCCTAAATGATCGTGGTATGCAGACGGAACTTGTAGGGAGCGTAGCCTTCTCGGAGCTTGAAATTGGAGTGACCTCTGAAATTATCGGGGTTCTGATTGCCTTTTTGATCCTGGCTTTCACATTCACATCGTTTCTTGCAGCAGGGTTACCGATCCTGACCGCAGTTGTCGGACTCGGTATAGGAATGATGATTATCGTCATTGGCTCAAATGTAGTTTCTATGGCTTCATTCTCCATTACACTGGCTGTTATGCTGGGCTTGGCTGTAGGGATCGACTATGCTCTGTTCATCATGTCGAGGTATCGTCAACAACTGGCAGCAGGATTTGAGCGAAATACAGCTATGGCCCAAGCCAATGCAACAGCAGGGAGCTCGGTCGTCTTTGCAGGAATAACCGTTATTATCGCCCTGGTTAGTCTGTCGGTCGTACAGATTCCATTTATAACTATGATGGGATTGGCGGCAGCTGTAAGTGTATTCGTAGCAGTTTTAATCGCAGTCATTTTTGTTCCTGCCGTATTGGCAGTTGCAGGAGATCGAATTAGTCCGGCACGGGAGAACAAATGGTTGCGGAAAATGTCTGGTCGCAAAAAAACAGAGGGAACAGAGAATCGTTGGGGCAAGATTGTAACACGAAAACCTTGGCTCACTACCATCCTGTGCATCGTTTTATTGACTGTTTGTACAATTCCATTCCTGCATATGCAACTTGGTCTGCCGGATAGCGGATTAAAATCCACGGATACAACAGAGCGTCGAGGGTATGACCTGCTTGCAGAAGGCTTTGGAGAAGGATTCAATGGTCAACTGGTTGTAGTTGCTAGAACAGAAAAAACGGAAGATCCACAAGCGGTTATTGCCAAAGCAACATCATATATCAAAGGTCTGCCTGATGTGGCTAGTGTCAATCCATTAATTCCGAGTCCTTCCGGGAAAGCCGCAATCATCACGGTGTTACCGAAGACAGGCCCTCATGATATCAAAACGACCGAATTGGTCCAAACTATTCGTGCAGAAGCGGAACAGGTTATGAAAGATAATAACGTCGAAATTATGGTTACCGGCGGCACGGCAGTCAATATTGATATCTCGGAGAAACTTGACGAAGCATTGCCGAAATTTGCGATACTGATTGTGGGTCTCGCCTTCGTGTTGCTCACGCTGGTTTTCCGATCCATTCTGGTTCCAATCAAAGCCGTACTCGGATTCCTGTTCACCCTTGGATCAACCCTGGGCGTCATCGTTTTGGTCATTCAAGATGGATATCTGGCAAATTTCTTTGGTATTCCCGAACCAGGGCCGGTGCTGAGCTTCCTGCCAATTCTGGTTACAGGTATTCTGTTCGGACTTGCTATGGACTACGAAGTATTTTTGGTAAGCCGGATGAGAGAGGATTATAATCATACTGGAGATGCTGTGAAATCAATACGAAGTGGTATTACTTACAGTGGTCCTGTTGTAAGTGCCGCAGGTTTGATTATGATCGCCGTCTTTGCGAGCTTTATCTTTGCCGGAGATGCCATGATCAAATCCATGGGACTGGCACTTGCCTTTGGTATTTTGGTAGATGCATTCATCGTTCGGATGACACTTGTCCCGGCGGTAATGACCCTATTAGGACGAAGCGCCTGGTATTTGCCGAAGTGGCTAGACCGAATTCTTCCTAATATCGATGTTGAGGGAGAATCCGTGATGAAAGATACTCATTCTGTCCACACCTCGAAAGAAGAATCGGAAAGTTCATCTTTGATGAGTAAAGAGAAATCAGATTAGGGGGAAGGGGCAGTATGTCGAAAGTACGCATATTTGCAGATAGCATCTCGGATGTTCCACAAGATTGGATGAATAAATATAACATCGGAATGGTACCTTTATATATTGTTTTTCAGGAAAATTCCTATGTTGATCGAAAAGAAATCAATGCAAAAGAGATGTACAACTTGGTTGAGATATACGGCCATTTGCCAAAGACGTCCGCACCCCCGCCTGCTGATTTCATTCAAGCGTTCCGTCCAGCCATCGAAGACGGAGAGGATGTACTGTATATCAGCATGTCCTCTCATCTATCATCGACGTATCAGAACGCCTTGGCGGCGGCGAGAGAGTTCCCCGCAGGGCGGATAACGGTTGTAGATTCGCTGAATGTAACGGCAGGAACAGCCATGAGTGTACTCTTGGCGGCGCAAATGGCTTCGGATGGAAAAAGTGCCCTTGCGATCGCCGAAAGGCTTGACAAAGTAAGGCATGAAATCCAGTTAAATATACTCGTTGATAATCTCGATTATCTTCATAAAGGGGGGAGAGTCAGCAGCATTCAAAACATGATCGGAAGTATACTCCGAATTCGTCCCGTTTTATATGTGAGCCACGGAAAGGTGCTTTCCGGTGTGAAGTATAGGGGAAGCAAGGAGAGAATTGTAAAGAAACTTTTACAGGATATCTTGAGCCACATTCATCGTATTGATCACGACCAGATTATTATTGCGCAGACGCTAGAGGAGGAAACCGCAGAGTGGATGCGTCAGTTCATCCTGAAGGAAACCTCTATTCGCACTGTACACATCATCGAAGGAGGCTGCTCCATATGCTCTCACAGTGGTCCTCATAGTCTGGCAATCAGTTTTATCCTGCAGTCGGGCCCCTTGTTCAGACTCTCAAATGATCAAGAAAGAGTTTTTTTAGGAAGTTAAACTGCTGATCTTCATTCACATGGGTCTGGAATGCATCGATGCCGTTCAACATCGCCATCTTTTTGGAAAAGTTCCCAAAACACTAATCATGGTAATAATGGTTTCACGAGTATTGCTGTCCATCCGCAAGGACCCATCCTTTTCGCCAAGCTCTGCAAGCTCGGAAAACAGGGGAATCAGTTTATCATAATTGGCCTGATAGATTTCCATATCCTCCATAGGTAGTTTCGACATGGAAACGTAACATTCGAATAACCTTAATGCTTACTGAACATATGAACGTTGATATTACTGAATTGCCTACATGAACATAGAGTTCAAGCAGAATACGGTATATAACCACATCGAGTGGATATAATACAGTTAAAACCATTATTTTCTTCTCCCAATTGGGTAAACCGACCTTTGAAGTTGAAGGGGCGGTTTTTTTGTCTTAAGTAAGCCATTCAATCATTATGGCAGAGTGTCATTTGCATATGAATTGTGTTATCCTTTGGGTAAATTGTCACTCTTCATATCCGAGGTCAGGACGAAGTTTCGATTGAAGAGTTTGCTACTTTAGAAGAAGAAAATCAAGAACCAATCACCACATTAAATGATCTCTATGGGGGATTAAAATGAGTAAAACGAATGAAGAGTTTAATAAACAACAGCAAGTTGGCGACCTCCCGAAAGTGAAACTCATGGCTCCTTCGTCAGATGGTGGTCCTGATCGCGAAGTGACCGTTGTTTACCAGCGAAAGGCAAACTATGGTACACCGTCATTCCTAAAAGATAAATAAACGATTTCTAATGAAAAGCCAGCGCTTTGGTATTATCCCCTTTTAGTAGACAAGAGAAAAAAGACATCTGTTAAGATGGACTTAATCTTGCCAAACGAAGGGGATTTTTTCATGGCTAAAAAAGGACAAACTTTCCGGCGGTACTCCTTAGAATTGAAATTGGAGGCGGCCCGGCTGGTCAACGAGGAACACATGAGTATACGTGAAGTTGCGAAATGTTTGGGTATTCAAAATAAATCTCAGGTACAAGTATGGGCAGCGAAAACGAAACAGGGAATGAGTTTAGAACCTGTTACATCCAAACGGGGACGCCTTAGAACAAC
>NZ_JCAXEL010000027.1:0-86334 GCF_059759055.1 Paenibacillus sp. GQ49
CTATATAAAGAAAAAAATGCTGTTGGATCTGAACAATTTTTATTTTTTAATGTTTATCAAATCACAAATCAAACGTATCGACTCAAAATTCTCTAGTAAAAGTTCATCATTATTAAAATTAATGTCAAAGGTGCTTTCTAAGTTAACTATTAATTCAATTGTCTTTAACGAATCCATCCCTTTTGATCTTAAATTCTCCTCTAGTGAAATTTCTTCATGGGTTTGAAGAAGTTTTCTAATTATATCCGTTACTTCATTACTATATCCATTTTGAATTTCATCAATTCTTTCTTGTTTTTTATTCTTTTTGATCACTCCATCGATTTCACACAATAAATCCTGTCTGCATATGTCTCCTATCACGAAGGTGCTGCTAAAATGAGGTATGTTCATTTCCTGCATTACTTGTTGGAAGATTATGTAGTATTCTTCCGATTTAAAGAAACACGTCGATTGAACAAAATCTTTAAATGTAAGATCATGAACACTTAATAAACTTTCAATATTTGTTAAAGTTTTTTGGATCTGTTTATATGGGTCATCTTTAAATACAGTCTCTCCGTTTTGATCTACGCTTGCCGTACCTGAAAGTTGGATTTCAATATGATTATCTGAGTCAATACTTAAGGCTCGGGAGAAAGTGGGTTTGAACAAGTAGCTATCACCTTCTGCCTCATTTAAAAGTGGTGTGTATATTCTATCAATTTTAGCATATGTGCTCATTTTCTTAATGCACATTACATCAATCATAGCAGTTGACCTATTATCTGTTATACCATGTATACATGTACTTGCCGGTAGTACATTAGAAGATGAACTGTAATCTATGTTACTTTGTTCAAAGAAAATCCTGCGTGCTTCATTAAAATTAACATAATTATCTTTAATATCATTTAAGTAGATCCAAGTCCTTACTATGTCACCTTCTGAAAATTGAGAAATATTTAATATACCTTTTAACTGCTCAAACATTACATTAAATTCATTCGTTCCATACCTTGCATCAGATGCTAACCCCATTAGATATAAATATTCTTCGTTTAAATCTATCATTTTTGTCCCAATTATACGGTCTTCAAACTCAATATACTCAATTTTAACTTCTTTATTGAGACTACGTATCCCCATGATAGTTATACTGGACATAAAAGAGTTAAGGGCAGGATTTCCTTCTATGTAGGACAAAGGCCACTGGGGAAATTTTTCTCTTTCTACGCTTCTTTTAATATCAAGCACTTTGTCCTTGAAAGATAACTGTCCAAAACATTTTTCGTAAACTACCTGGATACCATTCTCCGTTAAATACTTATTCAAATTTGAGTATTCTTCATGAACCATTGATTCATTAAGTGCATGATTTAAATCTAATGTAATATAAAATTGTGTGAAATTCGGATATTCAAATAGGTTAATTTTGATATTGTTAAGCATGATAAAACATCCTCCTAAAGATTAATGACTTCTGCATCAGAGATATTAAACAAGCTTTTCTTATCTATTTTCCCGCTTAGTGTTCTCGGAAAATTAGAAATGAAGACTAGTTTGTTCGGTAACTTATAATCTGCAATTTCTAATTTACAGCCACTTAGTATATTTAAGTTATTTCCATCTTGGGTTTTGGCAATATATGCTGTGATCTTCTGGTCAGGATTTATCATAACTAAAACTTCTTCCACTCCATTAATAGTTTTAATTTGATTTTCGATATCAATCAAATAGTATTTTATCCCTCCCTTAATTATCAATGAATCTGATCTTCCTTTAAGGAAAAGTAGACCTGAGTGCTCATTTATTTCTCCCACATCACCGGTTTTTAGCCAACAGTCAGTAAAAACCCCGGTTTCTACACTTGTTAAATAAGGATTTTCCTTCAATTTGACCATTATTGCATTATCTACTATTTTTATTGGGAGCAGTGGTTTACCAACACTAGAAATGTCTTCACCTAAAAAATCTACTGCAATTACTCCAGCTTCAGACATACCATAGAGTTGACCTATGTTAACACCAAACTTCTCATGAAACTTTTCTTTTGTAATGTTTGATAGAGTTTCTCCAGCTGATATAGCCATTCTTATTTTCTTCACAAAAATCACATCACTATAGTTTATGGTCGATTCAATTAGTGAAAAATGATAAGGCACCCCATATACAATAGATACTTTATGAATTTTGATATTTTCAACAATTTCTCTGGTTTTGTAAGAAGTTAACACTATCTTTGCACCAGTAAATATGGAAGGTAATAACCCACTCATTAATCCAAAAGAAAAAGTAATAGGCGAAAGTATCATAACTACATCATCTTTTCTCACACTAATGGAAGGAGCAGTATAACGTATCAATTCTTCTTTTATGGAATCAAAAGACCTCCCAATAATTTTAGGTTTACCAGTAGATCCTGATGTAGATAATATCAAGGGAGGCCATTCATTATGATTCGTATCACTAATAGTATCAAACATGACGTTAAATTCATGTTCGAAAGTCAAGAAGTTAGTCCCTACTGCATATATGTGTGAATTTGGTCGAATTTCATCAAATAAATTCGCCCTCTCTTTATCTTTTATCCTGGCGTCTACAATGAGAACGCTAGCCCCAACTCCCCATATTGCGAATATAAGTTTGATAAACGAAAGGGAGCTAGGGATTTGAAGCGCCACTACATCCCCCTCTTGTATTCTCTTTTCTTTTAATGTGCTCATTGTTTCATTTACTGACTCAAAAAAGTCCGAATAAGAGATTTGGAATTCTAAACCAGAGTAGAAAGCATTCAAATTATTGATATTTTTTTCATATAACAATGTAAATAATTGTTTAGATTGATTACTAATCATGATTCTCTCCTTTTCAATTCCCTGTACTATTGTAATGACGTATAGAATACAACCAAAACAAGAATACTAGGGCAAAAAATAAAATTGATGGTAATATTGTAAATTGACCAATAAATCCGAATCCGTTCTCATCTTTATTTAGAATTGCATTTGCTGGGTAATAACTTATAAATGCTATAGGGAATACAGTGAATATCCATTTCGCCGTTTTGTTAAATACCTCTATAGGATAAGTAAGATAATTAGAATTTAGTGTCCAACCAAAACGCACTAAAGCACTAGTATCAACAATCCAAAAACTTAAAGAAGACCAAAAAAGCAATAAAGATGCTTGTATAATAGAAGCACCAACTATACCTTGAATCAATAAAAAGATATTCTTTAAACTCCACTCAATATGCAAATGATAATTGCACCAAACAAATAATACGATTCCACTTGCTATCTGAGCAATTGATGTAAGTTCTAATCTGCCACATAATACTTGAAATAATGTACTGTGTGGACGAACCAAGAGAATGTCAAAATCTCCGTTACGGACGAAAACTGAAAAATCTCTGAACCCTGCAAAAAAGGTAATCATTATCCCATAAGACAATACAAAGAACATATAAATGAAACTTATCTCATATATATTCCATCCGCGGATGTTATCATAGTGACTTAAAGTAAGCCAAATGGCAAAAAGTTGAACTGCATAATGGAATACAACAGTAAATATGGTTAGAAAATAATTAAATCTGTACTGTTGGCTAGACCTTACCTGTAAGATCATTGATCTAATGTATAATCTTAACCCGCTCATCTCATCCTCCATTTATAGCTAAATTGCTAACTATCTTTTTCCACATCATACTTCCGATAAATGTAGTAATCAGAATCCAAATGATTTGCAACATAAATGCCTCAATGGTTTCGGTAGTAGAAACTTTCCCCAGATAAATATTCAATGGTAAAAAAACAATCCCCGCAAACGGAAGATACTTAGTTATTGAAAAAAGCCAATCCGGGAAAAACCATAATGGAACAATCGCCCCTGAAAGCAAACGAATGGTCTGGTCTTTAAAGACACTTAAACTAAATAATTTAGTGATCCAGAATGCAGCCAATGCAGTTATATAGTTGAGATTGAATAGTAGAATATATGAAAGAAAGATACTAAGAATAAATAATAAAACCGCACTAAAACTTTTTGGCAGATCTATCCCAAACAAGAAATAGATCAACACATAAAGTGGAATCGTTTTAATTAACAGATTGTTAAAATACCTTCCCAGTTCCTGTGCAAACAGGTACGTCCTTAATTTAATGGGTCTAACCAATTCTATAGCTATTTCGCCGCTCAAAATTCTGCTCTGGATATCCCAAACGAATTTCATATCGATCTGTGCTACAATTTTGGTCAGCCCTACATAAGTAATTAAAGTTGCTAGACTAGTGATATTCTGAGAAGGATTATCTTTGAAAATTGTTGTCCAAAGCATTATGCTCAATAAAACAAAAATTAAGTCTACAACAATATCAATAATATAGTTTGTTCTAAAGACCATAGAATTCAAAAAAGTTTGCCGGGCGATTATCAAATTACTTTTTACTGATTTTGAAATCTCCCTCATCTCTTCAACTCCTAATTTCATAAACTTGTCTTACTAAATGTTCAATCTTAGGTTCTTCTAATTGAAAATCAATTACAGGGTACCTTGCGGATAAATCCTGCAGAATTTTTGGTGCTGATACTGCTGATTTTTCAAATAAAATTTTCACTATGTTTCCAGCTTGAGAATGAACTGTACCAAATGGAGTATAAATATTTTGTATAGGCTCTTCAAAATGAACAGTAATAACTCGCTCATTCCCAAAATCATCCATAAATCCCCTGACAAAACCGTCATAAATTAGTTCTCCTGAATTGATTAAAAGCAATCTTTCACACACCTGCTCAATATCATCCATGTCATGCGTAGTTAGTATAATAGTTGTTTTATGTTCTTTATTTATTTCTCTCAGAAATTTCCTTATCTGTTCTTTGGCCACTACGTCAAGCCCAATAGTTGGCTCGTCTAAAAAAACTATTGAAGGACTATGTAGAAAGGCAGCGGCTACCTCAGCTCTCATTCTCTGTCCCAAGCTTAATTGTCTTACTGGAGTTGAATAAAATTCATCCAGTCTCAATAATTCAATCATTTTTTCTTTATTCAGTTTAAATACATTATCAGGAACCCTATATATATGTTTAAAGAGTTCAAATGACTCACGGATGGCTAAATCCCACCATAGTTGAGTACGCTGACCAAATACAACACCTATATTTTTTGCATTTTTCATCCTATCTTTATAGGGTTCAAGTCCGTTGACGAGTACTCTGCCTTCAGTAGGAGTTAAAATACCTGTGAGCATTTTAATTGTAGTTGATTTTCCAGATCCATTTGATCCAATATATCCAACTGAATCTCCCAATTTAATCGAAAAATTTATATTTTTAACAGCATCTTTTTGTACCCAAACCGGTTTAAAAAGGTCTTTTAACCCTCCTAAAGTCCCCTCCCGTTGATCTTTTCTTAAATATGACTTACTTACATTTTCTACTTGTATTATGTCCATCCAATATGCTCTCCTTTACAGTTTTTTTAATTTTTCAAAGACCTCATTTCGATGAATAAATTCCTCTTCAGTGAATGGGGTATTTAGAATTATTTTATTCACGCCTAATTTTTTATACTCATTCAAGTAACATGCTACTTCATCATAGTCTCCTACCAAATAAGGATAAATATTCTTTCCACTCTTAAACACACCAAGCCAGTATACTTTGTCATAAACTTCATGTTCTAATGCTAAATCTGCTAAAAAACTTACCGAATTCATTTTAGAATTCTTTTTCATTAAAAGTTCTACTTCGTTCTTCCTGTTAGTTGGATAGAGTGAGCGAGCAATTTCCCAAGCTTCTTGACTGGTAGAACGAGCAATAATACCAAAGCATACCCCCATAGAACTTATAACTAAATTTTTATATTCATTTTTAAAGAGATCAATAGGCTTTGGAATCGTTAGATATGCATCAGCAGCAGCTTCTGTAGTCGTCTTAAATCCATCCAGTGAGGTTCCTGAAATAAAAAATTCAGCTGTAATTCGTTCAGTTTTAAATGAATGATTTTGAAAATTAGAAAAGTCATAGGACGGTTGGTTATTATACAAATTTTCTTTTATACTATTAATATAATCTTTGAGCCAGGCATATCTATTCGTTTGTTTAACAACTTCAATATTCTCTTCTAATCTTTTGGCAGTTCCATGAATTACATTTATTGCAACTTTTCTCTTATAGAGAACCTCTACACTTTGGATTAAATTAGCTAATGTACTGGCTGGAAGTGTTTCAGGCTGAACAGCAATAAGTAACTCAATGTCTTTCGAGGAATTTATTATGAAATTTATTATTATCCAAGGGTTTAGGCTTGTCGTAGAGTAAGTAACCAGAACGCCTCTGTAACCATACTTTTCTGCCAATGTAGTTAGTCTAGAGATATAATCTTCAAAATTATCTGTGCTTTGGCTATGCGGAGTTTGGGCATAAATTTCCACTTAAATTACCCTCCATAGTTTAAAAATTCTTGTTTTCACTTTTATTTGAGCAAGAAGCGCCACAAGCTTTCTTGATGTTTTTTATCTAATTCAAATTTTTTCACAGTAAGGGTTAAGTAGCTTATTTACTGATGCAGCATTTTTCAGAGTGGTTTAATAGAAATTATTTAGATCAACTAATAACCATTTTTGTAGGCTAGATTGAAACTATGATCTTTGAAATCCAGCCCCCACTCCTCCAAACTGTCTGAACGAGAAGTTTAGTCTCATGGAATTAAAATTATTAATACTTATGTCTGTATTAAGCGAAAAAGTAAGCAAGACCATTTAACTTCGTATGATGAAGTAATAATTTTTGATGTTTATTTGACTTCTGAATACGATTTACTTGTTGGTCTTATTACTTCTGCAACTCTGTAAATGGAGCTGGCCTCTGATTTAAAGGAAAATCCTCCTTATTTCCAGTAAATACATGATGAATCTCTCGAAACTTCAACTCCATATCATTCAATGTTCTCAAAAAATAGTTATTAAAATCAGATTCCGACAACCTTTTAGTCCGTTCATAAACTGTACGATTAACGCTTGTTTTAAAAAATGCTAATGGTGTTGTTAGATGAACAGCAGTGAAACTTGGCATATTAGTTTTTGTAGAAATCTTCATTCTATCTTTTAATGACAAAAAGACTAGGTTCTTTATCGTTCGGCCCTTCCAACTATAGCTTCAAGAATCTCTTTTTCAGTTTCGGTACTGCTAAATAACTTGGAATCAATCCAGTCTAGTATTTTTGTATCCTTTACCAAATTATATTTCAATGCATTATTTCTTATTAGTAACATTTCTTTTTCAATTTTTTTATATTCCTCTACATATGAATGTTCCCTGATAAGATTTTTCTGGTATAAGAATTCTAATCGCAAAGACATAAGTTTTTTATGTTCCCAAAGTAGATGGAATGCTCTAACATCAAGTTTTACTTTAGACTCTTTTCGATCAATCACGTTAAGACGAACCTGATTCAAAGCCTCCTGTCCGTAAACCACATCCACGTTGTATTCTAAATTGTTGGTTTTTCTAGAATCGATAAAATCTTGGAAGGAATTGAAAATCTGCTTAACATCTATTGAAGTGTCCTCAGCTCGCTTTTTCATAATATGAATCCCCGTAAAAAAGTCATTATCAGAATAGACGTTTTCAAATGCAGCAACAAAATCTGTAACATCTATCTCTACAGTTATATACTTTCCATTCGCAAGGTTGTCTGCAAGATAAAATACATTTTTTTCAAGATCAAAGCCAAACACTAAAACCTCATGATAGTTGTGTTCTTTATGGAAAGAAGTTGAACTAGGTAAATAAAATCTGTCGACATAGCAATATATATAATATTCTTCTTCTATTGTTTGTATAAAGAAGTCTTTTTTCTCGTCCCATTTTTCATTAACCAAATTTATAGGGATTCGGTATTTAGCCAACCATGGACAATTATCCAAAAGTTGGTGATGCTTATCAAAGAACAGCGTATTCCAATCATGCACATACTGAATCTGTATAAAATTGTTATAAACCCAATCCAGCATGTTTTGCTCATCCGCAATAATTGAGAATATACTTCCATATATGTTATATGTATTTATTAATGGGTCACCCATTGGTAATATTTTTCTCTTCATGTAACGACCTCCTTTTGAGTAACTCTAATACTATATTATGTAAGCGCATTAAATGTCAATATATGCTTTTTTTATTTTAAATATTTGTAAAATCAAGTGTGGAAGTTCCTTTGTGAATTAAGCAAATTAATACTCAAAAAAACAGCTCGCATCTATTTACTTCGCGCACAAATTTCGCTACGCATACGATCTCTTGAATCGCATCGCTTTTCTAGATGTGCGGAGTTGACGCTTACATTGTTTCCTGGTTTTCCGGGTAAGTTGAAAGAAAAAAAACCGAACAGCCGGCCTTTATTACCTGTTCGGTTTAGTTATTCTTTCAACTTTTATATCTTAAACACTAATTCCTTCGCTTTATTGACCGCTCTTTTTCCGAGAGTTATACAACTCAATTTCCTTTTTTATTCTCATTTGATTAATTGCATCCTTGACACTTAGTTTATGATTATTATCCCATTCAATCAGATTCTCCATAAGGACTCTCACATTTGGATTCATACGATCTAAGTATCCATCTAATCTCATCTCTCCAAACGAAGTATGTCCTCCATAGTTCTGATCTTTCGCTTGAATACTGTAATGGAGAGTCATACGTTCTGTTCCAGCGCTACAACTTCCCCTGTGCAGAGTATGAGCGTTCATAAACAAAATATCTCCTGGCTCACATGTAAGCCTTACCTGATTATCAAAATACTTCGTTCCATCGTTGTCTACTTCTTGTTGCTCTTCGACAGTTAATTGTCTTTTGTGAGAGCCTGCAATTGCAATAAAACAACTATCTTTCACTAGAGGAATGTTAAACTGTACATGGTTCGACTCCCCAGTCGGGTTATAATACGAGTTGTCCCCATAATCTCGATGCCACCTAAGTTCATAATCGCTCTTCTTTGGCGCCCATAACGCATGAGCTCCCCAAAACCTTAATTCATCACCCAATATTGACGTGAGGATTTGCATGACTGTATTGACGTTATAGATTTCACCGAATGACTCCTCATATAAGTTAAAATCAAAAATGTTGTTTACTCCCCAAGTATCCTTGTCAGTCTGTGAATTCAGAGTGTATCTCGTTTTATAACTTATAGGATCATCGTCCACTTTGCTCATGAGTCTAATAAATGAATTCTTTAGTTGAGAAATAGTCTTTTCATCAAGAATATTTTTAACAAGTACAAATCCCTCTTGAACAAAACTGTTTCTCCATCCTTGAATTTCATTTGCGCTAATTAATTGATTGCTCTCCATGTTGGATCTGCAACCTCCTCCCACCTGTTTCTAATATAATGATAAATCTCTTCTGGTAATGCCCCCTCTAGTAGATATGCCTCATTTTCCTTCCATCTTGATGGATTAGTGGTTCCGATAATAGCAATATCAACAGCCGGAATTGATAGCGTGAAACGAAGCGCTATATTGGATAATTCCACTTCATGCTTCATAAGATGACTAAAGTCATAGTTTAGTTTGTTTAATCTATCGTAATATGTGACTACTGCCTTCGGAGGAATATTTAGTTTCTTACCTAACTTAGATGACATATCTAACATCTGCAGATATTTTTTATGTTCATTTTCACCTTTAATCCATGCAACATTGGCTATTGGTCTCTTGGCAATTAATCCAATATTCCGTTCTTCAACTGCAGGCAATAAGAAAGAAACAGATTCCTGATCGGCAATATTAATCGTAGTTTGCAATGTATCAAATACTCCGCTCTGTATTGCATAAAGTGCATCTTCCCCATCACCACTGTAACCAATGTATCTGCACGCACCAGACTCTTTGATCTTTATCAATGAATCTATAATATTCGTCTGCTCCATTACATCTCTAGGACAGCCATGTAGATGCAATATATCAATATAATCCGTTCTTAAATTGTTAAGACTTCTGTATACACTTTGGTTAATTAATTCTGAACTCCAATCAGGATAATCCAAACCGCTCTTATGCCCACACTTCGTAAATAGATAGTATTCTTCCCTCCTGTGTGAGATCGCCTCCCCTATTAAAGCCTCGCTTGATAAATAACATTCTGCTGTATCGATAACGTTCAAACCATCATCCAGAGCACTATTAAGTAAGTCTCTCACTTCATCTACACTTTTATTCTCAAAACCAATTTCGGCACCGCCAAATCCAACTCTTTTTACTTTAAGATCGGTTTTACCTAGTTGTCTATAACTCATACCGCACCTCATTTCTTTATATCTTGTCCTGTTGTTCGGCAATACTCCCGTTTACATTATAGATAATAATGACTCAGAAGTTTCTCGTTAATCTCCACGCTTTCCAACTGTGAAATCAAGTGACTTAATGCATCCTCTTCTACACTTTTAATCATTGTCATTTTTTCTATTATAAAAGTTATAATAGTGGGGTTTTCATTTATGTTGTACATCATAGCCATGTTTCTTAAAATTAATGAATCCGATTTAATTTCAGAATAAATTTTTATAAGCTCGTCATCATCTTCTAAATAATGATGTTTTTTCAGATAATCTAATCTAGATAGCATCACACTCTTATGCTCCCACATTGTATGAAAGATTCGGAAATCGATCTTTTCCTTTAATACACTAATTTGATTATTTAGATATTTAATAATATGATCATAAATTGATAATCCAAATATCCAATTGGAAGGAGTGCTCATCGAACGATAATGATAGGATGAATTAAGACTAAATCTAAGTTCTTTTAAAGATCTAATAACTAAGTTTAGATCAAAGTGGTAGTTATGCTCCTCGTTATAAGACAATAAACATAAATATTCTCTATTTTTAGTTTTATCACAATTGTTGAAAGCTAATAGAAATTCTTCAAAGTCTACCTCGTATTCTCCAAATATGACATTTGAATTATATCCTGACACATGAAATTTCATTGTCTCTTTGTTATACCCAAAAATCAGCATCTCATGAGGCAAAGCATTATTTTTATACGCCTTTTTGTGTGCTATATAACTTTCATCTACATACAAATGAACATATTGATTTTGATCAATAGAATCACAAATAAAGCCTATAATCCCACCTATATATTTTTCCACAAAGCGTTGATTAATTTTCTGATAATTAATGAGAGGACAACTCATAAAGAAATCGTACCAAGGCAAGTTAGATGTATAAAACGAAAAGAATTTACCTTCTGGAAAGTTCCCAGCACAAATCAATTGAATATAATTGCTGTAAAACCAAGCTTCAGATTGACTGTGCTGCATTACAATTGAGAGTGGATAGGCGTTACATAGGTAGCCATGTACAGAAGGTCTTATCATTGGCAATTTTACATCATTCATAGCTTCTACCTCCAAATTACATCCGCAAATTATCAACTTGATCTTACTCTTGTTAATAATGAAACTATAGTATTGATGGTTCCAAAATTATCAAGCAACAGATCATTATTATCAAAAACAATATCAAATTCATTCTCTAAGATAACGATGAGTTCTATCGTCTTTAAGGAATCGAGTCCCCATTTTGATAGACTCTCTTCCGCCATAATTTTTTCTTGAGTATTTAATAGATTCCCTAATACTACTTCCAATTTACCTAAAACAGTTTCATTATTACCCATCAAAATCGCTCCTCTTCAAGAAATTATTTAATTTATCTTTCTCAACAAAAATTTCGGAAACCTGTTCAATTCTATAGTTCATTGATTACGTTTTCAAAAATAGATCAGGAATCTTTGATAAAAATTTCATAAGAAATATGTTATTTTGAGTAACCTGAAAAATCCTACAACTGCTTTCAATTCATTTAATTAATATTTGTATACCCTTGCAATTAGGTGGGGTACTTCATGTTACAATTCATCGCATAAAAATCATTTATTTCTATGATGGTTAATGATTTTTAGAATTAATTCTTGGGATATTTCGGAACTTGCCTTTACTTTATTATTATAATAGGGATTCAATAGTCTGTTTGCTTGTGCAGACTTCATACTCTTATAAGCATAATTAGAATTCAGCTGCTTTATTAAATACGTTTGAAAATCTTTTTGAAAGTTATGCCTCTTAGCCAATTCTATCCTGCTATAAACCCCATCTCCGCGTTTTAATACAATGGCGCTCTTACCAGAGTAACCAAACATACCTGCTCCACCTGTATCTCCAAATAATCTAATGGATATATTTATATCAAGAATGTCACTTTTTGAGCGATCAGAAGATATTAATTTACTAATAGAGAAAGTATACGCTAATCCATTTAATATGTTATGAGAAATGAGCATATCGAGGTGGTGCTTCCTCATAAACAACTTATCTGAAGCTGGTCTTAGTTTCATAATCGCTTCTTCGAGACCCTGAAAACTCTTTGCCGATAACCAACTTATTCTAGATAAGTTTTCTAAAACGGTCTTTTTGTTCAATACACCATGACGCTTTAATAGTTTCGCTGGCGAAGTTTCACCTGTTATTGCCAGATAGAGTTCGTTATACGAATGGTCAATAAGTGCATTCAAGTTAACTATGTACTTCCTCAAACTTGCTTTGTCTGTTGTAGCACCTATAGTAGAAAGTTTTACATTTAACCCCAATGGCAGTCCTTTTTCAATGGTTTGTTCAGGATCAGGTTCCGTAACTTGAATACAAAGATCAGTTGTCTTCAGTAAGTTACTATGTATATCAAATAAAATACTCGCTCCTAGAAAACTAAAAGGATCTACAATTCTCCTTCTTTCATATTTATCTTTTAACTCTCCATAAACGGTAGAATTCTTTTGTATCTGATCTTCAACTTGGTTATTTACAATGTAAAAATGGGTATGAAATCGTTTAACAGGTTGCAATCCATCGCGATCTAGTGTCCAGGGGTCATGATTAAATACAATTCTTGCTGTTGTATCGTTTAGATCATATTTTTCAATGACCTCTTCTTCATGAATAAAGTCAATGAATGATGATAATAAATCAAAATATAGAAGATTTTCCTCTCCTGAAAGTTGATTTATTGTCCTCTTCTCTTTCTTACTGTTTTCAATAACCATGACTTCCAGTAAACTATGAGCAAGTTTTTTATCCATAATTGCCAACTCTCCACCATTCTTTGTCATAAAAACTAGTGGATTAACAATATGAGCCTCAGGCACAGTAGGGACGGTTATACCAACTGCGACTCTCATTTCTCGTAGATTTTCAGGCGAAAGAAAAATATCGTTTGACACTTAAATACTCCTTCCAAAGAATGATGCAAATAAATACAAAGTATAATATATCCCAAATAAATACTTTTTTCAAATACAAACTTAAACTTATCATTTGATTTCCTAAATAAAGTTTCTATTACTTAATTAGTAATAATGACATTATGATAAATAATCATATTATTTTGTTGTCTTTCAAATATGGTATTAAGTTAGCTTGATTGATTTTTCTCTCGTTTTTGAAGGGGCATTAGTGAGCAGCACAAATCAAATCTGATCAGGCATGTAGCAAAATAGATGAGAATCGGATATTCTTCAAGGAATAATTTGCAACGTTCTCCCACTTACGATTCGTCTTCCGAACAGGGAGAGCAATCTTCACCTTTAAGAGCGAAGCGGCTGTTCCAGTGGCCGATAACGACTTCCGTCCGGCTTGCAGCAGAAACATCATATCTACTTTCATAAATTTCAGGCTGGCCAACATACTCTCAAAAGTATTTAGGTTATTCGCTTCCAATCTATTTTTCTTCAAAATGTCTCCCACTCGCGTATACGTCTCGTTGGAGGTGTGATCTTTTCAGTGTAGTACCATTCCTGGTATGTCCCATATCTAGAACATTTTCTGTTGCGCCGCGTCCGCCCGTTTGAACGGTTTCCGTTTCCCCACCTTTGGAAACCAGCAATACCATGCGCGTCGCAGCATCCCAATCAATTTCATAACAACCTACAGCATCTCCAACAATACGGATCGGCGCGAAAGTTGCTTTTCAAAGTAATCGTCTTTCCGTTAACCATGGCCGTAATCGTATCATCTGTTGCTGCCGTGAGCTTCACATCCATTGCGCCCAGCATGGATCGCAGCAGCACAAGTATTGTTCCTTTATCCAAAAGCATATGTTTCCATTTTATTCACATTATGTATTCTCTTTTAAGTATAATAGTAGTTTGAAATTTGTATAATAATAGAAGGTCCCATCTAAATTTAATACAATAAAGATTAAGATTGGGTGACACTCTGTTCCAGCGCAGCAAATCCCTCTTCATTTACTTAATTCCAGCACGCCACAATCTGATACACCACTAATAGAGCCTGTACCCATCAGGGCATCCTTTAACGCAGATCACTTTTGTAACAAACAAGTATCACTGTTGCAATATGTTATTTGTTTTATAGCTGGTACCATGTTAACAAAATACATAAAGCACATTATACAACAGAAAATGCAGTATCACTGTGGATACTGCATTCTGTTGAAAGAACATTACGTAATTATTTATTACTCATTGAATAATTGGAGTTTGCGTGTTTGCTGACAACATAAAATAAAACTACCGACAAAATACTAAAAAGTTACCGACATTATAATATAAAATAAACATCAGTAATTCATCTAGAACGATAAGCTTCCTTATTTCATCGACTCAGACAGCTCTGTGAAAATAACACCTAACGCATATGCGCCAGCGTCAGGGTAGCCCAGACTACGATCGCCGACGGCACCTGCACGTCCCATACGTGCCACGATGTCTTCCGTTTTCTTCGCACCTTCAACGGCTGCTGCTGCACCTTTGGCAAATGCTGTTTTGAAGTCATCGCCAGACTCCGCACTTTGAGTCCAGGAATCGGCACACGGAACGAGTGCATCGATCAAGGTTTTATCACCTACAACGGCGCCACGTCCGAAGGAACGTTCTCCTGTAGACTGAATCCCTTGCACCGCTGCATGGATCATCTCGGCGAATTCAGCAACGTTTAATTGCTGTTTATCCCCTACTGCTTTGCCAGCCGCACGGAATGCCGAACCCCAGATTGGGCCGGATGCGCCGCCACAATATTCCATGATGACCAAGGAACATGCATCGAGGAATGATCCGATGTCTTTTTTATCTTCGTTAATGATGTGATTCCATTCGCGTTTCAACTGGCGGAAGCCTTTTGCAACACTCATACCGAAATCGCCATCACCGGCATGGGAATCCAATTCACAGAATGGTACTTCATTCTTGATGATGATCTCACCCATTTTATCGATCAGATAGACGACATTGTCCAGTGAAAATTGATTGCCTTCGATGACCGCAGCTGATGCATCCGTCTCCACTTCGTAAGATACGGGAGCGTCTTCACCCACAACAGCTTCCAGCGCTTCGGAATACGCCACTTGTGCTGCTGGAGGGCCGGATACTTTAAATGCAGGTGTATCACTTTCCTTGAACAACAGCGTTTTTAGTTCCTCATCCAATTTCAGGATCGTAACCGATGCACCCGCCATATCGATACTTGTCATGTAGTTGCCAACAAACGTAGTAGCGACCTTCAGACCTGCATGTCCAGCAAGCTCACGCTGAACGGAATTGTTGAGCAGGTACAGTTCTTGTAGTGGCGTTGCACCAAAACCATTCACGAGCACCGCAATCTCAGCGGATGCATCCTTATCCAACTTCATGTCTGCGAGCAATGCTTCGACCATACGTCCTGCCAATTCATCAGCCGATACGATTTTCTCCCGGCGAATCCCTGGCTCACCATGAATCCCTACGCCGAATTCCATCTCATCTTCAGCAATTTCGAATGTAGGCGTGCCTTTGGCGGGTACGGTACAGGATGTGAATCCAAAACCAATACTGCGCACGTTCTGAGCTGCTTTCTCGGCAACGGATTTCACATCTGCCAGACTGCGGCCTTCTTCGGCTGCTGCTCCGGCGATCTTGTGAACCAGTACAGTTCCGGCAACGCCGCGACGCCCAACGGTATACAAACTGTCTTGTACAGCGATGTCATCCTCAACACGTACATACTGTACGTTGATGCCATCTTCTTCAGCCAGATGTGCTGCATTCTTGAAATTCATCATGTCGCCGCTGTAGTTCTTGATGATCAGGAGTGTACCCTTGTTGCTGGCTGTTGCCTTGATCGCTTGATACACCTGGATTTGGGAAGGAGATGCGAATACATCTCCACACACCGCTGCATCCAGCATGCCTTTACCCACATAACCAGCGTGAGCCGGTTCATGTCCGCTGCCTCCGCCACTGATCAGGCTGACTTTATCGGCCTGAACCTCTCTGCGTTTGATGACTTTATATTTTTTCAGAAATTCAAGCTCCGGGTGGGCAAGCGCAATCCCGTTGCACATTTCCATAACAACATGTTCGGCCTGGTTAATAATTTTCTTCATTATTTTACCTCCCTGCGAGCTGCTTTGTACTCACGGCCCATGCGATCAGCCGCTGCAATGGCAGCAGCCACTTCAGGAACGGTGATTGGGAATGGCATCGCGTGAATGGATTCTTCCGGAATACAAGCGATCTCTGCCACTTTCAACAACTCTTCCTGACTAATCGTGTCTACACCGATATCCGCCAAGCTGATCGGCAGTCCCACTTCAAGACAGAAGTCCATGACTTCATGCAGCTCTTCGGTTGGTGCATTTTCCAGTACAAGTTGTGCAATCGTACCGAATGATACTTTTTCACCGTGGAAGAAATGATGTGTGCCTTCCAGAACAGTCAAACCGTTGTGGATTGCATGTGCTGCGGCCAGACCTCCACTTTCGAATCCAAGACCTGACAACAGAATGTTGGTCTCAACGATGTTTTCCAGCGCTTGTGTCACGACGTTACTGTCACTTGCTACTTTTGCTTTTGCACCGTCAGTCAGCAGCATTTCATAACACAGTTTTGCCAGTGCAAGTGCCGCATTGGTACCTACTGCAGATGGGGTATACCCTTCGCGGGAACCCATTGGCAGACTTGCGTTTACACGGGAATAAGATTTCGCTGTTGCTCTTGCTTCGAAGTATGTAGAGAGCGCATCTCCCATACCGGATACGAGGAAACGGGTTGGTGCATTAGCAATTACCGTTGTATCAACGAGAACCACACTTGGGCTTTGTTTGAAGTAAGCATAGTCATCGAAAGAACCGTCCGGTGTGTACAATACAGCCGAGTGACTTGTCGGTGCGTCTGTTGCCGCAATCGTTGGACAGATGATCAGTGCTTCGCCTTCTGCTACACATTTTGCCGCATCAATGGCTTTACCGCCACCAAGACCGATCGTAGAGTCACATCCCTTTTCCTTTGCGATCGCTTGCAGACGAGCAACTTCCTCACGGGAACATTCCCCTTTAAAACCGCTTTCAACAAACGTAATATTAAATTTCTCGGCTGTTGCATCCAGCTTTGCTTTGACACGCTGTACATCATCGGGATGTGCAATCAGCAAAGCAGATTCTCCGAAGGATTTAACAAAGTACCCTAGGTTCAACAACTCGTCTTCGCCTTGTACATATTTGGTTGGGCTGATAAATGCTTTTCTCATAATATTATATGCCTCCTAAGGATATGAAATAGTGTAGTGATTACATCAAATTTTAATTTCTTACAATTGACCTTAATATAACGCATGAGCAGCAGGTTTACAGTGGACTTTGATAACAAATTATTATAATTTACAATCGTAATTTTTTGCTTTTTGGCACAATCATGGTATGTTATTGTCATGAGATGGTTGAATTTTGACCTCCCATTATACATTACCCGTCATCATTACATCTTAATATGTACAACTTGCTAACTTTTAACGGCCTAAATTATGAATCAGGTTAGCCTATGGAGGTTGCACCAATGATTAAAGAATATCTGCATATCAACAAAATTCTCGACCTTAATAAATGGAAGCGTCTACAAGATTCTCTCGCAACAGTAACCAAACTTGCGATCCTCACCGTTGATTATAAAGGCATTCCCGTAACCAGTCACAGCAGCTGTCAGGCTTTCTGCCAGAATGTACGTAAAGACCCCGAGCTGCTCCCCTACTGCCAAAAATGTGATTCACGCGGTGGTCTGGAAGCGGTCCGGTTGAATGAACCTTATGTATATTTATGCCATTTCAATATTATTGATATCGCGATTCCAATCACGATTGATGGCAAATATATCGGCGCCGTCATGGCAGGACAAGTGAAACTCGCCGATCCGGAAAAGGGTAGCGACTTGGAGCAAATTGTCACGTCCAAAAACGTACCCATGCATGCAGCCAAACTGGAGGAATTAAAGGATGATTACGCCCAACTGCCTGTGATGACCTATGAAGAGATTGTGAAAATCTCCAACATGTTATCCCTGCTCTGCAACTACATTGTAGAAGAAGCGCTCAACAAAAATCTGTTAGTGGAAATGTTCGAGAAAGCTTCAGGCAATCAAGAGACTCTAAACCTCTCCACCATTCTGCCGGGTTACTCCATTCGTAATATCGAGTCGATCAAAAAAGAGATGACCAATGCGATAGCGGATGCTTATCTGAAGAACAGCCCAAGTGACACGGAAAGCTCCAGCCCGGTGCTTCAGCCTGCTTTTGAATACATTCACAGTCACAAGAGTGAGCAGGTTTCGCTCAAACAAATGGCCGATCTGTGCCACCTAAGTCCGAGTTATTTCAGCAGACTGTTTGCCAAGGAAACGGGTGAGAACTTCACAACCTACTTGGCAAAACTCAAGATAAAGTGGGCCAAGCAATTGCTTGAGGTTACCGACATGCCTGTCTCACAGATCAGTGATGAGTTGGGATTTAATGAATCGGGATATTTTATCAAAATATTCAAAAAGTTTGAGGAGATTACGCCTGCCCTCTATCGCAAATACATCCAGGAGAAAATGTAGGTCCACTGATACTTTTTTCGTATCAAAGATGAGGTTAAAAGATATTTCACCTATTAATCTACCATTGCTACAATGGAGTCCAGATGACTTAGGGAGGCGACATGAATGGAATATCGCAAATTAGGAAACAGTGGATTAACCGTCAGTGAGATTTCACTCGGCAACTGGATTACGCATGGAGCGCAAGTCGAGGATGGTATAGCAGAAGCTTGTGTTCAGGCTGCATTGGAGGCAGGCATTACTACATTTGATACCGCAGACGTGTACTCCAATACCAAGGCAGAAACCGTACTGGGACAGGCTCTTAAGGATGTAAGAAGAGAAAGTATTGAACTGTGCACCAAAGTCTGTCACCCAACCGGCACAGGTCATAATGACCGCGGACTTTCACGTAAACACATCATGGAAGCCTGCAATGGTTCATTACAACGTTTACAGACGGATTATATCGATGTCTATTACGCTCACCGTTATGACTACAATACTCCGCTGGAAGAGACGTTTCTGGCATTCTCCGATCTGGTGCGTCAGGGCAAAGTTCATTACATTGGCGTAAGTGAATGGAACGCGGATCAGATTGCACGAGCAGCCGCTTTGGCGAAGGAACTTCATATACCCTTCATTGCAAGTCAGCCCCAATATTCGATGTTGTGGCGTGTGATTGAGCAAGAAGTCGTACCTGCAAGCGATCAAGCAGGACTGGGACAGATCACATGGTCTCCTCTTGCTCAGGGTATACTATCAGGAAAATATGCGCCTAACGCAGCATTGCCCACCGGATCACGCGCAGCTGCTGAGGCAGGAGCACCCTTTTTCAATAAACTGGCTGGACAGTGGTTACGTGAAGATGTTCTTACCGCTGTGCAACAGCTTGTTCCACTCGCTAAAGAGATTGGTCTAACTCTTCCTCAACTCGCTGTGGCTTGGGTTCTACAACATTCGTATGTCAGTTCCGTCATTATCGGCGCATCCCGGCCGGAGCAGGTATTGGAGAATGTGAAAGCTTCTGGTGTGAAACTGGACCCTGCGATCATGACTCGTATTGATGAAATATTGAATCCATGGATTGAGCGTGATCCAGCCAAGACGGGATAGTTTCTTTTTTTACTACTCACAACATAACTAAGTTGTACTAATCATTTACACGAGAACGGAGAGGACAGAAAAAACCTGAAAAAGCGGAGCGTTCGCCTTTATCACCAGATTTTCCCCTTGAGAAAAGGGATCGAAAAAAATCTGGGGATAACAGCGATTGGAAGGTTGTTCTGTCATCGCAGTGTAAGTGTAAATAACCTTTAGCGCAACTCATATTCCCCATCAACAAAGTTCATAAAACGTGATACCACTTCCTGATTCATATCCGTCCGCCATGCCGTGTACAACGGTACGGAGGGCGGATTTTCTTGTAATGGAAGAAAGACTACACCCTTTCGCTGGAACACATCCACCGATGACGGAACAATGGAAATGCCCATGCCCGCCGCAACGAGATTCACAATCGTATACATCTGGATCGCTTCCTGCGTAATTCGAGGATCTACGCCATGCTCCCTGCAATAATCCAGAACGAGACGATGGAACGGAGAACCCAGATGCCGTGGGAATAAAATAAAATCTTCATCCGCCAGTTCTCGAATTGAAACTTGAGTCTGAGAAGCCAACGGGTGATGATCTGGCAATACGGCAATCAACGTTTCCATCTGACAGGGGCGGAACGAGACATGACGAGTATCTTCCTGATATCGCAAAAATCCAATATGGATCTGTCCGTCTTCCAGAGCCTGCAATTGTTGGGACGAAGTCATCTCACGCAGCGTCAATTCAATCTGCGGATACGCAGCGCGAAATTTCCTAAGGACATCCACCATAATGCTCCCCGAAGCCGAATCCACAAAGGCTATGGTTATATGCCCGATGATGCCCTGATCTGCCTTTTGCGTAAGCTGAATGGATCGTTCGAGTTGGGCCATGATCAGTCTGGCCTGTTCCAGAAATACGGCACCTGCCGGGGTGAGACGAACCATTTTTCTGGTGCGCTCCAACAACTTCACGCCAAGCTCATCCTCTAAATTCTGAATCTGCTGGCTCAGCGGTGGTTGCGTCATATTTAATTTTTCCGCTGCACGGTGGAAATGAAGTTCTTCTGCCACCGTGATAAAGTATCTTAACTTTCGAATATCCATAAGCCGATTGCGCATCCTTCCGTCTACCTTGTTAATTCATTTGTTCCTGAACCCAGATTGCCGACTCAGCCAGCATTGTCATCAATTCATTAAAATCCACAGCAATCTCCCGCAGAGGAGTTTCCCCTGCATCGTGAATCAACATCATTATCTTGCCTGAACTTTGATCCAGTATAGCCGTACTTCCTTCACCAAATCCACCAATCAGGAAAGGCTGGAGGTCAGCTGGCAGCTCGTATTCTTTCTCAACTTCACGGTAAGCTTCCAGAAAATCCGGATAAGCCCAGTTCAGTTCTTTCACCGAATACAAGGCAGGATCGCCAAAATTACATGCACCGAATTCAAGCAAAAGTGCGCGATACGCTGCGGGCAGTTTTACATTATACTTTTGCTCAAAATCCTCAATGCTCTGTTGCGTTTCAGGAGTACACCCATCTCCCATTGTTGTATCGTAGGCTTTTACCAAAAGATCACGAATCGGTTCTAATTCCATCGACTTCACTTGAACTCCCCCTTTTAGGTATCTTTCTCCACTGATCAGCCGTTGTGAATTCAATAGTTCTCCTTGAAGCGCAACACCTTACCCAAACAAGAGTCGAGCATTAAAATCAACTTTTTATCTCACCTGTTTACGCAACTCTTGATCCAGCCATTCCAGTGCTGCACGCAGCTTGTCCTGAGGAACTTTCTCATAACGATCACCCGTAGACAATTCAAAGGCACAGCTGTTCCCACTTGTTTTGTTCAGATATGAAGTCATTCCTATGCCATACTGCTGAGCCATTTGCACAAGAATTAGTTCAACTTCGGCAGCAGCCAGCGCAAAGTGCACATGGAACATATTGGATACAGGTACCTCGGGCAACGTTTGTATCCCGTGACACGCATTCAGTAGGGAGGCGAGTTCTTGAGCCTGCTCGTAATACAGTTCCATTTTGCCAATCCGCTCATTGTAATAATACTGAGAACTGAGAATGTACGGATACAGACCGATCAGATCGCCCCCGTGCCGACGTTTCCATACTTTCGATTCCTGCATCACATCGGGATCTCCCGCCAATATAGCCCCCGCAATACCTCCAATGCCTTTATAAAAGGACACATACACCGTATCAAACAAACTGCAAATCTCCGCAGGCGTTTTCTGATAATAGGGAGTAATCTCAAACAGGCGTGCCCCGTCCAGATGCAGCTTAATCCCGCGTTCACGACAATAGGCCGAGATCGCTTCCAGTTCTTCATACGCCGGTAATTGCCCACCAATCTCGCGTTGCGGAAGTTCCAACAGCAGACAGGCAATGTCCTGATCAAGCGCTTGTACATCTTCCAAACGAATCAAACGATCCTTGTCCGCAAGTAAAATTGATTCAATCTGATGCAACTCTTTCAGTCCGTCTTCCTCATGGATTTCCAGATGACACAGAGGGTGATAAGCTACTCGTTTTACATCTTTGCGGTCACACCAGATCCGTAATGCTATCTGCTGCGCCATTGTTCCACTTGGAAAAAATACCGCCGATTCCTTGCCAAGAACGTCAGCCATCTGTTGCTGAAATTCTTCAATGAGTGGGCCGTTCCCGTAGTGGTCACTGAACAACTCCCCATCGATCTGGTCCAGTACGTTCTGAAGTACCTTCACTTGGCGACTGCCATGACCACCTACAATAATGTCTGCCTGATTAAAGGCATCAGCCAACGTTAACACAGTTTCTTTCAAGATCACTCACTCCTTTATAGTGCATGTTCATAAACGGACTTTTGAACAACCTCTTATAGGTCTGGTTCTGTAATAATCTCAACCAAAGCGCTGAGTGCACTAGATATATGTTCACCACGGGAATACACAAATCCTACTTCCAACCGACAATAGGGATCAGGCAAAGACATCACCGCGATCTCACCTCTTAATTCTGCTTTGGTAACCGAAGAACGTGGCAGCAATGATACGCCGAGCCCGGCAGATACACCATTCAGAATCGTGTCCAGTGTTCCATATTCCATGATGTTAAGCGTGTGGATACCCTGATCGTTCAAAAAGGATTCCGCCTGAGTTCGATGAGTGCATCCAATCTCAAAAAACAACATCGGCCTGGACAATAACGTGTACATCTCATGTACTCCAGGTTCAGCGATCAACACCAATTCCTCGTCATACATCTTCATATAATTCAGCTCAGGATGATCAATTGGGCCATATATTAAGGCTCCATGCAATTCATGTTGGATGACCTTCTGGTTCAGTTCATGGGTCCCACCCGTGACAAGCGAATGCTGTACTTCCGGGTAACATGAAGTATATTCAGCCAAGAGCGGCGTCAGAAAAGTAGAAGCTGCTGTCTCTATGGCACCCAGACGAAGCATGCCAGCTGGTGGGTTACCCACTTGTGTGGCCTGCTCTGCTTCATATAATAATTCCAATATTCTATCCGTATACCCAAGCAGGTTCTCGCCCGCTGGTGTAAGCGACATCCCCCGATTGGAACGATGAAATAGCGGTACTTGCAGTTGGGTCTCCAACTGTTTAATCCGTGCTGTTACATTGGACTGCACATAATTAAGTGAGAGCGCAGCTTTACTGATACTACCTTCGCGGGCAACCGCCTGAAATATTTTCAAATCACCTGCATCCATATCCTGATCACCTGCCCGTCGTTATATCGGCATTCTGCATCATCCGATTCATGCAAAGTGCTTATCTATTATTTTCAATGATACTGACAATCATTTTTGTTCATTTTACGTGAATCTGCTCCGTCTGTACAATGAGGCTCAGTAGTGAAATCTGGCTACACAGACAGGAGGAATATTGAACATGAAAGCTATTATCCATTCGGGCCAGAGTGGCCTTGCAGGTCTTCAATATACAGAGTCAATCTCTCGGGCACCAGAAGCCGGGGAAGTGCAGATTCAATTAAAATCCGCTGGTATCAACCATCGGGATCTATTCATCATGGCAGGACGCGGAACCCAGGACACCCCGCTCATTCCCGGTTCCGATGGAGCAGGGATTATCGTAGCGATTGGCGAAAGCGTAAGAGGGTTCGCAATAGGAGATGAAGTCATTATCCATCCTACGCTCGGTTGGGAACATGCATCTGAAGTGCCGACCGTACCTGATATTGTTGGTGGCCCTACGGATGGAACGCTCGCACAATATATAACGTTGCCTGCTGCAAATGCCCTGCCTAAGCCAACCCACCTATCCTGGGAGGAAGCAGGCGTGCTGTCCCTTTCAGCCCTGACGGCCTATCGCGCCTTATTTACTCGCGGCGTAATGAAGCAAGGTGAACATGTGCTCATTCCCGGTATTGGCGGTGGTGTAGCGACCTATGCCCTCCTCATGGCAGTGGCGGCTGGTGCCAAGGTGACCGTCACCTCCAGAAGTGAAGCCAAAAGAAATGAAGCTCTGCGTTTGGGCGCTGCCCAGGCACTGGATAGTCATACCGATTGGCGTATGCAGAACGATATGGAACCTGTGGACATCATCTTGGATAGCATCGGACAAGCCATGTTCCCAAAATATTTTGATATAATCAGACCAGGTGGACGTATCGTGATGTATGGTGCAAGCTCGGGGGATGATCTGACCCTACCGATTCGCTCTATCTTCTTCCCGCAGATCAGTCTGATCGGCACCTCTATGGGCAGCCGTGAGGAGTTTATCCAGATGCTGCAATGGGTGGAGCAACATGATATACATCCTGTAATTGATGGCGTATATCCATTGCAAGACGTAGCAAAAGCATTCGAACGCATGGAAAAAGGCGCGCAATTTGGTAATCTGGCTATCCTTATGGAGTGACATCTATTTTGGAGATGGGCCTTCATGAATTGTTGAAAATTGATTTACGATAATGGGGTGAATCCATCTGACCCGTCTAGCTAAACGTATACTAATTTTTCTTGTTGCTATTATGCTTTTGGCCCAAATTCCTATGTTAAAAGAAACCTTAGCCCGCGGAGTTACTACGTTATATGTGAAGATAAAGTATCCCGAACATTCCTTTCAATTCCAAGACTTCAACTACGAGTCTCATTTCGGGAACTATATCATTTCATATACTGATCAAGACGAACAACTCATTAGTCTGATGCTTGAGCCCAAATTTTTTCCGGTGCTCATTATATATGATCCTTTGAATCAGCCCATTAAAGACTAGTTAGTTCACACTCTGAATCATTCAGGAGGTATCGATATGGACAATCGATTGCATTTGGTCGAATTGGTTCGCAAACTGATGGACTCTGAAGGAACGGAAGCCGAGTTGGATGACATGTTGACGGAGTTACAGCAGCGGGTTCCACATGCGGAGATCAGTAATCTGATTTTCTGGGATGATCGAGACCTGACGCCTGAACAGATTGTGGAAGAAGCCTTGGCTGCCCGTCCAATCATTCTTCCGCCCCAATCTTAATATTCTTCAGGAGGTGAACGATAGGATATGTCTGACATGTCTGATTTAAATCATAATAAAAACAATGAACACCCTGATTTTAACGAATTCAGGGGTGAAGAAAAACTACAGGCACTTCGTGATCTGATTGAGCTGACCGATAGCCATCTTACTCAGCAAGTTCTATCTATCGGTATGGATACACATGAAGAGGATCTAATCCGTATTGAAGCATGGCGAGCTTTAGGCATGGCAGGGTCTTCCCCACTTTTGGATGAGATTCGTCATGCTGCCTCGCAACTCGTTCGTGACTCGGAAGAAGATGAGGATGTACAGAATTATGCTTTACAGACTCTGGCCTTGTTACCTGCTACCGAAGCTGAGATTACGTTGGCTCAGGACGTGCTCGAGGGAGATGCCTACATTTTACTTCAAGGTGCAGCTTTTGCAATTCTTACTGCTCACAAACATATCCCAAGGGCTATCCTTGCGCTGGAATCGCTTCAATCTCATCCGAATTTCGGCGCTTCCGCCAAGCGAGAACTGCATTCCATATCAGGAAGTGATGATTTATGAATCAGGACCATGAACCATTTTCACCGGGAACATCAGAAGCATCAGGAGAGCATACTACGAAACCCATTTACCTCACCCAAGGTGAAATCAACGTCCTACAGAAGGCTATTCTGTTCCTCAAGTTTGAATCTGAAGAGACGGCTTCCTTGCTCTATGCAGGCAGTCCTCTACTGAACAGTGTGCTAGAAAAGGTACGGGACGTCTGCGCATTTGGTGAGTACGCCAAAGAACTTCACTCTCGCCCGAACGAATATGCAGAACGTTTCATGCGCGCCAAGTTGGAGCGTTCATATGCAGAAGAATTGGCACCGCGTGAACGAACGGAAGAACAGAACATTGAGATTCTCAGATCCTGCATGTATCCCTATCCGGTTAAATGAAAAAATCCTCCATACTCTCTTTCAGAGCATGGAGGATTTTTATTTCGTTATTGAGACGTAACATCTGTTAAACTGAACGTCATTGTAGCAAATACAATTCTACGGTGTATGTCTACCCACGTACTGTAAAGTTCCTTTAGGGAACTCATTCCATTCACCGGTTAATGAGAACTGTTGTGAACCCGTATATATCCCGCGTTTTCGGATAAACGTCCCTCCAGCAGGCATGAATTGATCATGTGAAGTTGGATCTCCTAACACATCTACAATTCGTCCATCCTTTTTGAGAACCAAAGCAACGACATTATACTCATTCGGGTTATACAATTCCAATTCATCATTGTAATACTGGGCTGTAGTTATATCGAAAAAGTCGTAAAAAGTATAATTGATGTTTAAATAAGGTAACCCTGGCGTAACATCAAGTATGTTTTTGGTTGTCACTTTCATTGTGGATGTCTTTTTCATCCACTGATGAACTTCCAACTGATACCCGCTTGCTTTATGTGAGGGATCACCATCACCTGTGTAATAAAGTTGAACTACACTGCGTCCGTCCCCTGCATCAGCATACTGAGAAAAAGACAACTCTGACGCGCCCTGATTTTTCGAGTTTACCTGAACAACAACGGCCCTACCGTCATTCCCTATGATCCAGAATAATAATGGAGATACACTCAAAGGGATCTGGGAAGAATTAATCGTATCCGGCCCTGTAAACGTCGAATCTGGCGTACCACTATATACTTTAAAACTCGTCTGTCCAGGGAACCAATTGGACGCTGTAAGGGTCAGAGGATCTATGACACCGGACTTCGTATTGATCTGCATGACCCCACCGTTAACCAGAGAAGCAGTACGAACGTTGAAGGTGTAATCTACCTGTCCACCTTTTCCATCCTTTGCTGTTATGGTTAGAGGAGCGACTACATTCCCTGTTCCCGGTTTTAGTATGATCTGGTTACCATTAATGCTTGCATTCACTGCTTCGTTTGAGCTATTGCTTATCGTGAATTGCAACACATCTCCATCGGGGTCACTGAATAGTTGACTCAGATCATACATGCGCTCATTCGTTACATTAGGTGTCAATACTTGTTCGTAAATGGTACTTACTACCTCAGGGGCCAAGTTAGGGCCAGCAAGCTCGCCTTGTATAGTTACGCCAAAGGACGCTTGTTCAGTACGCCCCTTCTGGTCATATACCGTTAAAGTCACTGTCGTATTTCCTTCAGCAACTGGAGCAACAGCTATCTGTGAATCATTGGCAGAGACTGTCGCTATATTGGGATCTGCTGAGGAAGCATCCACTGTTAACGTAGCTGTATCAAAATTCATCAAGTACGATGTCAGGTCAAGATTCAGAGTTGACCAAGGCCATGTTACCGTTTGATCCGGAATTGAACTGATATTCCCAGATTCAAGAACTTCAATGTCAATATAGGTTGACGCTTCTTTTCCATACATATCTTTTGCTTTGATGTTAGCTTGAAATTTACCAACCTGTTTTGGATGAATAATCAGCCTGTTTTCTTGAATATCCATCGCTGCGATCAGGAGATTATTGAAATCAAGTGGTGTATGAAACTCCAATGCATCTCCATCGGGATCATTAAAATATTTTGAGAGATCAATGACTGAATCTTCCTTGCCTACAAACAGCGTTTGAGCAGGCAGATTCTGAGTAAGCACCGGAGCGGCATTAGGCTTAGGATTGACCCTTATCTGAAATGCGGTTGAAATGAAACCACCTTTTCCATCCTCAACTGAATAATAAATGAGATATTCTCCAAATTCTAGAGCGGTAAAGCTCAGTACACCCGCTTCCTCCTTAACAATTAAGTGAGGATTAGAGGAGTATGCACTGAATGTGAGCGGGTCACCATCCGGATCTGAATAATAATCATTTAAGTTCACCGAGGGGATAGGATCTGTCAGGAAACCCAGATATGCTTCAACCCATCCTGGTGAGTTTCCTACCGGATTATGATTTGGCACTAATAGTATATCGATGTCAAAGGAATCTTCAGTGATTCCTCCGTTACCGTCATTCACTGTGTAAGATATCGTATACGTCCCATTTTGCAGTGATGTTAACTTCAGTTCACCATCATTCTCCTCTACTGTTACCCCGTCTGGATTGGATGAAGTCGCCGTATACGTCAAAGAATCACCGTCTGGATCAGTATATATAGCGTTCAATTTCACTACAGGGATATCATCCCCCAGGTATACCTCTATTTTCGATGGAGCTTCCCCCACAGGCGCACGATTGAGTGGTGGCAACACAACAACTTTCATGTCGAGTTCAGTAATTCCCGTACTGCCATCATCTGCAATTTGCCCATCATCCACCTTAATTTTAAGAATAACTTCCCCTGCCTTTTTAGGCGTTAACCTCAACACAGATTCAGCATAGTTCGATTTCACGATTTCAGTGTCCACGATTTCCGGGGCACTGTTTGTTACACTGTATAGCAACTCCGATTCATACTTCACATCATCCATAACATAGACCATGAGATCCACATCCTTGCTACCTGACTCAGCTATCAATTCCTGATCAGGAATTGGTGATGCAAGAGGAGGTCTATTCACGTAGACTTCGAATGTGGATCTCAGCCTTTTACCACGACCGTCATTTGAAGTTACTGTTATGGTAGTCGTGCCATCCTCCAAGGGAACAACATCCAATTGCGATCCATTCAGGATAACCTTTGCAACGGCAGGTTTGGATGAACTGATCGTATAAGTTACCAAGTCACCGTCCGGATCAGTCACATAATTGTTTAGGTTTAACGTTGCTCCTTGTCCATTCTGCGTAAACTTGCGACTTTCGAATGGTTTGAGTAATTCAGGAGCACGATTGGCAACAACAGGAGATGTTCCGCCTCCACTCCCCCCACTTACTCCCCCTAACGAAGGAGATACCGGATTTGGAGATGATGTTCCTGTATTTCCACTTACAACTGAAGACGAGACTCCAGCAGCCAAAGAAATCTCCGAAACTTTCACATTGCCCGCCACATTAACCTGCGCGGAAGGGTTATTCACTTGAAGCTGCTGAACGGAGCCTGCTGCATTAATGTTGACAGCGCCTGTCCCATCCACATGGAGTTGCTGTAAAGTAATGTTACCGTTGAGTTGCAGAGACTTGGATGAATTCACATGGACCGTCTCAATGGCTCCTTGTAGCTCCACTTTGCTTGCACCTTCGAGAATATTTAATAACGGGAGATTAGCCGTTTTCTCGATATCAAGCATACTGTCTGATCTAACGTTAACTTCTTGAGTACGGGTATTCCCTGTTAGTGCCACATGTACATCGCTTTTATTTACACCCACAGTATTGAGAATGGAATTTTCAAATACAACCGTATTATTATCGCCGCCATAAACGAAGACAGACTGTGCCACATTGATATTTTTGGCATAAAAATCATGTTTCACCTCGGGGGCAATCGTCAGTTTGCCCTTGACTGTAAGTCCTTGCACTGAAACAAAGTCTGCTTTCGTGGTTAGATCCCCCTGAATTACAGTGTCTCCGCCATCCAATAGCAGATTGCCGCTAAATTCAGCTTTTCCTGGGGCTGCATCCTGACCTCCCGTTCTAATTTCCAACCCGTTAATTTCGTTGAGCGTGTGATTTTGACTCTTAAACCGTATTCCAGCCTGAGCCAGTACAGCCTTATTGCGATTATTCAGAAGACCTGCCACTTGTTCAGAGATCTGATAGATAACACCGTTGATCTGAATCTGCTTTCCTTCGATGGACTGAATGACAGACAAGCGATTTTCCGGGAATAGGGCCGACAACAACATGCCTATGGCTTCGCCACGAACAAGTCCTTGTTTAACTTTATTCTCTCCCTGATATTCGCTTAGAAGTTCAGCCTTCTCAGCAGTTCGAATATATGGAGCAGCCCACGTACTCGCTCCTTTCCAATCTGAAGGAAGAGGATCTCCCTGAACTTCTTGTTTAGCCAAAGCCGTGGCTCTTACCAGAACTGTTACCAGTTCCTGTCCAGTGATCTGGGCCTGTGGACGGAAACTCCCTGTTGCATCTCCTTGCAAAATCCCCGCCTTCTTGACCGCCTGAATCGAAGGTGCTGACCAGCTAGTAGATTTCACATCCGTAAAAGATGCTGAGACTGACTTGTCCTGTGTGAGACCCAGAGCTTGAGCAAGAACAACTGCCAGTTCCTGACGGGTGATTGGGTCAGCTGCACGAACATTCCCATCTGGATCCCCTTTGATGAACCCCATGGTTACGGCCCTATTCATAACTTCGTTTAATTTGCTATTCTTATTATCATCTGAGGATATGTCAGACACAGACATAGTCTGTGCCTCCGACTTATCATGTTGTGCAGATACAGGCACAGTGTCAGTGTTGGAAAGAAGCAACGCAATCAAAGCGAGCTGCACAGTCCTTCTTATTTTTGGCATAGAGGTTCTCCTTCATGATGTGAGATATTTCAAAAATTAAGGAATGGAAGGTGAGGATGTGTAATTACCCAGACCGTTGTAGTAGTTCTCTCCTTGTTGGATCCACCGTGCCCCGTCATAATTTGCATCACCATGAACATTACCTGACGTTCTTGTTAAAGATTGCGCAGGCTTCAAGATGGCTGTATCCATAGGTTCTCCATCGCTAATCTGATAGAGTATCAAAGTGATGTCATGGGGTTGATCAATATCAAAATTAAAGGACACATAGTAGATTTCGTCCTCATTGATCGGGAAATCCGTAGAGTCATCGGCAATGACCAATGTTTTATAAGGTGCAATGGTTGTTCCGGAAGCAAACGTAATCGGATCGTCTATATCACTACGTTTAATCTCAAATTGACTAAGTTCAATTGGCTTGGACGTTGGATTATACAGTTCGATCGCCTGAGTAGTGCCTTCTCCCCAGACCACCTCGGAAATAAACAGGCCCTTTCCTGCATCCGGGTCCTCCACCTTAACCGTAAATGTCGTCTCAACATCTTTACCAGCAGGATCAGTAGCCTTAACGGTAACAGTTGCGGAACCAACAACGTTCTTGAGGTCTAAAGTCAATATATCTCCTTGGACACTCACTTCTACCACAGCTGGATCAGAAGATTGTGCTGTATACGTTAGAATGTCGCCATCCATATCTGTGAACACACCAGCCAAATCAACCGTCTTACTCACGGTACCCAATTCAACTCCAACAGTTGGCAGTGTTTTTACCACTTCAGGAGCATGGTTGATTGGTGGTTGTGGAATGATGATTGGTGGAAATGGCGGAATTGGCGGTAAAGGTGGTGGAATTAAGACCGGTTTGACCACATAAATGAATGAAGCCGATACACTTCCTCCTTTTCCATCTGCAGCTTTCACCGTAACTGTTGTTTGGCCTGTAGCAGTTGCCATAATTTTTAATTTTGAACCCTGAATATCCGCTGTAGCGATGTTAGAATCGATCTCCGTAATCTCATAGCTCAGCTCATCCGCATCCGCATCAGTAAATACAGCACTGAGATCAATCTCTTGCATGCCCTCTCCGAGATATACCATCATGTCAGAAATGCTAGACTGAACAACAGGCGGTTGATTCTCGGGAGACGGAGGTACAATAACCGGCGGCTCAGGTTCTGGAGTTGGTGTCGGCGTAGGAGTCGGTGTAGGAGCTGGTGTTGAAGATCCCGAGCCAGAATTGGAGTTGCTTGCCCCAGTATTGCTGGATTGTGTGGTCAGTGGCGGTGCACTGCGAATGATCTGTGAGGCTACGCCGCCCTTTGGAAGAATAACTGTATTCGTTTTCACACTTGCCGGTAATTGAATAATGGATTTCACGTCTTTCAACACAACTTCCTTCCACGTCCCACTTCCAAGAACAGTGACTTTGTCAGTCGTATCTACGGTTACCGCATCGATATCTCCATCAATCGTTATCGCACTTACGCCTGTTTTTAATACAACCTTGGACAAGGTATCGGCCTTGAGAGCAACATGATTTGAAGAGACTGTGACCATACCTTGATAGGAGGTACCGACCAAATTCAATGTCACGTAATTTTGAAGTGTGCCTTTTTGGGTAATCTGGATTTCTGATAAGGCAGACAGGTTACGTGTACGTGCATCATAAGTAATTACTGCGTTCTGCAATGCTTCTTTGTTCTCATCATTCAAAATCCTTTGCAATTCCTGACTGATCACAAAAGGACGTCCATCCATATAGGCAACGTCTCCGTCCAATGCAGTCAAAGAAGCTGTTCGTTCACCCGTCTGGAAAACATCTACGAGAACCTTAGCTATATCTTGTCGTTGTACCAGAGCTCTGGATTCAAATTTCCCCTCATTGGAATCCAATAACCCCAATTTCAACGCAGTATGTACCTGTTCTTTAGCCCAGCCACTCACCGTGGATTCATCTGCAAGCGTCTGTTGTTGTCCTCCTTTTGCTCCTTGTGTTCCTGTCACTCTTACCAAAATGGAAGCAAGCTCTTCCCGACGAATCGGATCGTTAGCACGGAAATTGCCTCTTGCATCTCCAGTCATCCATCCCTCTTGACGAATTGCTTCAATATAAGGAGTCGCCCAATCTGAATGTTTAAGTCCAGTGTTGGAAGTCTTATCAATCTCTAATTGTGATGCTTTGGCCAGCAACACGGCCATTTCTCTTCGAGTCAAAGGCTGGTCAGGGTGAAATGATCCATCTGGATAACCTGAGATCAACCCTTTCTCTACTGCTTCCTTTACCGCTTGAAGAGAGGTCGAGCGGATATCGTTCTGATCTGTAAAAACCGATGATATGGAGTCTGTTGATTCTCCAGTTTGCTCTGCTGCGTTGACAAATTGAGTCCCCCATAGCATTCCTACTACCAGTGAAGTCAGCAACACCTTTTTCCAATCCTGATTCATATTTGTTCCTCCCAATAAAACTTCATTTTCCGCACAAAGTTTATCAAGATGCTCTGAACAATTTCTGAACAAAACAACTAGTAAAAAAACCAGATAAAAGAAGATTATATCGATGTAACCCATACAAATTTCACTTAACATGGGGATACATTGTTCTATATAAATTTTGGAATTTTGGAACGAGAAAAATATGCAAATAACTGATCAAAAAGTGCAAACAATATGAACACATATTATATGTTTACACCCAAAATAAACTTAAACTGGTTAAAGATATTCTTTTTCTGAAAAAGCGTGTTACTATCTCAAAAATCGTTATAATAAAAGGACCTTGGTGAGATTTGTAAGTTAATGCAATCATTCAACTTAACTATTGGAGGAGAATTATGGAAACAGAAGCTTTACGCAATGTGGAACAACTAGCTCTGAAGAAACACAAGATTTATAAACAAAGTTTAATCAGGTACCTTGCACGCTCCATGCTGGCCAGTATGTTTATCGGATTCGGCGTCATCGTGGCGTTTAAGACAGGTAACTTCTTTTATATGGAGCAGTCCCCGTTTACCTATCCGATGGCAGCAATTACGTTTGGCGCGGCCATCATTCTGATCGCCTATGGCGGGGGTGACCTGTTCACGGGCAATACGTTTTATTACACGTATGCGGCGCTGCGCAAGAAACTGCGCTGGTTCGAAGTGATCAAGCTGTGGATTGCAAGTTATAGCGGAAACCTGATGGGCGCAGCTGTGTTTGCCCTGTTAATTTACCTGACGGGATTGTTCGACTCGTCTCAGGTGAATGGTTTTCTGTTAAGCGTGGTGGAGCACAAGATGGAAGTTCCGACGATGCAGCTCTTTTTCCGGGGAATTTTGTGTAACTGGCTTGTATGTATGGCGTTCTTTGTGCCGATGTTCATGAAGGAGAATGGAGCCAAAATGTTTGCCATGATGCTCTTTGTGTTCTGCTTCTTCATCTCGGGATACGAGCACAGCATCGCCAATATGTGTACGTTCGCGATTGCACTTGTGCTGAACCACCCGGGGACAATTTCATTTGATGGTGTGCTTCACAACCTGGTGCCAGTGACCTTGGGTAATCTGGTGGGTGGTGTGCTGTTGATGGGCTTTATGTATTACGCGGTGAACAAACCGTTTCTGGATGAAGAGACGCATTAATCTCTGGCAAAAAAAGATCCCCTTCCGGCCCGGTCCATTCCGTGGCTACTCGGTAAGAGAAACGCAAAACACCCCGGCAACCTTTCCATCTCAGGGAGAAGGTTGCCGGGGTGTTTCTATTGGATCTCCAAATGCAATAGCGGAAACGGATTACCGGAACTATCCAATTCGGAACGACCTGTCTGTACAAATCCCATCTTTTCATAGAATCGGGCTGCTCCAGTATTCTGCTCATTAACATCCACCTTGAGGTGACGGCCTTTGATTTTGAAGGTATGGTTTATTAGCAGACGTCCCAGACCCTGTCCGTGTTGGCTCGGATCTACAAATAACATCTCGATAAAGTTATCATCCAGACCAATAAAACCCACGGGTTGTTGCTCCGTATTCAGCGCTTCCCAAACCTCGACTTGCCTTTGTTGCAACACATCACTCACCACTTGTTTATAGAACTGAATGTGATGCTCTTCCAAAAACGTATGGGTTGCCCGCACAGCACTCTCCCAGATTCCAACCAACTTGTCATGATCCTGTTCCCGATATGCAGCGACTAACATGTCCAACGTATGCTCCTTCTCTAGTAAAAGTAAAAGGTTATGTAAAAGCCCGATCCTGAGATCGAACTTGTTTAACACTTCAAATTTAAAATAACTCTACGTATATTTTACCATGTCCATCATTCAATCTGTATCCATAATTTCCAATCTTGAGTCAACGTTCTACCTCCGTTTTTGGCTTCCAACGGAAGGTTGCTGCCGATTGGGGAGGCAGTATATATCGAAACGAATCTCCGCTCATGACTACATCAAAGGAAACTTCTGCCTCACCCGTGTTAGCTGCAACCAGCACCATCGTTCCATCCGAATTGCGGAAGGTTACGTTCTCGATCTTGCCCTGTTCTTGCGTGGAAGCAACTCTTACGGCTCCCGGACGTACATAACGGCTGATGTGGCCTAACACATAATACTCGACATTTCTAGTGATTTCATTATTCTCCGGGTCAATCGTCACAACCCCACGACAGTTCTCACAGCCACCGTTCGTGGGTCCACCTTGCGGATCAAGTGCGATGTTCCAGAGCAGTACATTTTTCGCCCAGTTGCGAGGTGCACCAATGATGAGATTGGACATCTGCCAGCTCAGATTCTCGCCAAAATCAGGACTCCACTCCCCACCACTACATTCGGTAAAATAGATATTTTTGTCCGGGAAGCGCTCATGCACTTCCGACATGGCCGATGGATCACCTGCATAACAGTGAAAAGCAGATCCATCGATATAGGTAGCAGCCTGTTCATCACCAAGCACGTTGCTGGTATATTCGACCGCCTGATCCCAATTATGATCATACACGATGATTCGCGTATCCAGTCCCACGTCCTGTAGCGCAGGGCCTAGATAATCCCGTATGAACATCGCTTGTTCATCGGCACCCATACTCATACTCGGATATTTGTCCGAGGTGAACTCCGGTTCATTTTGCAACGTGATCCCGTAGATGGGAATGCCCTTTGCCTGATACGCTTTGATATATTTCACAAAATATCTCGCGTACGCTTCATACACCTGGGGATCGTTGTAATCCAGATACCAACCGTTCGTGGTCTTCTCCCCATACTTCATCCAGGCCGGGGCCGTCCACGGTGTGCCCAGTACGTTAAGATCCGGTTTCAAACCAGCTACACGCTCCAGTATATTCACAACTTCCTGATCCTTTTCGATCGAAAATTGCTCCATGTCATAGTCCATGCCGGACTCGATATCATCATAGGTATAACTTGAAGCCACACCTGATTCATCTACCGAATAATCGGAGGCACCAATCGTATGACGCACCATATCCATGTTCAGTCCTTCCGTCGAGAACATCTCCTTGAGTAGTTGTTCTTGCTGCTCCTCTGAAAGCTGATTAATCAGATGTGCCGACGAACCCGTCATCGCTGCGCCAAATCCATCCATGGTCTGATACGTCTTGTCCGAATCAATCTGTATGGTGAACGCCGACGAAGACGTGTCTGACTCCTGCGTTGAAGAAACTGAAGAACTTATGTCTGCATCATGGTGATCGGTAATTGGAATGGGCTTCTGTGGCGTAAGCAGATTTTGCTGATCTCCCGTGGTTAACCAGACTTCGGCCGTTCTCTGCTTATCCACAACCGGTGGCGGAGCGGGTTGTTCACTTCGGCTGAGGATAAGCCAGATTCCTATACCAATACAACAAACAGCGATTAACAGGATCATCCATCGTTTGGGATGCTCTCGCCAGCCTATGTTCATCACGCTTCACTCTCCTTTCATTGTGGAAAAAGCCGCGGCCACTAGGCCACGACTCAATTTCCTAATCTATATAAAGTAGAACCAACTGCATTTGACGCAAATAACTTCACTAGGAGAACAACCTTCCAATCTCCCTGATTGCAGTTTTATTTACCGGACTTGCTTCCGATATTCACACTGCCTGTCAGACGGATATCATCCGATGCACTGCCGACATACACTTGAACTTTACCCTTAGGCATTACCCATTCATGTGATGCTTCATCCCAGTAGGACAATGCGCTGCGATCCAGTTGAATATTGACCCGTTGCTGCTTGCCTGCTTTGAGATCAACTTTCGCCCAGCCAGCAAGTTGCTTCTCTGGCGTTTCAACTTTGGTTGGCAGATTACCGACATAGACCTGTACAACTTCCGCACCGGAAACTTTACCGGTATTACGCAGGTTGAGGGATACTTCTACGGTTGCCTTATCGCCTTTACCAGTGTTTTTCACATGCAGATTACGATAATTAAAATTGGTATACGACAGTCCGTGTCCAAAGGCAAACGCCGGTGTCATGCCTTCTTTGTCATATCCTTTATACCCTACAAAGATACCCTCGGAATAGTTACCCACCCCGTTAACACCCGGGAATTGTTCCGCAGTGGATACCGGGGTCTGGGTATCATCTGATGGGAACGTCACCGGCAACTTACCGGATGGATTCACATCACCAAACAGCACACGTGCCACTGCATTACCTTGTTCCTGACCTGCATACCAAGCCTGAACGATGGATGGCACTTCTTTTTGCCAGGAATCCATTTCAACAGCGCGACCACTCATTTGCACCACAATCGTTTTTGGATTGGCTGCTGCTACCTTGCGGATCAGCTGCTCCTGGTTATTCGGCAGCTCCAGGTCGGAACGGTCGACGTAACCTTCACTGTCATACGTACGAGTTACCACGACGGCAACATCTGATTTTTTTGCCAGATCAACTGCTTTTTGCATTTTAATATCCACAGCGTCGTCTGGAGCTTCCCAGCCAAAACGAACCTGTGCACCCATATCATGATTAGTCTGTACCGGGAAATCCGTACGATACTCAATTCGAATATTGTGGGACTCGCCTTCTTTGAACGTGATTTCTTTCTTCGTTGTACTCAGTGTTTCACCTTGATTGTCTACGAGTAACTCATCATCCACATACAGTTTTGCGGAACCGAGACTGGTCAGGGACAGTTTATATTCACCCGTTTGAGGTGCTGTGATCGCCCCTGTCCAACGAGCAGACATCTTGGCATTGAACTTCGTTGGTGTCACTGGAAGCTTGGAAGATTGTGCGTTAAAACCTTCATAGTTGTAGAATCCAAGATTCATATTAACCTGATGATCTGTTCGGACCAAAGAAGGATTACCCTCCATATCTTTATTCGTCCAGTATTCAGCACGCAGACCGTATTCCGCACGATCTGTACCATAGTCTCTTTCACTTTCCTGAGCATCCGCTGGTGATAAAAGAGTAGAAGGTACGGCGGATGGTCCATTAAATGCATCTCCTGCGGAGATAGGATCCGTTCCGGCAGCATATTTTACATCCACACCGTTACCAGCACGGTTACGAATGCCTTGAAGCGGACTTACAGTATACGTCGGATTAACCAGACTGCTACCTCCACCAGCAGCCGATGCGTTATCTGCATCCGGACCGATGACAGCGATGGATTTCACGTTTTTCTTGGACAGAGGCAGCACATTATCGTTGTTTTGCAAAAGAACCATGCTCTCTTCTGCAATTTCACGTGCCTGTTTGCCGTCTTTCTTGGCATTAATTTGTGTATTCGTTACAGGGTTGTCGAACAGCCCTTTATCGAACATTTGAAGCAAAATTCGTCTGACCTTCTCATCAATGGTTTGCTCGCTCACTTCGCCATTATTCACGGCTTCCAGTAGCTTACTTCCCCATTTGCCGTAAGGCTCTCCAGGTGTCTCCAGATCCAGACCCGCATTAGCAGATTTGGCCGTGCTGAAGTTTGCGCCGTAGTCACTCATGACAAACCCTTCGAAGCCAAACTGATTCTTAAGGACATCTGTCAGCATCTCTTTGTTCTCACAAGCATATGTACCGTTCACCTGGTTAAATGAACACATAGCCGAACCAAGATCCGCTTTTTCGACCATCGCCTGGAACGGACGTGCATAGACTTCCTGAATGGCACGTTCGCTGGCTGTTGCATTGGTCGTGAAACGTTCCGTCTCCTGGTTGTTCAGGATATAGTGTTTCGCTGTAGCAATAACTGGATTACTTTGAATCCCGTTCACATACGCTGCACCCATGCCGGAAGCCAGTAGCGGATCTTCCCCGAGAGATTCGAAGTTCCGGGAACCCCATGGTGTACGTGCAATATCCAGCCCAGGGCCGAGCACTACATTATGTGTTGTATCATGTGCTTCCTGACCGATCAGATCGCCATATTTCTTGGCCAGATTGGTATCCCAGGAAGCGGCAAGCGCGATGGGTGCAGGCAATGCCGTGGACTTTTTGTCCTGCACATCCGGGTTAGCCACACGTACTCCTGCGGGTCCATCTGCCATCTGTAATGCCGGAATGCCGAGGCGCTCCAATCCATCATTATAGAAACCATAATAGTTGTTGACTTTACCAGTTACGAATCCAACTTTCTCCTCCAGCGTCATCTCCTTGAGCAGCAGCTCGGTGCGTTCTTCCGCAGATAGAGATGTGTTCATCCAAGGAGGATTGGCCCCGGATTCCGCCTCCGCGGCGAAGGCGTGTAACGGCATAGCCGCCACCGCCACGATGATTAATAGCATAAACCATCGTTTGAGGAAAATCAGATTGAGTCTTCTGTTCATGTTGTAAGCTCTCCTTCTCTCTTGATCATTTTTCTTGTGCACATATTGAATACATGTATACAAGGGAATGCAAACTGGCTTGATCCCAGTCTTTCAAGCATTCAGGTCGTCCTGCACATGGCTTCCGAAACTGCAGCCTGCAAGCCAGTCAGCAGATTTCGCTTTCTAACGATAGCCGACATGATCATGAATTACATCCCCTTATATTTGGTAAATGACCGATTAGAACAAGCCTAGTTCTTTGGAATCACCACATTAAAAATTCATATAACAAGACAAGAAAACGAATTATTTACATTTCCGTAACTACTTTAGAACAGATTCTTAACTTTTAAAAACAGTCGGTTCGACCCACTCCCGTTCAACCAATTAATGCAATTAATTATCAGATTAAGGAATATACCCACACACCCTGGGTCCTAAGTCTATTTGAAAACGGAACCAATCCGGTCCATTGAAATATCCAAAAATATAAAAGCAACTGAAGTCCCTTTTAACAGGTTCTTCAGCTGCCTTTATGTTGAAATTTCTACATATTGTCCACTATCCAGCCATGATCCTTGTTCTACACTCGTTATATTGAGATTTGAAGTTACATTGAAAATCGGAGTAACAAATAAAAAAACCGCCCAACGGGGCGGTTCAATTCTAGTTTGTTCACTCTAGTTCGTTCACTTCTAATTCTGTAACTGTGCAAGAATCTGCGGGTCCTTGATCTTTTTATCTTCGGCGAGCAACATCACCTTGGACAGAATCTCAGCTGTTCTCGGATCTTCATCCAGGAATGGCAGGAAGATTCGACCCCGATGCTGACTGTGCACCGGAACAATATGCAGTGCACCTGTGGCTTGTTTGAACACATTACCACTCCCCAGATGAACAGCATACTCACCCAATTCACCATCAATTCGTGCGTAATTCCCGTCCAAACGTACATTGTCGATCTTCAGCAGACGCAACGATTCATTCACAATGACGTGGCGCATCTCAATTGTTGTCAGACTGGCTTCCGGATCTACGCCTCCCACATGTGCAACGCTGACCACCAGATCGATATCACGCATAACTTCGGAGAAGAACGTCAGCGGCACATCTTGCAGCGCTACAGGTTTGTAGCTCTTGCGATCGTAGAACTGCACCGTCTCCAAGGTAGGTGCCTCGGTATCTGCTGGTGAGAACCAATCTGCCATGGCATAGAGATTCGCAATCAGATTATGCTCATAACTTACCTTCTGCAGACCTTCTTCATAACTGACAGTCCATTGGCGTCCTTTAAGCAGAGCTACTGCTTTTTTCGGTTGAATCTGATACCCGGCATATCGGCGAGACACCGTACCATTAGCCAATTCGTCCTCGTTAGGAAGATACAGCTCACGGAATACCTGCTTGAACGGCTGACGCTCCTGACGGGTGAACAGATCCCGCTGGAATTCACTCCAGCTTCCGCTCTGATACAGATGAAGCGGATGAGCAATCAACAGTTGATCCTGTTCCGATAGTGCCTGGATCGTACCCTCCGGCCCTGGAGCAACCAAACCACTGGACGATACATCGAATCTTCCAGTCTTGTCACCTGACTGGAAGACAAGTGTTCTTACCAGCGGTTGTATAACCGGATTTTGCATCAGACTGGCAATTTCCTCACGTGTAAATGACGTTCCAGCAGTCATCGAACGTTCCAGCTCCTGCCGTGCCCGGCGATACTGATCCACCAGATCCGATTTCAGCTCTTTCAGTTCAGCGATATATCCATCTTTTTTGAACCGGGCAGGTACAGATTTGAGTGTCTTGCCTTTGCTAACGATAACCATCTCGGGTTGGCCTTCCTCATCAATGACCAATTGTGCCGTCGTGTCAGCATCCAATGCATGAGGTTCAAAGAAGGATTTCATCTCATCCAACTTACGTGCTTCCATGTCCCACATCAGCCGCGTAACATCGGCATAACCTGCATTACGAGCAAGATTGCCCAGTGCAATCTGTGATGCCACACCTTCACTGGTACGGCGTTGTGCACCGAATTGTTTGCTCTGCATCAGGAACTTCTGAATGAAGTCGTATCGCTCACGCAGATCCTGTTCGCGATTTACAGCGAATGGAATTAAACTGTAGGTTAACAAATGATCCTTGTTTCGCTTGTCTGACACGGACTCACGCATATCGTCCAATCGAAGCTTGCCTAGTGCAGCATCTGCGAACAATTGGGATCTGCGGTGGTTAGATCCCCCGGAAATGTACTTGGCACAATCGTATAACAGATTGAACCGTTCCTCCCCGACAGCAGCATACGCCTCTTCGAACCACGCGATATCAAACGCACCTTCATTAAAGTCCTGCGGTGAGATTGGAGAATAGTGGGCCACGATGGTTTCTTTCTCCGCAGTAAAGCGTTCATTAATATGAGCATGGAAGTACCAGGCCGCACTGCGTAGACCTTCCCATCCCAGATGTCTCGCTACAATCTCCATCCACTGCGGGGCGTACATGGCTGCTTCCAGCAATTTTTTCTCATTCACCGGATACTTCTGGAGCAATTCCCCAAGACGCTTCTCATCTTCTCCATCTCGTGGATGACAATTCTGAATTAGATAGCTAAACGTCTCTTTACGTGTTGTGTTGTCCCCATAACTATAGATATAGCCACGGACAAATGTATCCTGATCCATCGCCGAGACCAGATGTACCCAGTGTTCCATGCCTTCAATTCGATCCAGTTTCATGGCAAGTGTGCTTACTTCTGTAGAGAGTTCTCCCCGGGTCAGCTCAATCTCCAGAATGCGATCGACCACCGCATCTCGCAATTGAACAAGCTTCGGATCACTCGCGATCATTTCTGTACGAGTGGATGTTAAGTCCCGAATAAACAACAGACGATTCCCACCGACCAGCACCTGTCGATATATCTCTTGATCATCAATCAGGTTCAACTGGTACGCACGCAGGAAATCTTCAAGTGACAGTAAAGACAGCGGTTGACTACTCTCTACAAGACTGGTGAACTGGTAAGCTGTCTGGAAGAAACGTTTGAAGCTGTTATCGTCATGGATTTTGCCACGAACTACATAATTCCAAGGTCCAGTCAGAATATGAAGCATGCCTGACTCTTTTTCGAGTTGATCAGCAGGCATACTCGCGATGATGGAGGCCCAGGTTTTCTCAGCTATCTCAAACGTATCGATCGGATCGCTATCCAGAAATGCCGCCGATATCAGTGCCACTACCTGATCCTTATACGTTAACGAATCCAGCATCTGCTGCAGCTTTTCGATGTCATCCACAGGATAGATCTGTTCGGCAAACGACTTGCGCCAGCCTTCCAATAACGGAATCTTCTGCAATTCGTCATAGCCATACTGCTCACGGAAATAACTGTAATGGTCGCTCAAATTGCCATTGAAATCCCGGAGCTGTATACCCATATACAACTGCATTAGTTCCACACTGCTAAATCCGGCATGTTGAATATAGTTCTCCCATACGTCATGAAGCGGGAACTGTTCCATCTGCTTCATTTCATTCCGCTCTCCATACGGAACCTTGGAGCGAAGAATCGCTCCGACTAACAATGTGTCTTTATAGCCAGCGTAGTATTCCACTTGATACTCATAATCCCTGTGTTCATGCACTAATTCACTAAGTCCCTCCAGAAATGGTCTGGTCTTATCCAGAGAGAGTGTAAAGATATCCTTCGGATTATGGCCCTTGAGGTCACGCTTCTCATCCAGCAATGGCTCACGTCGCTTCGGATCGAATAAACCAAATCCATTAGAGGCTGTGTAACGACTCCCCTGATCTGTCAGCTTATCCAGCAGTTTCTGTTCCTTGGCAGTGGGTGTCTCAATCAGCTGCGCCAATGGCTGCAATGCCTCCTGCTGATCTATCCGTTCTGGATCTGCCGCAATCTCGGTCAGTAGTTCGAGCGCGCCCAGACGCTGCAGTTCACTCTTGGCCTGCAAAAGTCGCTTCAGTGAGACCGCCAATTGGTCCACGGGTTGCAGTAACAATACATGAATGACCTTCTGACGAAGCGAGCCCGTCTTGAGCTTCATCAACGCCTCCATCTGTTTCATCTCATCAACCGTCAACGTGAGCAGCTTCGCCTTGGCGAGTGCACTCTCCCGGTTACTAATGCTTTTATCAGACAAGCTCTCAAACACAAACTGTCTTTGTACCTCATTATCAGGATGCTGAACAAACTGGGACAACAGTTCTCCGCGCAGTTCCGGGCTCAATCGGTCCTTGATTGCAATGACTTCGCCGATCCATTCCGGGTCCATATCATAGGCGGCCAGATATAACATTTTCTTGACTACATCATCCGTATCGATTCGGTAGTGAACATACTCAAGTACACCCGATGGTCCACCTGACCCGCCTTTTGGAATGGCAGCCACCATCTCTTTGAACCGATCAAAGTCCTGACGCCGCAAGGCCTTATCTCCAAGAGCAGGCAATGGCCACACGTAGACGCTACGCTGATTCTCTCCATTCTCGAAACTCCAGTTGTACATATACATCGCATCATAGTTGGTCACAATCCAGTGCATCAACTCGGTGTCCTGCGCCTCCAGATAACGACGTGCAATGTCCAAACGAAGCTCTCTGTTCTGGCTGTTAGCCAGTACATATTGGGCAACAATCTTCTGATATAACTGACCTTGATCCATAATCTCGATTATCTTGCTCTTCAATTCATTCTCTTCAATGACCGCTGTCGCCCAAAGACTGATAAAGAGTTTGTTGGCGTTAGCTTCCTGCTGCCAGGCCTCGCGTACTTCTGCTTGCACAAGCGCCTGATAGGCCTGCTCAATCAACTGTGCGGCAACACGCTGGTTGGCTGCTTCTAGGCCGATCCCCGTCCATACGGCAAGCGCTCTTACCACAGAACTGAAACGAATCAGGTTGTTGTCGATAATGATTTTTAATATGTAAATATAGGCTTCCAGTGTCCCTTCATCCATCCGCTCCACAATGCTTTGGCGCAGCCCTTCCTGCAACCTTGCTGCAACGAGCAGCTCACCCACCATCTGATAGGCATCCGCCTGATCGCTCATGAATATACCTTTGATCATTTCATGGGTTAACAGCGCCGTCTGATTGTCACCATAGATAATATCATGCAGCGCCTGCTTCATATCTCCGCCCTGATGATCCAGTTCATAAGCGATACAATCCGCCAGGACCCAACGGATCTCATGCAGATAATCCAGCTTGTACTCACGAAGTGACACGTATTCTTCCAAGGAGAAATTTTTCATTTCCATACGGAACAACCCCATCAGTTTGCGAATGACTTGTTCTACATGCTGCTCCGGATCGGATGTGCGAAAAGGCCGGCGTTCATAGTTGTTACTGTATGGGAAACGAGTCGCACGCTCTGCAATATAACGAAATCGCGCAACCAATGACTCGCTCGCCAGATGCTGGAGCACACCCAACAGTGGCTCGAATAATGGTTTCTGCGTTTCTGCAGCCAACCTTCCAAGCAACTTATCAGTATTCAAAAACATCTTTTCGTCTCCACGCAAATACGTAGACCCGGCGATCTCCACAACATAGCCTGCCAGCTCAAGCTGTACCCCTGTTAACGACTTGGCTCTTTCCTGCAATCCATCCATATACACCTGTACTTGCTCTTCCTGATTCATCCTGTTCTCCTCCTTCATCGCTCTCTACCAAAGACGTCCGGCAAGCATTGTAAAACGGATAAACACCACGTTATCTCCGTCTTTTACAACAAGTGACTCATCCAGTTCCTGCAATTCTTCATCGTTGAGAAACACTTTATACAACCCATCCTCATAGGCGGTTATCGCTGTATCCATCGCAACTTGCAGATCAGGAACGCCCTCATTGTATACTGCGCCAAACCCGACTTTCCCCGCCGCTCCCTGCACCTCAATCTCATCCGGCATCAGGTAGGCGAGCAATTCTGTCTGTTGTTTCTTGTCCTGAAGAGCTTTTACTTGCAGAGTCACCATGTTCTCAATGAGCTGCCTTAACGTATGAGTTGTTTCCGGAAGTTCGGCAGCTTGCTTGGCAAGTACCGGCTTGCGTTTGCCCAGACTTTTTACCGTTATCCATACGTTCACTGTCTTGCCCCCTCTGTCCTGCCCTATTTGAAGAAGCTTCCATAAGCCCCGATATCTATACCACAATGCGGAATAACCTAAACTCGAAATGACTATCTGTCTCTAAAATAAAATAAAAATACGTACATATGTACCCCTAATAAACATCATAACTAAAATTCAATCCATATTCATGAGCCAATCCTCATGTTTACGTGGAACCACGGAACTATGGCCTACTTGCGTACATATACGCAAAAAAAGCCGCACAGTCTCATATAAATATGGACTGCGCAGCCGCTTGCTACCATTAGAGTAGCTTATGACACGTTGAAATCTGTAATCTGAAACCTGTATAAATCATCTGACCAATCGCAACGGTCGAATGGTTACAGCTGCTGTCTTGAACCCAGGCATCCGGCAGAACGGATCTAGCTCTGGTCTGGTGGCCCGATTCACATTCTGAATGCCGCCCCAATGCATCGGCACGAACAAGGTATCCTCCCGAATCGAATCTTTGATGCGCGAACGAACCGTGAAGCTTCCGTACGTCGATTGAATCTCAACCCACTCTCCATCGTGAATACGATAACGGGCAGCGGTAGCCGGGTGAAGTTCAACAAAGTTCTCCAATTCACGAGCTGCCAGTGCCGGACTGCGATGTGTCTGCACCCCTGTAAGATAGTGAGGCAGCACACGCCCATTGGTGAGAATTAAGGGGAATTTCGGCGATATATCATTCCATCCCGGGCTGGATTCAAATGTGAATGCCGCTTTGCCGTCCGGGTGAGCGAATCGTTCACCGAACAGCAGTCCTTCTCCCTGATCCTCCAGGGCAGAACACGGCCAGTATACCCCTTTCTCGTTACGCAAACGCTCATAGGTAATGCCATAGTAATCAGCAACTCCGCCACGACTCGCCACCCGAAGCTCATTAAAGATATCCTCAGCAGTGCCATATTCAAAGTAAGAAGCTTTACCCAATTGCGCGGCAATCCGGCATAATATATCCCAATCATCAAGCGTTTCTCCCGGCGCAGGCCGCCCCTGTTCACGGAGCAGAACACGCCCCTCCAGATTGGTCAATGTACCTTCATTCTCCATATAAGATGTAACCGGCAGAACCAGATCAGCCATTCGTGCTGTCTCCGACAGGAACATGTCTGCCACGATCAGAAAGTCCAGCTTGCGCAGACCTTCTTCCACCAAACGCACATTGGGGTTGGATACGACCGGGTTGGAGCCCATTACAAGCAACGCCCGAATCTCCTGATCGTGGACCTTCTCCATCATCTCGTAGGCAGATGCCCCTTTGCCTGGCAAACTTGCAGGGTCTACAACCCAGACGGATGCCACATAGGCACGATCGGCTTCATTTTCAATGGATCGATAGCCCGGCAGCTGGTCAGCCTTCTGCCCATGCTCCCGTCCGCCCTGCCCATTGCCTTGACCTGTGATGGCACCATATCCGCAGCCTTCTCGGCCAATTTTGCCAGTCGCGAGCACCAGGTTCAAAAAGTGCCTCACTGCCATATGTCCATCCGTCTGCTGCTCCACACCACGTGCTGTCATGATCATGCCTGTCTCAGCCTCACCGTAAGCCATCGCCGCCTGACGAATCAGCGCCAGATCAACCCCGCACGCTTGTGCAGCCTGTTCGAGTTGCAGATCAGCCAACCCTTGTATCAATTGCTCGTAACCATGCGTTCGTTCGCCTATAAAATGAGGATCCACCAATCCGGCATCCATAATCACCTTCAACATGCTATCTGCCAGCAGAGCATCCATGCCAGGCTTCACCTGCAAATGAAGGTCCGCAATGGCAGCGGTTGCCGTTTTGCGTGGATCAATAACGATAATGAAGGCCCCGTTCTCCTTGGCCTGATTGAAGTAGGGTAACAGGGTAGGTTGGCATTCGGCAATATTGGTACCTGCAAGTACAATGCAGCCCGCCTTGGGAATATCGGACAGACGGAACGTCAATCCACGATCCATCCCGAACACTTTACTGCCAGCTGAAGCCGCAGCTGACATGCAGAACCGTCCATTATAGTCGATATATTTTGTCCCCAATGCAACTCTGGCGAACTTGCCGAGCAGATAGGCTGTTTCATTTGTCAAAGATCCGCCTCCGTAGACTCCGACCGTATCTGCTCCGTATGAATCTTTCAAGTCCTGACACCGCTCTGCGATGGTCTGAATGGCCTCCTCCCAGGAACAGGGTTCAAGCTCGCCATTGCGACGAATGAGCGGATGCATTAATCGTTGACCACTAAGCGCATGTTGATGAGCATTCATGCCCTTCACACACAACCTGCCCTGAGAGGCTTCATTCGGAACACCCTGAACCGTATACTCACCACGACGCTGGCCTGCAACAGGTGCAGCGAGTTCTTCAACAGTCATCTTGCACTGCACACTGCAATACGGACACTGGGTTTCCTTTACATACAGCTTGGAGGCTGTTAGTTCTGAACTCACGGATAATCCCATCTTTCCATCCCCGCCTTTCATCTATATATCAGCTTGAAGTGTAGCTGCAAGTTCCTTCTGTAACTGGTCATCCAGCATCGTTTCCCGAATGGACATGAATCCCAATCGTTCCGTCCATGCCCATAACGGCTCATCATACCAAGCGGTTTGGCGATACCATTGAAGGCAGGCTGATGCGAGTGCTGCCGCTTGTACCTCTGTTTCAGCCACCCCGAGCAAGCCACCTTGTTTGACCGGATGCTCTGCATGACCGCCTGCATAGATCTCCCACCCAGCTGGTGAAGCCAGCAGGCCGATATCTTGCACCAGTGCGCTCACCAACGAACCGGGCCCTGGTGCAACGCCCATATTCACCGGCGATGGCATCGCAGCACCGATCCAACTCGCACGAAGCTGTGCAGCCAACCCTCTGGCATCTCTTGCATAGGATGAAAGCGGGATCTGATCATCCCAGCGTACCTGAACCTCTGAGTGACCTTCGATCTCTCGAGCAACTATCGTTCCACCGGATACCTTTAAGTAATAATGAATTACGGGGCGACATGCCGAGCAACCATGTTCCGAACCCCAACCCAGCTTCTGCAAGATCAAAGATATCTCTGGTAGCCCTGTCTCCAGAACATCGATGTCAGCCAGGATTTCCTTCAACTCTGCATGCCCAAGCGCCGTACAACTGCACACAGGCATTGGAGCAGGTTTGTCTGGTGTGGCTACCACGCCAGTACCCCCGTTATTTTTCAGGTTATGCGTATGTTTCAACAGAGCAGCCACCATCGGGCGACAGCCACCGCATGAACCAGAAGCCTTGGTCTGTTCCTTCACCTGATCTGCTGTCTCAAGATCCTGTTCTTGAATAGCCTTCATAATGGCAGCCTTGGTCACATTGTTGCATGCACATACGGTCTCCTGAGCCGGTAATGCCGCCGCAGCCACTTCAGCTGGATCCGGGGCCCCTTCACGCGGAGCCAATTCCGCTACATCTGCACCTCGTTGCACCAGTCCAAGCAAAGCCGTTCCTTCAGCTGTATCTCCAAATAAAATGGCGCCGCGTACTTTGCCAGCCTGCATCAGTACTTTTTTGTATGTACCCCGAATGCCATCCAGATGTTGAATTGCAGTCTGCATGCCTTCCCCGCTAATCTCACCCGCCGAGAAAACATCAACTCCTGATACCTTCAGTTGTGAATAAGGAATTGAACCCTTATATTCAGAAGTTTCCTGTCCACAGAGTGTACGTGCGAGTACTTTTCCTTGCTCGTATAAGGGGGCCACCAGACCATAACTGATTCCCCGATGTTCAGCACATTCCCCAACTGCGTAGATATCCGGTACACTGGTGCGCATATAGTCATCTACCATAATTGCCCGATTCGTAGCGATTCCACTTCGTCTGGCTAGGTCCACATTTGGTCGAATCCCTACAGCGACAATGACAACCTGAGCTTCAAGCTTGGAACCATCCGTGAACTGAAGGCCCTGAACCTGTGATCGCCCGGTAATTTTCTGCGTATTTTTGGCCAAAAGAAAGGACATACCCTGCCCTTCAAGTTCCTGTTGAAGCATCGCGGCAGCATTCTGATCCAACTGCCGGTTCATAATGTAATGTGCGTTATGGACCACCACAGCTTCCATGCCCAAATGCAGCAACCCGCGCGCAGCCTCCAGCCCAAGCAATCCGCCACCAATGACGGCGGCCTTGCGATAGGTTTTGGAATAATCAGACATGCGCGTACAATCATCAATCGTTCGGAAGGACATGACCCGCTCTTTATCAATCCCCGGAATCGGTGGGATAAAAGGTGAAGAACCTGTCGCCAGAATCAGGACATCATAGGTTTCTTTTAGTCCAGATTCAGTCTCTATATATTTTCCACGGATATCAATGCGGTGTACCGTTTCACCTGTACATAGCCGGATATGATGCTCGGCATACCAAGTCCAATCATTGATAATGATATCCTGTAACGAATGCTCGCCCTGCAATACTTTTGATAACATGATCCGATTGTAGTTGGGACGGGGTTCATTACCGTAGATTACAATCTCATACGTATCAGGCTCCAGTGCGATAATCTCTTCGACACACTTCACTCCAGCCATGCCATTCCCGATAATTACCAGTTTGCTTCTGCTCATGGGCTGCCCCCTATCTCTCTCACCTGAAAATAAACAGAAAAATCCCTTCTCCATGATTCGGAAAAGGGCACCGTTGCCTCCGGAATCCACACGCCTTTGTGTGGATTCATATTAGATTCAGATTAAGGGAATCCGAATCTAATGTCAACTAAATTAACATTAAAATTGTGAACAACGATTAAAAAATGAATTATTTAAAATCCCATGTAATTTTTGTTGACATATACATTTTCTCTTGATTATAATTTGAATCAAAATCACAGTGCTGTGATCAACTCAGATGCGGGAACACAATGACGTGTACCGCCTGTCGGCAACGGGGCCGCAAATCGTTCAGATCTGGACGAATTGCGGCCTTTTTCTGCCTTAACAAGCACATAGACAAATCACGAAGATCTCAATTGGATGAGGAGCGATGATGGATGATGGAGAGCAAAAGTTTTTGGAAAAGCGGGCATAAGCCCACCCTATTCGGAGCGTTTATGTATTTTGACATCAGTTTTATGATATGGGGAATGTTGGGTCCACTCGCAGTTGTGATAGCATTGGACTATCCGATGACTCCACTGGAAAAGGCCAATCTGGTCGCATTGCCTATCCTTGGTGGCTCCATCCTGCGGCTTGTGCTTGGCTTCATGTCTGATTATATAGGTCCGAAATTGACCGCACAGATTGGAATGCTCGTCACGCTGGTTCCTTTATTACTCGGCTGGTTATGGGTTGACTCTTTAAGCCAACTTTATGTGGTGGCACTCTTGCTGGGTGTCGCAGGCGCTTCCTTTGCTGCTGCGCTACCTCTGGCAGGCCAATGGTATGGCAAAGAGCATCAGGGTCTGGCCATGGGTATTGCCGGGGCGGGTAACAGTGGAACCGTACTCGCGACGTTGTTTGCCAATCGTTTGGCTACGCATTTTGGCAGCTGGGAAGTTGTGTTTGGACTTGCTATTATACCGATCGCTATCGTATTCATCCTCTTTTCTATCTTTGCCAAGAATAGCCCTAACCGGCCTGAACCCAAGAAATTGTCCCAATACGGAAGTCTGCTTAAACAAAAAGATGCTTGGGTATTCTGTGCCTTCTATTGTGTGACCTTTGGTGGTTTCGTTGGATTATGTAACTATCTCACCATCTTCTTCAATACCCAGTACGGGCTCTCTCCTGTTCGTGCAGCTGACATTACCACGTTCTGTGTGATCGCAGGTAGTTTCTTCCGGCCTGTCGGGGGTTATCTGGCGGACAAAATTGGCGGAACACGTATGCTGACTTTCCTGTACACAGGAGCCTGTATCATGCTAATTGGCGTATCCTTCATGCCACCTCTGCCTGTAGTGGTAGTCATGCTGTTCCTCGGTATGATGTGTCTGGGAGCCGGAAATGGCTCCGTGTTTCAACTGGTTCCGCAACGTTTCGGCAACGAGATTGGTCTGATGACAGGTATTGTAGGTGCCGCTGGCGGATTGGGCGGGTACGCACTGCCGCTGATTCTCGGCCAACTGTACAGCAGCTATCAATCCTATACACCAGGCTTTGTCATTCTTAGCCTGATTGCAGCAGCTTCCCTGTTCCTGGTTCTCTTCATGCAATCCCGCTGGCGTGTGAGCTGGTTGAGCCGAGGTAACAAAGGCATGGCGGAATCGACGTCCCTTTCTTCCTGAGCAACCACTCGGCCGTTAACCAATGGTACAGTGTTTACGAGTGATCCATAAGTAACCAAAGAAACAGCGCAGCCCCATAAGGCAGCGCTGTTCTTTGCTTACGATGTCTTTCTAATTAAGATGAATACTTTTGAAAAACAATAACTGCATTATGACCGCCAAAACCAAAGGAATTAGACATCCCAATCCGCAACTCTGCTTTTCTTGCCTCGTTTGGTACATAATCCAAATCACATTCGGGGTCCCTCTGCTTCTGATTGATAGTTGGAGGAATGATACCATGCCGCAGGGTTTGAATAAGTGAGATCGCCTCCGCACCACCTGCTGCACCAAGCATATGTCCCGTCATGGACTTATTCGCTGTGACCGGAATATCATAGGCACCTGTCCCAAAAAGTTGTTTGATCGCTCTCGTCTCGGACAGGTCACCTGCCTCAGTACTGGTGGCATGAGCGTTAATCACATCAATGTCCTCAGGTCCAATCTGAGCCTCTCTCAGTGATGCTTTCATCGCCAGATATGCACCCCGTCCTTCCGGGTGGGTAGCTACCATATGATACGCATCTGAACTGGCACCATATCCAATCACTTCGGCAAGAATATTCGCCCCTCTTGCCAGTGCATGAGATAGTGACTCAACGATCAGAATTCCGGCGCCCTCCGCCATGACAAAACCATCTCTCCCCGCATCAAATGGACGGCTTGCTGTTTGGAACGCTTCATTTCGTGTAGACAACGCTGTCGCATTACCGAAGCTTGCCAGCGACACTTCGGTTACAGCCGCTTCTGTTCCGCCAGCAATAATGACATCGGCTCCGCCATGACGAATTAACCGGAAAGCCTCTCCAATGGCTGTATTTCCAATGGAACAAGCGGTTACTGGCGACAATGTCGGTCCCCAGCAACCAAACCTCATGCTGACCATAGCTGCCGCCATATTGGATATCATCATGGGTACCAGGGTTGGGCTGACTCGCGCAGGTCCCCGATCGGACAGAACCTTGCCTTGTTCCATCAATGTCTGGATTCCGCCTATGCCTGAACCAATATATACACCTACCCGTTCACGGTCCAGTTCATCCATCACAAGACCCGATTGCGATACAGCCTGATCCGCAGCAGCAACAGCAAATTGAACGAATCGATCCATACGCCTTGCTTCCTTGCGTCCAAATCGCTCCTCACCATCAAAATCACGAACCACACCAGCGATTCTGGTTTTGTACGAAGCTGTATCAAAATGTTCTATATGCGATATACCTGATCTACCCTCAATCAATCCGTTCCAGAATGTATCTACATTATTTCCCAAAGGAGAGATAACTCCCATTCCCGTAATCACGACTCGTTCCATGTCCATTCCATCCTCCTTCAATGCTGTTGTCTACCTTACGCTTACGCTCTTCTACTAATAGTGCACTTTCGAATATCCTATTACAAGTTGCCAATTATAATAGTATAATGACTACCATGATAACGAGGATTGAAGGTGATGGATTGAACTACGATGTCAGGTTACAGGCATTGTCCACTTTTCTGAAAACACAGCGTTCCAAAATTTCTCCCGAATCGGTCGGTTTACCCACTGGAAGTCGGAGAAGAACGCCTGGGCTGAGGAGAGAAGAGGTTTCCCAACTGGCAGGAGTGAGTACAACATGGTATACCTGGCTTGAACAAGGTCGGGATATTCAGGTATCCCATTCCGTGTTGGATAACATTGCTTCAGCACTGAGGCTTACTGCAGATGAACGAAAGTATCTGTTTTCGCTCGCCATGGAGCATCATACAGAGCTGCCCACACTGGAAGAAGAACCGGTTCAACTTCACCCTTCCTTGCAGAAAATTTTGCAAGAACTTCATCACTGCCCTACCGTGATCTCGGATCGGCGTTGTTACATTGTCGGCTGGAATGATGCAGCGCGGCATGTTTTTATGGATTTTGAACAGATTGCCCCCGAACAGCGGAATATGATCAGTCTGTTATTTGATCGCAAGGAATTTCGCAGGCTTGCGGTGAACTGGGAGGACTTTGTTAGCGGATTTCTGGCGATTTTCCGTGCCTATTATGGTCAGTATGTAGATGATGAGTGGTATAATTTATTTCTGGATGACATGATGAACAGACATCCCGATTTCCATACCCTTTGGAAACAAAGCAGTGTCAGCAGTGCTCCGGATGTCTTAATCGAATTCAGACATTCCAAAGCAGGCAAAATGTTGTTTGATCTGACTTCGTTGCAGGTTCAAGGTAGCTCCGATCTGCGTTGCAGTGTTTACACTCCTGCGCCAGAGAGCGCTACCGAGCGCAAACTGATGCGCCTGATCGAGCGTGAAGCGGATCCACATGTTGGCAAGCATTGACTCAGAATCTCAGGTCTTGCCCAATCATGTTAGAATCCTGACATCCTTTTGTTGCATATTTTAATTATCAGGGTATACATGATCAAGTATATTAAGCTAACCCATGGATCCTAGACCTTCTACACGAAGTCGATTCAGAAAGGAATATCATGACCAAAGTGCTTATCATTGAGGACGATAACATGTTAGGAGATACATTATCCCTGTATTTGCAAGGTGAGGGGTATGATGTTATCCGTGTCGCTAACGCAAGAGATGGTCTTCTACAACTTCAAGCGCGGCCTGATATCCTGCTTCTTGACCTGTTGCTCCCTGATTCGGAAGGCAAGAATCCCTGTTCTCTCATGCGTCAGCATACAGCAATTCCCATCATTGTCATCTCTTCGTTAACCGAAGTCTCGGAGCGAATTCGATCATTAATAGATGGAGCTGATGATTATGTATGCAAGCCTTTCAGCATGCAGGAAGTGAAAGCACGTATTGAGGCTGTATTACGTCGTTACTCCATATTGAACAGCTCCATTGTCACTGTACAGGATTGCGGAATTTCTCTCGATTTGGCTCGGCGAGCCGTCCTGTTGAATAACCAGCGAGTGGAGATGACATTCTCCGAATTTGAGATCATGAAGCTATTTGTCCTTAATCCCGGCAAAGTCTATAGTCGTTATGCCTTGATTGAAGCCATTCGTGGTATTGATGCTTATATTAATGATCGCACCATCGATGTGCACATTACCAAGCTTCGTAAAAAAATTGAAGAAAACCCGAAAAACCCCCAATATATTCAAACCATCTGGGGGGTCGGATATAAGTTCACACCTTAACACATCAGCTTCATTCATGTCACCAGGGCAGAGACCCGGTAATGATATCAATCTCTTTTTGTACCTTCTCCAATACCGAACTCAGTTCCTCTTCTTCGAATAACGCACGGGACAAAAGCGATTCCAGTTGAAAAACCAGACGTAACAGCTCCACTGCATGCAGATTGGCAGCCACGCCTCGGAGAGAATGAACGCTGCGGATCGCACCAGCAATCTGCTGCTGGCGAAGCTGAGTGGTCAGTTTGTTCTGAAACGAGTCATACTCCATCCTGAATTTCGTGAGCGCATATTGCAGAATATGTGGCTTACCGTCCATCTGCCTGATCGCCTTATCTACATCAATTCCGCTAATCTTCCGCATACCTCTCAGATCAATCCATGTTGCCAATATGTCTGCCATCTGTTGTTCATGGATGGGTTTGGTCAGGATGGCATTCATCCCAGCCTCCATACATCTCTCATGATCTATTTGTAGGGCATTTGCTGTAAGCGCGATTATGGGCGTACGATCGTATTCCCTCATCTTGCGAATATGTCGCGTTGCTTCCACTCCATTCATGTCAGGCATGTACAGATCCATTAGAATCAATTCCCATACCTGTTCGTCTAACTTTCTCAGAACCTCTGTGCCACTGGCTGCCAGCGTCACTTGGAACCCCTTATGTTCCAGCATCGCCCGAATCGCCAGTTGATTGATCTCATGATCCTCAGCTATCAGGATGTGTCCTTTCTGATCAAGCGAATAGGGGTCGTCGCCTTCAGCCAATTGACTTTTGACCAGCGGCCCTTCACCCTGAAGTGCAAGAATGACTTCGAATAATCCCAGACGTGTAATCGGTTTGACCATCATGATATCAGGGTGTACGGATCTCTCCTCAATCCACAGCGCATTTTCGCTAAATGCCCGTGTGTACCCCAACACCTGAATTTTCGTTCGATCCAAACGCTTCATAAAGTTGTCCCATAACGAACCATTGACTGTGTCCTCTATATCCATATCCAACATGATCAACATCGAACTTGTCCCTTCGGCTTCAGGAGTATACCCATCACTCTCCATCATATGGTTTAAGGAAGTATACAGCGTCGGATTCATCCCGAATGAATAAAGCAGCTGCTTCAGGTTTTCGCCCATCCGTTCATCATCTTCAATGATAACCACATCATTCGCACCATATAGGAGAGGGTGTGTCTGCAGGGAGAAACTCTCTTCTTCTTCCGAATCCGCAAGTTCAAATATCAAGTCGAATGAAAATAGACTGTACTCTCCAAGCACGCTGTCCACCCGCAAGTCTCCTCCCAATGAGCTTACCAGCAGGTAACAGATGACCAGCCCAAGTCCTGAGCCACCATATGTTCGATAAGTGGAAGGCTCCGCTTGCGTAAACGGGACAAAAATATGCTCCAGTTGTTCAGGTGAAATTCCAATCCCCGTGTCTTCGATCTCAAAACGAACCTGTACTCGCTCGGCCTCCAATGAAATTACCTCTGCCTGCAAGATAACATATCCATGTTCTGTGAATTTAATCGCGTTACTGAGCAGATTCAATAACACCTGCTCAAGTCGAAAAGGATCACCAATTACCGTTAATGGCAGATCGGGGTCGGTTGTAAAGATCACTTCGATATCTTTGTGCCCGATGGCCACACCGATCTGATCTGCCACACGTTTGAACACATCCTCTGGTGCAAAGGGTACTTTCTCCAAAATCAGTTTACCTGCCTCCATTTTCGAGAAATCAAGAATATCATTCACCAGAGTAAGCAGGGTTTGTGAGGATGCATTGATTTTACTCAAATAATCTAATTGTTGTGAGGTTAGATCTGTCCGTTGCAGCAACAACGAAAAGCTGATAATTCCGCTCAGTGGGGTACGAATCTCATGACTCATGAATGCAAGAAACTCACTCTTTGCCTGACTGGCTTTGTCCGCCTTGACACGTCGGTACTGATCCGAAATGTCATGAATAACTGCCTTGACTTTCTCACACGAGTTAGGGGATTTTACAGGGTAAAGGTGAACCCGAACATGTTGTTCTTTTCCCTTCCCAACAATGAGACTCAATTCCGTATCCTGAGGTACATTGTGGTGTAAAACTTTTTGAAAAGATAACACCCAGTTCGCCGACTGCTCAATGAATATCAATTCTTCAAGCTCACGGCCCATGACTTCATGCCTGTCGAGATCAAGAACATCCAGAAACTTCTGATTAACTGACACCACACATCTGTTGCCATCCAAACCGACAAACCAGTCTGTCGACACTCGTTCAAGTGTACGGTATCGTTCCTCACTCTCTTGAATCCTTCGTTTAACTGCTCTGTGTTCCGTAATATCAAGTCCATACCCTATGACATACTTCACCATACCTTCTTCTCGCAGCGGACGAAGCTTCACCAGTGAATAGTAACCTCCATGCTCAATCTCGTAAAAGAAAGACTCCCCTTTCCATGCCCGGTCGAACTGCTTCCGCAGGAACTCTATCTTCTCCTGAGGTAAAATGTTCAACGTACCCAACGTGTAATCTTGCTTCAAGCTACTCATATCCAAGCCCAGTTGGGAGAGCATCTCTCCCTCAAGCACAAGATACTCAAATTTTCCGTTCTGTTTTCGGATTTTAAAAGTAAAACCCGGCTGCATACGAAGCATCTCCAGCACTTCCTGATCCCTCTGAATGACCAATCTCCTATATCGATGATTTTGGTTCAGATAATACAGGAATAATATAACGGACAGCAGGCAGATACATTGAACAAAGAGAATCTGCCCCATCATTAGCAGAGAAGGGGAATTGGTCTTTAGTGCAGAAAACTCATACACAGTAATCAACAGCAACGCTCCGGACAACCACTTCTGCATAAATCCCCTGATATACTTAAAGATCAGACATATGGCTGCAACAAATAACAACTCTGTCAACGCATACTGCCAGTTCTCCAACAAGGGATTACGCCCCATATTAATCCGAAAAATCCACATGAATACAAAAGTAACGAAAGCAGAGCCACTCCCACCAAAATAAGCAGCAAGCAGATACACACTGGCCCGGAAATTCAACAATGTACCATCCTCAAGCACAATAGAGAAATAATAGAGCGCCGTGCCCAACATGCTCAGCGTAATACCAATAATGATCCGAGTCGTGATGGATGTTGAACGGGTAGCATTTGTATGGTTCAGATAGTGATGAATCAGGAAAACAAAGATCAGAATTAGCGTGAAATTTAATACAAGATCGCGTAGCAAATGGTCACCGTCCACATTACGACTTCAGGATTTCATGCATTCAATGAATGTTGTCAGATTCATGGTCGCAGTTCCTCAGTACACAAATCATAGTATGCCGTGCTCCCTTATTCAATTGACGATATTGACCATTTTCTTGAAAATAATTACTATTTTCAGCTAACATCCCCTTATCACCAAACAACTTTTTTTTTCATGAAAATTCATCATTAAATATGCTGATATAAAAAAGAGAATCATCCAAATGAACCGATGTAATCGTAACTTGGGCTTCCCATACTTCCTGATCTGCCTTCATCAGTTTGGCTACGCCCGACCAGGTCTGATTTCCTCTCCAGTGGGTATCCATTAGCAATCGGGCAGGCTGACCTATGGTGCTCTCCCGTGAGAATCCTGTTTTGGTTACATAAACGGAATTCACATCCAGAATCACACCCTCCTCATCTGTAATCATGACCGCATCCGTTAGCAGTAAGAAGGCTTTGAGTTCCAGTTGCATGGTTGTCCACTCCCTCTAATGAAACATGATGTGATGCTGTCCCTGTGTGATACCCTCTTCTACGCTCCCTTTTTAATACTTAAACTGTCTAATCAGGCGCTGTAGCTCTTCAGCCATTGTAGACAAGCCCCGAGCCGAGGAAGAAATCTGCTCCATCGCTGCCAATTGCTCCTCTGAGGAAGCAGCCACTTCTTCGGAGGCCGCGGCGTTGCCTGAAGCAATACCTGCCAGTTCATTGGACACAGCAGATACTTCCTGTACACCTGCTGTGATCTCTTGCGACGTGGCAGCAATCTCTTCAATCTGAGGTGTCGTTTCCCGCATGCTATCCAGAATGCGTTCAAACTTCCGAATGGCCTCTGTTGAGATTTCCATACCCTCTCCAACCTCTGTGGTCACTTTCTCCATCATGCGAACGGAAGCAGCCATATCTTCCTGTACCGCTGTGGTTAGCACGGTAATTTCATTGACGGATTGCCCTGATTGCTCTGCCAACTTGCGTACCTCTGCTGCTACAACGGCGAATCCATTGCCATGCGTACCTGCACGAGCTGCTTCAATGGATGCATTCAGCGCGAGCAGATTGGTCTGCTTGGCTATATTTCCGATTAACTCCGTGATGGCTGAAATTTGGTGTGATCGTTCATATAACGCCTGAATCAATTGGTTTGTCTGTTCTACCGTCTCTTGAATCGAGTGCATCTGACTCACCGTCTGCTTGACGGTGTTGCCGCCTTCTTCCGCTTGTACCGTTGTATGTTTCGCCAAATCAGCAACTTGTATGGAACGTTCGGCGATTCGTGTTATCCCAATTGTTATTTCATTCATGGCCTGATGGTTGTGGTCAATACCTTCGGTCTGTTTCTCCGCACCACTCGCAATTTCCTGAATGGCTCGCGCGACCTGCTCACTGGCCGCACTGGTTGATTCCGCACTCTGAGTCATCTCATCCGACGAGATGACAACCTGGCTTGTACTGTTTTCCACATTTTGAATCAGCACACGCAGATTGTGCTGCATTTTGCCAAAGGCATCACTCAGTTCACCAATCTCATCATGGCTTGTGCTAGTAATCGTTTGGGTTAGATCCCCTTCACTCACCTGGATCGCCTGATCCTTCAACTGACGAATGGGTCTAATGATGGATCGCATCACAAGCCAGATAATCACAATACCAACAACGAGGCAGGAGACAATAACAATAATCATTCGTTTTAGAATTGGTGCTGCCGCATCGTCTACCTCAGAAGAGAACATGGTGCCAGCGACCTTCCATCCCGTGGATGCATTCGTTGCGTAATACATCACTTTATCCGTTTGATCAACGGTATAGTTGAAGTTGCCCGATTCATTCGCATACACCGGTTTCCAAAAATCCTCTGTTGCATCTGTTCCGGGTTCTACCGTGGGATGGTAGATATACTTTTCGCTGGCATCCAATAGAATCAGATATCCCTGTTCTCCCACGTTAATTCCACTAACCAAGGTACTGATATTCGACAGATTCAGATCCAGCTGGACTACACCAGATTGGTCATTCAATGCCTTGGCGATGGTGATGGTGATTTCGTTTGTCTCGGCAGAAATATAAGGGTCTGTAACAATGACCTGCTCTGGAGTACTCATCGCTTCTGTGTACCATGGTCTTGTTCGCGGATCGTAATCTTCAGGCATTTCCGCATCGGAGGACATCAGGTAAACACCGGCTTCTGTTCCCACTCCTATGGTGATGATGTCTTTGTTCTGTGCAGCGTACCCCTTCAATTCGTTCACAACCCGAACCTCTGCATCTTCTTGACGTAATTCCTCTGCGAGTGTATTCGCATAATATTCAATGTGGTCGCGCTTGGCATTAATCGAAAGATCGATGGTCGCACTGGCAAGGTTCACGTTCTCCATTGCACTATGTAGAATTTGCTTCTCAACTTCATTCTTCGCACTGTTATAAGACAAGACTCCAATACTGAACGATGGAATGGCCAAAAAAGCAATAAAGGACACCACCAGTTTCGTCTTAAAGTTATTAAGGATCTTGTTGAACCAATTCGATTTGCTATTTTTGGGGGACAAATTTCTCTACCTCTTCCAGATTAATTTAGTTTTACTTGATCTACTTATAAGTTGAACTAGAGATATTTACACTTGCCACTCCGATAACAGAACAACCTTCCAATCGCTGTTATCCCCAGATTTTTTTTAATTCCCCTTTTTTAGGGGAAATTCGGTGATAAAGGCGACCGCTTCGCTTTTTCAGTTTTTTCTGTCCTCTCCGTTTTCGTGTAAATGATTAGTACAGCTTATATAGCTCTTGGTCTAGCTCTCTTAGAGTACAAAGGCCTCCTTCCTCAAGATATTAAAAATTAGGTCCTGCCTCTCGCAAAAGACAATTTTCGCACTAAAAATATTACTTAAATCTCTTAATTTATAATCCTAAAGAACTACTTTCAAATAAATTATACGAAAAAACTATTAAATAAAGTAACCCAGCGATATGACCAAATTGTTAAATTTTTAAATACTTGTTACAATAACCTGCCGAATTCCATAAAAAAAGATCCAAGCGTTATCGCTCAGATCTCAAAAGCTGTTCACATAGGACTACATATTCTTTATTCAAATGCCGGGATCGCAATATCTGCATACTTCTCTTCGAAGAAAGCTTTGACCTCTGGACCTGCCATGCGTTTAGCCAGCTTCTGGATCGCTTCGGAGTCCTTATTATCCTCACGAGCAACCATGGTGATTGCAAAATGGGAATCATCCTTCTCGGTTAACAATGCATCCTTTTTCGGTGTAAGACCGAGCGGACTGGCATATGCCGGAGTCATGGCTACCAGATCAGCATCATCCATCATGCGAGCCAGCATCAACAAGTCCACTTCCTCAAACTTGAAGTTCTTTGTATTCTCGGTGATGTCTGCCTGTGTGGCGTTAAAACCTACGCCCTCTTTCAGCTTAATCAATCCGTTCTGCTCCAGCATCACAAGAGAGCGACCAATGTTGGAAGGATCGTTCGCAATTGCAATCGTTGCACCTTCTGGCAATTCCTCAATCGTTTTGTACTTTTTGGAGTATCCGCCATAGATGGCATTATAGATAGGCTGTACAGCCACCAGATTGGCATTGTTCGCTTCATTATACTGGGTCATGTAAGGCACGTGTTGGAAGAAGTTTGCATCCACTTCCTTATTCGCGAGTGCCGTATTTGGCTGAACGTTATCTGACAACACAACAACTTCCAGATTGACGCCATCTTCCTTCAAAAGCGGTTTAACAATATCCAGTACGTCTGTCATCGGCGGAATCAACGTGGCTACTTTTAGCGTAACTTCTTGTGCAGCTTGTGTATCTTCTTTTGTTCCTTCAGCCGCAGGTGTTTCTTCTTTTTTGCCACAAGCAGCTACAACCAGCATTACTGCAAGCAACATAAGCATCATTTTCACTTTCATTTCATGTCTACCCCTCATCGTATAATCTGTATTGGTTATTCTTAATAATGCACGGTCCAACCGTTCAGGATCTGCGATCCAGCCAGTGGGACAGTCTGCTACCTGTGAATTGGATCATCTGTACCAGGATAATCATAATGATGATCGTAAATACCATAATCTCCGTTTCGAAGCGCTGATAACCGTAGCGAATGGCAAAATCGCCAACCCCGCCGCCACCTACAATGCCCATCACCGTCGAGTAGGAGATGAAGCTAATCGTAGCTGTCGTGAGTCCCAGTACAAGGCCAGATCGTGCCTCCACGTACAAGAATTTCACCACAAGTTGCATCGTGGATGCCCCCATGGAAGCAGCAGCTTCAACCACTCCCCTCGGTACATCCAGCAACGCTTGTTCCACCAGTCTGGCGTAGTAGGCAATCGCAATAACCGAGAGTGGCACAGTTGCCGCCAGCGTACCTATGGACGTTCCCACAACAATCCGTGTGAATGGAATCATGAATACAACTAGCAGTAAGAACGGAAACGAACGAACGATGTTAACGATACTGCCGAGTACAAAGGACAGCGTTTGATTCTGATACCGTTGTCCTCTCCGGAATAAGTACAGCAGTGTACCCAGAGGTAACCCGATCAGAACAGCTGCCGCAATGGAGATGCCCACCATGACAAAAGTCTCTCCGATCGCCTGCCATATCTCATGTTGATACTTCAGCACAGACTCAGGTAACCTCATGACTTGTCCTCTTGTTCTGCCTGACGGAACAAAGACGAACCTGTCATCCCGTATTCGTCACCCGCAAGCAAGGAGGTCAGCAGATCAGGCTGCGGAGCAGGGATACTGCTCACTTCCGCTTTAGACAACGTACGAACGAGCCGCCCATCCTTCATGACGGATATCCTGTGACATAGTCTGCGAGCCACTTCCATCTCATGCGTCACTACAACAATGGTCACGCCCAGCGTTTCATTGATATGACGCAGCACATCCAGGATACCGTTCGTGGTCTGTGGATCAAGCGAAGAGGTCGGTTCATCACAGAGCAGCACATCCGGACGACTGGCCAGCGCTCGTGCAATCGCCACACGCTGCTTCTGTCCTCCGCTAAGCTGAGCAGGATATTGACCCGCCTTGTCTTCCAGTCCAACAAACCGCAGTACCTCAAGTCCACGTTCAACTCGCTGCGCACGGGGCATACCCGCAAGCTCCAATGGCATGCAGACATTGCCACTTACCGTTCGGTTACTGACAAGATTGAAGTGTTGAAAGATCATGCCAATGGATCTTCGTGCCTGACGCAGACTCTGTTCATTCATCTGGGTCAAGTGCTGCCCATTCACAACAACCTCACCATCATTCGGCTTTTCCAATCCGTTGAGCATCCGCAGAAGCGTGGATTTGCCTGCACCACTCGATCCGATGATGCCATGTATTTCTCCTTGTCCCACTTCGAGGGACACCGAGCTTAATGCTTCGAATCCCTGATCTGCACGGGAACCGCGCTCGTTATAACGTTTGCTTACACCATATAATGAGATCATGGAGAGTCCTCCCGTGAATGATCATGCATGGTTCTTCAAGAACACATGAAGAAAGCCCGCACAGCCGATAACCGGAGCGCGAGCAAGCCTGTTCATTTATAATAAATCAACATCCCTTACGAGACAAGCTTTTAAGGTGAGATTGCCTCCTGAAGGCGGCTGGCTTCATATGCACGAAAACGTCCGTTGGACGAACCCACGTACACTTCATTGCCGATCCGGTTAATCATTCCATTCTTCGCATCCCGGTCGCGATGCTCCGGGTTTCCCATCACAACGTCATGTACACGACCTAACAATGCTCCATTATTTTTATTCAATACCAACCAGTCCTCGTCCATGGGCAGCAGCAACTGATCATCAATGACCAGATAACTTCCCTGATTCGTCGGATGCCTTAGTGTTGCAATCGTATCTTTGGCATTCCAACGCGTCTCCCCCGTTTTATAATCCACAGCCGCCGGGTAGCCATTCTTAATCACATACAACTGATCCTCTTCCACCAGTCCTCGTTCAATCTTGCCCTTGAGCGTCCAGCGTGTTTTGCCTGTCTTGGCATCATACAGGGTGGTTGTAAAATCTTCATATTCTCCGTAATGATTGCCACTCTTGTTCTCACGGATCAACAGCATGCCATCATTCAGCTCCTCAAATCTCTGTCCTACCCGAGCAGGGAATTGGGCAAGCTTTTTCCCCGTGTTCAGATCAAGCAGAAGCCACTGATTATCTAGTGATAGCCATCTTTCAGCATTCGTGGTTGCAAAGGGATCAAGACGTTCAATTCCACCAGTATATGGATCATTCCAAAATTGTTCTATGGTGGATCGTTTGCCCTTTAAGCTCCATACGGTTCGGCCCGATTGCGGATCGACTGCAACCAGCTTATTCTTTTCCCAATACAACACATAAGGGTCATCTGCACTCTTGTTCAATATTTCATAACCCGTAGCCAGTTTTCGCGTCCACAATGTTTTTCCGTTTGCACTGTCCAGAACCGTTAACCAACTGTTGCTTGAGCTCTCAACAACCGGGTTATCCACAACCACAACGTTCTTCGCACCGGTGATGCCATTTAGTCTAAAATTTTGCTTAGGAGTGTACGTCCACATGACCTTTCCGTTCTTCAAGTTCAGATGACGAATACGATCCACGTATTTTTTCTTGTCAGGGTCATAATCGGTGTAGATTGTAACGTATTGGCGCTCTGCATCCACCTCTGCCTGCTGTCTTCCAAAGCCCCCGTTAATGCCCCATAATTGCTGGCCGGAATGTCGGTCAAGGGCATATATGGAACCTTCGTAGTAATCCCCGCTAAATCCACCGTCATCCCCTTTCATCAGGAGTACATCATCCGTGGCTGCTTTTAAAAAAGTGTAGTTAATATCCCCCTGGTTGGTCCATACCGGTTTCCAAGGGAGTGTCGTTGGCAGTGTTGTGCCATAGATTTTTGTTGTGAACCCATATTCATCCGCTCGACTGATGTTCCAATCGGAAACGACAGCATTTCGATTATCCTGTGCTAAATTCCAGCGTGTTCTGACCAGTCTGCCATTCTTGTTGAATGTGACCAGAAATTGCGCATCTTCCCGCTCATATCTCCAGGTCTGTCCAATACTCATTGAATAACCCGTGAAATTTAGATTGCTTGAACTCTCTTTCCAATCCGGTTCGCCTAACCACCCAGCCACTTGTTTGGAGGTGGTTGCCTTGTTCAGCTTAATATCTGTCAGATGGCGTATAACCGAAGTTGGCAGCGATGCATCCTGTTGGAACCAACCATCCGCCACATTCATCCGCTGTTCTATAGCCTGTGCCTTGATCCAGAAGAGTCCTGGCCGATAGGTGAAAGATTCTTTATTCCAGACTCGTGGGGCAATGGATACCCCATACCAGCCTTTCCACTTTGCAACAATAACAGCCTTATCTGTTAGCGCTTTCTCACTAGACCAGGTTGTAGAACTATCTGGTGCCAGATACAGCTTGCTGCCTGATTGGAGCGTGAAGCTTTGGGGAGCTGTTTCCGTCATGCTTCTGCTCTCCTTCAGGGCATACCAACTTGGCAGCCAAAAGTTACCATGATCGGTTGACTTAAGCTGCACCCACTCGCCTCGAACCGAGGCCAACGTATACTTTTCGTTTTTGGTTGTATAGTATTCAATCCCCAGCTGGTCAGCAGCCACACTGCCGTCTCTTCTGTTTTTGAACAGAGGAATGTCATTCATGAGTGTAACGGGTTCTCCTTGTTTGTAGGCCAACTGTGTTGATAAGACTTGAGAACTTGCCCCCAAGGCTTGTGGCGTTGTAACTGAAGCTTGTCCTCCAAGCACGACCATTTTGGAATCCAGCAGCATCCATCCCGTCAACAGCGCAGCTGATAATCCAGTCATGGTAATCCATTTGTACCCCGTTCTCTGCCAGTCAGGACCCGTCTTCACTCTAGTTCATCCCCATCCATTAGAAGTTATTTCCAATAGAGACGCAGCTATAAGGAAAAAGTTACCGTTTACCTCAATATATTTCTATCTACCTCTCCATATTACCTTACATCCACCATCGTAACATGATAAGGAAAGGTAACCCCGATGTAATAAGCCGCTGTTAAGGTGAGGATATAATAAAATACAAACCACAGATCAGCTCGCGAATAGCCAATCTGAATGTAATACGTTCGGCTCGCGCCATCTGTGAACCCTTTCGCTTCCATCGCTACCGCCATTCGCTGTGCACGGCGAATGCTCTGTGCCAGCAGCGGAATAGCGTAACGCTTGAGTGTACGATACACATTCCAGCGAGAGCCGCGTTGCTGTGTTCCACGAATACGAATCGCATAACGGAGCGTCTGGAATTCATCCAGCAAAATGGGGATCATGCGCATCGCGGCCAGAAAGCTATAGGCATATTTTGCGGGAAGCCGCCACTGCTGCATCAGGGAATAAAACAGCCGTACTGGTTTTGTCGTAAGACCAAAAAGTAACCCAGCCGCGGCCATAGTCAGCGAGCGAAAACCCAAGTGCAGACCGCGATAGAAACTCTCTTCGGTTATGTGGATCAGTCCCCACTTATACCATGTGGTCTCGCCCTTACCAAACATGATCATGCCTGTAGACGTGGAGATAAACACCAGAATGAATGGTGATGCGTACAGCATCAATCTGTACCACGGATGACCTGTCCAGCACAGTAACAGCATCATCGCCAACGCAACGTTGGCCATTACATTCAGATTGTGAATGAGGATAACGATGACAAACATCATCGTCAGAATGATCATCTTTAATCCCGGATTGACGTTATGAAGCCAGGTTTCACGGTGAGGAAACGACAGTTGCATCAGATAACCTCCCCTCATCTACCGTCCAGATTCGGGTGCAATATCTTTTTACAATTTCACGATCATGGGTAACCATGACAATAGCTGTTCCCTCTCTCCGCAATTGCTCCAGCTGTGCTAACATGGCAAACGTATTGCGTGCATCCTGTCCAAAAGTAGGTTCATCCAACAGCAATATTCGCTGCTCTCTCACCAGTGCAGAGGCAACACTCAAGCGTCGTTTCTGCCCCATCGATAATTGGTAGGGATGACGCTCGGACAGGTCGATTAATTCAAATTGATTCAGCATATGATCAGTCCTAACAAGTCTTTCTTCCGTTGTAAGCCTGCCCCCCAGCAATGAGAATTCCACTTCTTCCGCGACCGTGTTGGTCACAAATTGAAACTCCGGGTTCTGAAATACAAACGCAATTCGATCTGCAAGCTGCTCTGTTTTGCCAGAAGGCTGACCGTCCACCTCATAATGACCTGTTGTTTTCAGGATATTCATCAGAGATAACAACAATGAACTCTTGCCAGCTCCATTGGATCCTACAATACCAATCCAATCCCCATGCCATACTTTGGCCTGTTCCACCTGAATGAAAGATGTTTTCCCACGCCATCCGGTGAACTGCTGCAAGTCCAGTGCAGGCTGATAGGCGGGTGATACAGGTGATAAGGATGAGACGTGAGATATAGGGGATATACCCGGTGTATCGGATAAGCCAGACGATTGCTGTGCTTCCAAACTTGAGATGCCGTGGTCCACACACACTTGAAGCTCTCCAGAAGCACTTCCCTCTTCTTCCTTAGCTGCCTGCTCGTGCTCATCCCACACACCCGGATACCAGATTCCATAAGCCTTCAGCTTGCCCCGTTCATGCGTAAATACCTGCTGTGCTGGCCCATCCGCCACAATCTTTCCTTCAGGCGATAACACAATGATGCGGTCGACCATATCCACAATCTTGTTTATTTTGTGTTCAACGATGATGATCGTTTTGTCACTGGCGATCCGTTTGACGGTATCCCACACCTGGGAAGTCCCCTCATCATCCAGCAGTGCAGTGGGTTCATCCAAAAACAATACCTCCGGGTCCATGGCAAGCATCGAAGCAATCGCAAGACGCTGCTTCATCCCCTGAGACATGGACTGGATCAATACACGATTCTGTTCAAAGGATAACCCCACTTGTTTCAGATAATATTCAATCAGAGCAGGCATCTCTTCACGCGGAATATTTCGGTTTTCCAGAACAAATGCGATCTCTTCATCCGTAAAGGACATACAGAACTGGGTATCCGGATCTTGAAAGACCACTCCTGCTTTGGCGGGAACTTGAATATCATCACATTTCATCGGAATCTCAACCGAACGTGGTATCAGACCGCTCAGAATTTGCAATAACGTCGATTTACCGGACCCACTTGGGCCAAGCAACAGCACTTTCTCTCCTTGACGCACAGAAAGAGACAAGCCTTGAAATACCAAGGCTTTCTCTCCCGGGAACTTGCATCTTAGATTTGTCACACTTACCGCTTGCGAATTCCCCTCTCTGCTCATCTAATCCAGCGCCTCATAATCCTGTTTGGATACCGGCCTGAGTGAGCGTGTTACACCGGTCAGTTCCAATGCTTTGGCGAGATAATAAGCGAACACTCCTGCAATCAAGATGCTTCCAATGAAGCGGAATCCGATAAATAACGTATAATTCCAGGCCGAGAGTGAATCAATATACCCGTACTGATAATCCAGCAAAAGCGAAGCCGCTGCGGCTCCTATGGCTGCAAGACAGGTGACAAACAGATTGGTTTTACGATACAAAAATGCGGCGAAGAATATCTCGGCTCCCAATCCTTGCAACAGACCGTATACAAGTGTGGACATGCCCCATTCACTACCCAGAAAAGCACTTACCGTTGATGCCGCAACTTCGGCAAGAATAGCCACGCCTAGTTTACGAATGATAACAAAAGCAAACGTGCCCGCCATAAACCACATGCCGTAGATCATCTGCTCCGCATGAACACCAAATGGTTTCATCAAGTCATATGTAGGTCCCCATATCTTGTAAATCACCCCAAACACTACTGCGATCACGATGGTTACCAGAATATCCGTTAGTTTCAATCGCTTGTTGCCTGCTGTTGTTGCCATGTTCTCTACGTCCTTCCTCTGTTCCCTGTGGGGGTTGTAAAAATAAACGAAAAAGCCTCCCCGGTTCCGGGCAGGCCTTACGCACAGTGGACAATCCTCACAATAATGTATTGGATGGATGTCGAAAATACGGAATATCAACCAGCACCCCTCCGTCATGGCATATACACCACCAAAGTTCAAAGAGGTCTGTTGTTCATCCACGTTCATTCCCACAATTCACCCTTACATATCGCAAATCCATGTTCTCTACGCTGGCATTACCCAGATCAGATGTACGGTCAGCGGCACAAGGCCACTCTCTCAGCCCAACTTCATTGAGCTCCCGGTTCACTTATTTCATTGCTTCTAATGTACATCAGATGGGTATTTGTGGCAATCCCTAGAAAAATCATCATGCTTCATTTGGGGTAACAGGGGAAAGAATCTGATGGTTCACTTTCCATAATATGAAACATTTAGGTCATGTAGTGCGTCTTAAACATTAGAAGGGAGATTGATAGTGATGAAAGATTACAATTCTGTTTGGCAGCTTAAAACATGGAAAATGGTCCTTGCCGCTTCGATACTCACCGCAGGCACGGCACCTGCCTTACTCTCATCCACTGTGGCGGAAGCCGCAGCAACTAAACCTAAACCGACAGCTTATATTAACAATGTTCAAGCTCAATATGATGTTGTCATACGGCAGGGTATTACGTACGTGGCATTGACGGAGCTTCAATTCCTCGGCAACTATACGTTTGGTTACAATAACAAAACAAAAGAGATCAGCATTAGCACAGGTAGCGATAAGTATGTCCTTACACCTAACAGCAAAACAATGAAGAAAAACGGTCAGAATGCGACATTATCCTCAGCGCCGATTCTGGTGAATGGTAAAGCGATGCTTCCGCTCCGTGCCATCGGTGAAGCTTTTGGTGCCAAGGTGCAGTGGAACCAGAAGGCCAAGGAAGCCTACATTTACACTACCGACGCTACGATTGTAAAAGAATATAACAGTTCCGATCTGACTGTGGCGCGTGAAGCCGCACTGCATCTGCCACGCTTCTCTGAACTGGGACAAGCACGTCTGGACATTCGCAATCCTTTGGGTCCGGTGGATTCATCCATTGAATACATCTTTGAGCAAGGTAAAAAAGATCGTTTCTTCGTTGTTGAGGATAACGATCTGATCAGTTATTATATCCTTAAAAATGGAAGTGCACTGCTACAATGGCAGGCTAACATCAGCAAAAATGCCGGAACCATCGGTGACCTGTTCTTTATTAAAAACAAAGCCGTTGCTGAAGCAGGGACTCGTCCTTCCGTAACAGGTCAAACACTCGTATCATTCAAGTACTCTCGCATGCTTGAAGAAACCTCTTACGAGATCATGAACAAATTGGGCTCTATCGATACCGGTTCTGTTGTCCCCGAGAAAGGCAAAGTCATCGTTGAAGTTCCGGGAGAGAAATAGTCTGAGCATCCTCTATAAGACATTGCTCAGCAGAAATTATCACATCTGCATTACAAAGAGCGCCCTCAAAGTCATTGTGGCAATGACCTTGGGACGCTCTTTTTGGCGTTATATTTTAACTTCAAATCACAAGTGGAGCTTAAAATTTTACCAACTCCAGCGATTCAATCTCCTGTTTAATATTGCGTATTGCCGGATTGACTGGTCTTACCTGAAGCAAATCCCTTGAATAGGGTTGGCACTTTGGAATAACGGGTATTCGTAATTTTGCCTTGTGATGTACTGCTGTCTGTACGCATAATCGAATCTTTCACATTGGAAATGTTGGAGTTATCCAGCGTCATGTTAACTGCGAAGGAAGTTCCACCATTTTGGCGAACCAGTTTGCCAATATCATCTGCACGGAAATTTTTGATGTTAATTGTCCCAGCTGCATTCATCTGGAACACTTTATCATAAGCCTTATACGCTGCTCCACCGGTAATGTTAACCGTTCCGGCAGACTTCAATGTCAGTGCATCCTCGCCCACGTCCTGCCAGACCACATTCGATATATTACAGTTGCCATAACAGTGAACACCATCAGCAGCTGGTGATCCAATGTTTACGTTTTTGAGCGTGGCCCCTGCCTCCAGACGGAAGACTGGCTTCTGATTTTCTGCTTGAGATCCGTCGCCCAGTGTGGAAGGATTAGCTACAAATGTTTTGCCTTGACCATCATAGGTCGTGCCCTTTGGAACAACAATAGTTGAATTTACAACCGTAGGCGCAGCCGCAGCCGGAACTGCACCAAATATAGAAGCAACCAAACCAGCGGACAGTAACAACGTCAACATTTTTTTCATAACTTTATTCCTCCCTTATTCTCTCGTTATTTGGTATTGTACAAGCCTGAGCTTGTCCTGGGAGATCGTCAGAGGTGCACCTCTGTCCGACCCACAACCTAATCCTACCAAATAAGAAAGGCAACTAGAATAATCATTAGATCACGTTTGTATTTTCCAGCATAGGGCCTGATGTTTCAACATGCTTAGCGGTATCGTATCTACTTGTTATGTACCGATATCAACTTCGAATATGCTCTATTTAAGCCACCAAAAGATTTAGACACGAAAAAAAAAAGAAACCCTTAGTCTTTTTAAGACAGGGTTTCTACATGATACATTTAAAACGAATCTAAATCCTCTATTTATTCTAGAGGTTCCAATTCATCTTCGTTAATTTCATCCGATGGTTGAAGTAAAGTCAGTGGGTCAACATTGGTAAATTCATTTACTGTTTCATAAGTAACCACGCCCTCTTCAGAAACGATCATTCTGAGAACGACCCAGTATATTTCATTACCACTGGTATCTGCTACAGTATACGTTGCACTTGGAGTAGCTACAGCACCATGGAAAACATCAATTTTTGCACCAGATTTCTTAATTGTGCTTGATCCAGAAAAATGATGAACATAGAATGTATACGTTCCAGGAAGTAAGTGACGAATGGTTGTCGTTTCAGGTCCATAAGAAGTTACATCATCCAAGTCCAAATCGACCATAAGTTCGCCATTATTATAATATTGTTTATCAGAGTAGAACGTATGGAACATTCCCTCATCACCTGCAGGTCCTACGAGGTGTGAATCCAGATCCACTGGGTCTTTACCCCAAGTTAGTACGAAGCGAGTTTCATCTTGTGTAGGTATTTCTATAGCAGTTTGATTCTCACGTTTATTTTCCACATTTACTGCTGAGACACCAATGAGATAAGTTGTAATATATTTTGTATCTCCACCTCCAAGTTCACCCGTGTAGATGCCTGGGATAAGATTAATATAATAATCTCCATAAGTATCCGTTGTTACAGATCCAACGATTTCACCTGTTTTGTTATCCAAACCTTTTCTAAACGAAATACTTAAGCCTGCAACCGGTGCTCCAGCTACATCCTTGATGTGGCCACCGAATCCTGTAAGTTTGATTGCACCACTTTGGCTTCCTGCAAAATGTGTTTTATTAACATCTGACTCCACAGTGATGTACAGTGTAGCTCCATAGCTATCAATAGCATCAAAAGTAAATTCGCCATTGCGGTACTGCAAGTTATTCAATTGTTGTTCTGCCCCATCAAAATAGGCACGAACTATGAAATCATTTGCAGTCAGTTCAGAAACATCCAAACCCTCAGAAAAATTCAACTTTGCACTTCCATTTGTAACTTGAATCCCTTTGAGTGTCGGATAGACTGTTCCTTCGTTATAGACTGCAACGGTTACTGGAACATTGATTTCGAAGTTTCCGTATTTGGCTTTTACCACTGTCGTACCGTTGCTTTTAGCTTGAATCTTTCCTGAGTCAACAATGGCAATAGCGCTATTCTCAACATCCCATTTTGCAAAGGAAGTGATATCTTTCTTCGCTGGGGAAGCGATTCCCGTGAATACGATCTGACGGGTCGAATCAATTGCCGACAACTCTGTTACTTGAGGAGCGTAAACTACACTAGTGACTGTAGGATCTGCCTCAATAGTTGGGAGTTGACTAAGTTGACTGAAATCGATGCCTTCTGCATTGACCAGAGCCGAGGATAACGTTCCAGCTCCAGAAAATTGTACAATTGCATTTAATATAGCGCGATTCACTACAGCACCATGGTTAATTTTAAACACGGTGTTCAATGCATCTTGGAACACTTCGAGATTACCAATGGTGGAGTTATCTCCAAATTCCACTGAAACTTGCTCTGCATGAACCATTACAGAGTCGAAGCTTCCACTGAGCACTACCGAAGAATTATGGGGAATCGACTCTGCTATTTCAATCGGTCCGACTTCACCTGTGGAGCCATTCTGTACGATTGCACCAGATCTAATCTCAATCTGCTGAACATCACTTCCACCTTCAAGGACCAAACGAATACTGCCGTCCGCTTTGTCAACAATCACTGTTGCAAGAACCGAGTCCACTGCATGAATACTATTTGGTCCTCCGCCTTGAATCTCAGTAGTTCCCGTGACATTAACATTATCAAGAGTCACGTCACCATTTCCTACGGACTCAAGTATCTTCAGCTTACCATTTATTTTGGTGTTTTTTAGAACGACACCTTGAGAACTGATGGTTACATTTCCAGTTACATTACCAAGAGTATATGTACCTGGAGCAGAGAGATTATTACTAGGGACTTGTTCCCCGCCTCCACTATTTCCACCATTGTTACCACCGTTCCCATTATCTCCGGAGCTGCTACCGCTATTTCCCTTACTGTTACCTTCAGAAGGTTTTGTTGTTTCAGGTTTTACTTCATTTGAATCTTCAGTTTCAATCTCTGTCTTGGTAGGAGCCATGTAACTATCATATGTAGACTTATTTATCACAAACTCATATGCAAGTCTAGCTAGCGCCTGTCGATCTGCTATGCCTGATGGATTAAATTTTACTGTTCCATCTTTTTGGACTAATCCTTTGATAAAACCAGATTGATAGGCTAGTGTTACAGAATCTTTCGCCCAGTTGGATACTTGACCCAAATCTGAGAGTTGTGGTTTGGATGTTTGACTCGTTAGATCTTGATTATCCCAACCAAAGGCTCTAACAAAAAATACAGCCAACTCTTCTCTTGTCACATTTTTATTAGGCGAGAAGCTATCTTTGGAGGTACCTTGAGCAATTCCAGATTTGACAAGTGCACCTACATATCCGGCATACCATTGATCTTCCTTTACATCTCTGAATTGACTTGCTTCGACATTATCAGGCTTTAAATTAAGCGCACCGACCATAATTTTTGCTAATTGAGCTCGTGTTACCGAATCGGAAGGTTTAAATGTCCCATCAGTAAATCCTGTGAGTATTCCTTGTTCTACTAATTTGGTTATTTCCGTTTTGGCATACGAATTATCAATATCAGTAAAAGAAGTTTTAGATGTAGCCACTTCTGCCGATACAGATAAATTAATAGATAACATAGACACAATCAGCGACGTAGAAAGCATTAACGATAGTTTGTGATTAAACTTTTTCCATTTTGAATTCAAAACTAAAACACACTCCTCAGTAGGCTTCTGGTAGGTAATTTCACTAATATATGAATCTTTAGAACTAATACACATCCTAATCAAAAGGATAATAATACCATGTAAATTTATAAAAACAAGATTAATAGACTATGATTTTACAAAAAAGTTGTTATCCTGAATTGATTTCAATTCTTATTATCTAAATAATTTCGCAATAAAGACAAAACGAACCTACCGAAACAAATATTTTCGGTAGGTTCGTTTTTAAGTAAATTTATATATTCTAGGCTCCAAATCTCTGACGATAACCGCACTTTCGACACAACTCTTCTACAGCTTCGCGTTTGGAGAAGCCATATACCAGATTGTTCGCTCGCTCACCCTCAATAATCTCCGAGAATGACTTCTCGTGCACATTACCCAGGTTAATCACACCCTCGCCATCGAGACAGCATGGAACCACCGTTCCATCCACAAGCACAGCTGCCTGACTACGTAATGCATGGCAAAAACCTTTGCCGTCATCTTCAGGTGCATCCAGACTTGGCCACTGGAACTCATGGTCCTGATTCAGGTATACATTTGGGGCAATTTTGACCCCACTGCCTGGAACTACTTTTTCCTCAATACGGAAGTCCAGATTGAACTCACGTTCCAATACTTCAAGGGTCTCCCGATTTCGATTCATCTGAGCATTTGTGAAGTTATCCTGTGTCAGATTCCACAGCCGGAATGAGATGATGACATTGTGCTTAACGGCCTCGTGTACAAAGGACAAAATATGACGCAGGTAACCGTCACGGTCTGTTGAACCTTCATGCCCATCGAAGCTGTGCAGGGAGAAATTCATCTGCCGCAGCGCCGGTTTGCCAAGCAATTTATGCTGAGTCTTGGGCAAGAGTGTACCATTCGTTGTAATGTTCACCTTGAGTCCCTTCTCATGTGCAGAATCAAGCAACAGATCTATTTTGGGATGCAACAAGGGTTCGCCTTTAACATGTAGATAAATATGATTGGTGTGTGGTTTAACTTGTTCCAGTATATTGTTGAAGACTTCAGGGTCAATGAATCCTTTGGCACGCTGCGTCTGTGGACAGAAGCTGCAAGCCAGATTGCAGATACTCGTGATCTCAATATATACTTTTTTGAACGTTTTCAACTTGAGTCCCCATTCTGCCTAGGAGGGCGAACAATCCCACCTGCATTTTGTGATCCGGCCTATACGGGCCATCCCTATTATATCGGGTTCATGAGCTGAGGTAAATTGTTCGGTTGTTCGGGTCTGACTCCAAGTTCATCTCAAGAATTCCATCATGCTGCCTCTTTACAGTTCATGTTCAAGTGATATATGCTGAACACACAACTGCATATCTTGAACTTTTGCACTAGGGGAGCCTTGCGGCTGAGACGAATATGACTATTCGGACCCTTTGAACCTGATCTGGATCATACCAGCGGAGGGAAGTGGAGCGGCCTTTTAGTAAGCGGAATTTTATCATGTATATGTGAAGATAAACTGCGGATCTAACTTACAGACCCACTCATTTCTCCGGAAATGAGTGGGTCTTTTTTGTTTCTTTTGGCAGAGTACAAGATGCCGTTGTTATTCCAGCAGTCTGACATCAAGGGGGTGAGGATCAGATGGATAACCATGTAACCATTCACAACATAAGCTTTGCTTTTCCCGAAAAAAAGGATTCCCCCGTGCTCTCCAATGTCTCGCTTCAGGTTCAACAAGGAGAATTTGTCTCGCTCATCGGCTCCAGCGGATCAGGTAAAAGCACGCTCTTCAAGCTGCTCGCAGGCTTGCATGAGCCAACCGTTGGCACCATCGATATAGCTGATGTACCGCAAGGACAAAGGCTCGGACGAGTCGCTTATATGCCGCAGAAAGATCTGCTGTTATCCTGGCGAACCGTCATGGAGAACTGCATGCTGCATGCCGAGCTTGCACCAGGCCGACAGGACTGGGACAAGTTACGGGCAAACATCCTAGCTGGGTTGGCAAGGTTCGGCCTGTCAGGTTATGAGCAGGCCTATCCAGATGAGTTATCCGGCGGCATGCGGCAGCGAGTGGCATTGCTTCGTACCTTGCTTACAGGCGGGCAGCTCATGTTGCTGGATGAACCCTTCGGTGCACTCGATGCCTTAACCAAACGAGAAATGCATCGCTGGTTGCTGGAGCTGTGGGAGGACTTTGGCCAAACCGTGTTGTTCATTACACATGACATTGAAGAAGCCCTGCTGTTAAGTGACCGTATCATTCTGTTAACTCCAGGGGGGCAAGGTCAGAAGTTGCGTGAGGTGACGGTTCCTTTACCACGCCCAAGGCATTCGGACATGATCTACGAACCGGCTCTCGTGCAGATGAGGCAACAACTGGAGGAACAATTACATGCAAAATGATAGAGCTGAGGTTAGCGTTTGGACGTGGTGTTCAAAGTGGCTCTCTAGGTCGTTTTCCCAATATGGTCTGTTCATTATGCTCATGTTCTTATTACTGGCGATCTGGGAAGTGATTGTGCGTATGGGATGGGTGCCCTCCTTTATCATTCCTGCACCCACGGCCATCGTAAGCTCACTGGTTGAGCATCGCCGTCTGCTGTTGACCATCCATCTGCCTGCTACCTTTATGGAGATTGTTGTTGGTTTTGTCTTGTCCATAGTGACTGGAATTACGCTGGCAACAGGCATGCATATGAACCGATCGATTGAAAAGGCCTTGTATCCCTTCATCGTGATCAGTCAAACCATACCGCTGATTGCCTTGTCTCCCGTATTTATCTTGTGGTTTGGTTACACGTTGTGGAGCAAAGTCGCGGTGGTATTCTTAATCTCATTCTTCCCCATTGTGGTCAGTACCTACGATGGACTCCGCCAAGGCGATCCGGAACAGCGTGAACTGCTGCTCACCATGGGCGCCAGCAAGTGGGATATTTTTCGCAAACTCCAGGTTCCACTGGCACTTCCCTCTTTTTTCTCGGGGCTAAAGATGTCTGTGGTGTACTGTGTGGTTGGGGCGACGATTGGCGAATGGCTTGGTGGCAGCAAAGGTCTCGGATACTTCAGCCGCCGTATGTCCAGCAACATGAACACGGATGCGATGTTTGCCGCCATTTTGCTGTTATCCCTGCTTGGAATCGTTTTGTTTGCACTGATTGCCTGGCTGGAGAAACGGTTTAGCATACGGCGTCATCGTCATGGAGGCAACAGAAAAGTTGGATAATACTTAGATAGAAATTTGATGTAAATACAAGAGTTACAATCTTCAAAACATACCTTGTGCACAAATTCAGCAGCATCTTCAATCAGTTCACTGTCACATTATCGTTAACATGCTGCTGTCCATTTTCTACAAATCAAAACGATGAAATGAGGAACTTCATTTATGAATAACAAAGGTATATACTCCCTGCTTCCCATCATGCTCATTAGCCTTTTCCTGATCATTAGCGGATGCAGCACCACGAATACCAGCAAAAACACGCCAACAACAGACTCTGCAACCCATGCACAACAAACAGACAAGCCTGCAACCGAACCAGCATCAGACGCCAAAGATAAACTGTCCATCATGCTCGACTGGTACCCGAACGCAGTACACTCCTTCATCTATGTGGCTCAGGAAAAAGGGTACTTCGCAGACCAGGGTCTGGATGTCGAAATTCAAATGCCTGCGGATACCAATGATTCACTCAAACTTGTTGCTGCCGGTAAAATTGATCTGGCCCTAAGCTACCAGCCCCAAATTTTGCTCGCGCGTGGCGAGAACATTCCTGTACGTTCCATTGCTGCTGTTGTTCGCCACCCGCTTGTGCATCTGTTGACCGAAGCAAATGGCAACGTGAGCTTACCCAAAGATCTTGAAGGAAAAACTGTCGGTTATTCCTCGATTCCGCTGTATGAAGCGATGGTTCGTACGATGATCAGCCACGATGGTGGCAATCCCGACAACATGAATCTGGTTGACGTTGGGTTCGATCTGATTCCTTCGCTGGCTTCCGGACAGGCGGATGCGATTATGGGTGGTTTTATTAACCATGAACAATTGATTTTGGAGAAAGAAGGACATGCCATGAAATCGATTAACCCCGTCGATTATGGCGTGCCTGATTATTATGAATTGGTCATGACTGCGAGTGAAGCTGGCATTGAAGCGAAAAAAGACCAACTTACCCGGTTCGTCAAAGCGATCCAGGAAGGACAAAAATATGTGACTGAGCATCCAGAAGAAGCCTTGAGTATTCTGCTCGCTCATGAGAATGAAACATCTCCGCTTGACCCGGAGATCGAAACCAAAAGCCTGGCTATTCTACTGCCACTCATGAATGAAGATGGTCAACCGTTTGGTCGGCAGGAAATGGAATCGTGGGAGAATGTACGTGCATGGCTCGTTGAACAGGATTTGATTCCTGAATCGGTGAAAGCCGAGGATGCTTTTATTAATCTGCAAGGAGAGTAAGTAAAGGAGTGAAAGGTGAATGAAGACAAGAGGAGATATAGATCAAAATGATTCAATTTGTCTATATCCATTTACAAAAATCCATTTTTAGTGAGTTATGAAATTGATTTATATTTTACGTTTCTGCTTCTACCGCTTTTAATGCCTCTCGTTGTCATTACACTCTGCGCCCCAACTCAACAAGGAGACTCATATCCTATTATTCTGCTGAGTGACTCCAGATATCGGACTTCCGCCGATGGGGTTACTTCAAAACAAGGAGGAGATTATATGTCTTATTTGGAACGTGTTCGTGCACAAAATCCGCTGGTACACAATATCACTAACCTTGTCGTGGCTCCCTTCACAGCCAATGGTCTGCTTGCACTAGGTGCGTCCCCTTTTATGGCCTATGCTCATGAAGAGGTCGCTGATGTCGCCAAGATGTCAGGAGCTGTAGTACTCAACATTGGTACTCTCGATGACAAAGTCGTTCAGGCGATCCGTCTGGCAGGCCAATCGGCTAATGCGCATCACGTGCCTGTGGTGCTTGATCCGGTTGGAGCTGGCGCAACCACATATCGCACGGAAACCGTGCAGATGCTCGTTCGTGAACTTCGTCTCACAGTACTGCGCGGCAATGTGGCGGAGGTCGCCAATGTCATCGGTGAGAGTTGGAGTATTAAAGGTGTGGACGCAGGATCAGGTGAGGGCGACCGAATCGGCATTGCGGAGCGGGCAGCGCATAAACTTGGCTGTGTCGTGGTCATTACCGGAAAAGAAGATATCATTACTGATGGACAATCCACATTCCTCACGAGTAATGGTCATGCCCTGCTCACTCAGGTCACAGGTGCTGGCTGTCTGCTCAGTTCGGTGATTGGTGCTTTTACAGCCATAGCGGAATCAGGAGCCGATCTTCTAGGCAGTGTTGTTGAAGCGCTCGCGTTTTATGGTGTAGCAGCTGAACTGGCGGCAGAGCGGACAGCTCATCAGGGGCCGGGCAGCTTCCAGATTGAATTGTTGAATCAACTGGCACAAGTAACACCAGACCTCTTGGCAGGATGCGCACAGATCCGTCAGATCCGTGGAGGTGCAGTATGAGTATTGCTCAAGCGCTAACCATTGCAGGCTCCGATAACGGGGGCGGCGCAGGCATTCAGGCTGATCTGAAAACATTCCAAGAACTTGGTGTATACGGCATGACCGTTATCACCGCTATTGCTGCCCAAAATACAACAGGTGTGCAGGGCGTTTTTCCCATCCCTTACGATGGCATTGCCCAGCAATTGGACTCGACCGGCGAAGACTTTCAACCAACCGCAACGAAGACCGGCATGTTATATAGTGCCGAGATTATTCGTCTAGTGGCTGAGAAATGGCAGCAATATCGTTGGGCTAATCTGGTCATCGACCCTGTGATGGTCGCCAAAGGCGGTGCCCCCCTTCTCCAACAAGAAGCTGTACAGGCGTTGGTTACGGAGCTGTTGCCACATGCCCTGATCACAACACCTAATATACCGGAAGCGGAACTGCTTACCGGGATGTCTATCACCAATCTGAGTCAGCGGGAAGAAGCCGCAAGACGGATTGTACAGATGGGCTCAACGTATGCTTTGGTCAAAGGGGGTCATGATGAAGGAAGTGGCATGATCGTGGATGTGCTCTATGATGGGCAGTCTTTTCATTATCTGGAGAATGTTCGTGTGGTAACACGTCATACGCACGGAACAGGTTGTACATACTCTGCTGCGATCACCGCAGAGTTAGCCAAGGGTTCACCTGTTCTGGCTGCCGTTACGACTGCGCGAGCATTCATTCAGGCGGCCATCGAAGATGAGCTGGGGATTGGGGCCGGACATGGGCCGACAAATCATTTTGCGTATCAGCGCAGACAGCGGGGTGAGCAGTGATGCGCCCGTGGGATGCAGAAGCGGTACAACGCGCGATGCAGGTATATTTGGTGATGGGCAGCGTCAATACAACGCAGGACCCTGTGGAAGTTCTGCGCCAGGCCATTGCTGGCGGCATTACGCTGTTCCAGTTCCGTGAAAAGGGAACTGGCGCCCTGGTTGGCGACGCTCGCATCACGCTTGCGATGCGGCTTCGCGAGGTGTGCAGCCAGCACGGGGTCCCGTTCATCGTGAACGATGATGTGGAGCTGGCTGTAGCGGTGGAGGCCGACGGCGTGCATGTCGGCCAGGAAGATGCGGACGCGGCGCTGGTACGCGCCCGCATTGGAGATGGGCGGATGTTTGGCGTATCCGCCCACTCTGTGGATGAGGCGCGCCGTGCCGTGCAGGCGGGCGCCGACTACCTTGGCGTCGGGCCCATGTACCCGACGCGCTCCAAAGCGGATGCCCACGCTGTGCTGGGCCCCGCAGGGGTAGCGGAACTGCGTGCCGTAGGCATCGCAGTTCCGATTGTGGGTATCGGCGGCATTACGCCCGATACCACGGCCGCCGTGATGGCGGCTGGAGCCGACGGCGTAGCCGTCATCTCCGCCATCGCGGGCGCGGCCGATGTGCGCGCAGCGGCTGCGCAGTTCGCTGCGGCAGTGCGCGGGATGCAGGCGTAGCCCTGCTCTCCCTGCACTGCCAGCCCCGATAGTCATACTTAGCCACCAGACCATAATCAAGATGCAGCTTCCATGCTTGCATCTTGTTTTTCATTTTCAACGGTTGACTCTCACGTAACGTCACACTGTACAATCGGTGTTGTAAGGAGGTTTCACACATGGCCATGAAGGTAAAAGAAGTTGCCGAACTTGCCTCGATCAGTGTGCGCACACTGCATCACTATGATGAGATCGGACTGTTAACACCGGACGAAGTGACTTCTGCCGGGTATCGATTATATTCAGATGCCAACCTGGAACGATTACAGCAGATATTATTTTTCAAGGAACTCGACTTCTCTCTGAAGGAGATCAAAAACATTATCACCAACCCCTCCTTCGATCCGGAAGAAGCACTTAATATGCATCGACTTATACTGCTGGAGAAACGCCAACGCTTGGATCAGATGATTGCTACCATTGATAGAACGGTTTTACACGTGAGAGGAGAAATTAAAATGACAGCCAAAGAACAATTCGAAGGATTTGATTTTAGCAAGAATCCGTATGAACAAGAAGCACGGGAACGTTGGGGAGACCATACCGTTGATCAGGCAAACCAAAAGCTGCACAGTAAATCAACCACGGATCAGAAAGCTCTATCCGATCAAATGAACAAAATCTACAAACATCTGGCTTCACTTCGTCACACAGAACCAGCATCTGGGGAGGCACAGGCAGGCATCAAAGAGTGGTACACTTGGCTAAACCAAATGGGAAGCTACTCACCTGAAGCCTTTAGAGGACTTGGTCAGATGTACGTGGACGATAAACGCTTCACGCATAATATTGATCAGTTTGGCGATGGTTTGGCAGTATTTATGAGAGATGCCATGGCTGTATTTGCTGACCAAAACAAATAATATAGCCCTGTCTTCAACAACATATAGTATTATTCAACTCTCATTGCCGTCAGATGTGGGCTGTAAACGATAGTCTGGAAGTTCCCCCCTGTCCTATAAAAAAATATTATCGTCATCAGCATTATTCGCTGTAAATGACCATTCGGATATTTGAACCTACCTCCTGGGGTGACCATATCGTTCTTGTAATTAACCTTATGAACATGTTGGATATATACTAGGGTTACGTTGTAAATAAATTGAATCGATCCGAATTGTTGCAAAAGTTATGAGCAATATCCCCCCTACCTGGTGGATACATAAAAGGGACGTACACCCTCAGGCGTATCGTCCCTTTTATGTATGCAAGTAACTCAGCCGCAATGTGAACAAGCCTAACTGCTGCTCACTCTGAGTACTTTATAAATATCTTTTAGTGTAGATGTTCTTTACTACGTTTTCTTCTGCTCCCAGTCCTTCGATATAACCTTTTCACCAGATGATTAGGATGATGAGCATTAAGTTTCTTCTGTCAAACATTCTTCATTTTGCTGCCCGTGTCCACCGTCTATCCGATTAAGCTCTTGGCGCGTGATCCGATGAAGATGCATCCGTGGCTAGACTGGTTCTCGCCATCCGGCCAGGAATCTGCCATGCAGACACAATTGCCAGCACAATGAATAACAAATCAATCGGTTGACTGAAGTAATCCTGGAAGGTTTCTGCAAACGCACTGATCATCTCGCTATCAAACACGAGTTCCATCACGCTTACATCACCAAACAGTTCGGAAGTAAAATAAACCACCGTCAGATATTTCCCCAGCAAAATGCCGACGAGCGCAAACAGTACGGCAATAATCTTATGTACTGTCGCAATTCGTTTATTGGAGAACAACACAACTGCGTAACCCGTGAGCGCTCCAATCAAAATCGCAATTAATCCCACCTCATACTCGGTCATTGCAGCAATAGCTGCCCATACGATGCCTCCCAGAATGGCTGCAATTAAGCCACCAATGATCGGCATACCGATTTTAACTCCTTGTTTCTCTTCCACGATGTCTTTCCCTCCTGAGTCATGCATATGCTTCTTTTCCAGAATTCACCTTTCCTATGAAAACACAAAAAGACCTATTATTCAACATTTTTCTACTATGAGAAAATATATTTATATAACAGAAAAGATATAGTAAGTATCCATTTCCTAATTCGCTCAAATAAATCATTGTATTTTTATCCTCCAATATCTCATAATCATTCCCTTGGTACATAAAAAAATATCCCTTCCAACAGCATAATAGCCGTAGAAGGGATGTTGTCCATATCTGTATCATAGATATAACCAATGTAACCGAGAAAACTACATTGAAAAGCTCTCTCTATCTTACCTTTGCACTTCCTTGGAAGGCTGAATAACAGCTGCAATCTGTGCCAAAATGGCATCCACCGATGCCGGATCATGCACATCATACTCATCAATGTTCAGACGCAGCACAGGGCAAGCCGTAAACTGATCAATCCACACGGAATAGCGCTCGTGCATATGCTCCCAGTACGAACGATCCGTCTGAATCTCCATCTCACGTCCACGTTCCGTAATACGGTTTAAAATCGAAGGCAGACTGCCTTCCAGATAGATCAGCACATCTGGATGTGGGAAATACGGTGTCATCACCATCGCTTCAAACAAACTGCTGTATGTCTCAAAATCTGTAGCAGACATGGTTCCTTGATCTGCATGCATTTGTGCAAAAATGCCCGTATCTTCATAGATGGAACGATCCTGTACGAATCCCCCACCGAGTTCAAAAATCTTTTTCTGTTCCTTGAAGCGTTCTGCCAGGAAATAAATCTGCAGATGGAAGCTCCAACGCTCAAAGTCATGATAGAACTTCTCCAAATATGGATTATGATCAACTTGTTCCAGAGAAGTCTTGAAATTCAAACGCTGTGCAAGCGCAGCCGTTAACGTGGATTTGCCCACTCCAACCGTACCTGCTACCGTAATTAATGCATTCGTTGGAATGCCATAGTTATTCATATGATATACTCCTTTACCTGATTAACAATTTGCCTGAAGTGTTCAGGATGTTCCACAAAGTCGAGTTGCTCTGCATTGACCTTAATGATTACTGGTGGATTTGAGCTATTCGCCAGATAATCCATTCCTGTTTTGTAATCGGCGATCAGTTGTTCCATATATGCCGGGTCCATGTCCTGCTCAAATGAGCGTCCACGCTTATTAATGCGGTACATCAACGTATCAAGTTCAGCTTCAATATAAAGCACCAGATTGGGCTTTGGCAGATCATCTGTTAACAGATGATAGATTTGACGATATTTATCCCGTTTCGTTCCCTTTAAGGTACGATCGGCAAAAATCATGTTTTTATAGATATGATAGTCTGAAATAACTGGGGTATTCTGCTCTACATAATGAGCGCCCGTGTCTTCCAGCTGTTTAAACCGATTACACAGAAAAAACATTTCCAATTGGAAACTCCACTCGTCGATATCCTGATAAAAGGAAGCCAGAAATGGATTCTCTTCTACGATTTCTTTAACTAACGGAAGATTCAATTCATGGGAAAGCATCGTTGCCAGCGTTGTTTTCCCCGCTCCGATCGGACCTTCCACGGCAATAAACGGGGCTGATTTCATCGTGTTCACTGTTCCTCCTCGTACTTATGCGTGTTTCCGTTTTCTATATAGACCTCACCTATTGTATCACAGCTTTAAGGATTGGAACGCCAGTATTTTATGTATATAACAAGTCAAATCAGAACTAATGAATTACATAAAATGAATTACATTAAAGTCATAACCACCGGCTTAGCCGGTGGCTTCCATCAGCCCTATAAGGGCATGGTACTAGCTTGCGCCTAAGAAGGCGCATTGAGAGTCTGCCAACCGCGAGCGGTTCCGGGCTTGCCCCTAAAAGGGGCTTTTTACTTGCCTTTTTTCACAGACTCACCCGTAAACGGGTCCAATAGTTCTTTCATGGTCAGCTGTTCGTAGTTCTTATCCTCCACTAGCTGATTCCGAATGTATTCGGCGATCACTTTCTTGTTTCTTCCTACCGTGTCCACGTAATATCCTCTGCACCAAAACTGTCGATTGCCATATCGATATTTCAGATTGGCAAACCTATCGAAAATCATCAGCGAGCTTTTCCCCTTTAGATAACCCATAAATTCCGACACACTCATTTTTGGCGGAATACTCACTAGCATGTGGATGTGATCGACACAAGCTTCCGCTTCCAATATTTGTACACCTTTTCTCTCACATAACTCTCGAATGATCTTCCCAATTTCCCTTTTCAGTTTCACATAAATCACTTGTCTTCGATATTTAGGCGCAAATACAATATGATATTTGCAGTTCCATTTCGTATGTGCTAGACTGCTTTTGTCCATCTTTCTCCCTCCTTGATTTCATCCGTGCGGTTGGCAGACCGGCACTCATTTTATCATGAAGGTCAAAAGATGGACTACTTATAGCTATAAGCTTTCTGGAACCCCCAGTCGAACTGGGGGTTTTCTTATACAATAAAAAAGACACACTCGAA
>NZ_JCAXEL010000028.1:0-71320 GCF_059759055.1 Paenibacillus sp. GQ49
AGCTACTCGGCCGGTCTACACCCACGTTCCTCCCACATCGCTGTTACCCAACGTCACTTTCACCCATGCCCAGACTTCCATTCTATTACCTACACACCTTGCACGCTTGTTACAACCTAGCTCACTCCCAACTCGGAACTCCGCACCTAACTAACTTTACCTATTACTCTCCCCTACTCCACCGTCATCCCCCACAACCCTCGCCAACGCCACGCTGCCTAACAACCACTCATTCCCCCACAAAGACAAAAAGAGCGCTCATCACGCTCTCCTTGGTTTCTTGCTGTGATGTTCATACCGGATGGAAAGTCAGCCCGAAGCGCCACCTTAAGTCACGCCTCCAGCCGTCTAAGTCCTACAGTACGCTAAACGACGAGGAATTCCGCATGCTGTTCGCACTCGGCGCATTTCGCAGGCGGGTCCCAGTCGGCAAATTCCGTCTCCTTCAGATCAACAATATCTGGAGCGTCCTCATACTCATCGACAAACATGTCAATGGCAATGTCCACGTGTTCTTTGCATACAACGTACATCCGTTAAGCATCCTTTCTGTAACCAGCTATGTTCCCGATTCACAACCGCTTATCCCATTACAGGATAGCCACTTCTCAGTTCTATCACACCTGCCGCCGAAAAGAAACCCCCAGCCCTAATTTATCGTGCCCATCCTCCACCAAACCTCTCCATTCGCCGTAAAAGAACACAAAAAGCATCCCTTCCAGATACCTCCACGGTACCACGAAAAGAATGCCCCTGTAACATTAACAATCCATTTCACATAGTGAATGAATCTTGCTCCACACTCGTTTTAATTCAATCCCGACTGCGCCTTCGTCAACAGCTTCCCACCTTGAAAAGCAATAACCGCATTGGCACCATTGCCGGCTGTACCTTTGTAGTTGTAAACCACCATATTCTCCGCTTCACTCAGCGCTTCACCTTCACCGCCGAGGATCTCGATGACATCTTCCACCGACATGCCAACCTCAAGCTTCTCATACTGGGCAAAGGTAATCAGCACCCCGTCGCCTTTCCCGGCCGATCCGTTGTTTCCCGATGTTACAGGCGTTTGACCACCAGCCTCACCTACCGCAATCACACTTGTACTCAACTCATTCAACTTGGTCTCAAGTGCTGCGATCTTTTGCTCCTGCTCAACGCTCTTGGCTCCCTGCTCCACCAGTTTCTTCTCAAGCCCTGCAATCTTCTCTTGCAGAGCACTTGTATCTACAGATGCTCCTGTCGTAGCTACCTCAGATCCACAGGCGGACAGCACAAACAGTGACAGCGCCAAGCTCGTTCCCCCAAGCATCTTTTTCCTCAAATGTTTCATTATAAATACCCCTTCCATTCTGAAATAAAAATATGATCGACAAACAGATGTTATTGCATCAGCGACCGTCTCCAACATATTGACAACAGTTTACCACAGCCCTAGTCTGATGTATCTGCTCCTTTGGCTCCGGGTCTAACTAATCATGGGAAGATATAAATGGTTAATCTACTCATTTACTGTCGAACGAACACGTCCACCCATAATAACTAAAAAAGAGTGGTCAGTTGATCTGATCACTCTTCTAGCATTCCCTATTTCAATCCACGCAACAGTGTGGGCTCGCTCGTTGATCTTCCCTTACTCCGGTTTATCCGTCAGCTTCACCGATACTTTCTCCACTTTGCCATCCCGGTAGAAGGTCACTTCAATCGTGTCCCCAATCTTCTTCGAATCGTACAGATATTTCCGCAGATCCAGCGTGGAGGTAATTTTTTGCCCGTCAAACTCCGTAATGACATCATTCAGCTTCATACCTGCTTCGGATGCCGGACCGGATGCTTCCAGCACAACCACACCGCTGTCCACATGAGATGGCAGCTTCAGATCCTTGCGCTGCTCGTCATCCAGTGGTGCATAAGGGTTGCTCAGATCAACCGTGTACACGCCTAGGTATGGACGAGAAACTTTGCCGTTCAGTAGCAGGGAATCTACCGTTTTCATCACTTCGTTCATCGGAATCGCGAAGCCAAGACCTTCAACGCCCGTATCCGAGATCTTCATCGTGTTGATGCCGACCACTTTGCCGTTCAGATCGACCAAAGCACCACCGCTATTACCTTCATTAATCGCCGCATCCGTCTGGATCACGTTTTGCTCCCAGTCGTACACCCCGTCCTGATTGATCGATACAGGTAGAATACGATCCGTGTAACTGACAATACCGGATGTCAGGGTACCGCCCAGACCGAGCGGGTTCCCGATCGCCAGCACCGTTTGACCACGCTGAAGTTTGCTGGAATCGCCGATCTCCGCAACCGCACCCAGCCCTTTATCTTCTGCGGATAATACAGCAATGTCACTCACACGGTCCTTGCCGACCAGCTTTGCCTTATGTGTCTCCCCATCTACGGTCACAATCTCCAGATCACTCGCACCCTCCACAACGTGGTGGTTGGTCATAATATATGCCTTGCCATCTTCCTTCTTGAAAATGACCCCTGAGCCCAGCGCCGAATCTTCCATCGATAGACTACTACCCGTTTTATGGTTCACAATGCTCACCACAGAAGGACGAACGTGGGCTGCTGCCTGAATAATCCGATCGTATGGATCAGCTGCCTGCGCTGTCTGTGCACCGCCTCCACCACCGTTGCCTGTAGTATTAGCCAGCGGTAACGAAGCGGGCTGTGTGATGAAGCTAAACAGCATGACGGTCACGATGGAGCTGATCACCGAGCTAATCACAGCTACCTTCACTGTGGAACTGATTCCCGTACGCGATCTGCGCGGATTGCTCCAGCGGTCACGTCCACGTGCTCTGCCTCCAGGGCGGATGATCTGAAGTTTGCCTTTCTGTTCAGGTTCGGCGCGTCTTGATACTTTGGTTGAATAAAAATCGTCTCCAAACAATCCCATCGTGATCCTCTCCCCTTCGTTGTCACGCATCAAGACCCTGACTGCCGCCTAAGTTGTCGCATGGTTCAACGATGGTGTTCTTACGTTACACCACTCCGCCAACAGACGAACCTTCCGATCGCTGTTACTCACAAATTTTTTTGATCCCCTCTTCCAAGGTAAAAATTTGTTCCTAAAGGCGAACACTTTGTTTCTTCAGGTTTCTTCTGTCGTCTTCGTTACGTGAAGACTCCAACGGTTTCCCATGCTTTTTTGCAATTTAATAAAATGGTCTTGCATATCGCCGCATCCCGGCATCAAATCAGGATACAACGTCTATGTACAACAGAACGGACACGCCATTCTGTCAGTGACTCAATCAATCATGCTCTCGCATTCTATGACATGCCATTTCACACGCAAAACAGCCAAAATCACAATGCTCCTCATATACTAAACACGTCAAATCACAAAAAGTTGCATATTCACGAAAATTAAAGCAAATTTCCGCTATAACGCGCTTAACAATAAAGGTCCATAGTATCTATCACCACAAAATCCGGTCCGCTAAGCGCCATTTGGGCAAATTTGAAGAACTTTTTCACCCCTGCATAGTCACAGGTTCAGCATACACGTCTCATCACACAAATGTTAGCGGCAAAAAGAGGAATGTTTTCCATCAAGCCTGACTACAATAATAGTAAAAGACAATTCGAAGCTTCATAGAGGAGGATATATATGGATCGCACACGTACACTCACAGCCATGGATGAAGTTCATATGGCGGCCAAGCTGGCCGATCTCAAGGAAGAACACTATCGCAATACCCTTGCACTCAGCACCATCATTGAACTGCTTATTGATAAAGGCATCCTAACCCGCGAGGAAGTCGAGCGCAAAGCCGCCGAACTGGACAGCTTTATGGCTCACCCACCCTATCCCATGGCGTAGGACGGTCGTAATACGTATCACAGAGTTTGAACTCATGATCCCGATAAAAACATCCACGGCTCTCCATCGCGTCGCGCACCGACATTTTTGCCAAGTCCATCATATTATGATCTCGGCTAAGATGTGCCAGATACGTGCGCTTGATGCGTCCGTTCATCAGTTCACTAAGCGCTGCCCCTGCCGCTTCGTTCGACAAATGCCCAATGTCGCTCAAAATCCGGCGCTTGGTGTTCCATGGATAACGCCCCATACGCAGCAATTCGACATCATGATTCGCCTCCAGCACCAGCACGTCAGAATCGGAGATCGCATCGCGAACCTTGTCGCTCATGTACCCGAGATCCGTTGCAACAGACAGCTTCTCCGTACCATCATCGAATGTGTACCCTACCGGCTCAGCCGCATCATGCGAGATCCCGAAGGATTCCACGCGCAGTGACCCAAAATCATGCTTTTCACCCGTCTCAAATACCCTCCGGTTTTCCTCTGGAATCGCCCCAACCGACTTCTCCAGTGCCGCCCACGTATTCAGATTCGCGTAGATTGGTAAATTATATTTCCGAGACATCGCGCCTAGTCCTTTAATGTGGTCGGAATGTTCATGTGTAACCAGAATCCCGTCCAATTCTGCCCCAGAAATCTCCCTTTCCTGAAACAGTGCATCCAATCGCTTCGCACTAAGACCCGCGTCAATCATGAGAGAGGTACCCCCATGCTGTATGACTGTGGCATTACCTGTCGAACCGCTGGATAACACGGTAAAATATATCCCCATAACGCATTACTCCCCTGGTTTGTCTGTCTTGGGACTGAATACATCCCCACTGATGCCCTGCACGTACAACACTTCGCCACTTTCCAGCACGAACCGCCATGCCGGCATCGCTACCTGTATATCTGAATTGAACAACTGGCCATAATAGCCCAGCTGAATATCTTTGACAATTGCATCATTTGGCAAAAAGTTCTCGATCAGCGTTCCCAGCGCCTTCGACGCCGGAAGCACCTGCTGATCGCTCTCCTCTGCGGTCGTAATCCGCACTGGAGTTTGACGGTAACCCGTTATTTTCTGGTCGCTGTAGAATAACTCCAGACTCACATTGAAGAGCGGCCATTTGCCATCCACCAGTGGGTGAAGCACAAAAGCCCCATCCTCGGCCATCAGCTGATCCAGCCGGTATGTCCCGATCTGTGGAATCTCACGCTCTAATGCATCTTCCAGCTCACTCTGCGAGAAGATCAGCTTGCTATCTACAGGCTGTTCCAGTTCCATATCCACGCCAGCCCTGTCCTCTTCAATGAACTCATAGGACAACTTTGGCAGCTTCGGCGTTTCATTTGGAATCGGAGCCAGCACCTGAATGCCCTTCTCTTCCATCGCCTGCTGTGTATTATCTGCCAGTGAGGTGAAGTCCAGATTGGCTCCGGCCGTCTCCCGCGCATCCATCCAGATCTGGTATCCCAGCACCAGATTGAGCAGCAGAAAGGCATAGATCAACACATTTTTCGCCCGTCCCCAATCCAAAACATTCACCTCCGTCCATTTGATAAAAGCAACTAATATCACACTGGCCCACTCCGCGGTCAGAACAACCTTCCGATCGCTGTTATCCCCAGATTTCTTGATTCCCTTTTCCTAAGGGAGAAATCCGGCGATAAAGGCGAACGCTTCGCTTCTCCAGCTTTTTTCTGCCCTCTCCGTTATCGTGTGACCTTACACCTCGCTCGGATATCGAATGACTCCATTACCCTACAACCCATCAAGAAACGGTGGTTTCCTCCCCATTTCCGAATCGGATCACCCATACCGGAATCAGCTTTAGTCCGTCCTCAATCGAAGAAGGACGATATGCCGGGTACACGTCCACAACCTGGCGATTCTCACCTGCGACCTTTTTAATAAGAGCCTTCAGCTTTTCTCCGCCAGGTAACTTTACCGATTTCTTCGTCTCTGCACCTTCGTTCAGGTATTCCAGTGATCGCTCATAGCTGGATACCGTCTCCTGCTGCATCTCCATACTGATCGTGCCAAAGCGGAACTGCATGGAATCCATAATTGGATAGCTACCATAATACTGCTGGAATTCAAGCTGCGTCTTGCTGTCAGCGGTCTCCAGCATCATGCGTGACCTGCCTTTCCAGCCACCATGCTGATTCACAAAATCAACCGCAGACAACGCATCCTTCGCGGGATCAATCTGTCCCGCAGGCGGTGCCGCCGGATCGGTGTAACTGATCCAGCGCTGTTCCTGTTTTACCTGCAGACTACGTTTACTATCCGTGTAGATCTCCGATCCATCTTTTTCCCGGATATTCCGGGTCATGCTTGGATCGAAAAACAGACTACGCTGCATTTGCTCAACCGTGAACTGCCCTGTCGGCACATCTGCCTCAATCGTCTCCAGAGCTTCGGCCGGGATATAATACCCGCCATCCATCAGCGTATATGGCGTCCAGTTCGTACCGAAGTCAACATGCTGCTGCACGTCTTGTACTGTCAGGTCCGCCTGCGTTGCTTCGTATACCACGTCTCCCTTGGCGCTGAAGAACAGCGCATGGGCCTTCGTTTCATTTTTGGACGTATAGATCGAGATTCGGTTAATGGTCTCCCCTTGGAACAAGGAATCCGTCCCAAGCCTCATCACCCGCTGTAACAATGCTACGGGAATACCTTCTTTGAACGATAGCTCAAACCCAGGGTTCTCCTTGCGAATCTGATCCCAGTTCACCGATTGCACACTGCGGCGCTGAAAATCATCGAACGCCCGCCCCTGTAACCGCGAATAGATTAACTGATAGAACGTATTGCCAGGGTAAAACACCGTATGTTTATCCTCACCCAGATGAATAATCATCTGATCAGGGAAGATCAATTCTTCAATATTGCGTTCCTGACCCATATTTTCCGTCTTCACATAGTTCGTTTCTGACGTCACAATGGAATCCCCGCCTCCGGGCAAACGGTAGATCAGAAAATAACTCTGAACCAGACTGGCTACAACAAGGGCAGCAAGCACCAAGGATTTAATCCGTTCCTTCACGGTGCTCACCCCCTTTCTCACGCATCGGCAGTGTGAACGTTACTGTCGTTCCCACATCTACCTCAGAATCCAAAGAGATGCTTCCATCATGTGCCTTCACAATTTCCCGGGCAATGGACAGTCCTAGCCCTGTGCCTCCCATACTGCGGGAACGAGCCTTGTCCACCCGATAAAACCGCTCAAAAATGCGATCCAGATCGCGCTGTGGGATACCCATTCCGGTATCCGATACCGAGATGGCAAGTGCGTGTTCATCACTGCGTCTAGCCGCAATCGTAATGGTGCCGCCTTCCAATGTATATTTCAGCGCATTGGATACGACATTATCCAGCACCTGATCAATCTGATCACGATCCAGCGGGACAGCCGGAATATCATTTTCCACAGATAATACAGGCTGAATATCCTTCTGATGCATCTGGAACGAGAATCGATCCGTCACTTCCTCCAGCATTTCCAGAATGTCAGTTGGCTGTTTCCGTAGCAAAGCCTCTTTGGAATCAAGCCGCGATAAATGCAGCAGATCCGTAACCAGTCGTATCATTCGCTCCGTCTCGTTCTGAATAACACCTACGAAACGACCGGCAAGCTGCGGATCTTCCAATGCACCGTCATCCAGTGCTTCCGCGTAACTCTTGATCGTAGTCAGTGGTGTGCGCAGTTCATGGGATACATTGGCTACAAATTCACGCCGGGATGCCTCAAGTTCTTCCTGCTCGGTAACATCCTGAAGTACGGCAATGGTTCCCGTGATCCCCCGTTCACGTCGATGAACTGGTGTGAACGTCATCCGAATGACCACAGGTTCTTCTTGTCCTGCGGGTGCAATCTGCAGCAAAGTTGAACCTGTGAAACCACTCGCGAGGGCTTCCGCATCCTCCGGATCAATGCCGAGTAATATGGCAAAGTGTCTTCCTTCAATATCCGCAGGATGCATACCCAGAATGCTGCTGGCACGACGGTTTACGAGAATGACTTTACCATACTCATCCGTAGCCACCACACCATCACTCATATTCGTCAGAATGGAGGTCAACTTCTCCTTTTCCTCTTCATTCAGTGAAAGTGCATCCCGAAGCCTACTGGTCATATAGTTAAAAGCCCGACTGAGCTGACCAATCTCATCCGTGCCAAATACAGGTGTCTGTTGATCAAAGTTACCTTCTGCGACCGCTGTCGCTCTCCGAGTCACTTCCTTAATCGGCTGCGTTATCGTATGAGACAGAATCACGCCAAGCACCGCCGTTAACACCAGGGCAATCAGAATGCCAGAGATGAAGATTTTGTTGATTCCCTCCATCGTGGAATACAGCTCGTTCATGGATGCCGCGATGTAGACCGCACCAATAATCTTGCCGCCAGACAGCACCGGCTTGGCGACGACCTTTTTGCGAACATTATCCTCGTCCACGATATATTCCTCATTATCCCGAATGCCTTGCAGCGCACGGCTGACGACGGTCTGGGTGTTTTTGCGCCCCACATAATCCGAATGTGAACTTAGCGAGGTCGTGAGTACCTTGCCGCTGGCATCCAGCACCTGAATCTCGGCACCGTTAATGTTGAACAGGTTGTTCACCAGCACACGCAGATTTTCCGTTTTGTCCTCACCCGCCTCTGCTTCTCCACCCGCCATCGTCTCCCCCACGAGAACCGACAGCATTTCCGCACGCGCCTGCAAGTCTTCCGTAAAATTGCTCGTTAGTGAGTTCTTCATCGCGCTCACAAAATAAACCCCGATCAATTGCATCGCAATCAGAATCAGCAGTACATAGATAATGATCAATTTCGCCTGAATCGTTCGGAAGAACGAGAATCGCGCGAATCGGCCCATTATATCCCCACGCTTTTGGCACTGCGCACGAGATAACCGAGCCCGCGGCGTGTCAGAATCGTTTCCGGTTTGCTTGGATTCTCCTCAATCTTCTCACGCAGACGACGAATCGTAACATCCACGGTGCGTACATCGCCGAAATATTCATATCCCCATACCGCTTGCAGCAGATGTTCCCGTGTCATAACCTTGCCGGAATGCTTCGCCATATAATAGAGAAGTTCGTATTCACGGTGGGTCAGATCGAGCGGTTCCCCGCCTTTGTAAGCCGTATACATGTCCATATCAAACGCCAGATCAAATAGCCGCATGACCTGCTTCTCTTCGTCTTCGTGCGCTTCTGCCGTAATCGCAAGCTTTTGCCGTCTGCGCATCTGTGCCTTCACCCGTGCAAGCAACTCACGCGTACTGAACGGCTTCGTCACGTAATCATCCGCACCCAGTTCCAGTCCGAGCACCTTGTCGATCTCGCCATCTTTGGCGGTAAGCATAATGATTGGCATCTCCAGATGAGCGCGCACCTCACGACAGACATCCATACCGTCCTTGCCCGGGAGCATCAGATCCAGCAGCATCAGATCCGGTTTCTCGGATAACGCCAGTTCAACCGCACGAATGCCATCAAATGCACAGATGACCTCGTACCCCTCTTTTTCCAAATTAAACTTCAGAATGTCCGCGATGGGCTGTTCATCGTCCACCACCAAAATCTTCCCCTGCATCGGCTAAGTTCACCCCTATATCCTGCTTAATCCGCGTTAGCGTTTATATCTCTCTTCTATGTTTAGCTTGTACGAAGCCTGCTTGATTTGTTTCTCTAGTTTGTTGTTTATACTCTATAGTTTAACATACCTGAAGCACCGTCACATCCCGATCAGGGGCTTGGAAGGTCTTTCATCTGAAAATTTTTTACAGCAGCAAAAAACAAGGCCAGCATTATAGCCAACCTTGCTCTCACTTTACCCTATATTAGTTCAAATACGTCATCGGATTCTCCGCTGTGCCGTTCTTCAGGATCTCGAAGTGCAGATGTGTCCCGGTCGAGCGACCTGTGTTACCCATAACGCCGATGCTCTCCCCTTTTTCAACCACTTGTCCAACCTTCACACCGATACTATCCAGATGACCATACAATGTTTCGTATCCATTACGATGGTTAATAATGATGACATTGCCATAACCACTCTTCTGCCCTGCAAAAGTAACCACGCCCTCATCGGCTGACTTCACATCACGGTTACCTACCAGATCGACACCTTTGTGCTGGCGACCCCAGCGTTGTCCGAAGCTGCTGCTCATCGTTGCATTGGATACCGGCCAAGCAAATTCACCCGTGCCTTCGCCAACAACTTTGGTTCCGCTAAGGACCACTTCAGTTACAGCTGCTTTAATCACTTCCTGACCAAGCCACTCTTCCTGAACCACTTCACCATTTTCTTTGGTTATACGATACTGCATGCTTTTCAACCCACTTTGTCCTGGGCGCACGACTTTTGTGGTACCTGCTTTCAACTCAGCACTTTTGCGTACTTCCACTTGTGGTTTAATCTCAATCTGTTCAACCACTTGTTCAACCGATTTAACGGTTACCGCTGGTTTCGGAACGGTCAAGGTCAGTTCGTCTCCAATTTGAAGCGACGTTTCCTTGATGCCCGGATTATGCTGGCGAATCTCACTTTGTGTAATTTCATACTTGGCTGCAATCGAAGAGATCGTATCTCCTTCATGAACCACATAAGTTACAGGCGCGTCTTTACCGACGGTTAATGCTTTAACCGCCTCGGACACATCCCATATTTTGTTTGGATCAGCCTTCACCACATCCGTCGCTACATCTTCCTTGATGCCTACCGATTTCAGGGTTGTACTTGGTCCCTCGTTTTTCTTCGAGGAATTAGCCGATACCGACTTCGTCTTCAGCGAACTTCGCACAGCCGATGCCGATATGTATTTGCTCTGCACTTGTTCCAGAATTGCATCCGCTGTTGCCTGATCCTTCACAATACCAATGACTTCACCGTCTACCTTGAGCTCAACACCTTTGGCGTAGGCTGTCAGCATGTCACCCAGTTTGTCCAGCGTTTCGTCACTGTTCACTTCAGGTTTGTACGCTCTTACCGTTTCGGTTGTGATGCCATCCGTGTTCAGCACCATCTCTGCATCCGGATATTTATGTTGATATTCCTCAGTTTTGTCTGTAAATAGTTGTTGTAATTGTGCCTCATCTGCAATGGTACCAATCTCGCTACCTTTAACCATTACTTTATAGTATGGTACGGTGTTTGCAGTAACATATTGTTTGCCTGCGAACCCAAGCGATGCTGCGATGAATACACCACATGCTGCTGTAATGATCCATTTGCGCGAGGCCAGAACGCGCTTCTTATTCACACTGAAGGTGGACATGCTCATGTTGTTTTTGTCTTCGGCCGTCCGGTGTTCCCCGGATTGTTCGTGTACCCGGTCTTTGCCCGGTTGGCGTATGCCTCTGAAACCTTTCATGATTCTCTCCTTTTCAGCACTTCTCAGTTCGCATTTCTGTCAAGACATCACCCATCGTGTCTGTCCCATGCTCGTTGATACTTGTATTGGGTGTCCGCAAAATCAGGACTTTAGCTGCGCTCGTAAAAGTGTCAAAATTTTAACCTTTTATCACACCCGTATACTTTAACACAGGTTTTACACTCATTTCAACTCTACACGTCACACCGCAAAGCCACGCCACGCTTGGTTTCCCTGTATTATCCATAAGATGTTATGGCTGATCCATCACCCATTATGCCTCAACATCCGCTGTACTATGTACTTTTGTTCGCAAATTAAGACTAGGTTCTAAGACCCAGTGAAATATGCTTTATTTTTCATAAAAATACATATAAAATCCCTCACCAGATCAACTCTGATAAGGGATTTCGTAAACAACCTGTTTGTGGTTTATCTTAAACTGGATCTCATCTCATGCCACAATAGAAATTAACTTTTATGCCTTTATTCTTTGACTGCAAGAATTACAAATCGCTTCTGCTGTACTTCCCAGAATCCATTTTGCTCCATCTCCATATGAATATCCATTAACGGCTGACGGAACTGTTCCACTTTGAAATCAGGTACTTGCCACGGGATGGTCTTTAGATAATATACCAGTGCGCCTATATCATAGAAACGTTGTGCGGGAGTTGCTTCCCGTTGCTCCAGAATACGGAATCCACACTGTTCCAGCTGAAGAACAGCACGATCCAGTTCCCATTCAGCGTAATCGGCTGGCATAGGAATGCCGAGCCGATCATTGATCTCCCTGCAATCTGACCAACCTACCTGTTGAGTCAGAAACAGTCCTCCTGCGGATAGAATCCGCCTAACTTCCTGCTCATCATACGACTCATGCCGATTAAGAATCAGATCAAATTCCCCTTCTGCGAAAGGGAGATGCGAATCATCAGTCACCGGAAACACCTTCACACCGAGCGGCTGTAAACGTGCCTCTGCAATCGGTATATTGGGGAGATAACCTTCGGTCGCACATGTATATGGAGGAAGGCGGCGAAGTCTGGACAGCATTTCTCCTCCACCAGTCCCCATGTCGAGCATTCGTTCTGTCTGATTCATCAATCGGCGCGCCATCGTTCCATATGACCAAGGCAATATTCCGCTCTGGAGTCGCCCACTCCCTGTTACATAGCTAAAATCCCAGCCACTAAACGGTTGCTCCACCTCTTGCAGCCCTTGCTCGTATCGCTCTTTTGTTGCCTCGACAAACTTTTTTACTGATGGTTCTGAATTAGAATGATATAAGTTCATGTTCAATACAACCTCCAATTCGTGTATTCGGAAACACAAGTCCATCGGTTCTCTTGAAAGCACCTATGAACGGAGGTCCACGAATTGAACTGGAGGTTTCTGCAATGTTGCCTGAACGTTTTTATATGTCGTGTTCTTTACCTTTATACTTCATACGATGTTCCCTCCTGAATAGGCTATACAATTTCCAGTATTTATTTAAATAGATTATATTCAATCACCATCGACAAGTCCATTACATTATGAATCAGGCGATACGTCTATGAGCACGCCTGTCTTCCCTGCCTGCCTATCATCTTACTCCGTTTGCAGTACTTCCATCAGGTTGTCGTACTCTTCACTGGTCAGGTACTTCGAGATCACCTGTTCAATCTCACGTAATTCCTGTTCCGTCAGGCCACCTTCCATGGCGCCTGAGATCTGCTGCATTTCTTTCTGCGGCAGCTTGTTCATGAGCAGGCTGAAGATTTTTTCTTTCTCCTCTGCTGGCAGCTTGTCCTTCGCTCCAGTAATGTCATCCGGTGATACAACAATGGCATCATTGCCTGAAGAAGCACCGCCGCTGGCCGCTCCGGTTCCATTGCCTGAAGCTGAACCACTACCCTGATCTGTTCCTGAGTCATTACCCGTTCCGGTATCCGTCCCATTACCTGCACTTGTGCCTGAGTTTGATCCTACGGTCGTATCTGTACCTGAACCTTCCCCTGTGCCCTCATTTGAGCCGCTCCCTTGGGACTCATCGTTGCCTGCATCTACGCCAGATTGACCACTCTCTGTCCCATTCCCCATAACTGAAACAGCGTCTTCCGGAACCTGCTCTTCGTCCGCTCCTGTCGGCTGGTCTGTCGTCCCATTTCCTGATTTGTTCCCTTCACTGGTTTTACCGCCCAAGGCACCTTGGAACATAGCGGTTAACCCCATGGGTTGACCTTCCCACTGAATATTGAAACTTGCGAGGAGCGACTTCGCATATGACTGTACAATTAATCCGGTCGTGAGCAGTGTCAGTGAACTGACCAGCAACACGGTTAGCACGATTTTGACAAACCACACAAGCAACTTCATTCCGTTCTCTCCCTCCGATTATCCCACCCGTTTAACATGCGCATGTCGGGGTCTGTAACTCTACTGTTAACCAGTATTGACGGAAATCTCGGGATTATATCCGAAAAACATACAAAAAACCTCCAGTCATCGCTATAAAAGCAACAACTGGAGGCCTAAAATGCCTAGTCGGCAGAGGATTCTATTTTATAATTCAAGAAACAATCTCTCTATCTTCGATTACTCGTAGATTGGAAGAACTTGATTCGTTTGCTCACGGTTACGTCCAACGGAGAAGATGGCAATTGGAATGCCTGTCAGTTCGGAAACACGTTTTACATAATTCTGTGTGTTCACTGGCAGGTCTTCAAGTTTCTTCGCTCCAGTAATATCTTCGCTCCAGCCTGGCATCTCTTCGTATACCGCTTCACATTCTGCCAGCATTTTGAGGCTTGCCGGATAGTGTGTGATAACTTCGCCGCGGAATTTGTATCCTGTGCAGATTTTTACGGTTTCCAGACCTGTCATTACGTCCAGAGAGTTCAGGGACAGACCTGTGATTCCACTGACACGACGCGCGTGGCGAACAACAACACTATCGAACCAACCTACACGACGCGGACGTCCAGTTACCGTACCGTACTCATGTCCAGTCTCACGGATTTGGTCACCGATTGCATCATGCAATTCCGTAGGGAATGGGCCATCTCCTACACGGGTTGTGTAAGCTTTCGCCACCCCAATGACTTGCTGAATACGAGCCGGTCCTACGCCAGAACCGATACATACGCCACCTGCGGACGGATTGGATGATGTAACAAATGGATAAGTTCCTTGATCAAGGTCCAACATAACGCCTTGTGCACCTTCAAACAATACTTTTTTGTCCTCATCAATATATTCGTTCAGAACAACGGATGTATCACGTACGTAAGGACGCAGAATTTCAGCATATCCGAGGTAATCTTGCAGAATCTCTTCCACATCAACAGGCTGACCGCCGTAGACTTGCTCGATGACACGGTTCTTTTCTTTGACCAGATGACGCAGTTTCAGTTCGAAATCTTCAGCATCCATCAGGTCAACCATCCGAATACCAATACGGGCTGATTTGTCCATGTAACATGGGCCAATTCCTTTGCCAGTCGTACCAATTTTGTTCGGACCTTTGCTCTCTTCTTCCAGAGCATCCAACACCATGTGATATGGCAGAATGATATGTGCGCGCTCACTGATGGACAGGTTCTTCGTTGTAAAATCATTGTCATGAATATAGTTAATTTCTTCGATGAGTGCCTTCGGGTTGATAACCATTCCGTTACCAATAACACACGCTTTATCCGTGTAGAAAATCCCTGATGGAATCATCGTCAGTTTATATTTTTTGTTATCAATCAGAATTGTATGACCCGCATTGTTACCACCTTGATAACGAGCCACCACATCAGCGCTCTCCGCCAAATAATCCGTGATTTTACCTTTTCCTTCGTCTCCCCATTGCGTTCCCACTACAACTACCGTTGACATAGTTAACATTCCTCCGTGGGTGCCTTGCGCACCTTTGTATTGGTCTGTCCGTCCTCTATCCCGGCAGGCGTGTTACGCAATAAACCGACTGAGAAGCGTGCTAACGGACAGTAAAAATGTCCTTCCGTTACATTCAAGGGAAGGTTTGCGCTGCTTTAACGCAGCAGTATTAGTGTACCAGTACCCTTTTTCAAAGTCAAATCAAATGGCGAACAATTAGATATAGTACAACCGTAATGTTCGGGATTTACCCATTATTTCAACACAAAAAACCGGAGACTTCAGTCCAAGCTTGCTTGACTGCTATCACCGGTTCAAGGATACCCATTTCAATGTGAATCTATATCTGGTATTTATAACACATGTTTGAGTTCAGTTGCTCTAATGGTTGATCTTCGGGACAGACGATTTTGGCTTCTTAATCGAAGCCGTCAGCACCTGCCCATTACATCGCGAAGGCATCATTGTGTGCCCTCTCGTAATTGACGAATTTATTAAAGTTTTTCAGGAAGACCAGTTCTACCGTACCTACCGGACCGTTACGCTGTTTAGCGATAATGATCTCGATAATATTTTTCTTCTCGGTCTCCTGGTTATAGTAGTCATCCCGGTACAGGAACGCTACGATGTCGGCATCTTGCTCGATCGAACCCGATTCCCGCAAGTCGCTCATCATCGGACGTTTGTCCTGACGTTGCTCTACACCCCGGCTCAGCTGGGACAAGGCAATAACCGGAACTTCCAGTTCCCGGCCAATCTGTTTCAGTGTACGTGAAATCTCGGATACCTCTTGTTGACGGTTCTCCCCTGCTTTACCACGTCCACTAATCAGTTGAAGATAGTCGATCAGGATCATGCCAAGGCCTTTCTCTTTCTTCAGGCGACGGCATTTGGCACGAATATCCGCTACGGTAATCCCTGGCGTATCATCTATGAAGATGTTGGCTTCTGACAAAGCTGCAATACCCATCGTCAGCTTCTGCCAGTCTTCATCACCCTTGAAGTCACCCATACGCATCACGCTGGCATCCAGGTTGGCTTCCGCACAGATCATACGTTGCACCAGCTGGGCAGCTGACATCTCCAGACTGAAGATGGCTACCGTCTCCTGGGCCCGAATGGCTACGTTCTGAGCGATATTCAGGGCAAAGGCCGTCTTACCTACGGAAGGACGGGCCGCTACTATGATCAAGTCACTGCGCTGGAATCCGGCAGTCATCTTGTCCAGATCGATAAACCCGGACGGAATACCTGTCGTTGTACCCTTATTCTGATGAAGTGTTTCCACACGATCGAATACTTCCATCAGTACGTCCTGAATGGCTATAAAACCACTACTGGAGCGACGGTTGGAGATCTCCAGAATGCGACGTTCAGCTTCTCCAAGCATCGCTGCAACATCTTCGCCGCCTGTATATCCTTCACTCACGATCTGTGTTGCCGTACGAATCAGGCGACGCAGCATCGATTTCTCTTCGATAATCTGAGCGTAATAGTCTACGTTCGCGGCTGTAGGTACACCATGGGCTAGCTTAGCCAGATAACTAACGCCCCCGATGTCCTCCAGCTCACCTTTATCCTTCAGAAGCGAAGTCAGTGTCACGAGGTCAATCGGTTGATTTCCCTCACCAAGCTGGATCATCGCTTCAAAGATTAATTGATGGGGCTTATCATAGAAATCCTCGGTTTGCACCCGTTCCATCGCTGTAATCAGGGCCTCGCCCTGCAACAGGATTGCACCCAGCACGGCCTGTTCGGCTTCCAGGTTCTGCGGGGGAATCCGGTCGAATAACATTTCTCCGCCCATCTTACTCTTCCGTTACCTGTACCTTCAAGGTTGCCTTCACTTCAGGGTGAACCTTGACAGTTACTTGTGTTACGCCGAGTGTACGAATAGGCTCGTCCAGCTCAATTTTGCGTTTGTCTACTTTCAGACCCTTTTTAGACAAAGCTTCTGCGATCTGTTTGCTGGTAATGGCGCCAAACAGACGACCACCTTCGCCGGACTTCGCTTTCAGTTCAGTCACTTCTGCTTCCAGCTTTTTCGCAAGTGCTTCCGCTTCCGCTTTCTCTTCCTGTTTGAGTCTTTCTTCAGCCGCCTTCTGGTTATCCAGTGTCTTCATGTTGCCGTCCGTTGCCAGACGTGCGATTCCCCGTGGCAATAGGAAGTTCTGTGCGTAACCCTCAGATACTTCTTTCACTTGCCCTTTCTTGCCTTGACCCTTCATATCTTTTATAAAAATGACTTTCATTCGAACAGCCCCTCTTCCTTTTCGATTTCAGCCAGTACGTTCGTCAGCCGTTTTTCTGCCTCTCCAAGCGTTCCTTCAAGCTGCACGGCAGCATTCGTCAAATGTCCACCACCGCCCAGTCGTTCCATGACAACCTGAACATTCATGCGCCCCAGCGATCTCGCGCTGATGCCAATCAATCCATCCGGACGCTCGCTGATAACAAATGAAGCAGCTACATCAGTCATGTTCAGCAATGTGTCCGCCACCTGGGCAATCATCATCTGTGAAATCTTGCTGCCAGGGTCCGTGACCGCCAGCGCAATGTTTCCATATACCATTTTAGCATGCTTTATGATTTCTGCCTTAGCAATATATTCTGACAGATCCTCTTTCATCAACCGCTGGACCATAATGGTGTCCGCACCGCTACGACGCAGGAAGCCTGCCGCTTCGAACGTTCTGGACCCAGTATGCAGTGCAAAATGCTTCGTATCCATCGTAATTCCGGCAAGTAGAGCCGTAGCTTCGAGCGGAGTGAACTGTACCTTGTCATGAATGTATTGCAAGAGCTCCGTTACCAGTTCCGCAGCTGAGGACGCGTAAGGCTCCAGGTAGATCAACACAGCATCATTGATGAACTCCTCACCCCGACGGTGGTGATCCACAACGACGACACGGGTTGCAGACTGCACCAGTTTTGGCTCCATGGTCATGGAGGCCTTATGTGTATCCACCACAACCAGCAGCGTATGCTCTGTCATCATCTGGGTTGCCTGTTCCGGTGATACAAATGCTTTTGACAACTTCTCGTCCTTGTTCACTTGCTCCATCATGCGTTCAATCGATGGATTAATTCCATCCAGAACAATTCGTGCTTCCACATTGTACAGACTGGCCGCTTTCCATACGCCGATGGATGCGCCGATCGCGTCCATATCCGGAATTTTGTGCCCCATGATGAGCACCCGATCACTCTCCTGCATGAGATCACGCAGCGCGTGCGCAATAACACGTGCTCTTACCCGTGTCCGTTTCTCCACTGCGTTAGACTTACCGCCATAGAAAGACAGACGTTGTCCGGACTTCACGGCAGCCTGATCACCACCGCGTCCAAGTGCCATGTCCAGACTGGACTGTGCCAGTTCTCCCATCTCGCTGATGCTATCCGAACCAAACGCCAGTCCGACACTGAGTGTCATTGGCACTTTGAGGTCAGCAGTCATCTCCCGAACTTCATCCAAAATGACAAATCGGCTCTGCTCCAGTTCCTGCAAAGACTTATGATTCAGCATCAACAGATAACGATCAGAAGACAGCCGGCGCAGGTACACTTCGTACTGCTTGGCCCATGATGTAATCTCGCTAGTCACTCGGGCAATCAGCGCTGTACGCTGTTGATCGTCCATGCCTTGGGCAGCCTCGTCCAGATTATCGAGAACGAGAATGCCCAATGCAAGGCGTTCATTTTCATATTTATCACGAAGAATGGCTAGCTCCGTAATCTCGTATACATATACATACCGCTCCTGCGGGTTATGAATAACTCCATAATGCCGATCATCCAATTGGAATTCGTCATGGAACTCCTTGGATGAATGTTCCTTTGTCCCATCCTTCTTCTCTTTAGGCTGAGGAAGTTTGGGAAACAAATTGAGTAACGGATTACCCACCATTGTCTTCTCCTGGAACATCTCCGCGACAAAGCGGTTATGCCACTCTACCGTACGATCTTCGCTGTACAGCACAATTCCGAATGGAAGCATGCTGACCGCTTCGCCCTCCATCCGTTTGATTCGAATAGATAGGCCATTAATGTAGTCGTTAAGCTCACGGCGGAACGCGAGCTCCGCCTTAATCATGACGATTCCCAGCGCCGAAGCCAGTATCAGACTAATCAAACCAAGCGTCCAGTTATAAACTGTAACGAACATAACGAGCAACAGCAGCAGTATGAACGCCCATACGGTATAGTAGCCGTGCCAGCGTTTCTTCAGAAATTTAGGCATGACTCATCACCCTATCGTTTTGATTTCGATATTGCCTCACGAAGCGGGAACGCCAGATCGATAATTCCGATAATCCGAAGCGGACCAATGAAGAAGACCGCAGCCGCCAGGAAATATGGTATAACCGGATTCCATTTCTTTGTATGTGAGAGAAAGAAGAAGAAACCGATCGCCTGAATCATGAAGCCCAGATTGATTAACGGCGACAGATTCATGGCAATCATGGTCCAGTATGTTCCATCACTTTGTCTGGAGATCACTTCGATCAACAGAGCAAGGAAATAATACCAGATCAACGCACGCGGCATACGCCACTCTCTCGCTGGTGGAAGCTTCGATACCACCACACCCATCACGTTCAGAATTGGACGAGCAATGGCGTGTGTAATAAAGGCCATGACCATCGACGTGACAACGAGAGCAAACGGAATCATAAGCTGTGTTTGTTTGGCTACATCCTCGGTCATCTCAGGTGTCCATGCAAACCCGTTGATCATCTGATTTGATGTATTGGTTAACGGTTCAATGGTCAATTTGACCACATCTTCAATATAACTGGACAGGTCGAATTGGAAAATGACACTACCGACCAAGAGCAACAACAAGTATTCTGCCAACATCATGCCACTTCCCGCCATCAGGGCGAACAGGGCTGATTTGCGTGTTTTATACGCGTGACCCATAACGATCGCAGGCAGGGTAAAGATGAGTAATAGTAACAGATAGATGGGGTGGAATACGACCAAAATAACGGCTACGGGCACGAGATGCCATATAAATGATTTTAAAGATAATGAAGCATACAAAATAACTCCCGGAATCATCATAAAAAATATGGCAAGTACCGATAAAGGAGTTAACAGCGAAAGTAGCAAGAGCAGATAGACTGCGCTCCAAACAGCTGATTTAAAGCTAAATTTCAACAAATTCACCTCTTACGCATATGATCTTCTAGCGCGGAAATATCTTGGTACCAGTCTTCAAGCTGGTGACCTTCCTGTTTATGCTTTTTCAACTTCTCCACTAGCAGTGCATCCAGATCCTTGAAAGGAATACCGAGCCTGCGGCCCAATATGTAACTACTCATAATCAAACTGGCAAGACTGTCCCCGATTCGAGTTGTACTGCCTTCCCATAACGCCTTGAATAATCGGGATACCTGATCAAGTACTTCGGTTTTCAGCCATTCAATCACTTTAGCGCGTTTGGCTACATCCAGTTCTTTAGGCATTTGGCGAAAGTCACTCTCCCCCGAAAAAGCTTTATTCTCGATTATAGCATAAAAAGAGGGCCCGCAAAATTACCCCAAAAAGCGGAGAAGTTCTCCGAAACTGATGTCAGGTACTTATGCGGAGTCCTCCGTACATCCTATCGACCTATATATTTGTAAAAAACTTCGAATGCCCCCCTGGTTTAGGACTTCTTAAGTTTAACATGATACCGGACGGCTGTGATTATCCCTAATGACACAATAATGTTTAAATTCGTAACAGCCTTACTTGGCCTTGATCGATTCTTTGGCTACAATGCCCTCGCAGTACTCAATAATCTGACTCCGTCTGACAATACCAATGAACCGATCCATATCATCGACCACAGGAACAAAGTTCTGAACTTTAGCCAGATTAATCAGGTCCTCCATGTTGGCGTTAATCGATACAGGTTTAATATCCAAGCGAAGGGGAACATCCTTGAGCAAGAACTTTGAAGCGTTTTCAAATGAAATCTTTCCCTCGGCATTCTTCATATACCACAGTAAGTCGCCTTCGGTAACCGTACCAATATATTTGCCCTCTTTATTCAAAATGGGTACCGCCGTAAAACGATGATATTCCATTCGTTCCAACGTTTGCCGCAGCGTAGAATCCGACGTCACACACGTAACCTCTTGTTTGGGTAGCAAAAAAAATGCGATGTTCATACCCTTGTGTATCCTCCTTGTGAATTTCTTCGTTCAACTTATCTCGTTCAACTTATATTATACGGATCAGAACGCAGGATGTTCCAAAAGGATAATAGTTCTCACTACAAAGAAAAAAAACAGCAGCCCGCGAATAAACGTACTGCTGATTGTGGTCTACAACACATCATTGGTATGGAATTGGTTATTCAATCTTTTGCCGGTCAGGGATCATTACTTCACCGGCTGGGGTCGATTGATCCATCCAGTTGTTAATCAGCTCTTTGGCATATTGGACATCTTTCTCGTCAGCCTGACCATAATAGATACCATCTTTTTTCATCCCCTCACCCATAATGGTGAAGCTTGAAATCTGCGGTTTCTCCTGAGTAAGCACTTGTTTGGCCAGATCAATAATGAAAGAAGCTCGCATATCCGTCTGGAAGCTGTCTCCCATGATCTGAATCAATTCTGGAATTTTGGCGATCTGATTCAAATTCAGCATCTCATTCGCCATCGCGTTCAGGAAAATCTGCTGCCGCTTGGTACGATTAAAATCGCTATCCTCACGGTATCTTACATAATACAGTGCTTCCTGGCCGTCATAGATCGGCTTACCACCCTCAATCGTGAATTGCACATGATCCGGGTTTTTGTTCACAATGTCCTCATCAATTGGCAGTTTTACTCCACCGAGCGCATCAACCACTTTTTTGATTCCATCGAAGTTGATCGTTGCATAATAACCTACATCAGCATCAAGGAATTTCTCCACCGTATTGATGGACATATTCTCTCCACCAAAAGCATAGGCATGCGCCAGCTTATCATAATCATCTACGCCGTCCTTGTTGGCATCCCGTCCTACAATCTGCACATACGTATCACGTGGAATGGATACCAACAGCACACGGGATTCCTTCGGACGTACTACAGCATAGATGACGGTATCCGAACGTCCTCGCGTTTTCTCATAGGCGCGTTTGTCCGAACCGAGCAGTAACACGGAGAATGGTTCCTTACGGTATACCGTTGGATCAGGCGTATTGTTGCCTTCTTGCGGTACATAAGAGCGGGATAGCTGATCTTCTACTGAACCGGCGAGAAACAGATCAAATGCCGCTACAGCCAGCTGTTGACGGAACAAATAACCTCCGATTAACAAAACAACAAGTGAAACGAGCGTTATATATAGGCCTTTTCTTCTTTTCTTCTTCTTATCTTTAGTTCTGCTTTTCATCCATTAATTCCTTCTTCACTATCAAAATGATACTGCCTACTATATAAGCTTCATCTAATATTTACACTAATAACGGAGAGGTCAGAAAAAACCTGAAAAAGCGTAGCGCTCGCCTTTATCACGGATTTTTACCTTTTGATTAAAGGTAATTTAAAAAAATCTGGGGATAACAGCGATCGGAAGGTTATTCTGAACTCGCAGTGATGAAGTGTAACGATTCGTTCAACTTATATAATACCAATTAAACGTCTGGGTTGCCTTGTGACTCGGTGTTCTCTGAAGTTTTCTCTCTCTGGAATCAAGACACCGCTTACGCTCGTTCTATTGTAATCATTGCAGGAGCAAGAAAAGTTACAATCCGGTTAAATTGAAAAGAACAGCGACTCCTTTTTAGATACAAAAGGTGCACTGTTCTCTTCATTTCTAACGTTATCGAATCAGTTTGTGGATATACTTTCCACATGTTGGCTCTTCTCTTTTTGACGCAGACGTCCCGTTATAAGCGCAGCTACCAGCGTAAGCACACTGAATACCACCGCAGACCAGAAAAGGCCATTGTAACCCTGCCCTGTCGTTTGATGCACTGCCTGGAGCAACACATCACGGATACCTGCATCAGGAATCTGGGACAGACCCTCTGTCAGACTGGATACATCACTCCCTGCTGCTCCACCCAAGGCATATTGCTCCAGCATTTCAGGCGGCACCTGAATTCCTTTGTCAGCGAATCCTGCCTGAATGTTGGACCCCAGATTAATGAAAGAACGTGCCAGGAATCCAGCGAAAATCGTAGGTGCAATAGCCATCGCCATCTGGCGAAATAACGAGCTGGTCGCTACCGCGATGCCTTTGTTGTTCTCCCCCGCCTGTTCCGTGACAAGTACGTTAACTGGCGCACCAAGCATCATGCCGAAGCCGATACCTACGAGTGTGCTCGCGATGACAAATTGCCAGATATGCTCCACCCATAGCGGGAACAGCAGGAATCCAACGGCAGATAGCAGCCCCGCAACAGATAACGTCCAGATTGGCCCTTTGCGGTCAACGAGGTATCCACCTCCACCTGCCCCGATGCCAGATGCCAGCGCGAGCGGAGTAAACCAGTACCCGGAAGCTGTATTGGATACGCCAAGATATTGTTCAACAAATCCGGGAATAAAGATCACCGAGGCCAGAATGGCTCCGGAGAAAAAGGCAATCAACAGCGTCCAGCGAAAGGACGCAATGCCCAGAAGTTGTGTCGATACAACAGGTTCACGTTCAGATCCTTCCAGCCTTTTTTCCATGAAGTAAAAGAGCACCAGAATGATCACACCTGCCAAGAAGAAACCGTAGAACATCGGTGATCCCAAGCTTTGAAGCATGTTCACACCGTCCAGATTGCTGAAGCTATACATTAAACTGAGTACACCCAACGTTAGGACAGCAATACCGCTCCAGTCCACTGCTGCACGATTCAGTTCCTGCTCTTCCTGAATATATCGAATACCTGCAATGAATAGCAGAATGGCAATAGGTACATTGATCAGGAATAACCAATGCCAGTTGCCCGTAAGATCCAGTATAAAAGCACCTACATTGGGTCCCAAAATAGCGGCAACACCATTCATCCCTCCGAGCAGACCCAAGGCTGTACCTTGTCGCTCCGCCGGGAACTTGCTTAATACATATGAGCTGGCAATGATAAAAATCCCCCCACCGCCCAAAGCTTGAATGACACGAGCAATCAGGAAAAAGGTAAACGATGTGCTCAGCGCGACGAGCAGGGACCCGATCCCAAACAACGCCACTTCAATCAGAAATAGTTTCTTGCGACCATAACGGTCCGACAGTTTGCCTGCAATAGGTACACTCACCGCAAGCCCAAGCGTGTAAAGCGTAACCGTCCAAGCTCCCCATGTTGGCGACACACCAAATGATGCATTTAAGGTGGTCAGTGAAGAGGTGATGATCCCGTTATCCAGCGCAGCCATAAATACCCCTATGGCAAACAGGATTAGCGGCCATTTCATTTGTTTTTGCATCACATATTACCTCCCGATCAGATCATAAATTCAGTATCGTACAGTTGGTTTGGTACATATATATTAAACTGAATTGAATAATAATGACTCACTGGTCATTCTAAAACAAAAGAAAACCATATGTCAATTTAATAATATGGATATATGGCTCAATTTACCTCTGATTCGATAAAATAGAGCTGCCACAGGTTCAGTCGCACCTGCGGGACAGCCCCTCATATCTTATCTAACGTACTACCGCTTGCGTAATGCCTCAATAATCTGGTCGGACTCAGTTTCCCGAAAACCCATAGTTGAATAACTTCCGTGTCTCCACAAAACGCCCTTCACGAGTATCTGTTCCAAATACAACTGAAATTAGTCTTTTGCCATCACGTTCAGCTGTCCCCACAAAATGATATCCGGAATCTTCATCGTACCCGGTCTTCAATCCGTCATTCCCATCATAAGCATACGGTCCACCAATAGAGGACAACATCCAGTTCGTGTTACTCATGTACATCCCTTTTTGATGCATTGATACTTGCATTTGACTGGAGATTCTTAAAATCTCGGGATGGTTATTCAGCAGATATCGCGCAAGCTTGCATGCATCTATAGCCGTCATTAAGGTCTGCCCTTGTATTTCCATCGGACGGTTAGGACCAAGCAACTTTTCACTGAGGCCCGTTGAATTCGTGAATTGTGTATCCTCAGAAAGTCCAATCTGAGTTGCTTTCTGATTCATCTGTTGCACAAACTTCTGCTCTGTACCACTGATATGTTCAGCCAGAGCAACCGCTGCATCATTGGCTGAATAGACAGCTACGACCTCGAACAACTCCTGAACGGTGAATTGCTCTCCCTGTTTCAGGGTCAGTTGACTGCCCCCCACGGAGCTGGCATACAGACTCACATTAACAAGATCATTCCAGCCTATATCACCATTGATCACGGCCTCCATTACTAACAGTTCTGTCATCAACTTACTGACGCCTGCCGGAGCAATCTCTTCGGAGCCGTTATAATCCATTAAGATCTGTTCAGAATTCATATCCATTAATACCGCAGATTCAGCTTTAATTCCCGGTTTACCTACCAGCATGTCCGGTTTCACACCCAAATATATAATAAGCAAGAGAGCCAGCAGCATACCTGCCCTTTTCCACCATTTTTTCATAAGATGATCACCTCTTACCTATATAGACGAAGTAAAGAGGCATTTTGTCTGCACTTTTTTGAAAAAAAGTTAAATTTTTTTTATTTTTTGGTTACAAAAAAAACATGAACCCCATACACCCATGCCAGAGTGTACAGAATCCATGTTTTTAAAGACACTCTCAAAATCGAAGCGCTTTATTTTTTCCCTTTAAATTTCTTGAATATTTCAATTCTAGTTACTCCTATTGGATTAAACCAATCGGAATTTCTCTTTTGTTATTCATTGATTCACAACTTTCAGTTTAACCCAATTCTTTGAATCACTTTCTTCTAGTAGCTACCTTTGACTTGTATATTTCTTCATTTTTCGTTTTAATTTTCTCTTTGAGATAGATAAATATTAAAAAACAGAGTTCTCCTACAATCAAAATAGTAGCTAAAAAGTTACCATAATCATTTAAGCTATTATTGGGAAATCTACTGAAGGCTTGAAGTATATTTTCGGCCGAAAAAACAAAAAAAGGAATAATAAACTTTAAAAATATTATTATTTCTATAGTGCTGGATAATAACATAATTACAGTGTAAATTCGTAATTGTTTGCTCGCACCAAACCAATTCTTAATGTTTTTTAATAATTTAACAGAATCTTGATGCAAATTCGGGAGTTCTAAGCTATCACTTATCAAATAATATATATCGGTTCTCATGTATAATTTTAGTTCAAATAAAATACCTAGCAATAGTGTCAAAGTTATAATTCTCATAATGTAATATAAAACAATCAATCCTTGAAGAAGAAAAAAATGGCCTATTATTGTAATTAAAGTTATAAGAAAACAGTCTGCTATCATACCCGAAAGATACATTATCCTTCTGCCTTTTTTACTTACTGACCATGTATTTGGAATTTGCGTTTGATACACCAAGTGTATTAAACGCCTTCCGATATTAATATTAATATTTTGAATACCATAATATCTAGCAGCCACAACATGTGCCGTTTCATGATACAATCCTAATACGATATCACTTGAGTAAAACAAAAAGTATAAGAATAGTAAATTGGGAATATAATTAAACTCTTCAATATTAGGAATTACGTCATGACCATAATAGAAGTATTCAATCAACTTTACTACAAAGAACAATACAAACGTAATAATTAATATTGATATGAATTTTCTACTAAAATAAATATCTACGTAGGGTTTGTTCAAATATTTCGACTTTAACTTTAGACCAAACCTTTTCACATTAGAACTGTCACTAGGTTTGATAATTTGATATTCTCCATACTGCTCTATAAAGCCTAAACCAATCAAACTTATAACAAAATCTTTGTATTCAATATCATCTCCAATATAATTGGAAATATTTGATACATTATTATAGTTCTTAATATAGTTAATAATATCTAAAGCTATTTTAGGAAGTTTAATAAACTTTTCCTCTATTTTGCATCCTACTATATACATTTCATTTTTGTCAGCTTCAGAAACATACAAGTTTTCAATGATCTTAATATTTACTTCATCCATCATTTGTATGTTTATATTGGTTAATAATTCTTCCTTAGTAATATATACTTTTGAATTCATCATAGTAAAGCACCTCTACACAATTAGACCAGTTCAAAATAGAACCAATAAAATCGTGAATATCAAGTCCTTTCATATCATAGGTATCTTCGCTATTTACCGTACCAGTAGCATCTTCAATAAATGTAACTTTGTACCCCTCATGATGAGCATTAATTGCAGTAAATAAGCAACAGTATTCTGTATTAAATCCGACAATCACCAAATGCTCTATTTTTTTACTCTCCAGTAATGGTTTTAAACTATTGTTACTGAACCCACTAGGTTCGTTTTTTTCCAAAACTATATTATTTTTTGTATCAAAATCTATCTTTATACTATCGTAATTTTTATAGAATAAATTGTTTTCTTCATCAATTTTATTTATATGACGAAAGAAAATTATTTCTTCATTTCTTTCCTCAAACTTATTAATTAAGTCATTTATTTTCTCAGTAATTGGAGAGAATTCACCTTGATTCAAAATTCCATTCTGCAAATCTAAAACCAATAGAGCTTTTATCATTTTTTATATACCTCCTATCAGTTCAATACATTTTCTCAATATGTTCGTACAGATATACTGGTCCTTTTTCTGTGAATCTAAGCTAGAGTTAAATTCCATTAAATCAATCCCTACTATATTAAATTGTTTCAGTTTTTCTATATAAAATAATATTTGCTCGATTTGCAGACCAAATGGTACAAGAAAACCTGTCGAGTTAAACTGAACTGGGTCGATAACATCAAAATCAATAGATATATATATATTATTTCCCAATTCTTTTATACTATCAATTAAATTAAATGTATTAATTTGATCAGGTGAGACTACCACATCTTTTTCATTTAATACCTTATTAAATAGATTTTCACGAACTCCTATGTGAAATATTTTTTTTATATTTTTCATCTTGTTAATCTCACACACAAAGTTAGCATGATTTATATTTTCATAATCTTTTTTTATGTTATTGTCAAAGTGAGCGTCAAATTTTATAAAAACTATGTTTTCAATATCCAATGACTTTATTAATGGAAGAGTACAACTGTGATCCCCACCAACTGAAACAAACTTTCTTATACCATGTTTCTCTTTCAAATAGTCTATGGCTTTTTCAATTCTTTTGTGAAATGAATCACCAGATTCACCTGGGATATACAAGATATCTCCACAATCATAAATATTAACTGAGTAAACTGGATCTAAAAGATTATACTCCCTCTCAGTTAACATGATATCCATAGATTTTGTCATATAGCCAGAAGTTAATCGTCTTAGAACATTTGGAGAATTACTACTTCCAGTCAGTCCTGTGGAACATGCATCAAAAGGCAAACCCAAAATACCAATTCCATTTTCTTTGAAACCTTTAACTTTTTGATAATCAAAAAAATTATTTTTGTGTTTACTAAATAGTGGTGCATCTACTCTCTGAGAAAAGAAGCCACTTTCTTGAAGAGCATCTAGTATAATGTTATTTTCTTGAATACCTTTAAGCTGTTCCTTATTAAGCTTTACTATTTTATTGTTTTTCTTATTCTGCAACGTGTATACATCTTTATCTATATCAATAACTTCTATCGAATTAGTATCAATTATATCCATACAAAATACTCCTTTATAATAAAAATAAGAGCACTAGGCATATTTGATCTCCTAGTGCTTTTATTTATTAATTAAGATTCACCCAGTACGTTGCGACCACCACGTTTTGTAAGTTCAACTTCAGTTAGTTCAATAATTTCAATTTTCATTTTTTTCACCTCCTTCAGTTAGTATAGAACAAGCACACTGAGGGTTCTTGGGAATGTTTGTTTCGTGAAGCTCCATTGTCAAGTAATCAAACTTAACTATCGAATTATTCGATTTAAGTGAAGTCATATCAGTTAGAAACTTTATAAAATCAAAGATCATCATCGAGCCTAAAATACTAGAAGATGCAGCTATACAATTATTTTCGGGTGCAGGTTGAAATTTTCGTATATAATCTAACTTTTCAAGTGCTTCTTGTAATTCATTATCCTTGAAATTATATTCTGAGCATTCGAAACATGATGTTTGAGAAGGGTTAACTAATCTATAGAACGATACCGTTTCACTATTTCCTCCATAAATCCACGGTATACCCCTTCTAATAGAAACACTATTAACCCAATCATTTATTAATACAGAAGGTCTATCTGCCGCACAAATAATAAATGTACATCCGCTATCACTAATAATTTTATCTAAATCTTCTTCACTTTCAATCTTCTTGTTAACAGTACTAAATTTGATTGAGGAGTTAAATTGATTTACAGTCCTCTCAGCTGCATCAACTTTGTTGTGACCGACATCAGCTTCCCTATACAAAATTTGTCTATTCAAATTAGTTGTATCTACTTTATCAAAATCCACTCCAGTGATACTTTTCACTCCAAGTGCAGCAAGATTGTACAAAACTACCGAGCCCACTCCTCCAAGTCCTAACAGTAATACCTTTTGGTTTTGAATTTTTTCAATATATTCGTACTTTTCATGTCCTTCAGGAGAAAAGTTAGACAAAAAATTTATATTCCTTTTGTGCCTTTCTTTTGATACATCTTTAAAGAAGTTATTATAATTATCATTATCTTCCAATATGTATTTTTTTTCAATCAACAGTTCTATTAACTTTTCAACGTCCTGTCTTTCAATCTCTTTAAACTCCAATTTAACATTTTCATAAATCTGATTAACTTCATTCTTTCCATCACACAATTCAATTATTTTAAATATAACTCCGGTTGGGTCTAGTATTTCAATTGCTCTGTTTATAGAACTCCCAATGCTAATTTTACCATTATACTTAGTAACAAGTAAATAATTTCTTATTTTAGGATATTTCATTTTTTTCTCCTATGTATGTATATTATTTCTTTTATTATACATATAATTCCTTTGTTTGTAAACAAAAAAGAATAATTAATTTACAACTTACTTAAAGATTTTTTATACTTAATTGTTATAGATAATTCTTATTTAATATCTAAAATAAAAGTTCCATTATTATCTCAAAATTTTCAAAAATTTAATTATAAGATAAATTTATAGTGAATCCACTCTCTAGTACGTGGTGGATTCACTATAAACTATATTTTTCAACGCTGTAAAAGTAATTGATAATCTACAATACTTTATGAGTATCAATTCGTTTTAACAATTCAACTCTCGTCACAACGATTGAATTTAACCCGCTAGATTAAAATCAAGACTACTCAGCTACAACTGCTTTGTCTGCATTAACTTGCAGGTCACTTAGGTAAACGCCTGTTCCATCACCAATCGCATAGTTCATTACACGTTTGTTAACTGGTGCTACAACTGCACGATACAGTGTAGGGAATACAGGAACTTCGTCTACCATGTATTGCTGCCATTGATTGTAGATCTCTTTACGCTTGTCTACATCAAATGCTTCAGCAGAGATACCTTGTGCCAATAATTTGTCATTCTCTTCGCTGGAGAATCTGGAGAAGTTGTAGAGTGCATCACGGCCGTACAGGCCAGATGGATCTACGTCAATACCAACGCCCCATGCTGCTTGATATACGTCTACGTTTGGATCATCTTTACCTGTATTGCCTACACGATCATAGAAGCTGTTGAACTCAACCATTTCCAGGTTTACTTTCAAACCAATTGCAGCCCATGACTGAACATAATATTGAGCTAGTGGCTGTGCAATATCTCCACCCGTCATCGAAATGAAATTAATTTCTAATGGTGATCCATCCGGATTCGTACGGAATTCACCATCCAGTTTGTAACCAGCTTCATCGAGCAATGCTTTCGCTGCTTCTGGATCATACGTTACACCCGGATTGTTGGAATCATGGAATTCTGGGTGAGACGGTGGAATTAGGGTTGTTGCATTCCAACGAAGGCCATTATAGAAACGTTTACCTACTTGATCGTTATCTACAGCCATCCACATTGCTTTACGCAAGTTTTTGTCGCCCATTTTTGCTTCAGCATTGCTTACTACTTTTCCGTTCTCTTCATCCCACGTGCCCAGTTTGAAACCGATGTACGTATAAGCACGATCGATGGCACCCAGGAATTCTACGTTGGACAGGTTAGCATTATCTTTGTATTGATCTGTCGGGAATGCATCCACGAGGTCTACCCCGCCAGATTTCAGTTCTTGAACAACCGTTGTCGGGTTGATAACTTTTAGAGTCACTTTGTCCAGTTTCGGAGCCCCACGCCAGTAGTCTTCGTTCTTAACATAAGTTACAGACTCACCCGGAGTGATGACATCCACTTTAAATGGACCAAAACCAATTGGTTTTTCACGTACTTCTTTGGAAGAAGACATTTTTGCTACATCCATATCTCCGAAGATATGTTTAGCGAGTGGGTATGTCCATACGCCACCTGTCAGCAGGGACGGAGTGGATTCTTTATACGTAATGCTGATTTGTTTGTCGCTCAGCACTTTAATACCAGAGATTGTTTTTGCTTTTCCAGCATGAAACTCATCCATACCTACTACACTAGTGAATTGGGAGTCGTAACGTGGACCATCATAGCCTTTGCTACCGATTACTTCATAAGCAAACTGCAGATCTTCAGCTGTTACCGGCTTGCCATCATGCCAGTTTACGTTGTCACGAATCGTCAGTGTGAATGTTTTGCCATCTTCAGAAGTTTCATATGTTGCCGCACCTTCGTTGGTGTATACATAGTCTTTATCCCACAACAGCAAAGGTTCGTCGAACCATTCAAGGACTTTAGAATCCGGGTTACCGGAATAGAAGTTAAAGTTCAGTGTACCTTCAAAAGCAGTATCGGAAACGAGACCATACGTAATTGATCCGCCTTCAATCGCAGTACCTTCATTCGTTTTGACATTGTTGAAGTCATCAATGGAGTAAACGCCCTCTTCATTAGCAGGTTTTTCCTCCGTTTTTCCCTCTTCTGTGTTGGAAGCTGGAGCTGGAGTAGCTGCTTCTTTCTCAGAGCACGCTGCGAGCACCAATACAAAGACCAACATCATCGTGAAAAATAGTCCCCGTGAAAATAATCCCTTTTTCATGAACCTTTCCTCCCTTTTTTAACCTCTTCTTTGTCTTGCATCAGTCGCACGCTTTAGGGCTTGACCGACATTATTTATACTCAACATCAATACCAGAATCAGTACCGATGCGGGTAGCCATATCCACCATCTGGATTCCAGGGTTTGCGGATTACGTGCATAACTTACGAGTGTTCCAAGACTAGGCGTACTTTCGGGAAAACCAAACCCGAGGAAAGACAGCCCGGATTCGAGGCCAATGTTGGCAGCGAGATTCAATGTCATCGTTACGATAATAATGGAGCTCAGATTCGGAAGAACCTGTGAGAGCATAATCTTCAGATGAGAAGAGCCCAATGTTTTTGAAGCTTTTACATAGTCCAGTTCCCGTTCCTGTAATGCTTTGGAGCGAATCAATCTGGCGATACCCATCCAGAGAAATGCCGTCATGATAAGAGAGAACGAGATGATATTGTATTTCGGTACTGCCGTAACAAACGCGATAACAATCATCAACATCGGAAGGATCATGAAGAAATCAACAACACGCATAAACAGGTTGTCTATCATTCCACCGAAATAACCGGATAAAAGGCCAATTAAGATACCTATGAAGCCAGTCATTAACGTTACGATAATTCCAATGGTCAGGGAGTTACGTGTACCGATGACCAGTTGGCCAAATACATCACGACCTCCATAGTCCGTTCCAAGCCAATACTTAGCGGATGGTGGTTCATATAAGGCAAACAGATCCACGTGTACGATATCATCCTGATTCAGAATGAGAGACGTGCCATATACCAGCAACATGACCAAGCCCAAGAAAATGAGCGAGATTAGTGCCACCTTATCTCTGACAAGCTCCCTCCATAAAATACTCAAACTGGAGGGGCTTTTATCAACCTTTTGTGAAGTTACAACTACCTCGTTGGCCTTGCTCATCTTGTTTTCACCCCGAAATCTTCAAGTTCTTACTTGATCCGTATACGTGGATCTACAATTCCCAGAATTATGTCAGACAGCAATGCCCCGAGAATGGAAGCTACGCCATACAACAATACGAGTGCAGTCACAACGCTGAAGTCACGCAATGAGATGGAACTCAGGAACAACTGCCCCATACCTGGATAACTGAATATACTTTCGATGAATACCGTACCTCCGATAAGCCCTGTAATCTCATATCCGAAGAACGCGGCGATAGGTAATAATGAGTTCCTCAAGATATGCCTGTTGTAGATCCGGGATTCCGAGGCGCCTTTGGCTCTGGCAGTAATAACGAATTCCTTATGCTTGATATCAATGATTTCACTACGTAAATATTGAACCGTAGATACCGTTGTAATTAGTGCCATGGATAATGCCGGCATTAATAGATGATAGAACTTACTCATTATGTAGCTGAATGTGCCTGGTGTAAGTCCTGGCGCAACACTACCTCCTGTCGGGAACCAACCAAAGTGGAATCCGAAGATCCATACCATCACCAGTGCGAAGATGAACAATGGTGCGGCAAAGCCCAGGTAGGTGTATCCCGTGATCAACCGATCAGACCAGGTATCGTTGTAACGACCACTGATGATACCCAGTGGAATAGCGATCAGGTAAGTCAGTACAAGTGTCGCCAGTGCGAGCCAGAATGTGTTTGCTACACGCTGACCGATCAAGTCCGTAACCGGCATTTTGAAACGGAAGGATTGTCCAAAATCACCTTGGATGGCGTTTTTGATCCAGTCCCAATATTGCACGTACCAGGGATTATTCAATCCCAGTCTCTCTCGCTGGGCTTCCAATGCTTTGGGATCAACGCTTGGATCAAGCAATCCTGTTAGCGCGTCGCCCGGCATGGCCTTGGCCATCAGAAAGACCAAAAGACTAAGTAAAAAGATCTGAGGGATCATTATGATAATTCTGCGTACTATCGTTTTCCACATATGGCCTTCAACCTTTCTGAGGTAGAGCTACTCGGTGAGTATCGGAAATGGATTTGAGCGAGTATGCAAGCCCTTCCTCATCAAAGAAATTTCGGTATGAATGTTCATACTCGGATTTGACCTGTTGACGGAAGGCTACCATTTCCTCTCGTTTGGTTGGGTCCATATCCGGAATGGCTGCAATGAGACGTTTGGTATAGATGTGTTGCGGATTCTCAAAAATATCATTTGTTGTGCCCTGTTCCACATATCGACCTTTATACATAATTCCAATCTCATCACACATATGACGGATGATGCCCAGATCGTGACTGATGAACAGATAGGTCAGATTCAGTTCTTTTTGAATTTCCTGCATGAAGTTGAGTACCTGAGCCTGTACCGATACATCAAGTGCAGATACAGGTTCATCAGCGATAATTAACTTCGGCTTCAGTGCAATAGCCCGTGCAATGCCGATCCGTTGACGCTGCCCCCCTGAGAATTCATGCGGATATTTGTAGATTGATTCCGGACTCAGGCCAACCTTTTCAAGTAATTCTCTTACTTGTCTTTTTTCCTCGGTAGCTGTCAGTCGCTCATAGTTACGAAACGGCTCAGCGATAATATCGATAACCCGCTTCTTTGGATTCAGTGATGAATATGGGTCTTGAAAAATCATTTGTACATCCCGCTGGAGCTGCCTGTTCTTACGTCGCTCCGTAGCCAGATTTTTGCCGTTAAACAGAATCTTTCCGTCAGTGACATGGTTTAGCCCAATAATGGCTCTGCCTGTTGTTGTCTTACCTGAACCTGATTCGCCAACCAGACCATAGGTCTGTCCTTCTTCAATGGAGAAGCTAACATCATCAACAGCCTTTACACTGCCAATTTCCCGTTTAAGCAATCCACCGCGAATCGGAAAGTGTATCTTGAGCCCTTCTACTTCGAGTAATGCCATTATGTTATTCCTCCTCAGCTTTGGTCAGGGAAATGAAAGTGCTGGTAACAGGTACACCGTACAAAGTGACCTGGTGCAATTTCATGCATCTGTGGGTTCTCTTCATGAGCCGATTCACTAATCCATGGAATTCGGGCTTTGAATCTGCACCCTTTGCGAGGAAGATTTTTGAGTGATGGTACGATACCTTGTATGACATGTAATTTGGATCTTTCTTCAGACAGGGTGGGAATAGAGTTCAACAATGAGCGGGTATATGGATGCTTCGCATCGTTCATCAATGTGAAGATATCTGCGATTTCAACAATTTCGCCTGCATACATAACTGCTACGCGATCAGCCATCTCAGCTACGACACCCAGATCATGTGTAATCAGAATAATGCCTGCGTTAATTTCATTCTTCAGATCACGGATCAGCTCCAGAATCTGTAGTTGAATCGTAACGTCAAGCGCCGTCGTTGGTTCATCGGCTATGAGTAGTTCCGGTTTGTTGGCAATCGCAATGGCAATAACAATTCTCTGTCTCATACCACCAGATAGTTCGTGGGGATACTGCTTGTATATTTGTTCGGGACGTGGAATCCCTACCTGATTCAATAAGTGAATGACCTTTTCTCTCTTCTCTCTGGAAGACAGTTTGGACTGATGAAGTGTGAGAATCTCTTCAATCTGTTCACCAATAATCATTAGAGGGTTTAGTGCGGACAATGGGTCCTGAAAAATCATGCCCATTTCTTTACCGCGTAGCTTGTTTAACTTGTTTGGGGAGATGTTGGCAATATCTTGTCCTTTATAGAGAATCTGGCCTTCGATTTTTGCTTTGTTATGCAAACCCATAAGAGAGAATGCAAAAGCACTTTTACCTGACCCGGATTCACCTACAATCGCCAACACTTCATTTTTCTTCACCGTAAGGTTAACGTGATCCACTGCTGCATAATAGTAATCTTCAATTCTGAATGATGTTGTTAGATTTCTGACTTCCAATAGCTCTGTATTCAAATCAATCACCCTAACCCCATAATTTCCGTAGATTGTATTCGTGTGTAGAGGAATGCATCCACTGTATATTTCCAAGTTCTTGAAGATAACGAACAATAGCTTATACAAAATACCAAATTGTTAGGAGAAACAAGTTTAAGAGACTCATATTTAGACCATTGGTCAATTAATGTTGATAATTCCTAGCGGAATTATATATCAAAATAATTAATGTAATCATACGTGTAATTTTAGCTAACGTCAATGCTTATTTTGAGATTTTTGGTATAAATGTTTTTTATACTACAGATTTGGATATTAGTAATACTATAAAGGCATATAGCAGGAATTTTGAGAGGTGTTATCTTGTTTTTGGCTGTGAGGTGTACATAGGCAATTGGTGAAAATAACATATACATAACATAGTAGTTACATCTAGTGTATGTGTACGTTTTGATTTAAGTAGACATTCTTACTTTTGCGTGAGGTAAATGTTACATATATGAGTGGTGAGTGTATCTCAATCTATAGCTGAATTTTATTGAACCGGAGCCGTTATGCTCACAATTGAAATAATATGTGCGATCAAAGTAAAAAATCTAGTTAATCTAGTATAGTTTTATTTATTTGCTAATGTAAAGACCAAATTGTCATCTTTTATCATTTATTTTACAAAAGAAAGAAAAAAGCCCTGCAAAATGCAGAGCTTATCTAATATTTATTCATTTAAGTGTATATATAATACCCTTTACTAAGAATCAGGAGGTCTTTTACCACGTTTTAACTCATTGATACTCAAGCCAAAATCCATCTGCAAGTGAGGATAGTCCGGAAAGTTTGCCCAGTCTCCACCCCAAGTAAAACCTAACTCTTTGGCGAGATCCACAACTTCCATCCAGTCTGCCTTGCCATTCCCGTTATCATCACGTTCCATATCCCACACCACATCACCGTCAGGCGTCCTCAATGCAAAATCAATTGCTAATCCGTAGTTATGATATGACTCACCACCACGCGCATTAGTAACGATATTGCCTGCACTTGAGCGTCCTTGGTTGAATAGTGCATCTTGCTCCTCGGAACTTCGGTAACCGTGGGTGATAACAATCTCTATTCCACGTCTCGCTGCCTTACGTACCAATAACTCTTCATTTTCTGCCACTACAGGGTGTAGACCTGTAATTGGTACAGCATCTTGGATTGTTGTCCCAGGCCACATATTATCTATATCATCTTTTTGCTGTAACCACACATATATAATGGAAAGTAAAAGAGTAGCTATAATCCAGTTTTTCAGACTCTTTTTTCTCTGTTTGCCTTTACGTTTTGATGTATTCATATCCACTCCTGGTGTTTATTCTGAAATAAACAGCTATTCCTGCTGCCTGTACCTTTTCAGTAGATTAGACTCTATTATAATTCATTTGAGCCTTGAATGCTTCTATCACCACAGTATTGAATTGTTCCATTTGTTAGAGTGGATCTGTTATTTCTATTCTTCTATTGATATATACAAAAAAGCAGCCGGCTATAAGCCGACTGCTTCGTATGCAAGCTGAGTAAAAACTACTCAGTTGTGTATGGCAATAATGCGATTTGACGGGAGCGTTTGATTGCAATCGTCAGCATGCGTTGATATTTAGCGCTAGTACCTGTTACACGGCGTGGCAAAATTTTTCCACGTTCGCTGATAAATTTACGAAGCAAGTCCGTATCTTTATAATCGATGTGAGTAATTTTGTTAGCTGTGAAGAAGCACACTTTACGACGTTTATTACGGCCGCCACGACGTGCCGGTCTTTTATCGTTGTCTCCGCCTTCTCTTTGCTTGAAGCCCATGCTTTTCAGTCCTTTCCTATCATGTAACCCATATCTCCTAAGAGTTATCAGCTCATGTTAAAATGGCAAATCATCATCCGATATATCAATCGGTTTTCCGTCATCGGAAAAAGGATCCTGATTGTTGCTACGCGAATTATTGTTATTGTTCGCGCGTCCGCCGCCTCCATAAGAAGGCTCTTCACGCATTGGTTGCCCACCGCCGCCACCGCTATTATCACGGTTAGCTGACTCCAAGAAACGGACATTATCGGCAATGACTTCGGTCACGTATACACGTTTTCCTTCGTTATTCTCGTAGTTCCGTACTTGAATGCGTCCTTCGACTGCAGCCAGGCGTCCTTTGCGCAAGTAGTTCGCACAGGTCTCGGCAAGCTGTCTCCAGGTTACGACCGGAATGAAATCGGCTTCCTTTTCTCCCCCTTGGCTTGTAAACGGTCTGTCCACTGCCAAAGTAAATTGCGTAACTGCCACTCCTGCTGGAGTGTAACGCAACTCAGGGTCCCGGGTTAACCGGCCGATCAGAATGACACGGTTCAACAATGTAATCCCCTCCTTCAGAGCGTATTGGTGCGTTAATCACGAGTAGTCTTAAGCAGACTTAACGTCGTTGGTAATGAGATAACGAATTACTTCGTCAGAAATCTTCATGAGACGCTCAAGTTCAGTTACAACTGCTGGTTCAGCAGTGAAATGTACCAGAACATAAAAACCATCACGGAATTTCTTGATCTCATACGCAAGACGGCGTTTACCCATAACGTCGTGAGCTGTAACTTCACCACCGCCGTTGGAGATGATGCCTTGGAATTTATCGACTGTAGCTTGAACAACTTCTTGCTCAATGTCAGGACGAATAATGTACATCACTTCATATTTGCGCATAATTTTCACCTCCTTATGGACTCTGGCCCTCAATCTAGGTTGAGAGCAAGGAACGAGCACAAACTCGAACTATATTAATATAACAAATACCGAGTCAAAGTGCAAGCAAACGTTCCCTGTACATATTGGCACATGATCAGCCTGGCTATGGAGCACACTACAGAAGCAACAAAGTAACATAATCTGCAGAGGAGGTTTTATCATGGGTGAAAAAACCGAGTTTGAACCAGGAGACAAAGCCCCAAACGATGGAGAGTACACAGAAGTTGGGGAAAAAAGCTTTGTCACGGAAATTCAGAACCCAAAGCGGGTAACGCTGCAAAAAGGTGAGGCTTTTCCCGAAACAAGCAATCATAATCGCAAGTGGAAGAAGCTGACCAAAGCCCGCGTCCATTAATCGCAATACTTTTTTTTCGATCCATGTATATAAAACGGAATAAAGCACATAATACAATCAGGCGGTGCACGAGAGAGGTGTGGTTCCGTTGGACAACGAAGCCGATCATTCGCTGTTGGAGATTCATCACGTAATTTAAGAAGCAAGTGGTTATGTGTAGTAAGGCCCTTCGTCTGAAGCACGCGTATTGCTACGTGCAGTACACCAAGTGTCTGATTGTTACGACCGATTGTTTCCTAACAAACAAATGCACCGCCGGATAAAGAGCCCTTCGGGGCTCTTTATTTTTCGTTTTAGTCATTAATGATGCATCTGATATAGATACGTGTTCAATACATATTCAATAAAACGTTATACAAAAAAAGACTTTCCTAATGGAAAGTCTTCTTATCGATCTTTTTATTAAACTCAATGTGTATTGAGTAAATTACAACTGAAGTGGCGGAAAGGGTGGGATTCGAACCCACGCACGCTGTGACACGCCTAACTGATTTCGAGTCAGCCCCCTTGGGCCTCTTGGGTACCTTTCCGCAGCAATATTGATTATAGCATGATCATTTACAGAACGCAACACTCATACAGAGCCTGCATGTAAACGTTATTACGCGTACTGCATACCGAATTATTGCAAGATCAGGATTCAGTGGAATCTTCGGCTGAACGCAGTACCTTCTTCATGTTTTTCTCGAATTTCGCTCTTGGAATCAACACGCTGTGTTTACATCCGACACACTTAATCCGAATATCCATACCCATACGAATGATCTCCATCTCATTGCTGCCACAGGGATGCTGCTTCTTCATCTGCACGATATCCCCAAGCTGGAAACTTTTACGCTCCACCTGTGCCATCCCCCTCATCTTTCTCCAAAGCTACTGCCTGTTCCAATACGGCTTGATTGCTCATCTCATGATACTCCAGCGTTTTTTTTACATCGCCCTGAATCTGACGTTCCACCGAAGCACGAGAGTTAGGCATACATTCAGCCACAATTCGCACCACATACTCAGATGTGGACATCGACTGTATACCGAGCACATCCGGCACCTTTACAATATTTAGGTCACGCTCTTCAATTCCAACCAAAGACTTTTTCACCAGATGTACCGACTCATCGAGACTTAAGGCCGCCTTCATCGGAATATCCACTACAGCCAGCGAATTCGACATGGAGTAGTTCGTTACACTTGCAATCGCCCCGTTTGGGATAATGTGCACTTCACCTTGCCAGCTGACCAGTTTCGTTGTTCTAAGTCCGATCACCTCAACCGTTCCCTTGTAGGTTCCCGTCTGAATAACATCCCCCACAGCGAACTGGTCCTCCAATATAATGAAGAAACCGGTAATAACATCCTTGACCAAACCCTGTGCACCAAAACCAATGGCAAGCCCAAGCACACCGGCACTCGCGAGTAGTGGCCCAACCTGAATATTGATCTCAGATAACAGTAGCAGAATCATAATAAAATTACATGTTATGGAGGTCGCATTTTTCAACAGTTCCCCTACAGTTACGAATCTGCGCGGATTCACGCGAATCTTGCCTTCCTGCTTGCGCTCCATGGAACGATCTATAATCCGATATACCACCTTAATGACAATACGGGTGATGATAAAAATAATAATGATCCGGATTGAGCTGAACATAATGTTAAGCCAAATATCGGGATCTGCAATTTTGTTCCAGACTTTATCCGTCCAACGAAGGGCCTCATTTACAGCACCAGTAGCACCGTCATTCCCTTGAGCAAACTGAAATGACAACATTCATCATCCCTCCTCTACATCGGTATGTTATCATAGCTGTCTTCTGTTTTAAAATAGAGGCCTCGGATCTCTACGAACTCGTTACGAATGATCTTCTGTACTCGCTCCAGATCCTCCTTTGGAAACTGAATACACAGCGCACACCCTGCTGTAATTTCTTTTGGTGTAGGGAACAAATCAATCTCTATCTCAGCAAACTCCAGCAGCATTTCAGCACGCAGCGCCTGCTGGGTTGAATCAAACGCAATCAGCATCCAATCGTTAATCCATTCGTCCATGTTCGGCTCCTTTCGCCATACGTCCAACCCTAGAGAAAAAGCTTGTCCTCGTGAAGTATAAAACGCTCTACCTTTCCATATACTGTTACTACTATTCCAAGGGAAAGGATAGATCCTATGAATCCTACTTCGCGTTCCTTTTCATCACAAGACATGACCAGTTTGAAAATCCCCCATACCGATCCAGGTATTCACTCGGCCATTACCCATCGTTTAATGTTTCACCTCTATAAAGCCCATTCTCTGCAAAATGTAGTGATTGTCTGCATCGGCACAGATCGCTCAACAGGCGACTGCCTTGGTCCTCTGGTCGGATCAGCCCTTTCCAAGTGGGACAGCCCTTTATTCCATCTATATGGTACCTTGGATGAACCAGTCCATGCGATGAACCTGCAAGATACACTCCACAACATACAGAAAACACACCATAACCCTTATGTGATTGGCATTGACGCCTGTCTCGGTCAATCATCCAGTGTGGGTTGCATTCAAGTTGTGAATGGTCCACTCAAGCCGGGTGCGGGGGTAAATAAAGAATTACCGCCGGTCGGCGATATCCATCTGACAGGTATCGTTAACGTCGGCGGCTTTATGGAATACTTTGTTCTACAGAACACACGGCTCAGTCTTGTTATGCGCATGTCCGAGATTATATCCAGCAGTCTGTACTCGGCCATTCGGGAATGGCATACACGTTCTACTCTGCTTGCTGTGCCAGAGTAATAGCTTCCTTTTCCTCTGGGGACAGAGTATACGTGGACTCTCCCCCTTTAAGAGGTTTGGCATATACGTAAGAACCGTCACGGTTATATATCCCCGTAAGGATCATGCCATCCTGGCTATCATTAATCATGGCCATTGAGAAGCTCAGATCACTGCCACGCTCTCCATATGCATTGTACCTTTTCACGCCAACTTTTCCTTGAATGCGGGTCAGCTTTTGCATGACAACTTGCAGCTGATTCGTTTGCAGTTTGTGTTCATCCTCAATGCTGTCCATCTGAATTTTCAGATTAATCAGCAACGATTCCAGGTCCTCTACTCCACTGCCAGCCATCATGGCTTCATATTTACGTTTAAATTTTCGTAACTTTGCCCCTTGAACAATACTCACAATAAGCAAGATCACCGTAAGTAATGCCATTCCGCCAATAATCCATAACAGCTGTTCCAGAATCAGCTCGTTTAATTCAGCCATGTAATTGCAACTACCCCTCTATATTTTTGATCAGATTAACGTCTGTCCTGTAATATTATCATTCATTATAAATCAACCCGATATCCATAAGCTTAATCAAGCAACCCTGTATCAAATGAGTTCATCATTTCAACTCTAATCTAGTCTGCCCCAGTCAATTCCAACACTGCCTTAACGAGTTCTTCCACATGTACTCTAGTTGAATTGTATCCCACACTGGCCCTTACTGCTCCGGTAGCGGTTGTACCAGCAGATTCATGTGCAAGCGGTGTGCAATGAAAACCGGAGCGAACCGCAATCCCATAATTCCGATCTAAACGGAAGGCGAGTTGTGCTGAATCATACCCATCTACAGTAAAAGATACTAATCCGGTGCGTGGCTGTCCAATCTCTGGACCAAGCATTCGAATGCCCTTAACGGATGCCAGCCCATCTATCATAAGTTGGGTCAGTTCCCACTCATGTTGGTAGATGACCGCTGGTGTCATCTCAAGTACATGTTTCACACCCGCATTCAGCCCTGCGATCCCGACTGTATTCGGCGTCCCCGCTTCATACCGATCAGGACGCACCTTTGGCTGCTCCAGAGCTTCTGACTGACTTCCTGTTCCTCCATGAAGTAAAGGCTCTATATCGAGCTCTGGAGCAATGTACAAGCCCCCTGTACCCTGAGGACCAAGCAGTCCCTTATGCCCTGGAAAAGCCAACATATCAATGCCCAATTGTTGTACATTCACAGGCATAACCCCAGCACTCTGAGCTGCATCTACCAACAAGATCGCTTGATGTTTACGACATAGGAGCGAAATTTCTCCAATAGGAAGAATACTGCCAAGCAGATTGGAACTATGTGTACATACCACCAATCTGGTATTCGAACGAAACATACGTTCCATTTGCATCAGATCAATGGCTCCCGTAGCATTAACAGGCACATAATCAATCTCCACATTTCGGAGTCTGCGCATATACTCTAGTGGTCGTCTGACTGAGTTATGTTCAGCCATGGTGGCAATCACATGGTTGCCCTCTCTGAGCGAGCCTTGAATAGCTAGATTTAGCGCTTCAGTCGTATTTGATCCGAATGCAATATCATTCGCATTTTTGATTCCAAAGATACTGGATATGGATTTTCTCGCCTCGAACAATACACGACTTGCCTGAACAGCCATACGGTGACTTCCTCTGCCAGGATTAGCTCCGGCAATCTCCAATGCACTCAACATCGCGTCACCGACAGCAGGTGGTTTGGGCCAAGATGTTGCTGCATGATCTAGATAGATAACTCCCTCCACCTCACAACCACCTCTGTCCTATAAATTAATAATTCGCCTTCACATATTGCACATATAACCCTATAAACAAAGAATGACATATCGTTTCTCCATGGTACAGAGGCGATATGTCATGACATGAGTAAGCCCCGCATGTTGTTAATGAATCATAGACCCGACTATTATTGTAACAATTCTAATAGCCGTTCCAGATCCTGTTGACTGTAGTAGTTGAGCTCAATTTTACCTTTATCTTTATTGTGCTTAATTTTCACTGTTGTTTTGAAACGTTCACGAAGAGATTCTTCCAATGTATCAATGAATGGATCTTTCTTTTTTAACTTCGATTTGGCTTTAGCCTCACCTGTTTTGGAGCGATCCAGTTGTTGAACAGCTTCCTCCAACTCACGTACACTCCATTGCTGATCAATGGTCTGTTTCGCAAGTTGCTTCACTATAACCTCGTCTTTAACACCTACGATCGCACGTGCATGTCCCATAGATAATGTTCCACGTGAAACATGGTCTTTTACTTCTTCGGGCAATGATAACAGACGCAAAAAGTTAGCAATGTGAGAACGTGATTTACCTACTTTTACAGATAACTCTTCCTGAGTCAACGCGAATTGATCCATTAACCCCTGATAAGCAACTGCAATTTCCATGGCGTTCAGATTCTCCCTTTGCAGGTTTTCGATCAACGCAATCTCCATTACCTGCTGATCACTGAAGTTGCGGACTACAGCCGGTACCGTGGCATTACCACAATATTGCGAAGCTCTGAACCGTCGTTCTCCGGCAATAATCTCATAACCTCGTAATACAGGACGAACAATAATGGGTTGTATGACACCATGTTGACGAATGGACTCAGCCAGTTCATGTATTGCGCCCTCATCAAATACTTTACGTGGTTGATAGGGGTTAGCCCGCAGTTGACTAATCGGGATTTCTACGACTTTATCATCGTCATTAATTGAAAGCGAAGGAATGAGGGCATCAAGACCTTTTCCAAGCCGCTTACTCATAAGAAATCACTTCCTTTGCGAGCTCTAAATACACTTCCGCCCCTCTTGAACGAGGGTCATACGTGATAATGGATTGACCATGAGATGGTGCTTCACTCAGCCGTACGTTACGCGGAATAATTGTTTGATATACTTTTTGTTGAAAATACTTTTTCACTTCTTCAATAACCTGAATTCCCAGATTGGTCCGCGCATCAAACATCGTCAGCAATACCCCTTCAATCTGCAGGGATGTATTCAGATGTTTCTGTACCAGACGAACTGTATTAAGCAACTGGCTTAATCCTTCAAGTGCATAATACTCACACTGAATCGGAATGATCACCGAATCGGAAGCAGTTAACGAATTGATCGTTAACATACCAAGGGATGGTGGACAATCGATCAGTATGTAATCATAGTTTTTTTTCACCATGGCGAGTGATTTTTTCAGGCGAACTTCCCGTGATATCGTGGACACCAATTCGATCTCGGCTCCGGCAAGCTGAATCGTTGCAGGTATGATATGAAGGCCTTCAATCTGAGTCTCCACAATCGCTTCTTGAGGAGGAACCTCATTAATAATGACATCATATATACAATTAGCCACATCTGCTTTATTGATTCCGACTCCGCTGGTTGTATTCCCCTGAGGGTCAATATCGACAAGCAATACTCTTTTCCCGAGTGAAGCCAGTCCTGCACCCAAGTTAACAGATGTCGTCGTTTTCCCCACACCGCCCTTTTGATTTGCTACGGCCATAATCTTAGACAATTACTTCACCTCAAATAAAATAGGAGTCTTTTCTGTAGGTTGTGAGATATTGTTAACAAAAAGCAGGCGGCCATCGTCCACACAAACAACAACTACCGTTCCATCAATATACCGACCGTTCTTTAAAAATTTCAGACCTAACTTGCTTTATAGACATAAAAAGCGGCCCATTGCCGCCATAAGCTTCAATTATTTACGTTTTGGAATATGGATAACGATCTCATAATGATCCTCATGGTCTGCTTCTTTGGTTTTGATGTCCAGACCAGAGCCAGTTACCATATCAATGGATTGGCGAATTGTATTAAGTGCAAGCCTTACATCCTTGGTAAAGGAAACACGTCTAGATTTTTTAATCTTAGAAGATTCCTTGTAGAAGGCAACACGTGCCTCTGTCTGTTTCACATTCAATTCTTTTTCGATAATCTCACCGAGCAACTTCATCTGCAGTTCTTCCGTATCCAGAGAAAGTAATGCTCTTGCATGCCGTTCAGAAATTTTGCGTTCCATCAATGCGGCCTTAATGCCGTCCGGAAGCTGTAACAACCGAATTTTGTTCGCGATGGTTGACTGGCTTTTGCCGAGTCGTTGTGCCAGACTTTCCTGTGTCAATTGATGCAAGTCGATCAGCTTCTGATAAGCGACAGCTTCCTCAATTGAGGTCAATCCTTCACGCTGCAAGTTCTCAATCAGTGCAATGGATGCGGCCTGAGAGTCGTTGAATTCACGCACAATAGCCGGAATCGTATCCAAACCCAATTTTCGAACTGCACGCCAGCGACGTTCCCCGGCAATAATCTCATATGATCCATTTCGCACGCGAACGACAATAGGCTGAATTACACCATGTGTTTTGATCGTCTGCAACAACTCATCAATTTTATCATCATCAAAAATAGTACGGGGTTGGTATGGGCTACTCACAATTTCATTAACCGGAATCTGTTTGATCTCATCTCCGTTATTGCGCTCCGCCAAACCAAACAACTTCGAAAATTGTTCTTTCATTCCGCAGATTACCACCTAGTTTCGTAATAGCTCCCACAGTCTTTGCAGGTGCTTCTTATTCAATAAGCGACCTTTTACATGCATCGTTCTTGGAATAAGTTTTGCCTTTCATAACGCTTTCTGTCATGCAACATCGAACGCATATCCATCTATCTATACATATAATCTATGATCGCTGTGACCCAAGATCGGATACTTCTATTCTATCATCTTTTCTATCATAATCCTATGCTTACCTATTCTTTAAACTCTGCTAATTTTCCTGCTTTTTCTTTGTGAATATTGGAAATATGACGACTTGCACACATTCAATTAATGAAATTGTTCATGAGTTACTCTGCGTGAAATTCATCATTACAGGTTCTTTAAGAGATATGTAATACGAAGTATCTGTGATGTTGATCCAGTCCTCCATTTCAGAAAACAAAAAAAGAGAATGTTTCACGTGAAACATCCTCTTTATCTATGTCTAAATTTCTATTTTATTTTGACTCACTTCAAAACCATCACACAGCTATATCAGCGGAGTCTTCATTGGAGTACCTGGTTTGCGCGGATACTTATATGGTGTCTTATCAAATTTCTGAATCAGAATGATGTGACGCTCTGATTCTTCAACCGGCAGCTGGAATGGATGAACGGCCTTAACCCGTCCTTTCAGCTGATTGAAGCTGAACTCCGCTTCCTTCATTTCATCACGCGGGTCTCCGCCCTTCATGGCAGCGAACATTCCACCTTTGCGAACAAAAGGAAGGCAGAATTCATTCAGCACAGCCAGCTTGGCTACTGCACGCGCCGTAACGAGATCGTAGCTGTCACGATACCCTTCTTTGCGTCCAATCTCTTCAGCACGTCCATGAACCAATTCCACATCAGTCAGACCAAGGATGTCTACCACATGCTGTAGAAAACCAATACGTTTATTCAATGAATCAATGATCGTAAGCTTAATATGCGGGAAACAGATCTTCAGTGGTAATCCTGGAAAACCCGCTCCTGATCCAATGTCAGCAAGCTTATTCACTTTGGTCATGTCAGTATAAAAAGCCAGCGATACCGAATCATAGAAATGCTTGGTATACACTTGCTCCCGATCCGTTATGCCCGTCAGATTCATCTTTTCATTCCAGGATACCAATTCCTGATAATACAGTTCGAATTGCTCCAATTGGAGTTCTCCCAGCTCTAATCCATGTTTCTTTAAGCGCCGCTGCAGTTGCTGTTGAATATCGTCCATTATTGTCCCCTTGCTGCGGTTACACGGTTATAATGCTCCAAGTAGACCAGCAGAATGGAAATGTCGGCAGGAGTAACTCCAGCAATACGAGAAGCCTGACCAATCGAGATTGGACGAATCGTAGCGAGCTTCTGTTTGGCTTCCATAGCAAGACCATGAATCTCATCATATACGATAGTGTCCGGAATTTTCTTTTTCTCCATCTTTTGCAAACGTTCCACGTGGATCAATTGTTTCTCAATATAACCCGCATATTTAATTTGTATTTCCACTTGTTCTTTCATATCTGCTGTCAGTTCTACCTCAGATGGTGAGAGCTGTTCAATCAGTTCATACCCCAGCTCCGGGCGACGCAGCAAGGTAAGCAACGTACTGCCATCCTGAATAGGTGTAGATCCGTACTCTTCCAGCTTGGCATTCACTTCAACCGGGCGAGCTTTAGCCACTTTCAGACGTGCAACTTCCTGCTCGACTTTCGCCTTTTTATCCAGGAATTTTGCATAACGCTCTTCAGGGATCAGGCCAATATCATATCCTATTTCCGTCAAACGCATATCTGCATTATCATGGCGAAGCAACAGACGATACTCAGCGCGTGAAGTCAACAGACGATATGGTTCATTTGTACCCTTTGTCACCAGATCATCAATCAGCACGCCAATATAACCTTGGGAACGATCCAGTATTACCGGCTCTCTCCCCTGTACTTTGAGTGCAGCGTTGATTCCAGCCATAACACCTTGTCCTGCTGCTTCTTCATAACCGGAGGTACCATTAATCTGACCCGCCGTAAACAGACCTGGTAGACGTTTAGTTTCCAGTGAAGGCCACAATTGTGTAGGCACCATCGCATCGTATTCAATCGCATAACCATTACGCATCATTTCCACTTTTTCCATACCTGGAATTGAACGCAACATAGCCAGTTGTACGTCTTCTGGCATACTCGTAGACAATCCCTGTACGTAATACTCGGATGTGTTCTTGCCTTCCGGCTCAAGGAATATCTGATGTTTCGGCTTGTCGCTGAAACGAACAATTTTATCTTCAATGGAAGGGCAATAACGTGGTCCGGTTCCTTCAATAAGCCCCGAGAACATCGGAGCACGATGCAGATTATCATTAATAATCTGATGTGTATCCACAGATGTATACGTCAACCAGCAAGGCAACTGCTCATTATCGGAAGATTCTGTTTCATAGGAAAAGAACTTCGGCTTGTCATCACCAGGCTGAATTTCGGTTTTGCTAAAATCAATCGTATCCTTATGCACACGTGGTGGTGTACCCGTTTTGAAACGAACCAGATCAAAGCCCAGTTCACGCAGATTTTCTGACAATTTAAGAGAGGGTTGTTGATTGTTCGGTCCACTCTCATACATCAGCTCGCCCATAATTACTTTACCGCGCAAGTATGTGCCTGTCGTTAGAACGACTGCTTTAGCCCGATACTCTGTTCCGGTCTGAGTCACAACGCCTACACATTTTCCGTCTTCAACGATCAGTGAATCAACCATACCCTGACGCATCGTCAGATTACGTTCATTCTCCATCGTTTCCTTCATTTTATGCTGGTAGGAGAATTTATCTGCCTGAGCACGAAGCGCGTGAACAGCAGGCCCTTTACCCGTGTTAAGCATCCGCATCTGAATAAAGGTTTTATCGATATTCCGTCCCATTTCTCCACCAAGTGCATCAATCTCGCGCACAACATGTCCTTTGGCCGGTCCCCCAATAGATGGGTTACAAGGCATAAAGGCCACCATGTCCAGATTGATCGTAATCATTAGTGTTTTGGACCCCATACGAGCTGCGGCCAGTGCGGATTCCACACCAGCATGTCCTGCACCAACGACGATTACATCATAACTGCCACCATCAAAAGCCATTCCCGTTTACCTCCTTATTCCGCTGCATTTGGTGTAACTCACGCAGACGGATCATGTTTTACAATAATGAAACTACTTCTAACCGTTCATCGGAACTTGCATTCCTATCTATATGAAACCAACACGTAATGGCTACAATATCATTCCATCCTTTGACAACAGGCAGAAATTGTACCTCTCCATCATACACTACGATTTAACTCAATCGGCAGTATATTATTTTTACTTTCCTAGACAGAACTGGGAGAAAATCTGATCAATTAATGCATCATGTGCTGTATCTCCAACAATCTCACCCAAATGCTCCCACGCCAAACGAACATCAATCTGTATCATATCGATCGGAATGAACTGCTCTGCTGCTTCATAGGCATCAACCAGGGACTGCTTCGCTTTTTTGAGCAAAGCAATGTGACGCACATTACTGACATAAGTCAGGTCTGCGGACTCCAGTTTACCACTGAAGAATAGCGTAGAGATGGCATCTTCCAGTCGATCCACACCCAGATCATCTTTCACCGACATCGGTACAAGCCGTTCTTCCGGAATGTAACGAAGCAGCACGTCACGTTCTACCTGTGGCGTTAAGTCCATTTTATTCATAATAATTATCGATTGTCTACCGCGGATTTGTTCCAATAATTCAATCTCATCGGGATGAAGTGGCTCCGCAGCATTCACAACCATCAAGATCAGATCGGCTTCACTTACCGCAGAACGAGAGCGTTCTACCCCGATCTTCTCTACAACGTCCATGGTTTCCCGGATTCCTGCCGTATCCAGCAACTTCAGTGGGATATTATTGATCGTAATGAACTCCTCGATCACATCACGAGTTGTTCCTGGAATGTCCGTGACGATAGCCCGATTGTCTTGCGCAAGTGTATTCATCAAGGAGGATTTACCTACGTTAGGTCGTCCAACGATAGCTGTTGTAATACCTTCTCGCAGGATCTTTCCTTGCTCTGCTGTAGTCAGCAATTTATCAATTTCAGTCATAACCTGACTGGACTTCTCTTTAATAAAATCAGACGTTAACGACTCCACATCATGCTCGGGATAATCGATATTCACTTCAATGTGAGCTAGTGTTTCCACCAATGTATATCGTAGATCACGCAATTTGGAAGACAGTTTGCCTTCAACTTGTTTCAGCGCAACCGAGAAAGCCCGGTCCGATTTGGAACGAATAAGATCCATGACACCTTCAGCCTGAGACAAGTCAATCCGCCCATTAAGGAAAGCACGCTTCGTGAACTCACCGGGTTCAGCCAGACGAATATCAAGCTGCAACAGCAGGTCCATGACCCGTTTTACAGACACTACACCGCCATGCGCACTGATCTCCACGACATCTTCTGTTGTGAACGACCGAGGTGCTCGCATGACCGTAACCAATACTTCCTCAATCTTTTCCCCATTAACGGGATCTATGATATGACCATAATGAACCGTGTGAGATGCTGCCTGGGTTAAAGGGGTTTTGCTGCGAAAAATCTTTTCCGTCTCCGACACTGCATCCGGGCCGCTGACCCGGATCACGGCGATACCCGCCTCTCCGACAGCCGTTGATATCGCTGTGATCGTATCACTGATCATGGTTATCTCTCCTTGCTCTATTTTAAAATTGCCGCCCCTCAGGGGACGCCACATCCATTTTCAAATCTATTAATGATATAACATATGACATGCTGCTTATCGTATTAAGTTCACTCTTTACTTGTTCTACGCACCTTATCAAATTACTTCTGTACGAAAAAAGCAATGGCTTCTGCACCGGGCAGGAAGCCATTGCGTCTTCAATTTCGTGTTATTTCGTCGTAATAACCACACGCCGATTAGGCTCCTCACCCTTACTTAAGGTCTTAATCTGCGGGTGGTTTTGCAGTTTTGCATGGATGACTTTTCGTTCGAGCGGAGGCATTGGTTCCAGTACAACTTCCTTACCGGTACGGATTGCTTGTCCAGCCAACCGTTCAGCCAGATCCTCCAGCGTCTTCCGCCGACGTTGACGGAAATTCTCCGCGTCGAGCACAATTCGAACGAAGCTTTCCGAATATCGGTTCGCTACAATGTTTGTTAGATACTGAAGCGCATCCAGCGTCTGTCCACGTCTGCCAATAATCATGCCCAGATCTTCACCAGCAATATTAAAGATATGTCCATCCCGCTGTTTTTTGATATGCACTTCAACATCCAGTCCCATACCTGCTGCGACCTCTTTCAAGAAAGCAGCCGCTTCTTCATAGGGATTTTTAGCTGCAACATCCTCAAGTAATGCATCTAATTCAGGTTTGTATGCAGCTGGCTTGATCGGCTGTGGAACAACTTCCGGTACAGGCAATAATTTCACTTCAACTTTGGCCGCCCTCACCCCGAACAAACCCAGGAATCCTTTTGACGGCTGCTCTAACACTTGTATCTCGACCTTGTCCCGACTTACGCCAAGCTCGGTCAATCCTTGGTTTACAGCATCTTCAACGGTTTTTCCTGACGTAATGACTTTGGTCATTTCGATTTTTTGGCCCCTTTCGACCCTTTTCCAGAGACGGTTGCTTTGCCACCGTTTTTGCGTTTAGCTCCATTTTTGGAAGAGCTATTCTGCTTCACGTTGACCTCAGCCACGATTTTATCATTATTCCGGTAAAGGAAATAGTTTTGCACGATCGTGTAGATGTTACTGTAGAACCAGTACAGCGGAAGTGCTGACGGGAACTGGTAAGACATCACGAAGATCAAAATTGGGTATACCCACAGCATAAACTGCATCGGACCAATTTGCTGTGCAGGGTTCATACGCATCATCATCCATGTTTGAATGAATGTTGTGATGGCAGCCAGCACTGGCAAAATAAACAGGTGATCCGGTTCCCCGAGCTGGAGCCACAAGAAATCATGTGTTCTCAGACTGGAGTTTCCGTAAATTGAGTTATAAAGTGCGATGTAAATCGGCATCTGAATCAGAAGTGGCAGACAACCCGCCATCGGATTAACTTTGTTCTCCTGAAACAACTTCATTGTTTCTTGCTGAACTTTCTCAGGTGTATCTTTAAACTTGGCTTGAATCTCCTTCAGCTGCGGCTGAATCGCCTGCATAGCTTTGGAGCTACGGACTTGTTTCATTGTTAATGGTAAAATCAATGTCCGTACAATAAGCACCATCACGAGGACAGCCAGTCCATATTCACCGTTAAACCAGTTGGCGAATGTATCCAGCGCCAGTGAGAACCAGTACACAACATTGCTTTGCCAGAATGAGCCACTATTCTTCAGATCTTCCGTAGTAACCCCGGCTCCTTGTGGAGTACATCCGGCGAGTACAGTGACCATTGCAATGACTGCAATGAGGAGAATCCACTTCCCCTTTGATGTCTTCAATCGCGACACTTCATAACCCCTCTCTTAACCATTCCATTCCACCGTAAATCATACCATAATTAGGAGGACAAATAAACCGAAGCTTACCGCTTGCTCGACTTCAAAAGAGAGCCCTTTCGCATCGCATGTAGCAGGCTTTTTTCCATTTCCTTATAGGGCATGTCCAGTGCACCTTTTCTGACGATAAAAATCAGATCCATCTGCGTGACGATCTCATGCTCATGATGACGAACAATTTCCTTGATCATGCGTCTCATCCGGTTGCGTACGACAGCGTTTCCGATTTTCTTGCTGCATGATACACCTACCCGGAATTGTTCCGTATCTTTACGGCGGCAGCCATACACCACGAATTGATGATTGGCAAACGATTTCCCATACCGGTATACGCGGCTAAAGTCCGCCCGGTTTCGTAGACGCAGTCTTTTATACACGGCGCTTCTCCTTGCTGTTCTCCATCATTGATATTGACGGAGGCCTCATTACTGATTTAGTATAGGCTTTCTTGAATGACGGTAAACCGTCTTGGCGACAACTTCATTTGGGTTGATTGTTAATCAGCTACTTGAACTGATCAGCATTCATCCGGGATGAATGTTGATTGGCCATTAAAACCTATCAACGATTCATCATTATATAAGGTAAGTTTTCGAAAAACGGAAAACTCACTCAACATACATCGTGTGTGTTTCAGCACTTTTTCGCAGACCATTCAGACCTGATCTGTAGCAGCATCCAGTCTGATTTGAGCTAATTAAGAAAAAAAAGACCACCTCGGTGGTCTTCAATGCTTAAGCACTCAGGTTTTTACGGCCTTTAAGGCGACGTGCGGCCAAAATTTTACGGCCATTGCTCGTGCTCATTCTTTTCCGGAAACCATGAACTTTTTTACGTTTGCTAACGTTCGGTTTGAATGTAGGTCTCAATGTATTGCACCTCCTCACAAGGAAATACTTATGTGATGAATCACTTTCATCTTCACAGAAAACACCTTTATATATTTAACCATGATCACCTGGAAAAGTCAACTGCATGGCTCAAGGCTTCTCCCTCTTTTATTTACACTCTTCATCCCACCCAAAGTAATGACCACAGTTCGTTCACTTCAATACCATTACCAAGCCCCGAAGAGAGTCCTGAAAGTTATCCCCAGACCCTGATCAGATCACCATATTTCAGCATTTATAGTTATCCACACCCTCCAATACCCGCTATTTCCTTTATCACGTCCTGTTTGAAGTTATTCACATGTGGATAATGATTATATGCTATACATATCGTCGAATTCTGATCAGGTTGTATCCGCTTCAATTAAGGTTTACAAGCTTTTGAGAAAGGTGTAGGATAAAAATCACATCTTGTATACAAGTAGTCCTTTGAAAAAAAACATTAGCCGTTAGCTTGTAGCTACAGACTATGGGTTGAACTGAATGTCCAGTCCGCAAAATAGTTATGCTATGATCAGTAATGAACTGATTACTTATTAATAGGAGCGTTAGCCATATGTTATTTCCTTCTTCCTGGCTTCAAGGAGCTTCCCGTGGTGAAGCCATTGCCTGCGAATTAAGGCTGCGGATCATCAGCGGTACCCTTCGACCTGGAGAGATTTTGTCGGAAAATCGAATTGCGGCTGATTTTGACAGCAGTCGTTCACCTGTCCGTGAAGCTTTACGAACATTGTCCAATGAAGGACTTATTCGACTTGAACGTATGGGTGTCGTTGTCATTGGACTACGAATCAAGGATGTCGAAGAATTGTATGATGTCCGTTTCCTGATTGAAAGTTTTGTGCAGCAGCGACTCGCTGGTGATGTTCCACAATCATTAATCACCCAACTGCGTAACGTGATCGACAAAATGCAACTGGCTGGACAGCATCAGGACGCCGTCGAATTCGCCTATCAGGATCTCGTTTTCCACGAAACCATCATTGAAGCTGCTCAGCATTCCCGTATTTCACATCTATGGAAGAGTATTCGATATGTTGTGATGACCGTTATGCTGCTCACAACACGCAGAGTATTCGTTCAAGGCGAGCAGAAAGTAAGCGCTGTAATTGAGAAACACCGTTTGCTCGTTGAAGCACTGGAATCCGGTGACAAAATGCTCATTCAGGCTGGAGTCCGCACGTATTTCCAAGATTCCGGTAAAACACTGCACGAAAGCTTTGATTCCTAATCGATGCAAGGCGTTTGCAATCATATCCGTCGTGATTGATTGCGGCTTAACTTGTCGACAAGTATACAAAATGCGATTTTCTTTCAATTTCGGGCATGATAAAACTACATTTTTCGCCAACACCTCTTCTTCATTCTGGGCACAAAATTTAATTGGTGACGATAATTTTACTTGTAAGCGTTCTATATCAGAAATAAAGGAGCACACAACATCATGAGCACTCTTTTTGGACTATCCCACAACGCAACATTATTGGTCTGGACATTCATTGCAATCGTTTTTCTGATCGTTTTGATCTCCAAGTATAAATGGAATCCCTTTATCACCCTGCTGTTGTCCGCATTAATGCTCGGTTTGCTTACAGGCATGAAACCTGCCGATGTGATCTCTTCCATTACCGGGGGACTTGGCGGCACACTTGGAACCATCGCAATTGTTATTGCTCTCGGTACAATGCTTGGTAAGATGATGGCCGAATCTGGCGGTGCCGAGCGCATTGCAACTACATTAGTTGATCGGTTTGGTGTAAAACGTGTGCACTGGGCCATGATGATTGTTGGATTTATCGTTGGTATTCCCGTTTTCTTCGAAGTCGGCGTTATTCTGATGATCCCCATCATTTTTACCGTTGCACGTAAAACCAACATGTCTTTGCTGCAGATTGGTATTCCCATTCTGGCGGGTCTGTCGACTGTACACGGTTTGGTTCCACCCCATCCAGCGCCAATGATTGCGATTGAAGCCTTCAGCGCGGATCTGGGTAAAACCATTCTGTACTCCCTTATTGTTGGTATTCCTACAGCGATTATTGCAGGTCCCTTATTTGGTAAATTTATTGGTAAAAGAATACACACCGATCCGCCAGCAGAACTGGCTGAACAATTCGCAACCAAAACAAACAGCAACATGCCTGGGTTTGGTATTACCCTGTTTACCATATTGCTGCCTGTTATTTTGATGCTGATTGGCTCCATTGCAAGCATCATTGACCCAAATGCCACGAGCGGTTTCACCGTTTTCAGTGAATTTATCGGTCATGAGATCATTGCTCTGCTCATTTCAGTTGTATTTGCTCTCTTTTCACTCGGCTTTGCACGTGGGTTTACCAAACACGATATTTCTCGCTTCACCAGTGAATGTCTGGCGCCTACGGCGACCATCATTCTCATTATTGGCGGAGGGGGTGCCTTCAAACAGGTATTGATCAATAGTGGTGTAGGTAGCGCCATTGCTGAAGTCGCTACCCATGCCAACATCAACGTGATCCTGTTTGCCTGGCTTGTCGCTGCGCTCATTCGTGTAGCTACCGGTTCAGCCACCGTAGCCATGACAACAGCCGCCGGTATTGTCGCTCCAGTGCTTGCACTCACACCAGGGGCCAATATTGAGCTGGTTGTACTCGCCACAGGTGCGGGGTCACTCATCTTGTCTCATGTAAACGATGCAGGATTCTGGATGATCAAAGAATTCTTCAATATGAGCGTTTCCCAGACATTGAAAACGTGGACCGTTATGGAAACACTATTATCTGTAGTGGGACTGATCTTTATTTTGCTGCTGAGTACAGTGGTATAAATGGAGTATCTATAGTAGAAAAAAATTAAAATCTCATCGCTTTCTGGAGAAAGAAGGATTAAATACATGAACAACTATATGATTGGGATCGATATTGGTACCACCAGTACCAAATCCGTATTATTTACCGAGCAAGGCTCTGTCGTCAGTACCTCAACGCAGGAATATCCTTTGTATACCCCAGCACCCGATGTTGCCGAGCAGGACCCTGAAGAGATTGTACAGGCGGCCCTCCGCTCTGTACGAGGAGTCATGGATCAGAGTGGTGTTGCTGCCGAGCAGATCCTGTTTGTGTCCTGCAGCTCGGCTATGCATAGTGTCATTGCCATGGGACAGGATAATAAACCCTTAACCCGTTGCATCACCTGGGCGGATAATCGAAGTGCAGCTTGGTCTGCCAAGCTGCAAGAGAATGGATTGGGCCATCGCATCTATCTGCGCACAGGTACACCGATCCATCCCATGTCACCGCTGACCAAATTAATGTGGCTGCGCCACGATGAACCTGAACTTTTTGAGCGCACCGCCAAATTTATTTCGATTAAAGAATATCTGTTCTTCCGTCTATTCGGACAATATGTCGTCGACCATTCCATCGCTTCCTGCACAGGTTTGCTCAATCTGGAACAACTGGACTGGGACGCGGAAGCCCTTGAGGTTGCAGGCATTACACCCGACCATCTCTCGAAGCTCGTACCTACAACACATATATTAGAAGGAATGAATCACGAATCGGCTGAAAAAATGGCTCTCTCCCCCTCCACGCCCTTTGTTATCGGCGCAAGTGACGGGGTTTTATCCAATCTCGGCGTGAACGCCATTGAACCTGGTGTTGTCGCAGCAACCATCGGAACCAGCGGGGCCATTCGTACCGTCGTAGACCGCCCGGTTACCGATCCCAAAGGTCGAACCTTCTGTTATGCCCTCACAGAGAATCTTTGGGTCATTGGTGGACCTGTGAATAACGGTGGCATGTTGTTTCGTTGGGTACGGGATGAATTCGCCGCGTCTGAAGTGGAAACAGCGAAGCGACTTGGCATCAATTCCTATGATGTGCTGACCAAAATTGCCGAACGTGTCCGGCCGGGATCGGAAGGGCTTCTGTTCCATCCGTACCTTTCGGGCGAACGTGCCCCTTTATGGAATCCGGATGCTCGTGGCTCCTTTTTTGGCTTAACACTCCATCACCAGAAAGAGCATATGATCCGTGCTGTCCTGGAAGGGGTTATTTTCAACCTATACACGGTACTGCTCGCCATGGAAGAACAGATTGGACAACCTACCTCCATTCAAGCCACCGGTGGGTTTGCGCGTTCTCCTCTCTGGCGCCAGATGATGTCCGATATCTTCAATCAGGAAGTGGTTGTACCCGAGAGCTTCGAAAGTTCCTGTCTGGGTGCCATCGTGCTTGGTTTGTACGCTACAGGACGGATCCAATCGCTTCATGCCGTTTCTTCCATGGTGGGTACAACGCATCGGCATACCCCTATCAAAGAGAATGCTGTACTCTACCAGGAGCTGCTGCCCATCTTTATTCGGATCTCTCGCAAACTGGAAGAGGAATACGCAGATATTGCAGAATTCCAGCGTAAGATGTCCCTTCCCCGTCTCTAAATTATCAATCCATACTTCGTCTCTTCACTTAAATAGAGGGTGTCCCCTAAAACCAAAAATCGGTTTTAAGGGACACCCTCTTTTGCTATACACGCATAATCTATCCTTTGATTTCATATTATACATTCATACACTTCAACCTCCATATTCGAGCATCAGCTTACCTCTTGATCCTGATAATTCACATACATATATCTCAAAATGATGTCATCTATGTCCATTATTCTTATACATCGCCATCACAGAATTACCATCTGCTCAGGAAATACACCACTGATCTTGTTCAATTAAAAGCATGAGTTTACTCCCCCTCTCCGTCTCCCATCCAGACACTGAATTCGTCGCTTTCACCATCGCCCCATTGGCAAGAAAAACACGAGCGTGAGAGGTCACTCTTTTTCCAATCTCAATCATGCTTCATTTTCACTTCACGGTTATCCACAGACAGGTTATTCACAAACGAAGAATACTTTTACACACAATTTGGCATCATTTGACGGATAACCTGTGTATAAGACATTTTTGGTTTTTGGGTCATTCTGTCGAAAATTAAACAGTTTATAAACAATATATTGTGTTGTGACTAAAAATTATACACAAGTTATTGAATTTGTGGATAAAATCACGCGATACGTTGAAATGCGGGATTTCTTTTGCTATGATTGTATTACTTTTGGATGTGAATATGTGATCTGACCCATAATATTATCAACAGCCTGTGGATAAAGTTGTGAACAATTTTCCGTTGTTCATACTTTTTTTGTTTTCGACCTGCGGGGGTTTGGGGATAAATTCAACAATATATCTCGTATTTCGACACTGCATCATGGCTTAAGCCACACTTGGAACATGTAAAAGGAGTGACAGTCTGTGGACAGCCATACTTCTGATTTATGGCAGCAAATTTTATCAATCATACAAAACAAACTCAGCAAACCCAGCTTTGACACCTGGTTCAAAGCCACCAAAGCCACCAAGCTAAATGACCGTTCAATCGTCATTTCCGCACCAACCACGTTTGCCGTCGAATGGCTGGAGAGCCGTTACACCAAACTGGTTGGCTCGACGGTATACGAGCTGCTTGGCAAGCAAGTCGATGTGAAATTTGTCATCGAAGAGAACAAGCCTGTTGAACCGGATCCGCAACTGCCGGCACCAACGCCTACAGTTGTACAGGAAGAAGCCGTACTCAGCATGCTGAATCCGAAATATACGTTCGATACATTTGTCATCGGGCCGGGCAACCGTTTTGCCCATGCCGCATCGCTGGCGGTCGCTGAAGCGCCCGCCAAAGCTTACAATCCTCTCTTTCTGTATGGAGGAGTAGGTCTCGGTAAAACTCACTTGATGCATGCGATCGGACATTATGTTCTGGAGCATGATCCGGGCAGCAAAGTCGTTTATTTGTCGTCTGAGAAATTCACGAACGAATTCATTAACTCGATCCGTGACAACCGCGGGGAGAGCTTCCGTAACAAATACCGGAGCGTCGACATCTTGCTCATTGATGATATTCAGTTCTTGGCGGGAAAAGAATCAACACAAGAGGAATTTTTCCATACGTTTAATGCGCTGCATGAGGAACGGAAGCAGATTATCATCTCCAGCGACAGACCACCGAAGGAAATTCCGACACTGGAAGAAAGGCTTCGTTCTCGCTTTGAATGGGGGTTAATTACGGATATCCAGCCTCCAGATTTGGAGACAAGGATCGCAATTTTGCGGAAAAAGGCACGTGCGGAAAACCTGGATATTCCGAATGAAGCGATGATGTACATTGCCAACCAGATTGACACCAACATCCGTGAACTGGAAGGTGCCCTGATTCGGGTCGTTGCTTATTCTTCTCTGACTAATCAAGATGTAACCACTCATCTGGCAGCTGAAGCACTGAAGGATATTATTCCTTCCAGTCGTCCCAAAATGATCACTATTCATGACATCCAACAAAAGGTCGGCGAGTATTATAGCCTTAAGCTTGAAGATTTCAAAGCACGGAAACGGACCAAGGCAGTTGCCTTTCCAAGACAGATTGCCATGTATCTCTCTCGTGAACTGACAGACTTTTCTCTGCCCAAAATTGGGGAAGCATTCGGAGGACGAGATCACACCACTGTCATACATGCTCACGAAAAAATCTCCCAAGCGATTAAAAACGATCAGGATCTCTATAAAGTTATCAACAACTTAACCGAAAAAATTAAGAATCCAACCTGAACAAGTCCCAAGCCTATGCACAACGTATACACATGTGGATAGGCTTGGGTGTACGGGTTTATACCCACTTATCCACATATTCAGTGCCCCTATTACTATTATTACTAAAAAGGTCTTAAAGATATCATCTCCAAAATAGCCATTTCGGAGCTTAGCCTTCGGCCTTTGAAAAACACCTTTTAACACCCCAACACCCAAAAAATCAGCTAGGAGTGAAACCATGAAAATCAGCATAATGAAAAACTACTTAAACGATTCCATACAGCAAGTATCCAAAGCGATCTCGAGCCGTACAACAATTCCGATTCTGAGCGGTATCAAATTCGACGTGAATCATCAAGGTGTAACGTTGACAGCAAGTGACACCGATATATCCATCCAATCCTTCATCCCGCTTGAAGATGGAGATAAAAGCGTAGTTCAGGTAGATCAACCCGGCAGTGTCGTTTTGCCAGCCAAGTTTTTCGTGGAGATTATCAAGAAGCTGCCATCGCAAGAAGTGCACATGGAAGTCAAAGAGAACTTCAACACCTTTATCTCCGCAGGTGCTACCGAGATTCAACTGGTAGGTCTTGATCCGGAAGAATTCCCGGTACTTCCAAGCATCGAAGAAAATCAAACGGTCTCGATTCCAGGAGATTTGCTGAAAAATATGATCAAACAAACCGTCTTCTCCATTTCCACACATGAGACAACGCCAATCCTGACAGGTGTACTCTGGAGTTTGGGTGACAACGAATTGAAATTTGTGGCAACAGACCGTCACCGTCTTGCTACTCGATCAGCAATGCTGGATAATGCAGAAGGTATCCGCTTCAACAACGTGGTCATTTCCGGTAAAACGCTGAACGAGCTCAGCAAAATTGTTCCGGATCAAAATACCCTTGTGGATATCGTTGTTGCAGATAACCAAGTCCTGTTCAAAATTGACCGTGTATTGTTCTACTCCCGTATTTTGGACGGAACATATCCGGATACTTCTAGAATTATTCCAACGTCATACAAAACAGAACTTGTTTTAGATACAAAAAAATTAAGTGAATCCATTGACCGGGCTTATTTGCTGTCGCGTGAAGAGAAAACAAACATCGTGCGTATGCAGACGATGGATTCGGGATCCGTTGAAATTTCTTCAAGTTCTTCCGAGCTAGGTAAAGTAAGAGAAGAAATCGAACCTGCCGAGTTTACAGGAGATCCGTTAAAAATCTCGTTCAACTCCAAATACATGCTGGATGTGCTGAAAGTTGTTGAAAGTGAGCAGCTGATGATCGCTTTTACAGGAGTCATGAGTCCAATCATCTTGAAACCGCTGGATGACAGTCACAGCCTTTACGTGATATTGCCATATCGGACGACCAACTAACGAAAGGAAGATCACAGTGAACCAAGTTACGATTCGTACGGAATATATTAAGCTTGATCAATTTTTAAAACTGGCTGATTGCATCCCAACTGGAGGTATGGCCAAAGCTCTGCTTCAGGAAGGACTTGTACGTGTGAATAAAGAGCCTGAGGAACGCCGGGGACGTAAGTTATACCCTGGGGATATCGTTGAAGTGGACGGAGAAGGCACATTCGAAGTTGCTGCAGAATAAGAAGACCAGTTCGATCCTGCTGCCTCCTGACGGACGGGATAAAAGGGAGGTTACCGCGTGTTTGTGAACAGCATTGATCTGCAGAATTTCCGCAATTATGAACATCTGAGACTGGATTCTTTTGGTCCCGTAAACTTGTTGATCGGACAAAATGCCCAAGGCAAGACCAATCTTGCAGAGGCGATTTTTGTACTTGCACTCACCAAGAGCCACCGTACATCCCGTGATAAGGAGTTAATCCGTTTCGGTGAGGAACGTGCCAGACTTGCAGCAGAGGTCGACAAAAAGTACGGATCGGTCAAGCTTGAGCTATCTTTGTCGCAACAAGGCAAAAAAGCAAAGATTAACGGCCTGGAGCAGCGCAAGTTAAGTGATTTTGTCGGAGCGCTCAATGTTGTAATGTTTGCACCGGAGGATCTGGAGATTGTAAAAGGCACACCGGGGGTCCGCCGCCGGTTTCTTGACATGGAGATTGGACAGGTTGCACCTGGCTACCTGTACCACCTGCAGCAATATCAAAAAGTGCTCGTCCAACGAAATAATTTGCTTAAGCAGTTATGGGGAAAAGGGGCATCGGCCCAGACCATGCTTGAGGTGTGGAACGAACAACTGGTCGAGCATGGTGTTAAAATCGTCAAAAAAAGGAAACAATTCATAAAGAAACTGCAAAAATGGGCAGAAACGATTCATCAGGGGATCACCGGAGGCGGAGAAGTCTTGCGGCTGGCCTACCTTCCTTCCTTCAGCGAAGCCGCTGAGGAAGATGAAGCTGTCTTAATGGACCAATTTATGATAAAATTATCACAAATGAAAGAGCAGGAGATTCGCCGAGGCACAACCCTTAGTGGGCCGCATCGGGATGACCTGTCCTTTTTCATTAACGATCGGGAAGTACAAACATATGGCTCGCAGGGGCAGCAGCGCACAACGGCGTTGTCCCTTAAACTTGCGGAAATTGAACTGATTCATGAAGAAATCGGAGAATATCCAGTTCTGTTGCTGGATGATGTTCTGTCCGAGCTGGACCCTTTTCGCCAGACGCAGCTGATCGAAACGTTCCAGAGCAAGGTGCAAACCTTTATTACGGCTACGGGGATCGAGAGCCTGAACGTTGACAAGCTCAAAGATGCCAGTATTTATCACGTTCATGCCGGACAGGTTGAACGCTAAGGAGTGAGGGGCTTATGTACATTCATCTGGGCGGTGAGAAGATCATCCGTTCTTCCGAATTGGTCGCTATTTTTGATATATCGATTGAAAAATCCTCAAAGATCTCCAAGCAGTATGTCACGCATGCCGAGCAGGAAAAAACAGTGGAGCACATCGGCGAAGAGGAAGCCAAGTCCATTGTGGTGACCAAAAACATTGTGTACTACTCGCCTATTTCCTCAGCCACGCTGAAAAAGCGGGCTCACATTTTTCCGGATCTCTAGCGTTGTGTGGCATAAAAGATGTCTCTTTTGCTGCTTGTCTTTAAATTTGAATAGCTGGCTGAAATGAAGGACGTTGCCTATTTCAGCAAACATTATTAGTTAACGCATATTTACGATATTGAATCTATAGAAGTAGGTGAAAGGCATGTCTATGAATCAACCGTCATATGATGCGAATGAAATTCAGGTCCTTGAAGGATTGGAAGCCGTACGGAAGCGTCCGGGCATGTATATCGGTTCCACCAGTTCCAAGGGCCTGCATCATCTGGTCTGGGAAGTAGTGGACAACAGTATTGACGAAGCGCTTGCAGGTTACTGCGACCACATTGAGGTCAGTATCCATGAAGACAATAGCGTGACTGTAGTCGATAACGGACGGGGTATTCCTGTCGGTGAACATACCAAAATGAAACGTCCTGCACTTGAGGTAGTTATGACTGTCCTACATGCAGGGGGAAAATTTGGCGGCGGCGGATATAAAGTATCCGGTGGTTTGCATGGTGTTGGTGTGTCCGTTGTGAATGCACTCTCTGAAAAAGTGGTTGTAACGGTTAAACGTGAGGGACATATCTATCAACAGGAATATCGCCGTGGAGCTCCGCAGTACGACCTGAAAGTGATCGGTACAACCGACGAAACAGGAACAACGGTTAGATTCCATCCGGACCCTGAAATTTTCACGGAAACAAGAGTTTATGAATATGACATCTTACTGGCCCGTATTCGTGAGCTGGCGTTCCTGAACAAGGGTATTGGTCTTACACTGACGGATGAGCGTACAGGTGCAACCAACTCATTCCTGTATGAAGGCGGCATTATCGAATACGTCTCCTTCCTCAACCAGAAGCGCGAAGTACTGCATGAAAATCCAATTTACGTTGAAGGTTCCAGAGATAACATCCAGGTGGAAGTTGCCCTGCAATACAATGACAACTACACCGAGAATATCTATTCCTTCGCGAACAATATCAATACGCATGAGGGCGGAACGCATGAATCAGGTTTCAAGAGTGCCCTTACGCGGATTATCAATGACTACGCCCGCAAGGCAGGGGTAATCAAGGACAGCACGGGGAACCTTTCCGGGGATGACGTGCGTGAAGGCTTGACAGCTATTATTTCGGTCAAGATTCCGGAGCCGCAATTTGAAGGACAGACCAAGACCAAGCTGGGCAACAGCGAAGTACGTGGGATTGTCGAATCCTTGTTTGCCGAGAAGCTGCAGGAGTTCCTGGAAGAGAATCCTTCCGTATCCCGTCGCATTTTGGAAAAAGGACTGCAAGCAGCACGTGCGCGTGAAGCTGCCCGTAAAGCCCGTGAACTGACACGTCGTAAAGGTGCACTCGAAGTAAGCTCACTTCCAGGTAAACTGGCAGACTGTTCATCCAAGGATGCTTCAATCAGTGAACTGTACATCGTCGAAGGTGACTCTGCAGGCGGATCAGCGAAACAAGGCCGGGATCGTCATTTCCAAGCGATTTTGCCGCTACGTGGTAAGATTTTGAACGTGGAAAAAGCTCGTCTCGATCGGATCTTGGGTAATGCGGAGATTAGAGCAATTATTACGGCAATGGGTACAGGTATTGGTGATGACTTCGATATTGCCAAAGCGCGCTATCACAAAATCATTTTGATGACCGATGCCGACGTCGATGGTGCTCATATCCGAACACTATTGCTGACATTCCTGTATCGGTACATGCGCAAAATCATTGAGGCAGGTTATGTATATATTGCACAACCGCCATTGTTCAAGATTGAGCGTAACAAAGTTATTCGTTATGCCGGTTCCGAGAAAGAGCGCGATGAAATTATTGCAACGCTCGGCGAAAATGCAAAATTCAACGTTCAACGTTACAAAGGTCTTGGCGAGATGAATGCCGGACAATTGTGGGAAACGACGATGGATCCGGAGAGTCGGACCATGATGCAAGTATCAATTAATGATGCCATCCTTGCTGATACCATGTTTGACACCCTGATGGGGGATAACGTTGAACCGCGTCGTGACTTTATCCAGGAAAATGCAAAATACGTGAAAAACCTCGACATTTAACATATTCGAAGAGGCGCCTGTGAGGGCGCCTTTTTTATATTAGGGAAAGTATAGAACAGATAAGGCGTATACTTAGACTTCCGTATCCCTTTGTTATCTGCGTACACGTTTTTTGGCAGACGAAGCCTGTGCTCTAGGGGATGGACGAGAGCTCTTACCCTTTTTGGAGGGCAAACGACCGTACGCAATCGCATAACGTTTGATCTTCCGGTATGCCTCCTTGTCCGGTAATAAGCCAAAGGCATAAATGCCTGGCAGTGTGTTGACTTCAAGAATCCAGGGACGCCCTGCTTCGTCTAGCGCAATATCAATACCGATCTCTTTGAGCCTTGGAAATGATGTTTGCAACTGCACAGCGGTATGAATACCTAAGCGGTACAGCTCAGTACGAAGTTTTTTGAAGCCATCCTGGTGAAGATGGGGGATTACGAGTTCTTCAAACGTGGCCAATCGTCCGCCACCATGAATGTTGGTGATGATTTTGCCCGGGGCAGCAACACGTCCCAGAATACCTGTTGTTTCCCAGTTGTGTTGCAGATTTTTCTGAGTTAACACACGCAAGTCAAAAGGCAAATCTTCATGCTTCATCAGCGAGATTCCCTGTTGAATGATATAATCACGTTCCTGAATGCGATCATTCAGTGCTCGTTCGAGTTCGTCCAGGGAATGAAATGATCGCTCCTCTGTACCGTATTGGAGATGATATGTTGTTGTGAGATAGGTAGCTCTGGAGATAACAGCACTTGCTTCGGGTTCATCAGGCAGGTTCCGATCAGTAGGTTCTTCCGGAACCTCTGCATCTGTGGTGGAATCTTCGGAATTAACAACAGGTTCGTATAAACGGGTTGTTTTCACCCGCATAACGCCATTACCGTAAGTGCCACGGTTCGGTTTGATATAATTGGACTCAAATAATTCAGTCATTCGTTCCAGAGTTTGACGGCTATATTTTCGGGTCACTGGGATATATTCATTCACAATGCGACTGCGTTGTAACACGGCTGTTTTGGCCCATTTGCTGGAGACGCGTTGGATACCCAAGATTCATCAGTCCTTTCATGTTTTGTTCAGTTCTAAAGAGGGACCAGACACGGAGAAATCAAAGGACAAGAGACGATTTCAGTGGTATAATAGAGAAATATGGCGTTTTGTGCGATGAGCTGCACAATTTGCAGTTTGATCGTAGGACGGGAATGGCTTTAGCCTCGGTAGGCACAGTACATATGCCGTTTTTCTAGCATTGTATGTGCAATTGGGGAGGAAGGCAGGGCGTATCCCCAGACACGCAGAAGTTCCCGGAAGAAAGGCTATTGCCCAGCGGACGTTTAATTGTGTAACTTTTGTGAAAGTAATATAATAAAGAGTAGCGTTCTTGCGCGGTTTTAGCCTTGTTAGGCTTTTCACATATAATCAATTTTTTTGCATGACGGAATGGAACGTTTGTTGAAGGACAAGAAGGAGGTCCAGCATGGCGGAAGAAATGAACTCTCAGATTACAGATCGGGATATAGGCGTCGAAATGCGTGAATCGTTTATGGATTATGCGATGAGCATCATCGTTAGCCGTGCCTTACCTGACGTGCGTGATGGATTGAAGCCGGTTCACCGGCGTATTCTGTACGCGATGTCAGAGCTCGGCATGACACCCGATAAACCACATAAAAAATCAGCCAGAATCGTCGGCGAAGTTATCGGTAAGTATCACCCACACGGTGACTCTGCTGTTTACGAGACGATGGTACGGATGGCACAGGATTTCTCCCTGCGTTATATGCATGTAGATGGACATGGTAACTTTGGATCGGTCGATGGTGATATGGCAGCAGCCATGCGTTACACCGAAGCACGTTTGTCCAAGATTGCTATGGAAATGCTCAGAGATATCAACAAGGATACGATTGATTTCCAGCCGAACTATGACGGTGAAGAACATGAGCCAATCGTCCTGCCTGCTCGTTTTCCTAACTTGCTTGTCAATGGGGTCGGCGGGATCGCGGTAGGTATGGCCACCAATATTCCTCCTCATAATCTGGGTGAGGTCATTGATGGTGTACAGGCCATGATTCAAAATCCGGACATTACATCCATGGAACTCATGGATTACATTCAAGGACCAGACTTCCCTACGTCCGGCTACATTTTGGGCCGTTCAGGCATTCGCCAGGCGTATCAGACCGGACGTGGTTCAGTAACGATGCGGGCCAAAACCAACATCGAAGAGAACAACAACAAGGCACGAATTATCGTTACAGAGTTGCCTTATCAGGTCAACAAGGCGAGACTTGTTGAGAAAATCGCCGAGTTGGTACGTGATAAAAAGATTGATGGTATTACTGACCTTCGTGATGAGTCTGACCGTAATGGTATGCGGGTTGTAATTGAGCTTCGCAGAGACGTGAATCCGGGGGTTGTCCTGAACAACCTGTACAAACATACATCGATGCAATCCACTTTCGGGATTAACATGCTTGCGATTGTTAATAAAGAACCTAAAATCCTGAACTTGCGTGAAGTGTTGTATCACTACCTGCAGCATCAGATTGAGGTTATTCGCAGACGTACGCAGTTTGAACTGAAAAAGGCTGAAGCTCGTGCACACATTCTGGAAGGTTTACGTATTGCGCTGGATCATATCGACGAGATTATTACGTTGATTCGTTCATCCAGTAATGCGGATGCAGCAAGAGAAGGTTTGATTGAGCGCTTCTCACTCAGTCATGATCAGGCTCAAGCTATTCTCGATATGCGTTTGCAACGACTCACAGGTCTGGAACGCGAACGTATTGAAAATGAATATAACGAACTGATGGTCAAAATCAGAGAGTATCGCGAAATTCTGGCCAATGAGCATCTGGTGCTTGAGATTATCAGTACGGAGCTGCAAGAGATCCGCGACCGCTTCAGCGATGATCGTCGTACGGAGATCACTGTAGGTGAAGAGAGTATTCTGGATGAGGACCTGATTCCACGTGAAGAGGTTATCATTACAATTACTCATACAGGCTACGTGAAACGTCTGCCGGTATCCACATACCGCAGCCAGAAACGTGGTGGACGTGGGGTCGTGGGTATGGATACGAAAGATACCGACTTTGTCGAGCATCTGTTTGTGACCAACTCTCACAATTACCTCATGTTCTTCACTGACAAAGGTAAAGTGTACCGTCTCAAAGCTTACGAGATTCCAGAGCTTGGACGTACCGCACGGGGAACGCCGATTATCAACTTGATCCAGATCGAGCAGGGCGAATCGGTCAATGCCGTGATTCCGGTCCAGGAATTCGAAAGTGACAGATACTTGTTCTTTGCTACCCGCCAAGGGGTTGTGAAGAAGACGCCACTTGAGGATTACACCAATATTCGCAAAGGCGGCTTGATCGGTATTTCCTTACGTGATGATGACGTTCTGATTGATGTTAAGCTGACCGATGGATTGCAAGAGATCATCATGGGTACAGCTCACGGAATGTCTATTCGATTCTCGGAAGGTAACGTACGTTCCATGGGACGTAGCGCAACCGGGGTCAAAGGGATTACATTGGATGAACAGGATGCTGTTATCGGCATGGATGTAGTTGATAAAGAGCTTGATGTTCTGATCGTTACAGCCAAAGGTTATGGTAAACGTACACCTGTCAATGATTATCGGATGCAGACTCGTGGCGGTAAAGGGATCAAGACTATTAATGTCACAGAGAAGAACGGCTCAGTAGTCAGCCTCAAAATGGTTAAAACCGAAGAGGATTTGATGATTATCACGTCCAGCGGTACGTTGATCCGGATGAGCATGGAAGGCATATCCACTATGGGTCGATACACGCAGGGTGTGAAGCTGATTCATATTCGTGACGAGGATTCAGTAGCTACAGTCAGCCGAATTGACAAAAATGAAGAGGAACCAGACGATGAGTCGCTTGAAGGCTTGGAAGGCGAGGAGTCCCAAGCTCCGGTAGTAAGCTTGGAAGAAGGCACCGTTTCTGACGCTGAGGTTAATGAAGTTGAGGGCGACGACGATTCCGGTTCGGAAGCATAAAATAGAATTTTATAAAGACTGATCTCTTTGAGATTGGAAGAAGATTGCGAGGGCTCCCACCGGGAGCCCTTTTGTTTGTATAAAGGAATCTCTTCTTTTATTCTTCCGAATCTGGGATGTACAGCCTGATTCCTGAGTAATATAATGGGAAATATCATGAAAAACCGGGACTATGGTCTTGTTTGTATTAACATAGAAGAACGATGAGTGAGGGGAATACACATGGGATTAATCACCCTGTCAGAAGTCAAACCAGGACTCAAACTTGGGAGTGATGTGCAAACACTTCGCGGCAACGTTCTGCTTCAGAAGGGAAAAGTCATTTTACCCAAGGATATGGAAGTGCTCAGAGCCTTTATGATTCAACAGGTGGATATTGAACAAGAAAGAATGGCGTCGAGTAGTACAGGAACCAAAGGTGCATCTGTATCCGCAGGAAGTTCTGCCAATGACAACAATGGTGAACGGGCTGGGAAGACAGGGAACGTCACCACAGCTCCTGTAGTAACGTCTTTGCAGGATGAGTATGAGAAGATGGTTGGACTAACGAAAAATGCTTTCCTGTCCTCTCTGGCGGCTGAATTACCGGTCTATGAGTTACGTACACAGTTGGAGGCTGTGTTTGTACATCTCAAACAATATAATGTGCTTACCTTCAGTCCACGAGTAATGCAAGAACATGATTATGTATATCACCATGCCGTACTGAGTGCGATCACATCCTATCAACTGGCTCAATGGATCGATCTCCCCTCCAAGGATTGGATGCAAGTGGCTTTTGCAGGCTTGTTCCATGATATTGGTAACAACAAGGTAGATCCGCAGATTCTCCATAAACCATCCACGTTGACGGCTGCAGAGCAGGAAGAGATTCGTCAGCATACGAAATATGGTTATCAGATCCTTAAACAGGCAAAGGCCATTAATGAGGGAGCCAGACTTGCAGCTTTGCAGCATCATGAAAAAGTGGATGGATCAGGCTACCCGTTGCAGCTTAGTGGGACTCAGATTCATATTTATGCCAAGATTGTAGCTATCGCTGATATTTTCCACGCCATGACGCTGGAGAAGATCTACCGCAAGGCACAGTCCCCATATCTAGTCCTGGAACAGATCCAAAGTGAGGCATTTGGGAAATTGGACCCTGCAATCGTAAGTGTATTTGTTCAACGGTCGACCCAGATCCATAATGGCATCCGAGTGAAACTCAGCAATAACCAAATTGGAGAGATCGTATTCTCTGATCGAGATCATCCTACACGGCCTATGGTGTCAGTAGAAGGAACCATCATTAATCTGATGCAGCAACGGCAGCTTCACATCCAAGAGGTTATCGGATAACAATAGATATTAAAGTAAATTGAGAGGGTCTTTCTTTTATAGAGAGGCCTTTTACGTGAGATAAATGTGGAAATGTAGAAAAACCAGTAAGATTATAGAAAGATATATATAATTACTCGAAAAAAGACTTGCAATGCATATCTGTACATGGTATATTCTATTTCCGGCCAAGAAAACACAGTTTACACGGTGCAGCAAGCGAATGAAATAAGCTTCGAAAGAAACTTAAAAAAA